>JBIKWK010000001.1:0-208914 GCA_044356375.1 Prochlorococcaceae cyanobacterium | reverse complement strand
AAGGCTTCTGCCATCAGATGGACTGATTTGCAAGCCGTCGTATAGACGGAGCTGGGGGAGGCGTCATCGTGCATCCACGACCGCCAGGTCCCTAATTCGCTCTCTGGTGTTTTTCAGGAAGCCCTAATTAGTAGAGTTACATTGGCGACGTTGCATTGACTACTACCAATTGACTACTGCTAATTGACTACTACCAATTGGCGGCGGCCAATTAGTGGTAGTTAGTTGATTGCGATATATTAGAAGCGAGCGAAGTAAGGGCACCTAGAAAAATCCCCATTCGGCTTTTGCGAGTCAGAGGCAAGCAAGTCGCTGCAACGCTTCTCGCGTCACGAGAGCGGTGAGATCTGGGATTTTTTCGAGGTGCACGTAATCGGCGTCTTTGTTTTTGATGGCCAGCGGCGCAAATCGAAGTGGCCAGCTGTGCTATTTTCCTGTCTTATCACTTAGCTGGTTTATCTATTTGCCGGCTTACTTGTTTTGCTGATCCGTATATCTCCTGGCTAATAATTGGAGAGGGCCTGGAGAATCACGATTTCTTTGATGTTGCTAACTGAAGAGCCTGGTCGCATAAGGGTGCCCTGAGAAGGTGACCATTTGACTCAGGCTGCTTGTGGAGCTTTCGACCGCTGCAATGCATCTCGGGGTCTTGAAACCGGTGGGATTTGGGATTTTCGTGGTGCTTATAACAGTTTAGCACCTGTGGCAGTTTGCCGCTACAGCAGTTTGCCGCCATGGCGGTTTGGCGTTCATAACGGTTTGGTGCTTATAGTGGTTTGCTGTCTATGGTGGTTTGGAGCTTGTAGCGATTTCATCGGTCGAGGCTTGGATTTTCCAGGCTTTCCTTGGTATGTATTTATGCAATTTGCTGGCGCAATCTCCCGTAACAAGCATGCCTTGGCCTATTCCTCCGGTTGGGCCAGGGCCCAGGAGCGCCTTGCATCGGTCACCCCATAGCTGCCGCCGCCCTGCTGGGGCGGGATCAGCTCCACGCTCTGGGCGGCCCCCATGGCAGCCGCCTGTTGCAATAGATGGCCCATGCCCTGCAAAAGGCGGCGAGTATCGCCATTCAGCCCCTGTTCAAATTCCAGCCGATCTGGCAGCAGTTGGCTATGGATGCGCGGCTCCGCCACTGCGGCCGCCAGGTTGAGGCCATGCACCAGGCGGTTGAGAAGCACCTGCACCACGGTGGTGGCGATACGACTGCCGCCGGGGCTACCGGTGGCCAACCAGGGACTGCCATCGGGCCGAAACACCAGGGTGGGGGCCATGGAACTGAGCGGCCGCCGGCCAGGGCGGATGGCATTTGCCCGGCCCTGCACCAAGCCAAAGCCATTGGCGCTGCCTGGCTTGGCGGTGAAGTCGTCCATGTGGTTATTGAGCAGAAAACCGGCTCCTGGCACCGTGATGCCATTGCCATAGTTGAAATTGATCGAACTGGTGGTGGCCACCAGCCCGCCGCGGCCATCCGCCACCGACACGTGGGTGGTGTCATCGCCCTCCGTAAGCAGGGCAGGCCTGGCCAGTAATTGGGCCGCCGGCCGATGGCGCAGCGGATCGATCGACGCCACCAGCGCCTGGATCGGGCCATCCGCCAGCCAGCGTTTCCAGGCCTGGGGCGCCTCGGCCCCATCGCCCAGGCCGGCATTGCGCTCCCTGTAGGCCAGATTCATCGCCTCGCCCATCAGGTGCAGCGTGGCGGCACTGTTCGCCCCCAGCGCCGCCAGATCAAAGCGCTCCAACATCCGCAGCAGCTGCAGCACGGTGATGCCCCCAGCCGGCGGTGGCAGCCCCAACACCTGGTTGCCGTGAAAGCGAATTTGCAATGGCCGCACCGGTTTGGCCCGATAGGCCAACAGATCGGCGGCGCTGATCAGGCCGCCCCCCATACGCATCAGCCGCACCAGGGCCTCGGCAGTGGGGCCCCGATAGAAGCCGGCCCCGCCGCCGGCCGCAATTCGCCTCAGGCTGGCGGCCAGCTGGGACTGCCGCAAGCGCTCCCCCGGCTGCAGCGGCCGCCAGCCGCCAGCCCGATCGGCTCGAAAAAACAGCGCCCGGGAGCCCGCATCTCGCAACAGCAGCGGCGCCGCCGCCGCCAGCGACTGGCTGAAGTTTTTACTCACCGGCACCCCTTCTCCCGCCAGGGCGATCGCCGGGGCCAGCACCCGCTCCAGCGGCAGGCGGCCGTAGCAGCGCTGGGCCAGCACCAGGCCCGCCACGGTGCCCGGCACCGCCGTGCTCAGCAAGCTGGTGGTGGCGCGGCGGCGATCCACCGCCCCGCCACCATCGAGAAACAAATTGGCGCTAGCCGCGGCCGGGGCGCTCTCGCGAAAATCAATGCCCAGGGCAAAACCGCGGCCCAGGGGCAACTCCTGTGCTGCAGCCGCCGCGCAGGCGCCGGAGCGGGCCGGGGAGGCGGCCGGTGAGGGGCCCGGCAGCCAGAGCAATAGAAAACCGCCGCCGCCGATGCCGGTGGAGTGGGGCAGGGTCACCGCCAGGGCAAAGCTGGTGGCCACCGCCGCATCCACCGCATTCCCCCCGGCGGCCAACAGCCGCGCCCCCGCCTGGGCCGCCAGCGGCTCCCCGGCTGCCACCATCCCCCGCGCTGACCACACCGGCTGAAACCGCTGCTGCCGCTCCTGCAGCACATTGGCTACGGCCGCTTCCCTGGACTCCTGGGTCCCCGCCTGGCCACCAGCCTGCCGCAAGACGGGCGGGGCCGCCACCACCGGCCAGCTGGCCAGCAAACCCAGGGCCACCCCAGCCAGCAGCGCCTTCCCTGGCGGCCTCACTGCTCGCCACCTGCAGCTGGCGGCTGGATGGGCGGCCCAGTGGGCGGCTCGGCTTGCCCCTGCGATGACCGCTCACTTGGCCACTCAGCTGGCAGTTTGGCTGGCGGTTCAGTTGACAGGTCAGTTGATGCCAGCTCTGCCAGGGGGCCTGGAGAAATAGCGCCATAGGCGCCACCGCCGGGGGTCTCGATGCGCAGGGCCTCGCCCGCCTGCAGCTGCCGTTCGAACGATCCGGGCAACAGCTCCTCCGTGCCATCCAGCTTCAGCAGCAGGTTGCGGCCGCAGGCGCCGGCCCCACCCCCCGCCAGGCCAAAGGGGGGCACCCGGCGGCAGCTCGACAACACCGAAACGCTCAGCGCCTCCAGGGCACGGATCTGGCGAATCACACCATCGCCGCCGCACCACCGCCCCAGGCCGCCGCTGCCCCGCCGGCGGCCAAACCACTCCAGCCGCACCGGGTAGCGCTCTTCGAGGATTTCCGGGTCGGTGAGGCGGGAATTGGTCATGTGGCTCTGCACCGCCGCTTCCCCGGCAAAACCGAGGCCATCGGCCCCGATCCCCGCCCCGGTACCGCCGCAGATGGTCTCGTAATACTGGCGACTGGCCGCTCCAGCGGCGGCGTCCCCGAAGCTGAGATTGTTCATCGTGCCCTGGGCCGCCGCCTGCACGCCAAGGGCGGCGAACAGGGCGTTGGTGGCGGCCTGGGAGGTTTCCACATTGCCCGCCACCACGGCGGCTGGCGGCCGCGGATTGAGCAGACAGCCCGGCGGCACGATCAACTGGATCGGCTCAAAGCAGCCGGCGTTGAGCGGAATCTCCTCTGCCACCAAACAGCGCAACACGTAGAGCACCACGGCCTTGGTGACCGCCAGGGGGGCATTGCGGTTGCCGGCCTGCTGGGCCGAACTGCCGCTGAAATCCACCTCCGCCCGGCGGGCCTGCCGATCCACCCTCACGGCCACCTGAATGCAGCTGCCGTCATCGAGTGCCAAGCGGAAAGCCCCATCACTCAGGCGCGCCAACAGCCGCCGCACCGCTGCTGCGGCATTGGCCTGGCCATGGGCCATGTATGCCTTCACCACCGCCAGCCCCTCCCGGGCGATCAGCTGCTGCAGGGCCCGCTCGCCGAGACGGTTTGCCGCCACCTGGGCCTGCAGGTCGGCGAGCAGCTGATCGGGGTTGCGCACCGGATGGGGGCCGGCCGCCAGGCGAGCCAGCCAACGGCCTCGATCGAAGACGCCATTTTCCAGAAAGGGCACATTGCGCAGCAACAGTCCCTCCTGCTCAATGCTGGTGCTGAAGGCGGGCATCGAGCCGGGGGTGATGCCGCCCACATCGGCGTGATGGCCGCGGCTGGCAACAAAGAACAGGGGCGGTTCCACCACCGCTTCTGGCGCCGCATTTGGAGCCGCCCCTAGCGCCGCCCTTGCCTCTACATCTACCTTTGACGGCGCAAAGATCGGCGTGATCGCCGTGATGTCTGGCAGGTGGGTGCCGCCGGCGTAGGGATCGTTGGAGAGGATCACATCGCCGCGCCGCAGCGGTGGCCGCTCGCCGCGGCCCACGGCCTGCAACAGGGCCACCACGCTCTCTCCCATCGAGCCCAGATGCACGGGAATGTGGGGAGCATTGGCCACCAATTTGCCCTGGTCATCAAATAGGGCACAGGAAAAGTCGAGGCGTTCGCGGATGTTCACCGAGCGACTGCTCTGCTGCAGCTGCACCCCCATCTGTTCGGCAATGGCGGCAAAGCGATGGTTGAACAGTTCCAGCAACACCGGATCCGGGGCCTGGTCTGGCCCCCCATCGCGCTCCTGGTCACCGAGCAGGGGCTCACGGGAGCGAATAGAGCCATAACCAGCTGCCGGGCCAAATTTTTGCGCGGCTGCCTGAGAGGGTGTCTGGGTGGCTTCCTGTTCAAGTGCCCGGTCAACTTTCTGCGCGGCTGTCTGGCCAGCAGTTGTCTGGCCAGCAGCAGCTGACTGAACCGATTTCGGGGCTATCTGATCAACTGAATATTTAGCGGTTGGCGCAACGATCGGCGCTACAGATTGGCGCTCCAGCAGCAGGGCGCCATCGGCCAATACCCGGGCCTGCCAATTAGCTTCCAGCATCAAAGTGGTGGTGACGTCAATCACCACCGCCGGTCCCCTCAACAGGGTGGCAGGGGCCAACTGCTCGCGCCGCCATAGGGGTACAGCTTGCCAGCTGCTGGCCGTCTCGAAACCACTTGTAGCGGCCCCACTGCTTTTCGCGTCACCACCTTTTGTAGCGGCCCCCCTGCTAGCAGCCGGCAAACTGCCCTCCGGCTGCCGCTGCTGCTCACCAGTTGGGTCAACGGCGGTGGCCTGGGGTAGCCACACCGGTGTGGTGAGCACCTGCTGGTCAATTGATTGCCCAGACGGCTGATCGGGGCTTTGGCCAGCCAGCCGCTCAACCATGGGACCATGGTGGGGGGCTTGACTAAAGGAATCCTGGGCTAAACAGCCGGGATGAGCCTTATGAAAAGCCTTGAGCCAATCACCTTCTACCGCTGGGTTCACTGCCCCCTCCAGGGCGGCATCCCCGACGGTGTCGATGGCGGTGTCTAGGGACGCCTCCACCAACAGCCGCTCCACCACCAGCTGCTGGTCTGCAGGCACATAGCCATAGCGCAGCCGGTGGCTATCTACAAATTCCCGCTGTAACGCTGCCACCAGGGCCTCCGGCTCACCCTGTTGCTTGGGCCATGACAATTCCAGCCCCCGCTCACTGCCGGGATAGCGCAGCTCCAGGCCAATCCCCAGCCGGGGCTGCTGCTGGGGCCCTAAATCCCCCGCCGCCCGCAGGGCCGCCGTGGCCTCCGCCGCCAGCTGATCGCGCAGGGCCTCCAGGGCTGGCACCTGGGCCACCGCCAGCGGCGCCCGCACCGCCCGCTCCCGCAACTGGCGCTGCTCCGCCATGCCGATGCCGTAGGCCGACAGCACCCCGGCCAAGGGATGCAGCAGCACCCGGCGAATCCCCAGCAGCTCCGCCAGCCGACAGGCGTGCTGGCCGGCGGCGGCGCCGTAGCTCACCAGCAGGGCGGCGCGGATGTCATGGCCACGCTGAATCGAGATGCGCCGCATCGCCTCGGCCATCCGCTCGCTGGCGATGCAGAGGGCGCCCTCCGCCACCTGTTCCGGTGTGGGGGCAAGGTAGGACTGGTCCGTGGCGCTGGCCGTGGCGCTGCTAAGGGCGCCGGCCAGGGCCGAGAAGCGCTGTCGCACCGCCTCCAGATCTGGTGGCTGATCGCCCTCAGGGCCAAATACCGCCGGCAGGGCTTGGGCTGGCAGCCGCCCCAGCAGCAGGTTGGCATCGGTGATCGTGGCCGGCCCGCCCCGCCGATAGGCGGCGGGACCTGGATCGGCGCCGGCGGATTCGGGCCCCACCCGCAGCCGCTCGCCATCGAAACCAATGATCGAACCGCCGCCGGCGGCCACCGTATGCACAGGCAGCATCGGCGCCTGCAATCTCAAGCCGGCGATTTCGGTTTCAGCGCTGCGCTCCCAGGCCGCGTCGCCCCTGCTGGGATCGAAGTGGAACACATCGGTGGAGGTGCCGCCCATGTCGAAACCCACGATCGGCGGCAGGGCGGCGCAACCATCAGCCAGCAGTGCTTGGCGGGCCACCGCCACCGCCCCCACCATGCCGCCGGCGGGACCCGAAAGGATCGTGTCCTTGGCGTGCAGTTGGGCTGGCGGTGCTAGAGAGCCGCTGGAACGCATCACCCGCAGGGGGGTGGCGGCACCGAGAGCCAGCTGCAAATTATCTAAATAGGCGCGCAAAATTGGCGCCACCGCCGCCTCCACCAGAGCTGTGTGGCCGCGGGGCACCAGCCGGGGTTGGCCACTGAGCCGGTGGGAAAGCGCCACATGGGCCACTCCCTGCCCGTTCAGCCAGCGCTCCAAGGCCAGCTCCTGGCTGGGATTGCGATAGCTGTGCAACAGGGCCACGGCAACACTGCGGTAGCCCTCTGCCAGGGCCCGCCGCAGCTCGGTCGCCAGTTGGCCATCGAGGCCCAGGGGTTCGAGCTCGGTGCCGTCGGCCGCCAGCCGCCCCGCCACCTCCAGGGCCCGCACCCGCAGCGGCCGGGGCCGGCGGATCTGGAGCGCAAAGATGTCTGGCCGGTGCTGGTCGCCGATGGCCAGCAGATCGGCAAACCCCCGGTTGATCAGCAGCAACACCGGCTCGCCGCGCCGCTCCAACAGGACGTTGGTGGCCACGGTGGTGCCGAGGCGCAGTTCCGCGATCAAACCCGCCGGGATCGCCTGATTTCCATCCAGTCCCAGCAGCTCGCGGATGGCGGCCACCGCCGGATCGCCGGCCAGGCCAGGTTGCACCGACAACACCTTGCGCACCACCAGCTGGCCGTCGCCCGAGCGACCGACGACGTCGGTGAAGGTGCCGCCCCGATCGATCCAGAAGCGCCAGCCCGCTCGGCCGCCCAAGGCTTTGTCAGCGCCAATCCCCGGGCCCTCAACCATCCTTAGGCCCTCAACCATCGCCGCGAACTCCAGGCAGGGATCCGAATTCATTCAAATTCAAGCGCCCGCCCGAGCGCGACACCGCAGAGGCGGGGCAGCGTCCCTTTGCGTGGTGTAAACCCCCAGGCCCGAATGCCCTGATCAGAGGGTGAACAGGTTGGAATGACGAGCTGTCATTCCGGAGGTGCAGATGCCCCTCATTGCTCCACGTTGAAACGAGACGATTGACTTGTCAAGTCTCTCGTTCGATTTCAATTGTGTTGTGAGCGTGAGAGCTCTGTGCGGCTCAGGGGTTACAGCACCGCCCGGGTACTGGGTGTTGCACCTCTAATGCGGGGGTGAGCAGGGCCGGCAGATCCTCCAGCTCCGGGATGACGGCCATGCTTTCGGCGGAGAACATGTGGCGGCCCTCCAGCTGCCAGCGCTCGTCATGCTCCAGCAACACCGCGCCCACCAGGCGTGTAATCGCCGCGTGATTTGTGAAGATACCGACTATCCTGAACCGGCCCTTTATGGTCCGCTTCGCAGAGCTCATCTCTCGGTGCGACATTGACCCGTTCCAGCAGGTTGGTGCTCCAGACCTTTTTCCAGTGCTGCTGCGGGAGCTGATAGTAGACGAAGTCTTCTCCGCAGGAGTAGGCCAGCACGTCTTCTCTGGCCTCGTTCCTGAGCTCTGTGGCCTTGGGGAAGCGCTCAGCCAGCGAGGCGGCCAGGTTATCCAATCGGCTGAGGATCTGGCCTGCGTTCTCCTGGGCGAACACCGAGCGCCAAGGAGCTCACGGCAGCAGTCGGCATTGACGCCCATGGCGACGACGACAGCCCGCGAGCAGACCTGCAGGGACTTGCCCAGCCTGCCGTGGAGGTAGGTCGCTTCCATGTAGACGTAGGCGTAGGCGTAGGCGTAGCCGGTCTCCTGCAGAGGCCGAATCAAGAGGGCCTGGTCCACCCGGCGGCGGGGCTCGATGATCGAGGGCAGGAAGCTGCCGGTCCGCAGTTACCGCAAGCGGAAGACCTTTGCTCTAGGGGGATCAACAGATCGATGTCGCCCAGCTGGGTGGTCAGACTGCGCAACCTGTAACCGTTGCGGTAGCCGAGCCGCTCTTCGCTGCGCTCGTGGCGATCGGCACCAAGTACGGCGGCGACCTCCAGCTCGATTAGCTGCTGCAGGCCATGACGGGCCAGCTCGATGATCAGCTCCCCGGCAGTGCTGCTATCCAGTAGCGAGGCCAACTCAGGTGCGGCAAAATGTGTCTTGGGCATGGTTCGTCTGGTTGAGGTGGTACTCGAACCACGGAAACGGGCCTGCCCACCCATTGCAACGCCAGCCGGAGCCAGTCGCCTGAGGTGCGCGGCCCACCCCGGCTACGCCGGGGAAGTTACACCACTTCATGGGAGGCCAGCCAGAGCCCCCTCTTGTTTCGATAATTTATTGGTGGCTTTAGCAGGCAAGCTCCGATCAAATATTTACTCTTTTATTTGACAATTATTGATATTATTTGCTTGTAAGCAATTTTAATTATCCATTTTTGGTGCATACTGGTCAAAATTTTCTTGACCAGCTTGTTTCATTCTGTGATGTTCCAGAGCCGCTAAGAAGCTAGGGGGCGATGAGACAAAGTCTCGTTTGCGCACAACATTTTTACTTAATTATCGCATAGCATTTTGCTTAACCATTAATGTTGCCACTAAATGCTTAATCTTACTTTTCGTGTCCACATTTTGCCGTCGTTGCGCTTTATAATGATTTAATTTATTTTTAATTTTAATGCTTATTCTGGAGTGATGTAAAAATTTAATTGCAAATTTCTTTGTCTTTTAAGCCTAATGCTCTCGGCAAGTATTGCATCTTGGTTTTAGTGTTGGGGAGGCTGCCGTAGCATTGGTGGCGCAATTTTGTGGCCATTGGCTTGAGCACTTCGTTGTAATTGACCAAGATTGCTGATAGGTTGTTGCGTATGTTGGCCAAGATTGAGGCTTCGATTGGTATCTCGAAGAGCATCTTCAAGTAGAAAGGCACACAGGTTCGAAACGGAGCGTCCTTCCTCCTCTGAGCGACTAAGAAGCGCTTCGTGCACGTGATAACTAAGTGTGATTGAAATTCGTCGTGGCTGACGTTGAAGTACACGCAAACGGTCATTCATCGGGTTTCTCCAGATGCAACATTTGAAATGAGAAGCAAGACTTTGATCTTTGAGCGCTGAGAGGCTGCTTTTGTGAAGATCTTGCCAAAGGAATCATAAGTGCCATAGAGTTTTAAGTGGTTCACTGTATACATCACTCTCTGCTCAGATTTACAGCGATATGCGGCACTTATTTTGCGGTAAACTGATGAGTGCATCTTTCTATTCCAAAATGGCTGATAGCCACGTCAAATTGGGTCTGTTCATGCTTAAATCTAACGCTCTTCTCGCTTCCTTGCCGCATCCTTGGGGCACTGAACTGGATCAACTAAATCTTTCTTGCATGCCTACCTGCAAGCAAGAGCTATTGCAGCGAATATCCTTGCTGAGTCGCCAAGGTTGGTGCTGGACATCAGCCCAGATGCGTGCTTTCAATAAGTTATGGGGTTATTTTGAGTGTCAAGAACAGAAATCCAGCCAATCCCATGCGGCATTTTCAGCATTATCGGTTGATTCTGGGTGGTGAATCTCCCCTCCATCTCTAACAAGTGTGTTTTTATTCACCCCCGCTAAAGCTTGTAGGCTGTAAAATACGGCTTCTTGAAAAATACAAGCTAGCAAATCAGGAGCCTAGCTGTCGTGGATGCATGATGAGGCATCCCACAACTCCGTCTATACGACGGCTCGGAAATCAGTCCCCTAGCCCTGGCGAGGGATTCGGTGCTCCCAAAGAGGGCAAGAAGCGGGCAAAAGGCGACTTTCGCGGCATCAAGCTCAGCAACGAGACCCACCGCTCCAGCACGGATCCCGAGGCTTTGCTGGCCCGCAAATCCAATGCCCATCCAGCGCAGCTCAGCTATAGAGGCTATCTGCTGATGGAGAACCGTCATGACCTGATCGTCGATTGCCAAGTCACCCAGGCCACGGGCACCGGTGAGCCGGATGCCGCCAAGACGCAGTCTTCTCCGCAGGAGTAGGAGATGGCAGCAGACCTCGCCGGTGCCCACCAGAAAACGCTCGGCGCCGACAAGAACTACGACACGAAACGGTTCGTGGCTGAGATGAGGCGGCTGGGCGTAACTCCGCTCGTGGCCCAGAACACCGCCCGCAGCGGCGGCTCAGCGATCGATAGCCCTACCACCCGCCACGTGGGCTACGCCAAATCGATCAACGCCCGACGGGGAATCGCAAAGGTATTTGGTTGGAGCAAGGCGTTCGGTGGACTGCGCCAGTTCAAACTGCGCGGGCAGGACAACGTGAGTGCCGTGTTCGGCCTGCACGTGATCGCCTACAACCTGATAAGCCTGGGCAACCTACTCTTGGCGCAGCCTTCTCCGCAGGAGTAGCCCGTGATGGAGGCTGCATGAACAGCCCATTGCCCAGAGCTGAGCCCAAAAGGCCTCAACCAATGCCTTACAGACATGCCAAAGATGCCGAAAATTAGCTGTTTACGGATCTGACAGTCGCCGCTGCGTCTTTTTGAACCAGAAATCAGCTCATGCCTGGGGAAAACTGGCTTGTGGGCTGGCTTGTGGGCTGGCTTGTGGGCTGGTTTTTCTCCAAACTCTTAGAGCCGGGCTCCCTCCATCCAGCAGCCATCGAGCTCGCAGTCCCCCAGGTCACAGCCCCGCAAATCCACCTGCCGCAGGTCGGCGTTGCGCAGATCGGTGCCGTAGAGGCAGGCGCCGCGCAGGTCGGCGCCGGGCAGCTGCGCGCCCTGCAGCAGGGCAAAGCTCAAATCGGCCCCCTGGAAATCGGCCCCTCCCAGATCGGTGAGTTGATCGAGACCGCTGCGGAAGTCGGCCTCCACCAGCCGGGCTTCCCGCCAGTGGCTGCCGGCGGCCACCACCCCCCGCAGGCAGGTGCGGTGCAGCAGGGCACCGCTGAAATCAGCGCCCTGGAGCCGGGAGCCGCTGAGGTCGGCCCCATGCCAAAAAGAGCGCTTGGCCTGGGCCCCCGACAGGTCGGCGCCCCAGAGCAGGGCCTGCTGGAAGCCGCAGCTCTCCAAGCTTGCCTGGCGCAGGCTTGCCCGCCCAAAACGCGCCTCTTTGAAGCAGCTGCCGCGTAGGTCGCAGTCGCTGAGATCCAGATCCACGCCGTCGAGATCGCCGAGTCTCAGCCCCGGGAAGTGGCGTCGCCCTTCCGCCAGGGCCGCCCGCAGCTCCCGCAGGTCGAGGGGCTTGGGCCGCTGGTCGCTGGCCATCAGAAGATGGCGGCGAGGGCGTCCAGCTGCTGACGGCGCCCGTCGAGCATCAGCTTTTCGGCCTTGCCCAGCAGCTTGAACACGCCCTTGTCGATCACCTCGTAGAACACCAGGCTGCCTTCCGGTTGACGCTTCACCACCCCGGCGATGGTGAGCATTTTGAGGTGCTTGGACACCAGGGCCTGGCTGAGGCCGGTCTTCTCCACCACGGCAGTCACGTTCAGGGCGCCGCCGCGCAGAGCCTCCAACACCGCCAGCCTGTTCGGCTCCGAGAACACTTTTAAATATTCGGCCAGGGCTTCCATCGACGCAGGTATGGACGGGGGCATGGATAGGCGGGAGGAGGGAAAGGAGCTGGGGCTGGGGCTGGGGCTGGGGCTGGGGCTGGGGCTGGGGCTGGGGCTGGCGGGGAGGAGGTGAGGCGCAGAGCTGCTTGGCGGAGCGTTGGGGGGGCTTGACAGCGGACGGGGAAGCGGCAGCGAGGCGGGGGTGAGGCTGGCGGTGGGGCGGTGAGCTGCTTGGCGGCAAGCGATGGGCTGGGGCCAGGCGGCGGGCGGCGAGGCGGCGACAGGAGAAGTTTATCGCAATTGAATGGCGCTAGGCCATCTTGAGGATTTCGTATCATCACGATGTCGTTATGACACGGAACCATGTTCTCCTGGTCGACGTCTTCCTCTCGTCGCCGGTGGCGCCCCGTCCGCCCGCTGGTCTGGCGTCACGAATGCCCCCCTGGCCAGCTCCGCCCTCTCCTGAGGAGCCTGTCGCCGAGCAATCCCCTCGCCCCTGCCCCTCGCCCTGCCCCCCATGTCCCCAGTGACCCCTGCCAGCGCCCCTGCCCACGCCCCGGCCAGCACCGCCGCCCCGCACCTGCGGGAAAACCTGCTCGCCCCGCGCTTTTACACCACTGAGATCGACAAGGCCGCCCGCACCTGTCTCGACCTGGAGCGGCCCGCCTTCGAGGCGATGCGCGCCGAGATGGAGGCCGACTACAACCGCGATCACTTCGATCGTCAGGCGCCCCTGGATCGGTTACAGGCCCTCTCGCCCGGGGAGAAGCAGGCCTACGAGAGCTATCTGGTGCGTTCCTGCGTTTCGGAGTTCTCGGGTTTCCTGCTGTTCAAGGAGCTCTCCCGCCGCCTGTTCCAGGCCCGGCGGCAGGAGCTGGGAAGACTGTTCCAACTGATGGCCCGAGATGAGGCCCGCCATGCCGGCTTCCTCAACCGGGCCCTGGTGGCCGAGGGCATCAGCATCGATCTGCCCAGCCTGAGCAGCAAGCGCCCGGTTATCTGGTTCCCGCTGAGCTGGGTGCTCTATTCAGTGTATCTATCCGAGAAGATCGGCTACTGGCGCTACATCCTGATCGATCGGCACCTCAAGGCCCATCCAGAGAATGGCTTCGCGCCGCTGTTCGATTTCTTTGAACCCTGGTGTCAGGACGAGAACCGCCACGGCGACATCTTCAACCTGCTGATTCGCTGCTGGCCCCAGCTAAAGCGCGGGCTGCGCGGGCGGTTACTCAGTCGCTTCTTTCTGTGGAGCGTGTTCCTCACCCACAGCCTCACGGTGGGTGAGCGGGGAAATTTCTACCGGATTCTCGGCATGGATCCGGCCCACTTTGATGCGGAGGTGATGCGCCAGACCAACCGCACCGCCGGCCGCGCCTTTCCCTGGGTGTTCGATCTCGACAGCAGCCGCTACCTGGCCCTGCGCGATCAAATCGTGGATACCTTCCGGGCGATTCAGGCCGCCGGAGCCGCCGGCCAGGGCCTGCGCAAACTTGGCTTGCAGTTGCGCTTCGGCGCTCTGCTGCTGCGCCAGTTCAGCCAGCCGATGCTGCCGGGCCAGCAGGCCAGCGGCGCGGCCGGAGCCGTGGCCTGACGAGCTTCCCCCGCGAGCGAATCCACTGCCGCAAGGCCAGCCACTGAAGGGCCAGCCACTGAGCTGCCCACAGCCGTATCAACGCCCCGGGCTCCTGGGCCAACGGCAGCAGGGAGACAGGGGGTGGAAATGGTGCACGGACCATGGCCGTCGAAGGGCGAAGAAATGGCGATCAAGAAGCTTGTAACAACACTAATGTTATACTGCGTATTCGTGCTCTCCCGCTCCCGCTCCCCTCGCTTCCCCTTCGTCTCTTCGCTTCTCTCGCCATGTCCACGCCCGTGACCATCGTTCCCGCTGCTTCCATCTCGGATCACGCCTCTGCCGAAGACGGGGTCCGCCGCCCCGGCCTCGGCCCGCGGTTGCGCCGCCTGCATGGCCGCATTGGCAAGGCGCACCACCAGGCGGAGGGCATGGCCTTCCCCCGCTCCCTGCTCGCCGGCGAGGCCACGCCGCTGCAACTGGCGGCCCTGATCCGCGCCCTGGCCCCCGCCTATGCCCTGTTGGAGGAGCGGGCTCCAGCGCTGGCCTCGGCCCTGGGCGCCCATCAAATTCCCTGGGCGGCCCTGGCCCGGCGCCCGGGACTGGATCGCGATTGCGCCCGCCTGGCGGCGCTTCCGGCCACGCCCCCCTCGGCCGCCGCCGCCGCCTGGCTGGAGCGGCTGGACGGCCTGGCCCGGCAAGCCCCCCACCGATTGCTGGCCCACGTCTACGTGCGCTACGGCGGCGACCTCTCCGGCGGTCAGCAACTGGCGCAGCGGGCCGGCGCAATCCTGGCGGCCCACGGTTTGCCCGCTCTCGATTTTTGGCTCTTCTCGGCGCCGATCGCCGAACTCAAGCAGCAGCTCCACGACGGCTACGAAGCCCTGGAGCTCTCCGACGCCGAGGAGGAGGAGCTGCTGGCCGAGAGCGAGGTCGCCTTCCACGCCACCCAACAGTTGCTGGCGGAACTGGCCCAGCTCAGCTGATCTCCACCCAGTCGCTGCCCGCTGTCCCGAGGTTTCGCGGTCCCGGGGTTTCGTTGCCCCAGGGTCGCTCTCTGTCGCATCTACGTCGCATCTACGTCGCCTCTACGTCGTTTTCCCTCCAGCTCACCGCCAAGTTCGATGACCGTTACCCCCGCCAGCCGGCCCGACTGCCTGGAGCTGCTGCTCAAGTACGACAAGCCCGTTCCCCGCTACACCAGCTTCCCCACGGCCGCCGCCTTCCACGACGGCGTAGGCCCTGACGATCTGGCGGCCCAGCTGGCCCGCCCCACCAAGGCGCCGCTATCGCTCTACGTGCACTTGCCCTTCTGCCGGCATGCCTGCTGGTACTGCGGTTGCAGCCGCATCACCACCCAGGCCGGCTCAAAAGTGGTGCTCCCCTACCTGGAGGCCCTGGCCAAGGAGCTGGCTTTGGTGGCGAGGGCATCGGGCAGCAAGCGCAGCCTGGCGCAGCTGCACTGGGGCGGTGGCACCCCCAACTACCTCACCACAGCTGAAATGGCCCAGCTGTGGGGCCAGATCGAACGCAACTTCGATCTGGACAGAGATCTGGAGGCCTCGATCGAGCTGAATCCAGAATTCCTCAGCCGCGACGTGGTTCTCAGCCTGCGGCGGCTGGGCTTCAACCGGGTCAGCTTCGGCATCCAGGACGCCGATCCCGACGTGCAGGCGGCCGTGAACCGGTGGTGCCAGCCGAACAGCTGCGGCGGGTGATGGATTGGCTGCGGCAGGCCGACTTCGCCTCGGTGAACGTGGATCTGATCTGCGGTTTGCCCCGCCAGACCCCCGAGCGCTTCGCCGCCACCCTGGAGCTGGTGCAGCAGCTGCGGCCCGATCGCATCGCCCTGTTCTCCTTCGCCTACCTGCCGGAGCAGTTGCCGCTGCAGCGCAAGATCGCCGCCGCTGATCTGCCCGGCCAACCCCAGCGGCTGCTGATGCTGCAGGACGCCCAGCACCGCCTGATGGCCGGCGGCTACGACGCCATCGGCATGGATCACTACGCTCTGCGGGGAGATGCCCTGGCCGAGGCGGCCCGGCAGGGCACCCTGCACCGCAACTTCCAGGGATACACCACCGGCGGCGAGCTGGAACTGCTGGGCGTGGGGGTGACGGCCATCAGCCAGTTTCTCCATCTGTTCAGCCAGAACCTGCGCCAGCTCAAGGCCTACGGCCAAGCCCTGGAAGCGGGGCGGCTGCCGGTGGAGCGGGGCCTGGTGGTGAGCGACCCGGAGTTGCTGGAGCGCCGCTCCATCATCCGCAACTTGATGTGCCGCTTTGAGGAGCAGGTGGATCCGCTGCGGTTCGCCACCGAGTGGCTCGACCTGCGGGCAATGGAGGCCGATGGGCTGGTGAAACTGCAGGCCGGCGGCGAGATCCGTGTCACCGACCAGGGCCGTTGGCTGATCCGCACGATCGCCTCGCTGTTCGATCCCGCCCAGCGGCTGCGGGCCTCCGGTTCGCGGCTGGTGTGAGGCCCCGCTAAAAGCCGCCGGTCCCCTGGGACTGGCGGCTCCTCAGCACTGATTGCTCCTCAGAACAGGTTGCTCCTCAGTAAAGGGGGGCTCCTCAAAACTGGGGCCCTGGATAGCCCCCCCCGGGACCGGTTCGAGATGGTCGATCAGCCGATCAGCCGATCAGCCAATCAGCCAACAGCGGCGGCGGCGCGATCGAAGTAGGTGCCGACTTCGCTCATCAAAGCGGAGCAGTCGCCGGGGGTGATGCTGTTGCGATCGTTGGCGATCGAGATGGCGGCGTCCTTCATCTTGCGCACGCCTTCAGCCACGGAAGCGCCGGGCACGCCGAGGGCCAGGTAGGTCTCGCGCAGGCCGTTCAGGCAGCGATCTTCCAGCACGGAGGCATCGCCGGTGAACACGGCGTAGGTGACGTAGCGCAGGATGATCTCCATGTCGCGCAGGCAGGCGGCCATGCGGCGATGGGTGTAGGCGTTGCCGCCGGGGGCGATCAAGGCGGGCTGTTGATCGAACAGATCGCGAGCGGCGTTGGTGACGATCTTGGAAGCGTTGGAGGTGATCCGATTCACGGTGTCCATGCGCTTGTTGCTGTCAGCAACCATCGCCGCGAGGGCGTCGATCTGACCGGCGCTGAGGAATTCGCCCCGGGCATCGGCCTGGGCTACCACCTTCGTGAAGGCGTCAAACATGGGAATTGCCGTTACACAAATGCCAGCCGGCACCCTAGGCAGCTGCCCTCTTCTGCGCGAGCCGCGCCAGGCCCTCTTCTGCGCGAGCCGCGCCAGGATTACTCGGACTGAGCGCCGTTCTGCCATGTCTGCCACCGCCCTGAGCTGGGAGCAACTGGCGGCCCTCGCGGCCCCGGAGCTCGACCGGGTGAACGGCCCCTGCAATGCCCAGGCCCAGCTGCGCCTGTTCGGCCAGCCAGAGGAGGCGGTGCGCGTAACCCTGTACCGCGATCACCACGCCTGGTGCCCCTACTGCCAAAAGGTGTGGCTGTGGCTGGAGGAGCGGCGGATCCCCTACCGGATCCGCAAAGTGACGATGATGTGCTACGGCGACAAGGAGCCCTGGTATCGCCAGCTGGTGCCCTCCGGCATGCTGCCGGCCCTGGAGCTGGATGGACGCCTGATCACCGAGAGCGATCGCATCCTCGAAGCCCTGGAGCAGAACTTTGGCCCCCTGGGTAGCTATCTCAACGACCCCCAGCTGCAGCCGCTGCGCCAGCTGGAGCGGCAGCTGTTTCGCGCCTGGTGCCAGTGGCTTTGCAGCCCCTCTGCCGGCGCTGACGACAGTCGCCCGCGGCAGCAGTTCCGCCAGCGCGCCAACGCCGTGGAGCAGGCCCTGGCCGCCGGGGGCGGCCCCTTCTTCCCGGGGGCAGAGCTGGGCACGGCGGATCTGATTTTTGTGCCTTTTATGGAGCGAATCAACGCTTCACTGGCCTACTACAAGGGCTATCTGCTGCGGCGCGAGCATCCCGCCATCGAGCGCTGGTTCGCGGCCCTGGAGCGGCGCCCCAGCTACCTCGGCAGCCAGAGCGATTTTCATACCCACGCCCACGACCTGCCGCCCCAGCTGGGGGGCTGCCAGGCCAGTGGCGGTTCAGAGCAGCAGAATTTGGCGGCCCGCATCGACCGGGGCCCCTGGCCCATCGCGGCGGCGGGGCAGGCCGATCCGGAAACCTCCCAGCCCGAGCCAGCCGATGCGGCACTGGTGGCCATCCAACGGCTGGTAAAGCACCGGGGGCCGCTGCTGGCCCGCCAGCCGCAGGCGATGGAGAGCTTCGATTTGGCGCTGCGCTGCGCCCTCACCCTGCTGGCCACCGGCACCCCCCTGGCCCCCCCCGCCGGCACGGCGGCGGCCCTGCGGGCACTGCGAGATCGCATCTCCGTGCCCCGCGACATGCCCTTGCATGCAGCCCGCAAATTGCGCCAAGCCCTGGAGAGCACCGCCCTTTTGGATCCGACCGACCCGGGCGCCTCCGGGCCTCCAATTCCCAGCCAGCACCGCCGCGATCAGGATCGCCAGGCCTTCCTGGCTGCCGCTCGCTCTGGAGCTCTGGCCGGGGCTCCGGCTGGCACGATCTGGGGCTAGTTCTGCCGCTGGCGCCGCAGGCCCCCGTCTCTAGCCTGGCTGCAGCTGCGGTCAGCTTTCATGGCGTTCCCCCATCGGCCACAACTCCAGGCGCTCCAGCCTCAAACCTGGCGGGGGCGGTTGGCGGCTGGCAAGCTGCTGGGGCGGCTGGGATTTGGCTGTCTGGCGGGCGGGTTGCTGCTGGGGCCCGCCCTGGTGGCGAGCCCGCCACCGGCGGCCAGCGCCCTTGAGCTGAGAGGCGCCACCTACTTTCAGCGACCGCCCTGGAAGGTGGACCTGGTCAGCTACACCACCACGGTGGGCGATCCTGCAGCCGAGTACTTCTTCACCGTGGAGCTGGCGGCGGATGCCGGGGCCTCCCTGGGGGAGCTGACGATCCAGCAGACCAGAGGTGCCGACTGGCAGTTTCCCTTCCTGGTGGAGCGCACCCAGGCATTTTTGGGTCGGCCCCGCCGGGCCGGCGCCCGGGTGCCGGTGACGGCCAGCTTTGATACGGCCAGCCGCCGCTTCAGCGTCCGCTTCCCCGAGCCGATCGCACCGGGCCGCACGGTCACCGTGATGCTCAAGCCCTGGTACAACCCCTCCCAGTCCGACACCTACATGTTTCAGGTGACCGGCTTCCCGGCGGGCCCGAATCCGAGCCCAGTGCCCCTGGGCTACGGCACGCTGCGCATCTATGGCTTGAGCGACCTGCTCTGACGTTCTGGCTGGCTCTGACGTTCTGGGGCCTGGACGCGGGGACCTGAGTGGCCTCGACGCCGGGCCTGAGCGTGGCCTGGGCGCCGGGGCTTCAGGGCACTGGGGAGCCTGTCCTCAGCAGCGGCCCGGGGAGCCGAGCAGCCGAGCCTCAGCGGCCTGGATGGCGAAGGGTGCGCCAGCCGCCGCAGGCCGTGCTCACCTCCACTCCGATCTCCATCGGCCCCTGGGCCGTGCCAATTTCCTGGCTCCACCAGCTGGTGGCTTCGCTCCAGGCGGATTCCATCGACTCGTACAGGTCGTCGAGTACCGGGTGAGGTTCCCCCTGTCCATTCACCAGTCGGTACTGGCGCTCGTAGGCCATGGCAAAGCTGTTGCGTTGTTGAGTTGGCATCGGACGATTCTCGCTGATGTGCCAGCTGGGAACTGTCACCTCCACAACATCTTGGCGCTGTTTGGCTGCGCGTTCGTGTATTTCTGAAACATTTTCGTGTTGTTTGGTAACTTCTGTATTTTTCGCAACGTTTTACAGTTGTTCCGCAGGGCCTGGCAGAGCCCTGGAAAATCGACAGTTAGCCGGCTTTCAGCCGTGGGATCCACGGGCCGGGCCACCCAGCCCTCCCGGCAGTCCCGGCAATAGCTGCCCAGAGATTCCCTGGACACATAGAACAGTGTGTTGGCGCTGCCTAGCTGGCGTTGTCATTACGACTTCATTGCGAATAAAGAACCCTCGAAAGATCGCCATTTTGCCTAGGCAAATCAGTCACAATTAAAATAGTTCAATACTTCACGCATGGCGATGGCAGGGTACTGAGCAAAATTGCCCATCCCAATTGCCCATCTCGCCCCCGCAAGTCAAGAGCAAGCCAGTCCTCGCAATGCCTCTCGCGCTGTGAGCCCAGTAAAATTTGTTTTTTGAGTTGCCATGAAGTTGTTGCGCAGT
Organism: Prochlorococcaceae cyanobacterium; assembly: GCA_044356375.1. GTDB lineage: Bacteria > Cyanobacteriota > Cyanobacteriia > PCC-6307 > Cyanobiaceae > UBA5018. The sequence goes on along the minus strand of JBIKWK010000001.1, from coordinate 189,225 downwards.
TGTAGATACTGCCATTGCGCCATAGTTGCGATGGTTTTACCATGTCGCTCATGCTGCTATTGCGCTATTCCAGCAATGTTTTTGCCATGTTGATGTTATCGCCATGGCGCTACAGCCATGGCATTGTCGCCATGGTGTAATCAAGTTGATGTTGCCTAGCGAATGTCGCCAAGTAGCTGTCATCAAGTGGGTGCCGCCCAGTAGATGCTGCCTAGGGAACCCCTGCAAAACGCTATTCCCGTGATCATGCCAGCCAAGAACCCCTGTGGCATCCGTCCTGCTTCAACAGTCGACTGGCCATGACTTGGGCATTTCAAAGCCTCCCCAGTAGATGTTGCCTAGTGGATGTCGCCAAGCTGGCTTCACAGTTATGGCGTTTTCGTCATGGCGCTGGGCGATATAGATACCAGTTGGTATCGATGGTGGGCGATGTCGACGATGGATGATGTCCATAGCGGATGGTGTCTTTGTTTTGTGATGTCTATAGTGGATGATGTCTATAGTGGATGGCGTTGAGGAGGTGGGGTAAGCGTGTCTTATGGTCCCCGTCAGCCCCCTGGCCTTAGACTCAGTGGATGCGGCTCGGAGTTGGCCCGGCGGCTGATCTCAAACTTGGCTCCGGCCTGCTGAGAACTGGAGATTGGGCCAGGGCCTCAGGTGAGGTAGCGGCGAATGGATGGGCGACACCAGAAAACCAGCACTGCCACATTGGCGATCCACAGCAGGGTGGAGGCCAGGGCGGTGGCCCCCCGACCCTCGTTCACCAGCACCAGGCGCACGATGCCATAGGGCAAGCTCACCGCCAGGCTCAGCGACAGCGCCACGATTGCCAGAATTTGGCCCCAAGCCCGCCACTGCAGCAGGGCCACGCAGGCCACGATGCCCACCGCCGCCGTGGGCAGCACAGCCGCCGACCCCACCACTAGGTTGGCGATGCGCCAGTGGGGATCTCCCACCACGGCCAGGACACCCAGGGGAATCGAGAGGATGTTGGCAGCTAGGCCAATCCAGGCCAGCGTGCGATAACCGCGGGGGGGTTCCAGCATCGACTGCCTGCGACTGGTTGACGACCCATGCTGCGATGGCAACGGCTCATTAGCCGTCCTACCGGCTTCAGCGCAGCTCAAACAGCAGTAGATCAGCTCCGTCGGGGCCGGCCGTGAACCGATCCAGCGCCGTCGATCCGAAGCCGCAGCCGTCGCCCCGTTGCAGCTGGGGCGGCGCTGCTGCGGCACTGCCATCACTTAAGTGCAAGCTGCCATTGCCGTCGATCAGCTGCAGCCAGCCCTGGCAACCACTGCTGATCCGCAGCTCCAGGCAGCTGCCAGCCCTGGGCTGGGCGCGCCACAGTTTTACTGGCCGCCGAATGGCCAGCGCGCCGCCGACGCCGCTGGGATCCAGCAGTGGCGTCCAGTCTGGGCCGATGGCAAAGGTCTTCTGCCCATAGGCGGGCGGCTGGCCGGTCTGGCTGGGTTCGATCCAAATCTGCAGCAGCCTGCAGGCTCTATCCCCGCCGTTGATCTCGCTGTGCACCACGCCGCTGCCGGCGCTCATCCACTGCAGCTCGCCGGCCCGCAGCACCTCCCTATGGCCCAAGGAGTCGCAGTGGTCGATCTGGCCCGCCACCATCACGGTCACGATTTCCATGTCCCGGTGGGGGTGCAGGCCAAAGCCGCAGCCGGCGCCGATCGTGTCGTCGTTGATTGCCCGCAGGGGCCCAAAGCCCATCCAGGCCGGGTCGAAGTGGTCGGCGAAGCTAAAGCTGTGCCAGCTGTCCAGCCAGTCCAGTTGGCTGTGGAAGCGGGCGGCGGCCGGTCGGTGCAGGAGCTGGCGGGCGCTGCTGGCGTCGCGCTGGGTGGCAGGGTTGGCGTTCATCCTGGGCTCCCGTTAACAATGACGATGATGGCGGCCTAGGCCGGCGCCTCGGCCAGTTGGCTGAGCCGGAGCACCAGGTCGGCGATCGATTCATCCTTGGCGGGATTGGCGGCCGTGCTCACCAGTTGGCGCCCCACCACGTGGGCGCCCAGATGGGCCAACTGCAGCCGCAGGGCCACCATCAAGGTGTGGCCGCCACCGCCGGAGTGGCTGGCGATGGCGATCGATCGGCTGTTGAACAGGGCGCGAAAGTCGTTTCCTTGCACCGACAGCCAGGCGATGGCGCTGGTGAGCACCGGCGGGATCGAGCCGTTGTACTCCGGGGCGCAGATCACCCAGCGGGGCGCGGCGCCCAGCTGGGCCTGCAGCTCCGCCAGGGCGGGCGGGCTGCCGGCGGCCATGGCTCGAGGCGTGAACAGGGGCAGGGCCACGGCCGTCAGATCCAGCACCTCGCCGCTGAGGCCCTGTGCACGAGCCGCCGCCGCGAAGCGCTCGGCAAGCTGCAGGTTTTTGCCGTTGCTGGCGGCGATAATCAGCAGGTCTGCCATGGCGGCGCAATTGGTGGGCGCTGGAGCGCAAGGGTTCAAACTGGCGACCCAGGAGGGCACCCCCTACGGCGTCCATCTTGTCACGGCAATCTGTTTCGCCGATGCAATTTATAAATGCAATTGCCCACGTTATAAATTCAATTGCCCACGCGGCTCATGGACGCATTTAGGCCATCCCGATGACCGATACAATTCACTTGCGCAATTCACCAGTGCAGCCCACTAATGCATTTAGGCCATCCTGACGATCGATACAATTTATCCACGTAATTCACCCACGTAGCTTATTGATGTATTTAGGCCGCCTCGGTGGCCAATGCAGGTGGTCAATGCAAGTGGCTGCAGGTGGCCAATGCATTGGATGTGGGCTTGACAGTTCTTGCCCCTTGGCGTGGCCCAGGTGGCAAGACAATTAGCGTCGCTGAACCGAGCCTTCAGATTGCAACCCACACCCCCATGCTTCGCAGCTTGTGATCCCCCAGTCTCCAGCGCTTGCTGAGCAGGCATTGCCAGGGCAGGCACCGCCAGAACAGCCATTGGTCCAACAGCCATCGATCGAGCAGCGATTGATCGAGCAGCCATTGATCCAACAGCAATTGATCGAGGAACAGCCACCCGAGCAGGCTGCGGTGGAGCAAGCTCCAGTTTTGTCGGCTGCGATGTTTCCGCCGCTGCGGCGCGGCAGCCTCACCACCCTGCAGGTGAACCTCGGCTATCGCTGCAATCAGGCCTGCAGCCACTGCCACGTGAACGCCGGTCCCAGCCGCAGCGAAATGATGGATGGGGCCACCTTGGCCCTGATCCCTCCAGTGCTGGCCGCCCGCGGCATCGCCTGTCTGGATCTCACCGGCGGCGCGCCAGAGCTGCATCCCCAGTTCCGCGAGTTGGTGGTCGCCGTGCGCCGTCAGGGGGTGCGGGTGATCGATCGCTGCAATCTCACCATTCTCGGGGAGCCAGACCAGGAGGATTTGGCTGCTTTTTTGGCCGAACAGGGCGTCGAGGTGGTGGCCTCACTGCCCTGCTATCTGCAGACCAACGTCGATCGTCAGCGGGGCGATGGCGTATTTGAGCGCAGCATCGCCGGCCTGCGTCAGCTCAATGCCCTCGGCTATGGCCAGCGGGGCTCAGACCTGGAGTTGCATCTGGTGTTCAACCCCCAAGGGGCCAGCCTGCCGCCGCCCCAGGCCCGCCTGGAGGCTGACTACCGCCGGGTGTTGGCGGCCGAGTATGGCGTGGTGTTCAACCACCTCTATGCCCTGGCCAACATGCCGATCCAGCGCTTTGCCGCAGTGCTGCGGGCCAATGGGGAACTGGAGGCCTATCAACAACTGCTGGAAGCGAGCCATCGCTCCGCCAATCTCAACCAGGTGATGTGTCGATCACTGCTGAGTGTGGATTGGCAGGGCTACCTCTATGACTGCGACTTCAATCAACAATTACAATTACCATTCGGCGCTGATCCAGCGCGGCCGGCGCGGCACCAACTGCGGGATTTGCTGGCCTGGGATCCCTGTGGCCTAGCCATCGCCGTGGGGCGCCACTGCTACGGCTGCACGGCCGGCAGCGGTTCCAGCTGCGGCGGTGCCCTGGCCAGCGAATGAGCTCAGCAACGAGTTGAGCTCGGCCTGACCATGGTCCTCCTGGAGGGATGGCTGGGATTTAAACGTCTTCGAGCGGTCTTCCCAGGCCTCCACTCCAACAGCGGGCCCTGCACCATTTGGCTGTAGCCCAGCACCGCTAGCTGTAGATCCGCATCACTGGTTTGCCCGCACCATTGGCTGTAGCCCAGCATCACTGGCTGCGGGGCCGCACCATTGGCTGTAGCCCAGCATCACTGGCTGCGGGGCCACACCATTCATTGACCGTCATCTCTGCAGAAGCTGCTGTTGTCCCTGGGCCACTGGCTGTTGTCCCTGTAGGACCGGCTGTTGTCCCTGGAGGAGACTGGTAGCCGGCCCCCTGCGAATTTATTGGTCAGCTCCAGTTTGTTGACCTGACGATCTGGGGTCCATTCCAACCTGTCGGCCTGGCATTGTGAGCTCTTGCCACCCAGCCTGTTGATGTCATCTCCCCCGTTGCTCGCCCGCTTGGGCGGTATTTTTTGCGGCGGTGTTATGGCTTATAGCTTTATGTCTGAAGACAAAGCCTCCCCGGGGATGGTGGCTCTTGCCGGTTGATCCGCGCCCGCTGCTGCTGGCTCTGCTGCTGCTGATCCCCATACGAGCAACTCCATTGCGGGCGATTCCATTGCGGGGGATCCCATTGCGGGAGATCCAGTCGGTGGCGGCCATCAAGCGACCGGAGCAGCCGGTGGCGGTATGCGTGGTGGCACCGCGGGTGGAAGCGATCGATCAGGGCAACGCCCGTGGTGTGGTGCCGGTATCCGATCCCCAGTTGGTGGTGGTGGAGCCGCTGCAGGAGCTGCGCATCGAGCGGGGTGGGCGGCTGGTGTGGCATCGCCAGGCGAGTGCCTCTCGCCCGATCCGGGGGACGTTGGCCTGGCCCGTGGCACCGATTGCCGCCGGTGAGTCCCTCACCTTGCGGCTGCGACCGCTACTGGCCCCCGCGGGGGCGTTTGCCCAGGTGGAGCTGATCGGTGCCGCCCCCGACCGCATGCGGGCCGCGGCCAATCTGATCGGCAACCTGGGGCGTCAGCCAGCCGCCTGGATCGCAGCCATCGATGCGGCCCTGGTGGCCAATGACGTCGCCCTGGCCTGGTCGCTGCTATTTCACGCCGCCGCGCCCCGCGACCCGGAGCTCGACGCCCTGCGCCAGGAGGTGGTGCGCCGGGGCTGCGGCGACTGACGCCCCAGCAAAGCAACCAGTTTATTTGTACTATCTAGGTCGCGTTGCGGCTCTGGCCGTTGGAGGGCGGCTATTGGGGGGATCTGGCATGGCGACTGGGATGGGGCGCCTGAGATGGGGGGCGTGAGATGGGTGACCTGACATGGTTCCAGCCCGATGAATGGTTTCAGCCCGATGAGCTGCCGGCGCCATCGGCGCGGCCGCCCCGGGCCGGTGAGTCGTCATCGACGGGATTCCCCAGCCCCGCCGCCGACTACGAAGAGGCCGCCATCGACCTCAATCGCTTGCTGATGCCCCGCCCCGCCTCCACGTTTTTGATGCGGGTGAATGGCGATGCGATGGCCGCCGCCGGCATTCATCACGGCGACTTGTTGATCATTGATCGCAGCCTGGGGCCCCGGTCTGGTTCTGTGGTGGTGGCGGTGCACGCGGGACGCTTCTCCCTGCGTCGCTTGACCCGGAACCTGGCCGGCATCGGCTGGTGCCTGGAGGCGGCCGATCCGGCCCTGCCGCCGATCCCCCTGGCAGCGGGCGACCCGGATTTGTTGATCTGGGGCGTGGTACTCCACGCCGTCCATCACCTGGGCTCTCGCCTCAAGCCCCACGCCACCAACGCCAGCCTTCCAGGTTGATCAACAGTCCCAGCATCACCATGAAAGCCATCAGCAGTACCTGATCGGTGCGGGAATCCGGTACCAGAATGTCGGCTAATAGGTGGGGAATATTGGTGGCCGTGTACACCACACTCAGCCAAAAGTGCCCGCGGCGCCAGGGGCGCCATCGCTGGGGTGCAACGTAGTCGCTGGCGGCATAGGCAATCAGCAGTATCGCCACCAATGGAATCAGAAAGTAAATCAGCATCGACCAGTACAGCATTGGCAGCCATTTCAATGACAGCTGACTCTCGATCTGGGGTGACTGGCCGTGGAACAGGGGCATCAGTCCCAGTTGCACATGAAAGAGCATGCACAGAAACCAGGCAACCCAAAGGCTGCGTAACCGCAGGGCGTGGTCGATGGTGGCTTTGTTGACTTCCTCCCCGCCGTGAACGGTGGAGATTCCTTCTACGCTGCGCATGGGGATGCCTCAGCGATCGGTTGGGTTGGCGCTTCCCAGCCTGCTGCCACCAAAGCGGTGGACTTATGCGCGGCTCCACGCCCGTTTTGACTCTCCGCCAGTCCGGCGGCGAGGATGTTTTGAGCAGCATTCACGTCGCGGTCGTGCACTGCTCCGCAACTCGGGCACTGCCATTCCCGAATCGACAGCTCCTTTTTGCCGTCGTGGTGTCCGCAGGTTGAACACACCTGACTGGTGGGCAGCCATCGGTTGATGACCACCACTTGGCGGTCGTATTGCAGGGCCTTGGCCTCCAGGAGGGTGCGGAACTGCCGCCAGCCGGCGTCGGCGATCGAGCGGGCCAGCTTCTTGTTTTTGAGCATCCCCGACACATTCAGGTCTTCCAGCACCACCGTTTGGTTTTCGCGGATGATGCGGGTCGAGAGCTGATGCAAAAAGTCGAGGCGCTTATCTGCGATGGAGGCGTGAAGTACTGCCACCTTCCGCCGAGCAACGGCAAGGCGATTGGAACCATTTTGCTTGTGCTTGAGGTGCCGCTGCAGCCGCCGCAGCCGCTTCAGCGCAGAGCGCAGAAACTTTGGCGGGGCGATCTTTTCACCGGCTGATGTGACGGCGAGGGATGCCAAGCCCAAGTCGATACCGACCGCCTTGCCATTCGGGGGCAGCGGCGTTGTCTCCACCTCCACCACGAAGGAGGCGAAGTAGCGCCCGCTGGCGTCACGAATAACCGTGACGCTGCTGGGGGCCGATGGCAGGGTCCGGCTCCACTCAATTGGCACTGGGCCGATCTTGCTGAGCGTCAGCGACCGCTCTCCCGTGCGTAAGACGTGCGACATGAAGCGAATCGACTGAGCCCCACGACGCTTTTTAAAGCGAGGAGGCTTCACTTTCGGTCCTTTGCGCTTGCCGCTCAGGCTGGCCCACCAGTTGCGGAACGCCTGATCCAGGTCGCGCACGGACTGCTGCAGAATCACATTGCTGGGGCCTGACAGCCAGGAGCGCTCAGGGGTTTGCTTGGCCTGGGTGATGCAGAGTTTCGCCAGCACTGGGTAGCTGGTCTTCTCGCCTGCGGCGTAAAGCTCACGGCTTTTTACCAGGGCGTCGTTCCAAACCACCCGCGCACAGCCAAACGCCCTTGCCAGCGCCAGCTGTTGATGGGGGTGCGGGTAGAGGCGGTAGCGGTAGCGTTGCTTCATACCAGCCATCATGCCAACGTTGCAGTGCAATGGCGCAACCACCGCTCAGACGAGGTAGACACAGCATTTCGAGACTGATTCTTCCCTTGGTCTTTGTCGTCAAATACAGGAGAAAAGCCTTGTGCGGGGCGGCGCTTGAGCGGATGCACTAGATGTGCCAAGGAGTTGCCCAGAATATGAGCTTTCAGCTGCTGGAGCTGAACGGCGAGGCGGACAACTTTGCTGGTGGTGGAGGACGGGCAGCTGCTGATCGAATACCCGCCGACGCTTTCGGTTTAGACGCTGGTGAACCACCTCAAGGGGATGAGTAGTCGAATGCTCCGCAAGGAGTTTGCGGAGCTGGCAGCGCTGGAAGCCCAGATTTGGACTCCCAACTACTTCGCCGCATCGGCCGGCGGCGCACCGATTGAGCGGCTGATGGGGTACGGGGAGGCCCAGGAAAAGCCGTCCCGAAGGACGGGGTTTGTATCCCAGAACAGCCACCGATCAAAAACCCCCCGGCTAAGACCGGAGGGAGGGAATTTCAGCGATTGAATCGGCTTGGGCTCAGCCCAGACCCAGCTGGGAGAGGATGCCTTGACCGGTGAGCAGCTCGGTGCCCAGGCCAATCACAAAGCCAAGCATGGCCAGGCGGCCATTCCAGGTTTCGGCGAAGCCGACGAAGCCGAAGCGAGAGGTGTTGTCAGCCATGAGAGGCAACGTGAAGAAACGTTGCAAGCAATGTAACAGGAGATAACGAGCAATGGCTGAATTCGGATCCAGGCATCAGCCGATGCTGATTTTGGGCGGCTTCCTGATCGCGCCCCAGGCCTATGGGCCGATGGCGGAATCCCTGGCTGAGCTCAGCGGCCAGCCGGTGCGGGTGGTGCCGGTCAGTCGTCTCGATTGGCTGGCCACGCTGACCGCCTGGGGCTGGCTGAGGCTGTTGGATCGGGTGCAGCTGCTGGCCGAGAAACTGGCCGCAGACTCCCCCAGCGGCCGGATCACCCTGGTGGGCCACAGCTCCGGGGGGGTGATGCTGCGCCTTTGGCTGGCCGAGCTGCCGCTGGCGGGCCGGGCCTACGGCGGAGCTCGTCTAGCGGATGCCTTGATCACTCTCGGCAGTCCCCATACCGCCAGGCGGGCCACGGCCCTGCGCCTGTGGGTGGATCGGCAGTTGCCGGGGGCTTTCTTTGGCGATCGGGTCCGCTACCTGTCGGTGGCGGGGGATCTGGATCTGGCATCGCCGCTCGCCTCTCCCCTCTCCAGAAGGATGGCGGCCCGCTCCTATGGGGCGATTGGTGGCCCTGAAGCATTGGCGGGCGATCCAGCGTCACTGGGCGATCCGGCCACACTGGGCGATTCAGCAAAGGGCGGAGCTGCTCGCCTGGCTGGTGATGGCTTGGTGCCGGTGGGGTCTGCCCTGTTGGCTGGCTCTCGCCAGCTGGTGCTGCCCGGGGTGGCCCATGGCGGTGCCTTTGGCAGCCGTTGGTACGGCAGCCCGGAGGTGGTGGCGCAATGGTGGCAAAGTGCAATTTCCAGCTGAGTCGCCCCCCCAGCAGCCACCGGCGCTGGGGGCCAGGGCTTTGAATGCCGCCACCGCGTCGCGCCATGGCTTCCACCGCCCCCACTGGAATTGCTACCCCTGGCCCTACCGGTACTGACACCGCTACTGATTCAGCTGCCGTGGGAGCCTCAACTACGGCAGCGCCTGCTAGGGAGAGGCTGTTACGGAAGAAGCTGTTACTGGAGAGATTGTTACTGGAGAGGCGGTTACTGGAGAGGCGGTTACTGACTCGACTGTCCCCGAAATTGTGGCGGCGAAGATCCAGACCGCGCGGGGGCGTCCCGCCTGGCTGCTGCCGGCGATCGCCGGGCGGGCCGTTGCTGGGCTAGCCGGCTAGACGGTGTCCAATTGGGGCCTGGAGGACACCGATAACGCCCAGTTGCAGGCCGAAATCACCCAGATTTCCAGCCGTGTGGCCGGCACCATTGAGCAGGTGGCGGCGGAGCGCGTTGACTTCCTCCCCGCCGTGAACGGCGGAGATTCCTTCTACGCTGCGCATGAGGGTGCTTCAGCGATCGGGTGGGTTGGCGCTTCACAGCCTGCTGCCACCAAAGCGGTGGACTTATGCGCGGCTCCACGCCCGTTTTGACTCTCCACCAATCCGGCGGCGAGGATGTTCAAAGCAGCATTCACGTCGCGGTCGTGAACCGCTCCGCAACTCGGGCACTGCCATTCCCGAATCGACAGCTCTTTTTTGCCGTCGTGATGTGCGCAGGTTGAGCAGACCTGGCTGGTGGGCAGCCATCGGTTGATGATCACCAGCTGCCTGCCGTATTGCAGGGCCTTGGATTCCAGCAGGGTGCGGAACTGCCGCCAGCCGGCGTCGGCGATCGAGCGGGCCAGATTTTTGTTTTTGAGCATCCCCGACACATTCAGGTCTTCCAGCACCACCGTTTGGTTTTCGCGGATGAGGCGGGTCGAGAGCTGATGCAAAAAGTCGAGGCGCTTGTCTGCGATGGTGGCGTGAAGTGTTGCCACCTTCCGCCTGGCAGCTGCCAAGCGATTGGAACCCTTTTGCTTGTGCTTGAGGTGCCGCTGCAGCCGCCGCAGACGCTTCAGCGCAGAGCGCAGAAACTTCGGCGGGGCGATCTTTTCACCGGCTGATGTGACGACAAGGGATGCCAAGCCCAAGTCTATGCCAACAGCCTTGCCCTTGGCAGGAAGCGGAGTTGGCTCCACTTCCACCACAAAGCTGGCGAAGTAGCGCCCGCTAGCATCGCGGATAACCGTTACGCTGCTGGGATCTGATGGCAGAGCCCGGCTCCACTCAATTGGCACTGGGCCGATCTTGCTGAGCGTCAGCGACCGCTCCCCGGCGCCGAACACATGGGACATGAACCGAACCGCCTGGGCCCCACGGCGCTTCTTGAAGCGAGGCGCCCGCACCTTGGGCCCTTTGCGCTTGCCGCTCAGGCTGGCCCACCAGTTGCGGAACGCCTGATCCAGGTCGCGCACAGATTGCTGCAGCACCACATTGCTGGGGCCTGACAGCCAGGACCTTTCAGGGGTTTGCTTGGCCTGGGTGATGCAGAGCTTCGCCAGCACCGGGTAGCTGGTCTTCTCGCCTGCGGCATACAGCTCACGGCTCTTGGTCAGGGCGTCGTTCCACACCACCCGCGCACAGCCAAACGCCTTTGTCAGCGCCAGTTGTTGATGGGGATGTGGGTAGAGGCGGTAGCGGTAGCGGTAGCGGTAGCGGTAGCGGTAGCGTTGCTTCACACCAACCATCATGCCAACGTTGCGGTGTAATGGCGCAACTACCGCTCAGGCGAGGTAGACACAGCATTTCGAGGCCGATTATTCTTTTAGTCTTTGTTTCCAAATGCCGCAAAAAGCTTAAGCGACGCTGCACTGGAACGGATGCACTAGGTGTGCCAGGGAGTTGCCCAGAAGATGGGCTTGCAGCTGCTGGAGCTGAACGGCGAGGCGGACATTTTTGCTGGTAGTGGGGGGCAGTCGGATGCTCCGCAAGGAGTTTGCGGAGCTGGCAGCGCTGGGAGCCCAGCTTTGGACTCCCAGCTACTTCGCCGCATCGGCCGGCGGCGCACCGATTGAGCGGCTGATGGAGTATCGGGAGGATCAGGAAAAGCCGTCCCGAAGGGCGGGGTTTGTATCCCAGAACAGCCACCGATCAATGCCACCTCGAGCTCCGGAGGCAGCGGTGAGAAATGAATGCTGGGCCAGGCAATTGGCTGGAGTTAATGCCTCAGGAATCTTCCTCTGGTTCGTCGCGTTCGCCCTCTTGCAGCATCTGGCGATTCAGTTCCACCTCGTAACCCTCCACCATCGCGGCCAGGGCATCGGCTTCCTCCTCGTCCACCTCCAGGGCCTCCGCCAGGGTGAGGTCGGGCACTTCCGCTGCGCCCACGGCACTGAGGGCCATGCCCAGGGCGGCGGCGTCACGATGCCACACGGCACTGGCCTGAGCGAGTTTGTCAAGCACCTCATCGGGCACCCGCTCGCCGGTTCGCCGGGCCAGGGCCGCCGTCAGGCGTCGATCATCGAATACGGCCGCAGCAGCCGTATGGGCGGCATGGAAGGCCCCCAGGGCGAACAGGGCTTCTTGGCGCAGGGTCTGCAGGCTCTTGGCCAGCGCCCGCTCCCTCACCCCCTGCCAGGGCCCTGATGGGGTTTCATCGCTGCTGGCCGCCGGTGCCGCATCGGGATCGCCTCCGCCAGCCGCCTTGGCCATCACGCCAGGTACCAGGGCTGGCAAGACAGGATCGAGCGCGTCGCCGACCTGGCGCAACCAGCGTCCGACACGTCGGCCAATCCCCATGGCAGTTCCTCCCGGTGAGAGCAGTGTGACCCACCCATGCTCTATTGCCGCTGGACCAGTTCAGCTAGAGCAGGTGAGCTGGGCAAGTTCAGCTGTAGCAGTTCAGCTGGGTGAGTGCTGGTGGGTGAGTGATGGTGGGTGAGTGCCGCTGGATCTGGCCGAGAATCCGGCATGGACGATAACGCTAAGCGGTGCTGGAGGTCTCTTGCCAACGGCTTTGGAATTGTGCGGCTTCGCTAAGTTGCGTTTAGGCAGGCTCTTTACTGGCTAATTTGGCCAAGAACCAGGGCCAGCAGATGAATTTCACCAAAAATAGGCCGCCTTTTTCCAAGATCTTCGCCGCCTTTAGTGCAGTTTGCGCTGGGCCGCCGCACTAGCCAATTGCACAGGACCATTGCGCAGGGCTATTGCACTGGGCTTTTACACTGGGCCACTCCAATTAAAAGCGCAGCAGCATAAAACGCAGCGCAATAACCTGTTACACAAAAAATAACGCACAATAGGCTGCATTGAGGCGGGGATCTGCCTGACCAGCGACGACAGAATCAGCTGCGGCCTAGCAAAGCATAACTCGCCAAGCATTGGCAAGTTAAATTCCAGAGCTAAAAAGCGTGGCAAGAAGCCAAAGAAGCAAAAGGAGCAAAATAGACAATAAAAAGATTTTGCGCGTAAAGATTGGCAAAACAAATCAAGGGCACCGCGAAAAGTTGCCCGCACCCATATAGTGCGCTAGGGATAGGCCAAGCTCTGGAATGCTTTTGACGCCATCAGATCAGAGAGATTTGGGATTTTTCGAGGTATCCTCGGTTCGCTGTGGCTTTTTGATTCGGAGGGCCAGTCGCCAATTTTGGTCTCGGGCTGCCACAATCCCCGTAACTTCAACGTGGATTGTGGCCCGTGTTTAGTGCCAAGACCGAGTACGGGCTGATATCACTGCTCGAGTTGGCCACCATTTATCTCCAGGGGGGCGTTCTCCAGGTGGCCGAGATCGCCAGCCGGCAGAACATTCCCGATCGCTACTTGGAGCAGATGCTCACCAGCCTGCGGCGGGCCCAGATCCTGCGCAGTATTCGGGGTCCCAAGGGCGGCTACCAGCTGGCCATGGCGCCCGCCCAAATCAAAGTGGTGGATGTGGTGCGCTGCTTGGAAGGTGACAGCAGCGTGGAGACAAGGGCACCACGGGATACCGCTGAATATCAAGTGCTCGATGGCTTGGAAAGCGAGCTGGCCAAGGCTCGACTCCAGATCCTGGAGGGCACCACGCTCCAAGATCTGGTCGACCGCCGGGACCGGTTGGTGCAGTCCCAGGCCATGTACTTCATTTGAGCTGCCCTCACCTGCGCCACTGCTTGGCTCCACTGGCCAGGGCTGAGCTTTTGGCTGGATGCCGCTTGAGCGTCCCGCATCTTTTGGGTCGCTGTCTCTAGCGGGATAGCTGGGGCCCTAACTGGGCTGCTGGGGCGTTGGCGACTTGAGCTGGGCCGCCATCGGGCCCCCCAGGGGTGCCGGAGGATGGGAAACTGGCCCCGCCAGTTCCGGAGCCCTGCCGTGAAAGCCATCAGCGTGATGGGGTCCACCGGCTCGATCGGCACCCAGACCCTTCAGATCGTGGACGAGTTCCCCGATCGCTTCCGGGTGGTGGCCCTCACCGCTGGCCGCAACCTGGAGCTTTTGATCGAACAGATCCAGCGCCATCGGCCGGAGGTGGTGGCCCTGGCCGACGCTGAGCTGATACCCCAGCTGCGCCAGCGGCTCCAGCTGCTAGACCCCCATCAGCGCCCCCAGCCCCTGCCTGAACTCCTGGGCGGTGCCGACGGGATCTGCGCCGCCGCCGCCTGGTCCAGCGCCGATCTGGTGGTGACCGGCATTGTTGGCTGCGCTGGCTTGCTGCCCACCCTGGCGGCTATCCGCGCCGGTAAGGACCTGGCCCTGGCCAACAAGGAAACCCTGATTGCCGCGGGGCCCGTGGTGCTGCCCGAGCTGGCCAAATCGGGCTCGCGGCTGCTGCCGGCCGACTCGGAGCACTCCGCCATCTTCCAGTGCCTGCAGGGCACCCCCTGGGCGGATGGCGCCCGCCTCTCCACCGGGGTGGCCACTCCGGGCCTGCGGCGGATTCTGCTGACGGCTTCCGGCGGTGCTTTCCGCGACTGGGACGCCCGCGATTTGGTCAAGGCCACCGTGGCCGACGCCACCAGTCATCCCAACTGGAGCATGGGGCGCAAGATCACCGTGGATTCCGCCAGCCTGATGAACAAGGGGTTGGAGGTAATTGAGGCCCATTATCTGTTCGGAATCGACTATGACGACATCGAGATAGTTATCCACCCTCAGTCAATTATTCATTCGATGGTGGAGCTTGCCGATTCTTCTGTGCTGGCCCAGCTGGGTTGGCCGGATATGAAGCTGCCGATTCTCTACTGCATGAGCTGGCCCGAGCGCTTGCAAACCCCCTGGCGGCGCCTTGACCTTGCCGCCGTGGCCCAGCTCAGCTTTCGCCAGCCCGATCCGGCCAAGTACCCCTGCATGCAGCTGGCCTACGCGGCTGGTCGTGCCGGGGGCACCATGCCGGCGGTGATGAATGCCGCCAACGAACAGGCCGTGGCCCTGTTCCTGGAAGAGCGGGTGCACTTTCTCGATATCCCCCGCCTGATTGAACTCGTCTGTGATCGTCATCGGGTTGACCTGATGGCCCATCCCTGCCTGGAGGATGTGTTGGCTGTGGACGCCTGGGCCCGCCAAGCCGTGCGGGAGGCCGCAGCCACCCTGCAGGCCGCTGCCCCCCTGGCTGCCCTTGGGGTCTGAAGCCCATCAATCCGATGCCCGCACTATCCGGTTTCCAATCCAACGATCATTGGATAATCTCCAGGGCAATGCCAACTTGCTCCCTGGCAATTGCGCTCCAACCAAGCTCATTGACAACCACGGTTAAACTAAGTTCTTTGATAATTACGGTTCAACTAAGTTGATCAGTCACCACCTACTGCTGTGTGCTACCCCCACCAAGGCTCTGTGCTGTCCCGATCCCGCCATCGGCGCCGCCAGTTGGGACAAGCTGAAGCGCTTGGTGCGGGAGTGGCATCTAGAGGATCCGGCGCGGCCCCAGGGGGTTGTACTGCGGACAAAGGCCGATTGCCTGCGCATCTGCGCCGAGGGACCAATTCTGTTGATCTGGCCGGAGGGGATCATCTATGGCGGCGTGACCCCGGAGCGCATCGAGCGAATCCTGGCCGAGCACGTGATTGGTGGCCGGCCAATTGAGGCCTGGATTCTGCGCCGCTCGCCATTTCAAACAAATTCCCAGCACGAAAATCCTCAATAGCGATTGCTGATCTGCAGCGATTGCCGAGCTACAACGATAGCTGATCTGCCCCGGTTTACAAAAAGTATTCCAATGGCTATTACCCGGTTAGTAGAAGAACCGCTGGCTAGCCGCTTGGGCTAATACCTCCCAGGGCTGGGGCTAAACCTGGCTTTACCTTGCTTTGCCCTGGGCCAGCACTGGCTCACGATGGGAGCCGACGCAGCCCCTAACTAAATCTTGCTGGCGTGCCAGCCCTCTGCTGCCGTCAATGAGAGTATCCACAGGATCGATAGATTTATTTATTTATTTATTTATTTATTTACCCAATAGCGGATAGCCCAGCTAATAGTGGACAATTTAGCCAATAGTGAACAATTTAGCTGATAGTGGACGGCTGAGTCGATAGAGAGTAACTCAGCCAATGGCGGGCAACTTAACTGGGTTTCACCGTTAGCATTGAGAGTTGATCATGGAAGCCGTGGCGGAATTTATTACTTTGCAGTATGCTGGCATGCTGCCGCCAATTTTGCCAGCATTCCTGCTGTTGGCGCTTGATCTCCCCCCGCAGCATCGGAAGTTTTTTCAGCTTTATTGGCATTTTGTGGTCCATCAATATCAGCTCAATAACCCGCAGATCGTTAAGATCTCCCAGGATGCCCTGGGCAGACTTTAATTGGGCAATCGTTGCTTGAGCCATAGCATCCAGCCATGGCTCCAGATTTTCCAAGGCATAGCGAGCGCCTTTGATCCTCTTGCGCAAAGAGTGAAGCTCTTCGTCCCTAAAGTCTTGCGCATACCAGCCACAATGCAGGAATAAGTTGCCGGTGAATGAGACCTGCAATTCATAGAGCCAGTAGGCAATTGCTTGCTCTCCAAGTCTCGTGAAGCGAGGGCTGTCCTGCCACCGATGAAGTCGTGCCAGTATCTTAAGATAATTTGGACTACGCAGGGCATCCACCAACAGCTCAAATGCCTGATTTCGTTGACGTCTCAGCCGCTTTAAGGCTGGTTCCATGGCTCTTTGCTCGCCATCGGGCAACGAAGGAAGCAGTTGCCTTTCCAGTCGCTCGCCCAATACGTCAAGGTCGCGGGCAAGGCTGGTGCGCCGAGCCACTGTAGCGATTCGGCCTGCATCCACAGATTCGGGCAAGACCAAAGCCGGCATGAATTGCAGCAAAATTGTTCTTAATCTGCGCAGGCTAACCCTCAGCTGATGCAGAGATTCAGGGTCTTCGTCCGCCAGGACATCGGGCTGCAATTTGCCTAGTCGTTTAACCTGGATTTTGATTAGCTCCAGGGCATAGGTGCCAGTGCAGATGATTGAGGCATTTGGGAGTCCATGGGATTGCTCCTCTTTGCTGGTTTCAGCCACTGCTGGGACAGGGACCAGTGACTCATTACACTTTGTCATGACACTGGCTTGGGAATGACTAGATCTTCTAATGCTAGGTCTGTCTGTTGACTTTCCCTCCACGGCAGCTGCACAATCGCTAAGCCGGCCAGCAACCGACCGGCTTGGAGATTCTGATCTTGGCGATTCTGATCGCTCTGTCTGCGGTGCCTGTACGGCCTAGATCGCAGGCGATCCAATGCCCATGGAGGCAGTTGAGGGATCTCGCCTCCAGCGATCGTCGATGATGCTGTAAACAAGCTTCACTATCATGTCCCTATCCGGTCATCAGGGTGGCGATCGGCTGTTCAATAACGCCGACAGCTTCGCCCAGGCCTTCGATGGAGCCTGGCAGTTGCACAGCCAGCGCCATCCCCAGCACGGATTACCGGCCAGTGACAAACTCACCTTGATCCTGGCGGAACTGGCAGAGCATCCGTTCCACCAAAGCCAGCCTGAGCTGGCGGAGCAGGTGGCCCAGTTCCGCTTGCGCCTACTGGGGTTGTGATGGCGATCCCAGCCGGCCTGTAGCTTCAGCCCACCCCTTTCAGGCACGGCGCCATGGGCGATTCTCTGTTTCGACTGGTGCAGATGCTGAGCGCCGGTTTCAGCAACCAGGACCAGGCCTTTGAGAATCCGCCTCTGTACGCCCACATCCTGGTCAAGTTCCGGCCCCTGCCCCAGCTCGAGCCAGGCTCCCTGCTGCTGGAGCAGAGCTACGCGATCAACCCTGCCGCTCCCTACCGAATCCGGGTGCTGCGAGCCCAGAGCCAGGGAGACCAGCTGACGATCTCCAACCAGGCGCTGGTCGATGACCAGCGCTTCTGGGGCGCCGTAGACAATGAGGAGCTGCGCCAAAGCATCCAACCCAGCGATCTGCGGCCGCTGGAGGGCTGCGCCTACGTGGTGCGCGAGCAGGGCGATGGCTTCGTGGGTGAGGTGGAACCCGGCTGCCGCTGCATGGTGGAGCGCAAGGGCAGCATCACCTATCTGGTGAGCCGCCTGGAACTAAGCCCCAAGGGCATGCGCACAATCGATACCGGTCACGACCCCAACAGCCACAAGCAGGTGTGGGGCTCCCTGGCCGGCCCCTTCGTGTTTGAGCGCACCAATGATTATAGCGAAGAAATACCCTATGACTGGCGATCTGTGCTTTAAGGCCGAATCAAAAATTGTGACACAATGGCAGCAACAAAGAGCGCATGCCTGCGGATGCAAATCCGCTACTAAGCCTCGTTAATCTCCCCGAGTCCACCCTAACAATCCTGCCGCTTTATGGCCCTTCCTTTGCTGAGTGCCGCCCCCGCGAGCATCAATGCCCGCGTCAATAACTTCATGATGGCCTGCGAAGAAACCCCTCGTCGCGGCAGCCAAGATCCAAGGGCCATCGACATTCTGATCGACCAGGCTTACCGGCAGATTTTCTTTCACGCCTTTAAAGCAGATCGCGATCCCAGGCTGGAATCCCAGCTGCGTAGCGGCCAAATCACAGTGCGCGAGTTCGTTCGGGGCTTATTGCTATCAAGCAAATTTCGCAATGACTTCTATCGCTGCAACAGCAATTATCGCATTGTTGAGCATCTTATTGGTAGGGCTCTCGGTCGCCCAACCCACGGATTCCAAGAGCAAATTTCCTGGTCTATCGTGATTGCAGAACGGGGCCTGCCAGAGTTGGTAGATGCTTTGCTCAATTCTGAAGAGTATTTATTGAATTTTGGCGAAGACCAGGTGCCCTACCAGCGTTCTCGCCTGCTGGCGGGCCGCGCCATCGGCGATCGGCCGTTCAACCAACAGGCCCCCCGGTACGGCGCCTACTGGCGCGAGATCAGTGCCCAGCGAGCCCCCGCCGCTGGCGGCATGCAATTCAGCGCCATGGCCATTTCACCGAGCTGGGTGGCAGGTCAGCCCCCCCAACTAGCCCAGCGGCTATGGCTGGCCCTGGTGGTCCTGGGCAGCCTGGAGATAGCCCGTCTGCTGATCAGCACCATGGCAGCCATGCTAAGCACTAACAGTTAAAATATCTTGGCAATCAAAAGCAAATTAATTGTATAATAATCACCCTGGGCCCAGCCAAAAGGTATTCAAATCAGAAGGCATTCACATCATAAGGTATTAACATCATAAGACATGTCCAGCAAAGAGTATTCCCAGTGCAGAAATTCACTGCCCCCACGGAAATTCAGCGGCCCATTGGAGATTGATCTTCCAGGAGACTAGCACTGCAGAAAGCTGGCTGACTCGTGGATTGAGAATATTTCCCGTCCACCTAGAACGCAATCCATCCAGGCTGCAATCTGTCCAGACCGCAATCTGTCTAGGCGGCAATCTGTCTAGGCGGCAATCCATCCAGACCGCAATCCGTCTAGAACGTAAATTGTTCAGACATCAGTCTGCCCGCGTTTTGAGCATCTTAAGGGCACCTCGGAAAATCCAGAATCCCGCCGATCTCATGATGCGAGAAGCGTTGCGGCAACTTGCTTCACCCTGACTCGAAAGAGCCGAATGGACAATTTTTCGAGGTGCCCTTAAACAAGCCATAAAGCAGTCAAGGGGCTCACCGATGCCCATGGTTTCTGCCTGCCTTCATTCCAAGCTTGGAAATCGCTTTTAATTAACATCCTCAGTATTGATGCCACCCTGACCCGTGGGCTGGGGCGATGACGAAGCCAGCGATGGATTGGTGCCAACGGCCTCGGGCGGGGATCCCGGCCGATTGCTATTGGGGACAGCGGCCCGTGCTCTATTAGCAACCGGTTCGGCGCGCTGCAGCCGCTCCTCCAACTCCACGAGCTTCACCACAAGGGCTTCGGTGAGCTGGGAGAGGGCGTAGAGCTGGTCGGCAATGCGAAGATTGGCCTGGACCGACTTGGCGCTGTCGGCCATGGCAGCGGCGAAGCAAAGAATGGCAGTGGGCGGATGGTATCTCGCTAGTAGCGAAGGAAAGCAAGTTCCAAAGCGGCACGGCAATTGTAACGATTCTGAAAGGCCTGCAAAACGGCCCAAGGGCACCCGTAGGATCGCCAATGGAGATGCGCCCTGGTGCTTCTCCCCATTGCTGGACAGCAATCAGCCGAAAATATTGCTGGACAGCAGTCAGTCTCAGCCTGACCATTGCCTC
This sequence comes from Prochlorococcaceae cyanobacterium, assembly GCA_044356375.1. Classification (GTDB taxonomy): domain Bacteria; phylum Cyanobacteriota; class Cyanobacteriia; order PCC-6307; family Cyanobiaceae; genus UBA5018. The sequence goes on along the minus strand of JBIKWK010000001.1, from coordinate 169,590 downwards.
CCCGGCCCGCCCTAGCCCCGCACGGTAGAGCCCCTCCGAGTGGTGTAACTCAGGAGGTCCTGTGTCCCTTTCCGGAGGGTGAACAGGAGCAGTCAGAGGATGACTGCTTGGAAGCTGATTGCGCAGCTCCGTTCATCCACTATGAACCCTGATCGCTGAATTTGCAACTCAGCGATCGATTTGTTCTGTGTAGATAGAGGGAGGAGCTGGTGCGCTTCAGCTGGTCCTTGCTGCCGGCTGGGCGGACGGATCAGCATCAGTAAGCTCCAAGGCCTCTTCTGGCTCCGGGATCTTGGCCATGGTCGCCTCGGAGAAGAACCGGCGGCGCTCCAGCTGCCATTCCTCCTGCTGCTCCAGCAGCTGGCTGCCCACCAGCCGCACGATCGCAGCGTCGTTGGGGAAGATTCCGACCACGTTGGTGCGGCGTTTGATCTCCTTATTGAGCCGCTCGAGCGGGTTGGTGCTCCACACCTTGCGCCAGTGCTCCTGGGGAAAGTGGAGGAAGGCCAGCACGTCGTCTCGGGCGTTATCCATTACCGGCACAGCTGTCGGGAACTGCTTGCGCAGCATCTCGGTGACTCGCTGCCAGTGGGAGCGCACCTGATCGGGGGCCTGGATGACGAACACCGCTTTCATGGCAGCGGCCACCATGTCCTGGCCGGCTTTGGGAACGTGGCTGAGCAGGTTGCGCAGAAAGTGCACCCGGCACCGTTGCCAGCTGCTGCCCTGGAACATTCGCCTGATCGCCGCCGTCAGCCCCAGGTGGGCGTCCGAGATCACCAGCCTGGTTCCAGTGAGGCGACGCTCCTTGAGGGAGCCGAGGAAATGGCGCCAGAAGCCCTCCGCCTCGCTGTCGCCCACGGCAATGCCGAGCACTTCTCGGTAGCCGAGGGCATTGATGCCGATCGCCACCACCACGGCCCGCGACACCACCTGCATGTTCTGCCCCAGACGGCCGTGGAGGTAGGTGGCGTCGAGGAAGACGTACGGCTAGCGGGCGTGCTCCAACGGCCGGACCAGAAAGGCTTTCACCTGCTCGTCGAGCCCCTGGCAGATGCGGCTTACCTCCGATTTGGAGATGCCGCTGGCGCCGCCCAAGGCCTCCACCAGGGCATCAACCTTCCTGGTGGAGATGCCGCCGGTGTAGGCCTCCATCACCACGCCATAGAGGGCCTTGTCCACCCGGCGGCGTGGCTCGAGCCAGTCGGGAAAGAAGCTGCCCTGCCTCAGTTTTGGGATGGCCAGGCTGATGTCGCCTACCTGGGTGGTGAGTAGCCGCTGGCGGTAGCCGTTGCGGTGGGTGGTCCGCTCATCAGGGCAGCGTTCATGGCGCGTGGCTCCAATGGCAGCGGAAACCTCGGCCTCCAGCAGATCCTGGAAGCCCCGGCGCACGATTTCAGGGATCAGGGCGCCAGCGGTGGTGCTCCAATAGCTGAGCCAGCTCGGAGGCGCCAGTATGGGTAAGGGTCATGGTCTGAGTTCGGTTTGGTGGTAGTGCTCCGAACAGGGTCACAGACCGGCCCACCCATTGCCATAGCTGATGTCTGAGGGAGGCGAGCCTTCAGCCCCGGCTACGCCGGGGCTGATCCCCCTTAGTTAGACCACTCCATGGGACGCCGCTGGTAGCGACCATCCGGGATCGCCTTGAGGAAGCTGATCAGATCATCCGGAGCAGGCTGATCGACTGCAGCGAAACGGGTGTCTGGCATTGGCAGCGGTGAGACCCGCTAACCAAAGCCAATGCTGACAGCCAAGACAAGAGCTACGCGGACAGACTTTTAGGCGGCCCTGGCTGACCAGATCAATGGGCATGAAGCTTGATGAAGATTCGTCTTGACGGATCTGATATGGCTTGCAGGCATTGGATAATCAATTAGATTTCATGCTCTGATGCCTCTTCCGCTTCTTGCCACAAAGCTGGTCACCATGAACGCGCGGGTAAACAGCTTTTTGACGCCGGAAGATCAGGACAGCCGTGCGTTCCAGTCAGGAAACGGTCAGCTCAGTGGCAAAGGAAACGTTGAGAGCCAGATTGCACAGGCCTACAAACAGATCTTCTTTCACGCCTTCAAAGTTGACCGTGAGCCAGCGCTTGAATCGCAGCTACAGAACGGCCAAATCACGATGCGGGATTTTGTGCGGAGTCTACTACTGTCTCGCAAGTTCCGCGAAGATTTCTACCGATGCAACAGTAACTACCGCATGGTTGAGCAGGTAGTGAACCGAGTCCTCGGACGCCCTGTACACGGAAATCATGAACGGCTCGCCTACTCCATCATGATCGCAGAACATGGTCTCGGAGCATTTATTGATTCACTCCTGGATTCGGAAGAATACATGGATACATTTGGATATGATACCGTTCCCTATCAGAGGTCACGTACTTTACCGGGCCAAGCCTTGGGGATCATGCCCTTCAACCAGCAGGCCCCCCGCTACGACAGCATCTGGAGGGACAAAATGGCCAAGCGAGCTCCAGCCAAGGTGCTCTGGCGAGACGCCATTAGCCAACGACCGGCCTGGCTCGCCGACGCCCCCGCACCATGGGCTCGAAAGCTCTGGCAAACTACTGTGGCGGTCGGTGGTTTTGTGATCACGGGACTCGTGCTCTGGATTGCAGCTGCCATGCTGAGCACTGGAGCACAATAAAATGGGATTCGCATTAATAAACTGCCCCCAACAATTGAGCAATGGATTCATCGTCAATCACGGCAATGATGGGCTCAACTGATGGCCAAAGCGATTGCGCTTACTCCCATCCTTGGCAAAGCGAGCTGGATGAAGATCTTCTTCCCGCAACGAGAATTGCAATGAGCGATCCCCTTAGCCAGCTCAATGTTCTTATCAACTCCCATCAAGGCCAAGACGAGGTTACCCCTGACGCCAGTCAACCCGGATTTCGGATTTCCCTAAACCCTCATAATCTTGAGCTATGGAGATTAGAACATAGGCAAATCGCTGGGAAGGGAGCAAATCTCCTATTGGCTTGTTTGAGTTCCACTGGACCCCTTGAAGACACCTCGCTAGGCTGGGTTGTAGGAGCAGCCATTCGTCCTGCCTCTGTAAACAGTCAAGAAGATTGCAAGGTGCTCTTGCATGCTCTTGGACTAAGCTCAGACCTGATAAATTCTGTTTTACTAAACTGCCCAGGTATTGCCGGAAAAGTAGCCTGGGCGCTTTACTTAGAACGTCACGGCCACCTGGTTGCCACGCCCGTGCTCGATCAGGATCCAGACTCTAACGACATCAAACTTCAAGTCACCGCACGCACCGATGACATGAAGCGGCTTAACCGAGAATGATCCCATGGACGAAAGACTAAGAGAGCTGACAGCCAAGGCGCGCATATTCGGCTTGATGCACGATCAATCTCTACCGCCATCTATTCGCGCAATACTTCAGCAAGCAGACGGGGAGGCTCTTGCATTAAGCGATGATGAATTGGGCACCATCTGTAGTGTCTCTACTGTCAATGCTGAACATCTACAGCGACTTCAGTCAAAGACTCCGCTGATTGTTGCCTCTGCCAAAAGTCAACTACTTCGCGAAGATCCAGGCCTAGTTCTGCCCGGTGGTGCGCTTTACCCTGGGGCAAGGGCGGAAGCGTGTTGGCGCGACTGTTGGCATTTTCTTAGGGTAACAATCTATGCAGTTGCGGCGGGACGCCTAATTTTTACCCATCCTCCCGGAGTAGAGGGCCTGCGTGATTTGTATCGGGAATTAGGGGTGCCAGTCAACAGCATGGCTCTGGCGATAGGCTTTCTAAAAAATGACGCACTTTCACACTATTCTACCTATGCGAGCCCAAATGATGTATCCCTTCTAGGAGAAGCCCTGCTGCACCTTGAGCAGATGATTCAACAATTGAACCAAAGATCCAGTCCAGCCACTGAGGTTCTGCCATGAACTCATTGGGTGCGCCATTTCTAGCTCGAGCATCAGCAAGTCCGCCTAGGGCAATAAATGCAAAGCCGATGCCATTATCCAGGTACAAATCAACCCTCCAGATATCATGACGTCAGCTTCCCCCATTACTTCACTCGCCTTTGAGCGCACAACCCCCGAACAGCAGAAACCCCCTGTCAACAGTCATGAAGGCCCATTGGATGCCAGGGGAGCTGATTGGCGCAACCTACAACTTGGCGAGCTTGATCTCTCCAAGGCACGATTATGCCGAGTAGATCTCAGGGGTGCTGACCTTCACAGCTGCCATCTTGAAGGCACGGATCTACGGTTGGCTCGCTATGACAGTCATACAATTTGGCCCCACGGTTTCGATTTCCGAAGCAGTGGGGCAATCGGCCCGCAGGCGAGACTTAATGGGGCCTTTCTCAACAGTGCTGATCTTTCCGGCATGGATCTGGAAGAAGCATCATTAATGGGTGCCTATCTTAGTGGAGCCAATCTCTCTGGTGCTTGCCTACGGGGCGCGCGACTGGCTGGCGCGGATCTACGCCATGCCCTATTGAGAGGTGCATTGTGTGAAGAAACTCGATTCCTAAACTGCCAGCTTGACTACGTAGATTTCCGATATTCAGAGCTCAACAACGCTGATATAAGCAGCGCCGGCTCCATTCGCGGGGCTGATTTTTCAGGTGCCATCAACCTCGACGCCCTGCGCGCCTCCCTGCTTGGCCGCCCATTCAAGGAGCTCGACTGCTTGAACCCACTGACACGCCGAACGACGCGCGAGAGCCTGCATGGCTGAAGCCAATCTTGAATGTAAAGCCCGCATGGAACCCTCAGCAACCAAACAAAAGCCCCGAGTTGGCGTTCTTCTGCTAAACCTTGGCGGGCCAGAACGGATCGAGGACGTCGGGCCCTTTCTGTACAATTTATTCTCAGATCCGGAAATTATTCGCCTTCCGGTATCAGCGATGCAGAAGCCATTCGCTTGGCTGATCAGCAGCCTACGCAGCGCCAAGTCGCGGCAAGCCTACCGCTCAATCGGTGGAGGTTCACCGTTGCGACGCATCACCAAGCAACAGGCCCAGGAACTACAAACCAGCCTGCGACAAAAGGGCGTGGATGCCACCAGCTATGTAGCCATGCGCTACTGGCATCCCTTTACCGAATCGGCTATAGCCGACCTCAAGGCCAACGGAGTCGATGAAGTGGTTGTGCTGCCTCTCTACCCTCACTTCTCGATCAGTACAAGTGGCTCGAGCTTCCGGGAGCTGCAGCGCTTGCGCAATACGGATCCGGACTTCAGCCGCCTGCCAATCCGCTGCATTCGTAGCTGGTACGACCATCCGGGCTACATCCAAGCACTGGCAAGTTTGATCGCACACGAAGTAAAAGCTTGTGAAGATCCTTCCACTGCACATATCTTCTTCAGCGCCCACGGTGTGCCCAAGAGCTATGTGGAGGACGCCGGGGATCCCTATCAACTGGAGATCGTGGCCTGCAGCAGGCTGATTCTTCAGCAACTGCAGCAGCAGCTCGGCCATCCCAACCCCTTCACCCTCGCCTACCAGAGCCGTGTTGGACCGGTTGAATGGCTTAAGCCCTACACCGAAGATGCCTTGCAGGAATTGGGAGCGCAAGGAGTGAAAGATCTTGTGGTAGTGCCGATCAGCTTTGTCAGTGAACATATCGAAACCCTAGAAGAAATTGATATGGAATACAGAGAGCTCGCTATCGCCGCCGGAGTAAAAAACTTCCGTCGCGTCCCTGCGCTGGACACGGATCCAGCGTTCATTGCCGCCCTGACCGACCTGGTGGAGCAGGCGATGGCCGAAACGGCAACAAATCTCGATCAAGCCGCCCAGCTCCCCAGCAAGCTGAATCCGTCCCCCCAGCGCAAGTGGACCTGGGGCTGGAGCAACGACTCCGAGCTCTGGAACGGCCGGGTGGCGATGCTCGGGACTGCCGCCATCCTGATGGAGGTGATCAGTCGGCACGGGCCACTGCATGGGCTAGGGCTGCTTTGAAAACTGCAGGACGTCAAATCTGGTCAGCTGTTGCCCGTTGCCGCCTGGGAAAGGGATTAGCGAGTCGCCATGGTCTCGCAGCAATGGGCTGGGTAGGGCGCCAGTACCTCCGGCCGGCCAACCAAGCAAGGACCGGATTACCATTTGTAAAATTTCTCTCCACATAGCCCCCTTTCAGACGATGATCAACCTGTTATCCTAGGAATCCACAATCATGTCCTTTGGGCCCGCCTCGATCCTAGGCGTTGAGCGATTCGACAGCGACCTCCCCCTCGAGCTGCTTCCTGGTGATAGCGAAGCAAACAAAGAGCAACTGATTCAGGCCGCTTACCGCCAAGTGTTGGGCAACGCCTATGTGATGGAGAGCGAGCGTCAGCTAGTTCCAGAGTCCCAGCTGAAGCTGGGTGAGCTCAGCGTACGTGAGTTCATTCGCACCATCGCCAAGAGCGATCTTTATCGGGCTCGATTCTTCGAGGCCTGCCCACGCTACCGCTATATCGAACTGGCCTTCAGGCACCTACTGGGCCGGGCACCTGCGGATTTTGAAGAGATGCGTGTCCACGCAGAACGTCTCGATAGCCACGGCTATGACGCAGATATCGACAGCTTCATCGATTCAGACGAGTACCAGAACGCCTTCGGAGAGTGGACTGTTCCCTTCCAGAGGGGATGGAAGACAGAAAGCTGCCTCACCATGCAGGAGTTCACTTGGAGCTTCCAGTTGCTCAGGGGAGCCAGCAGCAGCAGCCTCAAGGGCAGTCTTACCGGTAAGGCTTCACGGCTCGGCGCGAATGCCTATCTCAACCGAGCGGTTGCGGTAATTCCGCCCTCCTCCGCGGACAGCCAGGGCTGGAGTTTCAGGCCTTCGTCTAACCTCCAGGATGCCCAGACCCGTTTGGGAGTTGGCGCTGGAGCAGAAGGTCGCATTTATCGAGTGGATGTAACGGCGTATCGCGCCAACAACGTGAAACCGATATCTCGTTACAAGAAAGCGAACCGCACCTACTTCGTACCCTTCGATCAGCTCTCAACAAAATACAAGCAGATTCACCGCGAGGGAGGAGTGATCGCCAGCATCACCCCCGTATAACTATTCATTGATTGCTACTTGATTCAGAGATCGTCATAACCTGCTAGGTGAGATAGTCACTCACCAACGCAGCATTTCCCGATCCCCCCCCCCCCCCCCAGTCGTGTAATGACCAACCAATCCTTCGCACTCAGCTTTGGCGCTACTCCCCTTCTAGACAATCCGGTTAGCTACAAGGTAGGTAATGATGAGTCCAGTCTAAACCTTGTGATCAGCGCCTGTTACCGGCATGTCTTCGGTAACACCATGCCGATGGAAAGTGAGCGCCTCGAATCGGCTGAATCGCAACTGAAGCATGGCAGCCTAACTGTCAAAGAATTCGTTCGCTCCCTCGCGAAGTCCTCCTTCTACCGCTCACGCTTCTATGAAGCCGTGGCGCCCCATCGTTGCGTTGAATTGTCCATCAAGCATCTACTAGGCCGCCCGCCAGTGGATGAGGCAGAAGTGAGCGCCGAAGTGGCAAGGATTGCTAGCGCCGGCTTTGACGCGAGCATCGATGCCCTCATTGATTCCGAAGAGTACGGACGTTCATTCGGAGACGACACGGCCCCCTACATCCGCACTTGGAACAGCCCTGCCGGCTCACCCCAATCGGCCTTCAATCGCATCGCCGCCCTCGAGCAGAACTTTGCTGGCAGCGATTCCGCGATCGGCTCCAAGAGTAAGCTCCTCGTCAGTCTGGCCAGGAATCAGCCCATCGCAATTAGTGTCCCGACCCAGGTGTATCGGGCCCAAAGTTTTGGCGGTTTCGGAGGAACTGAAACGGGTCGCACAACCTTTACGCCTGTGCGTCGCAGCAGCAGCGATGGAGGAGATTCCGTGCCGTTGCGTGGCGATCTGTATGTGGGATTCGGGCTCGGCCAGCGCAGCCAGGAAATCTTCCAACGGGTCCCGGGAGACACCCCCGATCAAATTCAGGGGTTGCTCCGGGCCACCTACCGCCAAGTGATGGGCAACCCCCATCTGATGGAAAGCGAAAGGGTAATCAGCGCCGAAAGCAAGTTCGCCGAAGGCTATCTCAGCACCCGAGAGTTGGTGCGGGCTATTGCCTGTTCACCGGAATACAGACGTCGCTTCTTCGAAAGCAATGCTCCCTATCGCTTCGTAGAACTCAACTTCAAGCACCTGCTCGGACGCGCGCCTGCTAGCCAGGCCGAGCTGAGCGAGCACATCCAACGGCTGGCCGTTGAAGGCTACGAAGCGGAAATCAGCAGCTACCTAGATGGCTCAGAGTACCAACAGTGGTTTGGCGAACATACTGTTCCATTCGCCCGCATCCAAACGGAGAATGGCCGCAACCAGATTGGCTTTAATCGTCACTTAGCGCTGGTGCAGGGCTTCTCCAGTAGCGACAGCGTGCAAACTTCCTCCAGCTTGGTGACCTCGTTAGGTGCCAAGGCTCTTCCAGACGGCTGGAGCAACACCAAGGTACGCCTAAACCGCCGCTCTGCCTTCAGCGGCTCGGTTGACCCCACAGCAAAACGGTATCGGATTGCCGTCCAGTCGCAACCCGCAGGCGGCCGCCAGCGCACACCCAACGCCAGCTACCTAGTCTCTGGTAAGGACATGACCACGCAATTGGCCTATATCCACCGCCGTGGCGGACGTATTATTTCAATCACTGAAGTTGCCTAAGCCTAGCTATTCTCGCTGCTTTTATTTAAACGTTCGTTTCTCCCTTTGTTGTTTTCTTCATCGCAATGACCCTCACACTCACCACGTCATCAGCGCAAGACCAAGCCCATGCGCAGGACATCCTGCGAGCTGCCTACCGGCAGGTGTTTGGCAATGCACACTTGATGGAAGAGCAGCTGGTTGCGACCGCTGAAAGTCTTTTCCTCCAAGGTGATCTCACAGTTCAGGGACTGATTTCCGCCCTTGCTTGCTCAGACACCTATCGCAGACTGTTTCTCGAAAAGAATGGACCCTATCGTTTCGTTGAACTCAACTTTAAACACCTGCTGGGCCGAGCTCCGCGCAACCAGACAGAACTGAGCGAGCATGTTCAGCGACTGGCGGCGGAAGGGTATCAAGCCGAAATCGATAGCTATGTCTATTCCCCTGAGTACGTGAATGCCTTCGGTTTCGACAGTGTTCCTCACTGGCGCACCACCGCTACCACCACTGGAGAAAGCAATATCACCTATGTGCGTTCCCTGAATCTAAGAGGTGATTTCGCTGCCTTTGATGGGGGTACACGACCGATCCTGAAAGCAAGCCTTGCAACGGGTTCGGCACCGGCCTCTGCTGCTCGTAGTAACCGGGGGGCAAGTTCTAGCCGCAATCAGCGTCGCTATCGCATCAGCTGGAGCACATTGACGCCGACCGGAGTGAACCGCCGAGCTGTTCAAGTGTCCGTTGTCCCCTTCAGCAGCCTCACCGCAACGCTACAGAGTGTGCAACGTCGCGGCGGCACAATTCTGTCTGTGACAAATGGTTGATCGACGCTTTTTGGACTCATAACCTAGTTTGTGGTGTGACAGGCAAGCAGTTTGACCTAGAAGGAAACAGCCTAGTTCTTCCCACCAAATCCTGATCTCCCTAACCTGAAATGCAATCCCAGTCTCAGTTCACACAGGTCCCATCCAGAGGGACCAAGGCCAGTTCTTCTGTGGCAAGAGATCTAATGATCCACAGCCTGGTCCACATGGTGCAGGCCGCCCGCCCAGAATCTGATAGGCACGCCACACTCCCGCAATTGGCTTATGAGCATTGAGCAGTTTGTTGCCCGTTCAGAGGGGCAATGGCGGTCGATGCGTTCTGCGCACGCCCTGGCCTTTAGACAGTTTGAGGATGTCATAAGCAATATTGGTATCGAACGGCTAGCTATTGACCACGAAGAAGTGGTGGATTACCTGGCGTTGCAGTCTATTTTGCCTTCCAAGATCTCATGCCCTTTTCAGATAACTTGGCAGGCAGAGTCTGATTGGGAACCAGATGATACCACGGCAGTTTCTCAAGGAAGCAGCATCCTGATTCCGATTCCAAGAACCGAACGAACGGGGCAGCTGCTGCGTAGCACGGGCTATGCAGAATCGGAGCCGGCAATTGCCTCCTATAGCTTTCTCGATGATGGCACATTTATCCTCAAGACTGTCTATAGTCAATCAATAGCAGAGGAACGAATCTGGTTTCTCTCTGAGCACGTGCGTTGCCGATCCTCTGTTCTGCGAACATCAGAGGGATCGGGCATATTGCAGACTTCCTTCAGTTCAGAAATCAGAAGAATAGAGAATTGACTTATGAACTCTGCATCCATATTGCACTTCGCTCAGACCATTTCAGGCTGCTTCAGCAACCACCAACAGGCACAGGCAGAGCCATCCAAGTTCTCCCATATCAACATTTTTTTTCGTCCCCTTCCATGGGAGATTTTTAATGGCCCTTGGTTTTACTCTGAGCAGAGTTATGATTATGACCCTTGGCGTCCATACCGTCAGGGAGTGCATCAGCTAATCGTTGCAGATGACCATTTTCTGATGCTCAACTTTGGCCTTCGCAACGGAATTCGCGTAGCCGGGGCAGGATCTCGGCCAGAATTACTGTCTGGCATCGTCGCAGAGGATCTGCTGCCCCGTCCAGGCTGTGCGATGGTCTTTCGCCAGAAACAAGATGGTTCTTTCTCGGGTGAAGTAGAGCCGGGTTGCAAGTGCCTGATTCCCCGCGATGGTGTACTGACCTATCTGGTTAGCGAAGTAGAGTTTTGCGAGGATCACTGGGTGAGCCGAGATCGCGGCTTTGACCCCAGTACGCACGCCTATCTCTGGGGAGCGGAAAATGGACCTCTACGCTTTAGCCGATCCTATCGCTATGGCGACCATCTCGATGAAGGCTGGCTCCAGGATAATCATGCTATCAGCTGAGTAAGATGGGCACAAAGAGCCCACAGCAGCAGCTGGAAAGCTGGATTCGATCGCAGCATCTAATCTGCCGCGGGACTGACTTTATCTTTGAGACAGTTGATCAATCTTTGATCGAGCGCTTCGAAGTCTGTCTGCTTTCGTTAGGGGGTGAGATCACCTCTATACAAGAAGTAGGTGCTTGGCCGATGGGGCCAAGGCGTACTTTTAAAATTCTACGTGCTGTGGCAAAGGTTCCAAGACCTGCCGGTCAGGCGTTCGTGAGCTATTGGGCAAATAAAGGAAGCACAAGGACACGATTTTCAGAAATCAGTGAGTAACCCAGCTACCTGCCGTTTCTTGCTCTCGATAAAAGCATTTGGATCATTAGTCTTGATGTGCAACTGCACGAGTTGAGTGCCGATCGACATGCCCATTCCGATCATTTGTGCAACCGCCATCCACGACGCATAGCGACATTCCCAATTCGACTCTAGCTCAGGGTCCAGCAGTTGACTCAGAGAAGAATTTAATCGTTCGGGCTGAAGACGTAATAGGGCGAGAATGGCCGCGGGGCGTGACTTGGTAAACTGAGGTCGGCGGTTGAAGATGGCATCTTCGCAATAATTTTCGACCTTAGTCTTTTCGGCTCCCCAGTTTGCCACCATGGCAAACAGGCGAATAAAGAAATAGTGAGCTCCATAGTCATTGTGGGCCTCTTCCAGCCAACGCTGCTCGAGCAGGGGCCATAGGTGCTCTCCTGGTTCGCAGGCAAGTGTTTGCAAGGCAAGATAGCAGCGACTAAAATCCGTACCAAAAAACTCATTTATTAAAAACAAGTTCTCTTGCTTTTCGCCATAGCTATGGACAAGCTGAAGGCTCTTAGGGCTGTCCAATAGCAGCGAATCAAGTGTATTCAAGAGCGCTAGGCCGTTGCTCAAAGGCTGCGCCTCGGGCCAAAGCAGACGCACCGCCCGCATCCGAAACACCGGCGAAACAGGGGCGCACAAAACCTCCTCAAGCAGCTCTTGCGCGCCAGCATCAATCACATCTTGAATAGCCGACTGCCGGTCCATCTGATTCGGCAGAAAAAGCTGTTCACCAAGGCTCAAGATCCGATCTCTTGATCCGCCCAGAGAGGCCACAGCGGCGATAGCTGCCCCACGAACTCCTGGCCTACCATCATCCTGGAGAGCGCTGATCTCAGGCAGTGCTTGCACGACCCTTAGGCCGGCCAAACTCTGAATCAGCACACGACGATTCTGACGGCAGTCTGCCAATAAGGCCACCATCTGATTGATGATCCCTTGATCCTGGCAGCCCAACTGGTGTAAGGCCCAAGCTGCATTCTCCACCAAGTAATGATCGTCACTGATCAGGCACTTGCCAATGCTCTTAATCGCATCTCTACAACCAAGCCGTGCCAGCACCTCCACGGCTTTGCGTTTGGCGAGCTGGGTTGCTTGCGTTTCGTCTTCCTCTGCGAGCAGCCCAAGCAAGGCCTGTTCCGATTGCCTGCCGGGAAAGTTGAGCAATTGGGCCACCGCCATGTAGCGATCACTGCTTGACTCCAATTCCGCCACTGGTAAAGACAGAATGCGCAAAGACTCTTCCTGATCAAGGCCCGGATGGATGTTATTAAAGCGACTTGAACTCACTGGTTCGTTCATCCTTGATTACATCGCTCATTATCCCATGCTCTACCGATCGCGGCTGCGTGAATTTGATGCTACGCCCCAGGCAGCTTCAGCGCAGGAGAATTTCGAAGCACAGCGCTCCCCTGACGCTGATCGGCCGGAACCTGGTCAACCCCAAAAAACTAAGCGCGTAAGCCAGCGCACGACCGAGCCACCCTCCCGGAGCAAGCGGACCTAAAGCCGTTCCACTACTGCGGCATGTAGAGCACTTCAAAGACGCCATCGGCTGGACGGCCAGCTTTCAGCTGTTCCCATTGAATACTTTCCAGAAAAGCAACTGGATCAGGAGTTTCAACGACGTCGACCCCCCAGGCGCCGAGACCGAGTGGTGAAGAGCTGGCTGCCGGTGTGTCCTTTCGACCTCCTAACGCAAGAATCCCATGGTCGACCCCATGACCATAGTCGCTACGCAGTGAGCCCCATCCTGCCACCAGTTCCTCAGCAAAACGCGGGGCATCAAGCGGGCTCTCCATCCGGAGACGCCAGTGCGGGTGGGACAAAGCTTCCAGCGAGGTGACCGTTGGACAGAAGCGTTTCAACCCTGCCGCCAATTGCAGCCCATCCCAGGGGGGGCAACAATCACTCGCCACCTGGAGGTTGTGGGAGATCAAGAAGGTGGTCATTGCTTTGCTTCAATCGGGCTTATGTTAAGAGCAGACACACCAGCCGGGTGCCGTCTGGCTTTGCGTCAAGAATGGGCCCTGGACTGCCACAGCGCCTTGATCCATCAGACTCCGCCATTAACGCCGGTATCTGCGGCCATTTCCCTCAGTGAAGAGGAAGCTTCCCTTTTGGCTGCGGAGCTGAAGCAGCTGTTGCGCTCCGGAGATCGCCCCCCCGGGGATCAGAAGTTGATCGAGAAGTTGGTAGCGGGGCTCGGCGATCCACGCGGCCTGATGCGGCTCACCTTCGCCGAGAGTCTGGGTGCCGTTGGTCCCGCAGCCGTTCCGGCTTTATGCCAGGCACTTAGAACCCACGCCAATGTGACCGTCCGCCGTGCCGCAGCCAAAACCCTCACTTTGATCGGTGACCCCGTTGCACTCCCCGATCTCCTGGCTGCGCTTCTGAATGATCCGGATCCAGTGGTGCAAGGGTCTGCCGTGGGTGCCATGGCAGCCACCGGTGAGTGCGCCGTGGAGGCTCTGATCGCTGTTCTCTCCAATGCCGAGAGCACCACCATGCACCTGGGATTGGCCAGCTGGGGTCTGGCCTTCGTCGGTGCCAGGGCGCCAGAAGCACTGCGCCGAGCAGCCCGTTCTGCCGACAACGAAGTGCGTACGGCGGCGATTGCCGCCCTTGGTGAGCAGATTCAGAGCCTCGACGACGACGAGGCCCGGGTGCTGGTGATCGAGGCTCTCGCCGATCCGGCTGAACCGGTGCGCGCAGAAGCCGCCACTCTTTTGGGGAAGCTGCATGATCCGATCTGGGCATCACCGCTCCTGCAGCCCTTGCTAAGAGACCGTTCAGATCAGGTGCGCAAGAATGCCGCCCTTTCGTTGATGAAGCTGCGAGCCCTCGATGCCATCACCGAGCTGGAGGTTGCCCTGGCAGCAGAAGCCAACGACCAAGTCAAGCCTGTGCTGCAGGTCTCACTTCAGCAGCTGCGCAGCCATCAACAAGCCGTTGAGGACCTCTGACGCCTGGCTGAGCGCCAGAGGGATGAATGACTGGTAGATCTACGGCTGCCGCATCCGTAGATCCGCCACCCTGGCCAATGACGAAATCACCGTTTCGAGCACATAGGGATCGGTGTTCTCGGCGGTGGACAACTCAAGGAAACAAGCGGCCACATCCGGATGATCGATGCCAGCCAGGGCAGTCACCGCTGCCACGGCCTGCGCCTCGTTCTTGCCTCGGCACACCTTGAGCAACAGCGGCAGCGCCTGCCTGCCGACCTGGCCGAGGGCCATCACAGCGGTGATCGCCACCACGGGGGAGGCGTCATGCAACGCGGCCTCAAGGGCTGCCATGGCTTCCGGAGGAACATTGATGCCGGGCCGATTGGAGGCAATCTGGGCATAGGCCTTCACGCAACTGGCGCGAACGGTGGCATCGGAGCTGGCGTGGAACTTAGCGGCAAGGGGCAACATCGCCCGATCGGCGAAAGCACCTAGGGCGCGCACCGCTGCCCGACGCCTCACCACATCCTGATGATCGAGCATCAGAAGCAGCCGAGGCAACGATGCATCGGCATGGTGCCGAACCATCTCCAGGAATGCCTCGGTCTGCACGTAGGGATTGGGATGCCCAAGATCGTCGAACAGCTGATCAAGGGAGCCGGTGCTGGTGGCAGGAGCCATCGGAAGGTCGTCGCTGCGAGGGGAAGGGCCTCAGAAGGGGCCGTCAACAAAAAAGGGGAGGCCTAAGCCTCCCCCTGCGGAAACAAACGGGCCTCAGGAGAGGGAATTGATGGCGTAATCGAGGTAGCTCTTGAGCTCGTTCAGAGCCTGGGGGCTCATGTCGCGAGGGGAGCAGGCGCGGTCACGGGTGTAGGTGAGCGCTTCGACGTAGGCCGCGGTGGGGAGATTCAGGGTGCGATAAACCTCGCGGGCGCCGGCAATACCCCACTCGTCGAGGGGGCCGGTGCCACCCACCACTAGGCAGTAGTTGATCAGGCGCATGTAGTGGCCGAGATCGCGGTAGCACTTGTCAACCTTGATCTGGTTGCTGCCAGCTTCGCCGGCTTGCTTGAGATAGGGGTACTTCTTGAAGCAGGCATCGCCGGCCTCCTTCACAACGTTGTCCATACCAAGAGCCAGCTTTTCAGCGGCTTCCAGGCGGGCAGTGGCGCGTTGAATATTGCCCTGAACGGCCTCAAGGTCGTTCTGGCTGGGGAAGCGACCGGCGGCGTCAGCGGCGGTCACGACAGTTGTGACAACAGATTTCATTGAATGGTTCCTGTGATGGAAGTGAAAAGGATGAAAAAGCTATTGCTGAAAACCGATCAAGCCAGAGCGCTGGCCACCCGGTCGAAGTAGGAGGCAGCTTCGGCAACCAGTGCGGAGCAATCGCCCTTGATGGTTTCCATCTTGCGGAAACGGGTTTCGTCGGGATTGGTGCCGCTGGTGTTGGTCTCGTTGATGTGGGCCGTGGAAGACGCCTTCATGATCGCCACGGCACGGGCGGCTGACTGCAGGGGCACACCCAGAGCGATGTAGGTTTCCTTCAGACCGTTAAGGCAGCGGTCGTCAAGAACGGAGGAATCGCCGGCCAGCAGGGCATAGCTGATGTAACGCAGCACGATCTCACCATCGCGCAGGCAGGCGGCCATGCGGCGATTGGGATAGCAGTTGCCACCAGCCTGGATCAGTCCGGTGTTCTCGCAGATCATGCCGGTCACTGCATCAGACACAATGCAGGATGCATTGGAGGAGATGGCATTGACGGCGTCTAGGCGCTTGTTGCCCGCAGCAACATAGGCACGAAGAGCTGCCAGTTCATTGCCGCCAATAGCAGCATTTTTCGAATCAGCGCTTACAACAGCGCGGGAAAAGGCGTCGAGCATTTGGGAGAACCCTGGCTTAGGGACTTGGGGAGCTTCTTAAAGGCTCTGGCCTTTCTGAAATTGCGGTAAAAGCAATTGAAAAGCAGCTATCGAGCTTGTCCTGAGGACTGAAGCACCATGAAACTAACCCGAGGGTTTGGCCCAGACCCAAAGCGGATGGGTGACGCAAGATTTCGTGATCAAAGCCCGATCGGCCGATTCCCAGACCCTGGCCTGCCGGCCCAGATGGCTTGACGTGCCATCGAACTCGCCTGTTGGCCATGGCCTCCCAACGAGCCCGCGGCCGCGTTGACAGATCCCGGGCTCGACCGACTACCTACCCTGATCGGAGCCGCCTTGTCCGATCCATGACCGATCCCAGCTATCAGGACTGTCTCGAGTCAATCGAAGTGCTCACCACCTACCGCGATCGCCTGGTCACCGATGTGAAGGCCATGGGCCAGCGGCTCAAGCTCCCCCAGAAGCAGGTTGAGGCCACCCTCGCCTCCCACGCCGAACTGCAGCGCATCGAGGCGGTGCTGATCCAGCTGGCCAGCCAGCTGGAGGCCACCACTCCGTCCTGATCCGCTTCAGGCCTGCCGTTTGGCTGGCATGGCCTTTCATTGAGGCCTGCAACAGACGGACCTGATCCCGGACGATCCTCCCTTAGGTTCGAGCCAGAACCATCCCTGCCTTGCCGCCATGGCTGTCAATCTTGCCCTCCAGCTGCGGGAGGGTACGAAGAAGGCCCACACCATGGCCGAGAACACAGGCTTTGTGAGCTGCTTCCTCAAGGGGGTGGTTGACAAGGCCAGCTACCGCACCCTGGTGGGTGATCTCTGGTTTGTGTATAGCGCCATGGAGGAAGAGATCGGCAAGCTCGCCGATCACCCCGTGGTGGGGCCAATCGGTTTCCCCCAGCTCAACCGGCGATTGGCGCTGGAGCAGGATCTGGCCTTTTACTTCGGTGGTGACTGGCGCAGCCAGGTCAAAGCCACTCCAGGCGCCCAGGAGTACGTGGCCCGCATTCATCAGGTGGCCCAGACGGCCCCCGAGCTGCTGGTAGGTCACCACTACACTCGCTACATTGGTGACCTTTCCGGCGGCCAGATCCTCAAGAACATCGCCCAGAAAGCCATGAGCCTGGGAGAACATGATGGCTTGCGTTTCTACGAGTTTGATGCCATCGACGACGAAAAGGCCTTCAAGACCGATTACCGCATCATCCTCGACAGCCTGCCGATTGAGCAGGCCTTGGCAGACCGCATAGTGGAGGAGGCGAACCAGGCCTTCCACTACAACATGAAGATGTTCCAGGAACTGGAGGGAAATCTGGTCGCCGCCATAGGCAAGGTTCTGTTCGGCTTCCTCACCCGGCGGATCCGGGGCGGTAGCACCGAGGCCGTAGTCGCCTGAACGTGATGGTACAGATTCCACCCTTGACCATGGCGGATTTCCTGGCCGCCAGTGCCGGCACTTGGCTGACGCGCCGCGCCGTGCACCATCTTGATCACCAGGACGACGAAGCCGGCGACTCCAATCTCACCATCGAACCTTTTGATCGCTCAGATGCGGCCGTGCAGAGTATCTGCGGAAGCCTTGGCGTTGCCTCTGGCCAGGTGAGTGGCGGTGCGCGCTTCTGGTGGGAGAGCAACCTCAAGGAGAACAGCCGCTGTGACGACAATGCCGCCGTTCTGCTCGATGTTGCGGACCAGGCGAACCCACGCTGTGGCTTGCTACTGCGGGACAAGGGCTACATTGAGAAACAACCGGTGATCAGCAACTACTCCTTTGCCGAGGACGGCCTGCTCACCATCACCACTCGCTACGACACGAATGTAGGAGTGGAGCGCTGCTGGTTCGTTGCCGAGGGCGTACGCATCCGTGTCAGCAGTGTGCAGTTCCTTGATGGCATCAGCATGACGACCTACTGCACCGAGCTGCGCTGTCCCAATGACGCTCAGCTGGAAGCCATCAGCGCAACGGCACGACAGCGTTTCCCACTCGCCACGCAGCCGCTTGCTGCGGAAAGCTAACCGCACACCATGTTCGATCCCTTCCTTGACCAGCTTCACACACAGATCCGGGTCAGGGGGGGCGAACCCCTGGAGATTCCGAACGACTTGGCCGAGTGCCGCTCCGCCAAGGGCAACAGTGTGATCCGCAGTTGGCTCTGGCAGTTGCCTGGCATCCGCCGCTGGCGGGTGACCCGGCTCGATGCCGGGGAGAGCCTCCAGGTGCTCAATTCCGTGGCATATCCCGAATACAACCGCGATCAACCACTGCTGGGAATCGACCTGCTGTGGTTCGGTACCCGCCAAAAACTGGTGGCCGTTCTCGATTTCCAACCTTTACTCCAGAAGCCGGAGTATCTGGCCCACCACCTGGAAGATCTTCGGCAGCTGCATGAGCGCTTCCCCGATCTCAACGGCGAGGAAACCATGCGCTCCTTCGACCCGCATCAGTACTTCTCGCCATGGCTGCTGTTCTGCAGGGGGAACGCCGAACAAGCCCAGGGATCGTTACCTGCCGCATTCACGGCGTTCCTCGCGGGTTACTGGGCTCTCCACGATCGCCCCCAAACGTCCGCTTGCCTGCATCCCGACGAGGTACACCGCCTTCAGGACGCTTACGACGTGTATAGCGCCGAACGGGATCCCGCCCATGGATTGTTCACCAGCCACTTCGGCAAGGCCTGGTCGGATCGGTTCCTGAAGGATTTTCTGTTCCCCGGCAGTGGCCAGGTACCGGTTCTTCCCCCCGAGATTTCCCCATGACCTTTTCTGCGCAGCCCCAGCCTTGCAGCCTCGATCCGGTCAACCTGGCTGGCTGGCGCTGGGCTCCTTTCCTGGAGCATGCGGTGGAGGCCCTTCAGCCTTTTGAGCCGGTTGCTTATCCGATCGACCCGACGTTTCTGCGGCGTGAAGGCGTTGCAGGGTCTAAGGCCCAGCCCGTTGCCGTCTGCACAGCCACCTGGGGCTGCAGCACGGAGAAACTGCGGCAGGTGCGTGCCGCTTGCGTGGAAGCGGGCAGCGCCGCCTCGGTGCTGAATTTCGTGGCCAACCCCTGCAGCGGCTTCGATCTTCCCTTTTTCGGTGCTGATCTGGTCACCTTGCCAGCGGGTCACCTGATCGCCCTTGACCTTCAGCCAGCCCTAAAGACCGACCAACGGCACACCGCCCCCGTCTGGGAGCGACTGCTGCCGATCTGGGAGCAGTGGCAGAAAGTTCTCCCCTCCGGTGGCCCGATTCCGGCCGAGGCCGAGCCGTACTTCTCTCCCGGCTTCCTCTGGACCAGGCTTCCCCTGGGCTCCGACGGCGACGCGCTGATCGAGAACGCCGTCTTCCCGGCCTTCGTGGCCTACCTCGACCTTTACCTGCAGCTGGTGGCCGAGGCCCAACCCGTGACTGACGAGCGCCGCCAGGAGCTACTGGCCGGACAGCGCAGCTATGTGGCCTACCGCGCCGAGAAGGATCCGGCCCGGGGCATGCTGGGCCGATTCCATGGCAAGGAATGGACCGAGGCTTACATCCACGGGGTTCTTTTCGACCTCTGAGCGTGGGTCGCTCATGCCACCACTCTGCTGAATCAGGCGACGGTGCAGTTCGAGCAGCTCCGCCCCCATCAACCAAACTCCTTCAAAGCCCGGTGGCCTCGTCAACGGGCTTTGTCGTGACCCCCTGTTCCATGGCTGACCTCGCCCGGACCCACCAGGCCGCGCTCAGGACTACCGCGATCCACACCCAGAACCAGGGCATCACGATCGGTTCGGTGAGGAGCCTTCCCCTAGGTCTGGTCGATTCGACAGACGCTGACCACCCTGATGACGGCACTGTCTTCAGCCCCTCCGGGCTTCAAGGTCACCTGAAACCACCATTGACGGCCGTCATGGCTGCGCCGGAGCGTCTGAAAGCTCTGCATTTCCTGGTGCCCCATGGCCAGTACGAGGGCATCGCCGCTGCAACCTGGACAGTTCACCTGCAGGTCCGCCAGCCCCTCCGCTGTGATCTGGTAAGTGGGCATTGGGATGGAGCGCCTGAAGCCACACTCTGATGCGAGGCGGCGCTGGACCATCTCTCAGCGAGGTGAGGATCGAGCCATCCCATGCCTCACACCGCGTTGACAAGCCAGCTAAAGTTAATGAAATGTAACATTTCCATGACCTTCTCGCCAGATCTGGCCTCTCTCTACCAAATGCTTGCCAAGGGGCAGCGCCCCATCCTGCCCTCCGGGGAGCAGCGCGCCATTCTTGGCTGTGGCTACGTGGGTCAAGCGGTTGCCAAGGCCTGGAGGCAGGAAGGACATCAACTTTGGGGAACGACAACCCGCCGTGAACGCCTAGCCGCGTTGGCTGAGCTTGTTGATACTCCAATGATTTTCGATTCCACGGATTCCCGCACCAGCCTCTCCTTTACTGAAGGCCTTGATGGCATTTTGGTGTCGTTTGCACCCTCCAAGACCTCTCAGGTTGATATCAATCACTATCGGGAGACCTTCCTTGGCGGCTTGCAGATGCTGAAGGATGCGCTCCAGCAACGCCCACGGGAAACCCCGCTGCAACTGGTTCACTTGAGCAGCTGCGGTGTCTATGGCAATCGATCTGGTGCCTTAACCGACGAGACCGTCCAACTGGATTCGCTTCACCCGGTTAATGAAGTTCTGGCGATGGCTGAGGACATGATCCAGTCACTCCGCTCAGAATCGGTCAACGTTTGCATTTTTCGACTGGGTGGCATCTACGGGCCTGGCCGTGATATCCCCGCCATGCTCCTCTCAGCTGCAGGCGGCGTTGTTCAACGCAATGGCCAAAACGTGCCTTGCTGGATCCATCTTGATGATATTGTTCGTGCAGTGTCATTTGCTTTTGAGCACAACCTCAACGACACTTACAATCTGGTGAATGATACCCAATACACGGGTCAAGAGCTGACTGATCGCCTGTGCGAACAAGCTGGTCTACCACTGGCAAAATGGTTGACAATTGACACCACCGATCGTGTACTCAACGCCAGGGTGAGCAATGCAAAGCTCAAGCAACTCGGCTTCACGCTGACTCACCCATCCATGGTGGGTTGATAACGACGTTCCACCCAGCTGACAAGTTGATGCTTTTCATCGTAGCCAATGATCAGATGCACAAAACTTTTTGGGCTTAATAGGCAGCCAAAATTTAGATCAAAACGACCGTGGGGCAAGCATTCTGGCACGCTACACAATAGATTGTCTAAAAAATAACCGTTAACATCATATTTTTGAAAGTTTCTTGCATCAAATGCTTCGATAGCCAGACCTGAAGATGGGTTCTTTGGCCACTGACCGGGTCGTAACTCCTGCTCTATCCCAGGCCATCCTGTGATGGTCTGAAAAATATCGTGGAGCGAATCTGGCTTGTCCCGTACCGGATCGACAAGGGCACGCTTGCAACGAAAGGGTGTGGCGGCGATGGATTGCAGGACTATAGATTGATCTTCCCGTCGCTGATAAAGAGCAATGAGCATGGAGCGGGAGCGGCAGGTGAAGAAGTTCACTTCATGGCCCGCCCGGAAGACACTTCCGTCCATTGCCAGACTTGACTGACCTGCGGTATTGGGGAAATGCCAACAATTATTACTTAGATTATAGCTATGCCGAAACAAGGGAAACTTGCGTTCCCCACCTGAGGCAAACCGCAAGCCCGTTCCATGCCAAAGCCCCGTGTTGTCATCGGAAAAACGGATCGCATAGAGCGATCCAGCTGGATCTGATTCTCCTCGGGTCAGATTCATTCCAGTACTATCTCGCCCATACCAGGTGGTCACCCCCTGCCAGTCGCCATCGAAGCTGGCACGCATCAGATCCCACTGACGATCTGCTCCTGTGTCGCTCTGGTTGGTCGTCCTTGCCATGGAGATTAAACCAGGATCTAAATCGTTAAGGACTGATTCTCTCAGACTGGCCAGACGTCAGGCCTCGATCATCGTGACGTGGCAGCAGAAGCAATGGCCATGGAATTGCGCCACGACTTCGGACGGAGTATCGATCCACACCCTCACGCGATCGGAGTTGCGACGGAACACGAGGGGCCGGCACAAGCGTGTTCCAGCTCCGGTTTCTCCGAGGCAAGGCAGGCGGCGCCAGCCGGGGAGGACTTGACGCAATGCCAACATCAGATTCCCTCTCCGGCACCGTGCGGGCCATGGCTGGAACCACCGATCCAGATTCGGGGATCACCGCAGCAGGCGAACCGATCAAGGAGGACGAAGCACTGCAGCGCCTTCGACAGACCGACGATCAGTCGCTGCAGTACTACGCCGCCTGGTGGCTGGGGCGGATGCGCAGCCGGCACCCCGACACCGTCCCCCTGCTGCGCTCCGCCCTGCGCCAACGCCAGCCGCGGGATCCCGGCGCTGGTGTGGAGCACAACGCCGTGGCCCGTAACGCGGCCCGGGCCCTGGGCAAGTTGGAGGATGGCGGTGCGGTGCCCGACCTCCTGGCCGCCCTTGAAGACGACGACGACGACGGTCTGCGCGAAGCCGCGGCCCGGGCCCTGGGCGAACTGGGGGCCCTTGAAGCGGTGGAACCGATCTGCGCCCGCCTGGCCAGTGGTCTGGCCGGCGCCGGAGCGCCCCAGACCAACAGCCCCAAGCTTCAGGAACCCTGCGAGGCCCTGATCGAGGCCCTGGGCGCGGTCGGCGTGGCCGATCCTGCGGTGGTGGGGGTGATCGAGCCGTTCAGCGGCCATGACCGTCCGCTGGTTCGCAGTGCGGCCGCCCGGGCCCTGCTGCAGCTCACCACCGAGGTCCGCTGGGGTGAGTCCAAACGCCGGCGGAGCTGCCAGCCAGCCAGCCGCCATTGCCGCCTCTTCGATCACTTCCAAGGCCCAGGGAATTGGCCAGAAAGCACGTGTATATCGCGTGGAAGTGAGCGGCCTGTGCAATTACCGCCTGCATAAGCACTCCAACACCGTGCGCTTCGTTACCTTTGACAAGATGCTGTAGATCCAGCAGATGATTCATCGCCAAGTCGGCCGCGTCACCAGCGTAAGTCCGGTGAACTGAACGTTTTCGGCATTTGCCATCATTTAGGCATTTGCCATCATTTAGGCATTTGCCATCATTTAGGCATTTGCCATTATTTTTACATTTGCCATCATTTCGGCTTTAGCCATCAACTGAGCATCTTGGCTAACCAGGCGTGCAGTTTTCCCGAGCCCGGCCTGATTCAGGTCGGGCTTTTGCTTGGCTGGGCCCAGGGGGCTAGCCCAGCCAGCCAGCCACGCATTCGGCCAACCAGGAGTGCAGCGGTGAAGCATCGCCGGCAGAAACGGAAGAAAAACCTAAGAAAAACCGACTACCCCCCCCATTAGCACCACTATCCGGTGACCCTTTGTAAAGTTGATCACGTAACCGGCATGGGTTTCTGAAGAATGGGTAGGTGCTTCAGTCGAAGCGCACTTCCCACCCACTCCCGACCCCGACGTCGAGAACAGGAGCCCTCAATGTTCGACGCCTTCACCAAGGTCGTTGCGCAGGCTGATGCCCGCGGCGAATTCCTTAACGCCGGTCAGATTGACGCCCTCGCGGCGATGGTTGCCGGCAGCAACAAGCGTATGGATGCTGTGAACCGGATCACCTCCAACGCTTCCAAGATCGTCACCAACGCCGCTCGCGATCTGTTCGATCAGCAGCCCGCCCTGATCGCCCCCGGCGGCAACGCCTACACCCATCGCCGCATGGCAGCTTGTCTGCGCGACATGGAGATCATCCTGCGCTACGTCACCTACGCCGTATTCACCGGCGATGCTTCCGTGCTGGAAGATCGCTGCCTGAACGGCCTGCGTGAGACCTACCTGGCCCTCGGCGTGCCCGGCGCTTCCGTGGCTGAAGGCGTGCGCAAGATGAAGGACGCCGCCATCTCCATCGCCAACGATCGCAACAGCATCACCCCCGGCGACTGCTCCGCTCTGATGAGCGAAATCGGCACCTACTTCGACCGCGCTGCCGCCGCTGTCGGCTGATCGGCCTCAACTCAGGATTTTTCCTGAAATAACGGTTTAACTCACTTCATCCCACTCCAATGAAGACTCCCCTCACCGAGGCCGTCGCCGCTGCCGATTCCCAGGGCCGCTTTCTCTCGAACACCGAGCTGAACGCTGCTTTCGGTCGTTTCGAGCGCGCTAAGAACGCCCTTGAAGCCGCCAAGATCCTAACCGCCAAGGCTGATGATCTGGTGAACGGCGCCGCCCAGGCCGTCTACAGCAAGTTCCCCTACACCACCCAGATGCAGGGCTCCAACTATGCTTCCGATGCCCGCGGCAAAGGCAAGTGTGCCCGTGACATCGGCTACTACCTGCGTCAAGTCACCTATTGCCTGGTGGCTGGTGGCACCGGCCCCATCGACGAGTATCTGATCGCCGGTCTCGACGAGATCAACCGCGCTTTCGAACTCTCCCCCTCCTGGTATGTGGAAGCCCTGAACTACATCAAGGCCAACCACGGCATCAGTGGCGACCCCGGTGTGATTGCCAACAACTACATCGACTACGCAATCTCCGCCCTCGTCTGATCCTTCAGTCGCATTGGCACCAGGGCCCCCACTTGGGGGCCTTTTTTTTGCTGGTCCGTGGCAATTGCCTGGGGGCCCTTGCCGGTGGCAGCATCGGATGCTTGGTAAATCGGATTCTTGGCAATTCGGATTCTTGGCAAATCAGTACCCAGGGGGCCATGAGCGGTAGCGGCGACATACCTTCCATCCCGGCTGACTCCACTGCCAGGGACGGCGAGCCGATCAGCGAGGCGGAGGCATTGCGCCGGCTGCGTCTCGCTGACGACCCTTCGGCGCAGTACTACGCCGCCTGGTGGCTGGGCCGCAACCGCAGCGTCCATCCCGACGCCGTGCCGTTGCTACAGCAGGCCCTGGGGCAACGCCGGCCCCGCGATCCAGGCGCCGGTGTGGAGGAAAACGCCGTGGCCCGCAATGCCGCCCGGGCCCTCGGCAAGCTCGGCGCCATGGCTGAGCCAGCCATCCCAGATCTGCTGGCCAGCCTCGAAGACGACGACCACGGCCTGCGCGAGGCGGCCGCCCGCGCCCTCGGCGAGCTGCGCGCCCTGGAAGCCGTGGCGCCCCTGCTGCGGCGCCTGGCCAGCGGCCCGGCGGTGGCCGGGGCCCTGCAACCGGGCACGCCGCGCCTCCAGGAGCCCTGCGAAGCGCTCCTGGAGGCGCTCGGCGACATCGGCGTGGCCGATACGGCTGTGGTGGCCGTGATCCAGCCGTTCGTGGACCACGAGCGACCACTGATCCGCAGCGCCGCCTGCCGTGCGCTGCTGCAACTCACCGGTGAACCCCGCTGGGGCCAGTTGTTGGTGGAGCTGCTGCAACATCAACAACTCCAGGTGCGCCGCGCCGCCTTGATGGATCTGGGAGCAGCCGGCTGGCGGCCTGCCCTGGGGCCCATAGCGGCCACCCTCGCCGAGAACAGCCTCAAGCTGATCGCCCTGCGGGGGCTGGTGGAAAATGCGAGCGCCGCGGCCTTGGTGGGCCTTGGGCCAGCGGCGTCGCGGCCCACTGGCGGCCAGCTGGTGGTAGTCGAGACGGTGGCAGTAGCCGAGGCGGTGGCCCCTGTCTCGGCCCTGGCCCGTCTCTCGGCCTTGGCCCGTCTCTCGGCCTTGGCCACCGAGGAAACGGTGGCCGTGCTCGAGGCCATGGATGCCCTGCTTTGAGCCCACGGATGCCCTGCTTTGAGCCCATGGATGACCCCCTCCACCGATGACCATCGCGATGGCTGAACCCAAGAGAACTGGCGATGCCGCCGTGGCGCCCCTGGTGGAAGCCGTGCAGCGGGCAGATAGTGCCTTGGGTCTGCTCCAGGCCACCCAGGCCCTGGCGGCCGCGGCCCATCCCGATGGGGCCGCCTGCCTGGTGGAGGTGCTGGGCTTCAACAACCCAGGGGCGGCGGTGGCCGCTGTGGATGGGCTGATCGCCATCGGCATACCGGCCGTGGACACGATCCTGGCCAACCTCGATGGCTTCAACTACGGCGCCCGGGCCTGGACCGTGCGGGCCCTGGCCGGCATCGGCGACGTGCGCGGCCTGGAGGTGCTCGAGGATGCCCTCGCCCGGGACATCGGGCCCAGTGTGCGGCGGGCCGCCGCCCGGGGCCTGGGCCAGCTGAACCTTGCGACGTTGGCCGCCAGCGAGCGGCGGGCGATCGTCGAGCGCTGCCTGCAGGCCCTGGTGGATGGCTGTCGGGACGGCGAATGGGTGGTGCGCTATGCCGTGGCGGTGGGACTGGAGGCCCTGGCGCCGGCCCTGGCTGCCGATGGCAGCTCCACTGCTGAAACCCTCCCGCAACTGCTGGGCGCCCTGCACGGGCTGAGTAGCAACCCGGCGGAGGAGGCCCCTGTGGTGCAGCTGCGGGCCCGGCTGGCCCTGCAGCGACTTGGGGCTGCGCCGCTGCAGGAGGGCACCGATGGCTGAACGGCGGCTGTTATTCGTGTGCCTCGGCAATATTTGCCGCTCCCCGGCCGCCGAGGGGGTGTTCCTGCACCTTTTGGCCAGCGAGGGCCTGGGGGATCAGTTTGTGGTGGACAGCGCCGGCACCGGAGGCTGGCACGTGGGCAACCCGGCCGACCGGCGCATGCGGGCGGCGGCCGAGCGCCGGGGCATCCAGCTGCCCAGCCGGGCCCGTCAAATTGAAGCGGCTGATCTGCACCGCTTTGATCGAATTCTGACCATGGATGACGACAACCTGCGGGCGGTGCAGGCCCTGAGCCGCAGCTTGGATCGTCAGCCCCAGCAGCCCAAGGCCCCCATGGCCCCCATGGCAAGCATTGAGCCGATCACCCGGCACTGCAGTCGTTTCCAGGTGAGGGATGTGCCAGATCCCTATTACGGCGGCGAGGCAGGCTTTGAGTACGTGCTGGATCTGCTGGAGGACGCCTGCCTGGGCCTGCTGCAGGAGCTGCGCCGGGGCTGAGCTGGCGCCAGGAGCGCTCGATCTCCGACCCTTGGCTCCGCTGGCTCCCCCCCGGGGCTCGTGCCTGGAGCTCGTGCCTGAAGCTCGTGCCTGGAGGGTTTGTTGCCGCGATGATCTCTGCCCCAGTTCTGGCCGCCGGATCGGGTCAGGCCGCCGGATCGGGGCAGGCCGCCGGATCGGGCCAGGCCTCCTCCGGCACCCGCTCGCGGAACAGATCCACCAGGGCCTGGATCACCGCCTCGATGCCGAGGCCATCGCTCACCAGTTCAACCGCATCGTCAGCCATCCGCAGGGGCGACACTTCGCGGCTGGCATCGCGATGGTCGCGGTCTGCGATCTGGGCCTCCAGCTCTGACAGGGGCGGCGGCGCAAAGCCCTGCCGCTCCAGGTCCAGGGCCCGCCGCCGGGCCCGCTCGGCCACGGTGGCAGTGAGAAACACCTTCAGATCGGCGGCGGGAAAAACAGCTGTGCCGATGTCGCGACCCTCGGCCACCAGCCCGCCCCGCTCCCCCATGGCCCGCTGCTGGTGGGTGAGGGCCTGGCGCACACAGCCATGGGCCGCCACCACGGACACCTGGGCGGTGACCTCCGGGCTGCGGATCGCAGTGCTCACCTCATGGCCATTGATGCTCACCAATTGCTCTCCCTCCTGGCCATGGGAGAGCCTTAAATCGAGGTTTTGAAGCAGTGGGGCCACCGCATCGGCAGCCGCCGGATCGGCCCCCTGGCTCTGCACCCACCAGGTGACGGCGCGATACATGGCGCCGGTATCGAGATAGATCAGCCCCAGCCGCCGAGCAAAGGCCCGGGTGACGGTGCTCTTGCCCGCCCCGGCGGGACCATCTATGGCAACAATCGGAGCGCGAGCCATCAGCACGGTGTGATCGATCAGGCGGGCGGGCCCGCAAAATACGGCAGCGGCCAGAAGGCTTACGCCACGGGGAGCCTCCAGGGGCAGCAGGGTGGCAGCTTGCACCAACTCCACATAGTCCACCACGAAACCGGAGGCCTCCAGTCGCTCGCGGGTCTGGCCGACCAGCTGATTTGGTGCAAGCGCTGTATCGCCAGCCTGAAATTGCCGCCCCATGGCCGCCAGGGTCTGGGGCAGGGCCAAGGCCCGGGCGCGCTGCTCGGCCTGGAGATAGCTATTGCGAGAGCTGGCCGCCAAACCATCGGCGTCCCGCACCGTGGCACAACCCTGCACCGCAACTGGTAGGCCCAGATCGTTCACCAGTCGCCGCAAAATCACCAACTGCTGCCAGTCCTTCTCCCCGAGCAGCAATCGATCCGGCCGCACCAGGCCTAGCAATCGCGCAACCACCGTGGCCACCCCGTTGAAATGACCAGGTCGCCGGCGACCGCAGAGCACTGCCTGCAGGGCCGCTGGCACCTGCAGTTGGAACAGCTCCTCCACTCCCGAGGGATAGAGCTCCGCCACCGTCGGCGCGAACAACACGGCGGCTCCGGCGGCTTCGGCCAGGGCGGCGTCAAGGCTGAGATTGGCCGGGTAGCGGTCAAAATCCTCTCCTGGAGCAAATTGCAGGGGATTGACAAACACGCTCACCACCACCTGCGGCGACAGGGCAGGGGCGAAGCCCAGCCCAGCCCGTTCAATCAGCGAGCGATGACCGCCATGCAGGGCCCCCATGGTGGGCACAAAGTGCACCGGAGCGTTACAAGAACGCCGCCAGTGCACCAGCTCACGACAGGTGGTGATCAGCCGCATCGACAAATACCAACAAAATAATTGCCATCAATCATGGCGCAGGCCAGGTCAAGCAAAAAACATATTTGCCACCAATAAAATACTCTTTAATTCAAACAACTTTCGAAATATTGCCTAATGACATGGTGCTTTCCATTAAAAGAGCCAAAAGCGAATCAGCGCTACTTGAATTTCCCTCCCTCGGCCCCTAGGGCCCCAAGAGGACCCCATCCCAACCAGTTCAGCGCAGCACTTCCAATTTCACCTGGGCCACGCCCGTGGAGGCCACACCTAACTCCTGGGCAGCTCCATGGGCCAGGTCAATCACTCGGTTGCCATAAAAAGGACCCCGGTCATTGATGCGCACGACGGCCGTGCGGCCGTTCCAGAGATTCGTAACCCGCACTCTGGTGCCGAAGGGCAGCGTCCGATGGGCAGCCGTAAGCGTCCCCGGGCGGAACCGTTCGCCGTTGGCGGTTCTGCCGCCATAAAAGCCGGGACCGTACCAGCTGGCCTGGCCAGTGCTGGCTTGCAGCACCTGGGGGGTGGTAACAGGAGCTTTGAACTGAGGTAGCAGCGGCTCTGGAGTGGGGTCGGCAGCAGGCGCTGGAGACGCTGCATCCGCACCGGTGAGCTCGGATTTAATCGCCACCTGGGCGCCAAAAACCGTTGTCTGGGGGCGCTCATCGCTATCGGAGCTGTCGCGGGATGCGGCCTTGGCCGAATTGACCATGGCAGGCACCAGGGCGCCTAAGCAGAGATGAAGCGCGAGGGCTCCCAGGGAGAAGGATCGACGCATAACAAACGAAACTCGCTGCTCTAAGCAGCAACCACAAGGGAATCAGTGGCTCGAAGACGTTGGATTTCCGCAGGGCCAATTGCCGCTTATAGAAGCGGAAGGGCTGAACAAGTGCGAAGAATTCGTCTTCAGAGTTCCTTCCGGGGGTAAAGGACACCGAAAAGGTAAAGGCAAAACAGCAAACAAAGCGCAAGCCTGATTCCAACTCAAGATTGATCAGGATTTGTAATCCCCTGAACCATCCCAGGCCCCCACAGGCCTGACACGGGACGGACCGGCACCACGTCAATCAACAAAACTAATAATTGACATCAGGCCTGTTAATAGTTACTTGTGCCAATTGGCTGATCGTCCACTCGCCTGGCGGAGTCTGATGCGCCTCCTGGCGGGCTGAAGCTGCGCTGCCGCCTCGGTGCAGCCTCAGTAAATCCACTGAATGGCCTCGAAGCTGCCCAACGCAGCAATTGAGCCGCTTGGCTGCGTCGAGCAACGGCGCTCGCCTGTCATCCGCATGGCATCCGCCCTGGCATCCGCTTGGCATCAGAGGATCTGCACAGATCTGCACAACTGGGATGGACTACCGCAGCGCGGGAGTGGACGTGGCAGCAGGCCGAGCCTTCGTGGAGAGGATCCGCTCCAGCGTGGAATCCACCCGAAGACCGGAGGTGGTCGGCGGCCTTGGCGGCTTCGGCGGCCTCTGTCGACTGCCGGCAGGCATCAAGGAACCGCTGTTGGTCTCAGGCACCGACGGGGTGGGCACCAAATTGGAACTGGCCCAGGCCCACGGCTGTCACCACCAAGTGGGCATCGACCTGGTGGCGATGTGCGTCAACGACGTGATCACCAGCGGTGCCCAACCTCTGTTCTTTCTCGATTACATAGCTACGGGCAAACTCAGTCCCGCCGCGATGGCGGCAGTGGTGGAGGGCATCGCCGACGGCTGCCGCCAGAGCGGCTGCGCTCTGCTGGGGGGCGAAACGGCTGAGATGCCAGGCTTCTACAGCCCCGGGCGCTACGACCTGGCAGGGTTCTGCGTCGCCGTGGTGGAGGCTGGTGAGCTGGTGGATGGCCGGGCCGTGCAGCCCGGCGATCGGATCCTGGCGGTGGCCAGCTCAGGGGTGCACAGCAATGGCTTCAGCCTGGTGCGACGCATCCTGGAGGCCAAGGGTATGGATGGAACCACAGCTTGGCCCGGCGAAGGCAGCGTCATCGAGGCCCTGCTGACGCCCACCCGGATCTACTGGGACCTGGTGAAGACGCTTAAGGATGCTGCGATACCCATCCACGGCATGGCCCACATCACCGGTGGTGGCCTGCCGGAGAACCTGCCCCGCTGCCTTCCCGCTGGAATGCATGCCGTGATCGATCCCCTCAGCTGGCAACGTCCCGCCCTGTTCCAGTGGCTACAGGAGACGGGGGAGATTCCAGAGGCCGACATCTGGCACACTTTCAACCTGGGGATCGGCTACTGCCTCGTACTGCCGGCCCCAGCGGTGGAAGCGGCCCTGGCGGTATGCCATGCCCAGGGACACCATTGCTGGCAACTGGGGGAGGTGGCAGCTGGCGCGGCTACCGGTGGGATGCCTTTAGCCGGATTGCCTTTCTAAGTAGAAAGTTTGCATCAGGTTTGAGCAAGCTGCCCCCCTGGGTATGACCCGCATCTAGTGTCTGTCGACACATCACCATCCCCCTGGAGGAGAGCTGGCGGCCCCTCCCGACCCCGATCACCCCCCGATCAACTGCCGAATCACCGGACCAGCCCCGGGGAGTCGATTCACCCCGGAAAAGCCGCCCAAGGAAATTCCACTCGAAAAACTTGTTGCTTACAAATGGAAGCTATCTAAAGCCACCAAATTTGACTCTTTCAACCTCAGAATTTGTCTTACACCCCCGGTGGCCCAATTTAAGCCCAAGAGCTCATGGAAAGGTTGCGGCCCCTATGGGTAGTTTCCGATAGGACTATCTACTGGTCCTATCTACCGCTGGCATGGTGCCGGATTTCCCCCGCTCACCCCCAGTGAGCGGGGCAGCCTCCATAAGCTCCAGGGCAATTGTCCCTTGCTCGTCGGCCGCCGTGGCCCGACCATCGCCTAGACCAACGATCCGTTAAACTTATTGAGACCAAGCCAACTCAAAATTAAAATCAATGGCAACCGGATAAAGGGAAACGAGGCCAAACTTCTCGAAAACACATGAATTAATAAGCTCGCCCCCAGGCGGTCGAAAAATGGTTTACAAGAGTATGACCCGAGCCAGTCCCAACTTCAGTAACTCCGACAAGGCGTAATTAGCCTAGATACGGCCAAGTTATTCCAGACCAAATCAATCCTTACTAAATCAAAAGTGACCACATTAAGCCCGCAAATGGAAGACAATTCAAATACTGCCCAGTACGCCGCCTCCGCCGGTGGCCGTATTACCCGTCGTCGCAGTTCCGCGGGACCAGTGCCCCCAATCCGCCCCCAGCGTCCCCCGGTCGTACTCAACCAGGGTCCTCGCAATGGCGGCGGTGGCGGTCTGCGCCCCACCTTCCTCACCTTGAGAGACCACGGCAAGGTGTTCGTAGCCGACCTGCCACGGCTCTCCGATGGCCAGCTGGCGCATGTGGCAAAAGAGGCTCGGGAGGTGCTCGAAAGCCTGAGCCGGCGCCTGGAGGAACTGGATGGCCATGGCTTCCTGACCCAGACGGATCGCGACACCCGCATCAGAGCCGCCACCAAACGAGACGTGACCGAGCGCTTCATCAAGGCCATTGAGGAGGAGCAGGAGCTACGCCGCAATAACCCAGCCCTTAGGGCGGCAGCCGGAGAATCCCTGGCCAGGGCCTTCCTGCAGTTGGCCCGCCATCGCCTTCCCGGCGCCACATTTGATTCACTGCTGCAAGAAGCACTGGCGGCCTGCGGTCCTGACGTCACCCCAGAGGTGGCCAGCGCCGACGCCGAAGGCCTGGCCGATGAGCCGGAGCGGCCAGCGGCTCCCCCCAACCGCCCCAAGGCGATGCCGGTGGTGCTGACGCCGGAAACCAGCCTCCAGGCCAGCTAAACACAGGCCATCCAAACAACTCGATCCAACAACTAATAATTTAATTGCTATTTAATTATTGGCTATTATTATTAACTAGTCGCTTACAAAGGGGTTGGCCGGCATGCGTGCCGGCAACCCCATTGCCAATCGATCCAGTGCCTCCCTCTCAGGTTGATTGAGCTGCCACTCCAAAGCAGAGACCACCGTCTCCACCTGATCGGGTCGGCGTAGACCCACAATCGGCATGGCTCCATGGGCGCGGCACCAGTTAAGTGCCACTGCCGCCAGGGGGGCTTGGTGGGTGTTGGCCACAAGCTTCATCTCTTGCAAAAGTGGCTCCAGGCTTGGCCCGAGCCGATCAAACAACAGCCGTCGGCCAGCGGTGAGTCCGCCGCGGCCCTGGCCAGGCGGCCGGGCCAAAAGGCCCAGGGCCAGCGGGCTGTAGGCCAACAGGGCAATGCCGAGCTCAGCACAGACCTCGGCCAACCCACCCGCGGCCATCGGCTCCGGTGCCAGCAGGGAGAATTGCACCTGCAGGCTGGTGATTGGGATGCCGCGCTCCCCCAGGCGGGCCTGCACTTGCCGCAGGCGCTGGGGGCCGACATTGGAAAGCCCCAACTCGGCCGCCTCGCCCCGGGCCACCAGATCAGCCAGACCATCCAGCAGGGGCCGTTCCTGCCAGGGGGCGTAGCGAGCCGTGCTCCAGTGCAGCTGCACCCGATCGATGCGTCCCCCCAGACGCCGCTTGGATGCCGCGAATGCCCGATCAAAGCCGCGCCGTCCCAGTCGCCATGGGAAGGGGGCCAGCTTGGTGGCTAAACAAATCCCATTCCGCTGCTCCGATGGCAAGGTTGAAGCGAAACGCCCCAGTAAATGCTCACTACGCCCACCAAATCGACCAGTGCCGTAGGAGTCGGCCGTATCGAAGAGGGTCAAACCCCGATCGACCGCCGCCTGGAAGGTGGCTTTCAGCTCGCTGTCTTGGCGGGGGTCGTAGCCCCAGAGAAACTGGTTGCCCCAGGCCCAGGTACCCACGGCGATCCCAGGCAAGTTGGTCGCCTTTGCTCCTGGATGCGTCAACGTTATGCCTTACATGAGGCGCAACCACCCAATATGAACGACTCCAGCCCCGGCCATAGCCCCCCTGCCCAGCCAGCCCCACCAGACCCACTAGCCCAGCCAGACCAGTCAACCCAGCCAGCACCTCGGAGGGACCAGGCCAGGGAGGCAAACGAACCCGACCAGGCAAATCTCTCGAAGATTCTCTGCCATCACTGTGGGCGCACGGCTAGCAACGGCATCAGCTGTCAAGGTTTCTGCGTTGCCGATTCGAACTATTGAATATGGCTCGGCCTTTCTTGTTGGTATTGAGCATGGCAATTTTGGCCCTGGCTCCCCCATCTACCGGCAATGCCAGCACTCCAAACTTTGACTTTGGCCGCTACAGCGAACGGCTAGTACGTTGCAACGTAACCACTTCCCTCTTTCGCAAATACTGGCGTTCTTGCGGACAATTGCGCATCCAGCAAAATATCGATGGGCTGATGAGCGTACGCTTCAGCCTGGGCGGCAATGATCGCCCTGGCAACTCAGATCTAGTCTTTGCCGGAGTGGTTAGCAAGGATAGCAAGTCCATGGCCTGCAGGGGCGACGGACGCTGCGAGCCTCGCTTCCCCCTAACCCTGCAAGTGAGTGCAATCTCTACGGCAATTTTTGATAGAAACGGTCTCGCCATAACACTGCCAATGGGCCTGGTGGCCCGCGGCAGCTGCCGCATTGAGGCTTTGCGGGCCCGCTGCGAGGCCACCGATATGGATGGCACATCTTGGAGTGCCGATGGCTTTTTTCCAGTTCTGGCACCTCCTGCCACCTAGCCCCAGCTCCCCAACTAGACAGCTAGCCAGGGCGTCGGCCCTCCATTGGTCTTGGCTCGAGCTTTCCAGAGCCCCCTGGGCATCGACGTATTTTGTACCAATCGATTTGCTATAAACCAATTGCGCGGCAACCAATTGCACGGCAACCAAGCGTGTGGCAACCAAATGTGTGGCAACCAAGTGCGTGGTACTCAAGTGCGTGGCATGCAGTTATTCAGCAACCCAATTGACGGCAACCCAATTGTCGGCGGCACAATTGTCGGCGGCACAATTGTCGGCGGCACAATTGATGGCAGTTAATTACACAAAAACATTGCGCAATTATCTGGATATGCTGCGTCAGGTGCGCAGCAGTCAGGTGTTCAGCGCTCCCTAAAGAGGGAAACCACTGCAAAATAATTTTGATATGCCAGGACCCAGATTTGAACTGGGGACACGGCGATTTTCAGTCGCCTGCTCTACCAACTGAGCTAT
This sequence comes from Prochlorococcaceae cyanobacterium, assembly GCA_044356375.1. Lineage (GTDB taxonomy): Bacteria > Cyanobacteriota > Cyanobacteriia > PCC-6307 > Cyanobiaceae > UBA5018. Next base: position 134,717 of record JBIKWK010000001.1, on the reverse strand, counting down.
CCCGGCCCGTCGCTCGCGCGACTTGGTGATCTTAGATCACTGCCCGACCCGACCCTTCCCCCAGGGATTGAGTTGCGGTGGGGCGCCGTGCCGGCGTCCGCGCCAGGCAGGCCAGGCCGGCCACTCTCCAGCCCGCGCTGCGCAGGGCATGGGCGGCAGCGCAGGCCGTGGCGCCAGTGGTGAGGATGTCGTCGATCAACAACACCGGTGGGCGGGGGCCGATTTGATGGGCTGGTGCCGGCCTGGCTGTAAAGGCACCCTGTTGGTTGGCGAGCCGCAGTTGCCGTCCCAGGTGGTGTTGACCCAACACTGGTCGGCTGCGGGTGAGTACGCCGCTGTTGAGCTCTGCACCGATGAGCAGGCTCAGCTCCCGGGCGATCAAGGGCGGCAGGGGGTTGGCGCGCCGCTTCCAGCTGGGGATTGGCATCAGAATCAGCCTTGCGGGCAAAGCCCCATTGGCTCGGGCCAGGTCTGCTTGCAGTAGTGGAACGAGCGCGGTCAGCCAGGGAGCCAGGGCCGCTGGCCGCGGATCGTCGCGTAGCCGCAGCAATGCCTGGCGGACCAAGCCGCCATAGCTGCCGGCAGCCCACCAGATCAGCGGGTTGCTGCCGCTTAGGCCCGTTAGCCGCTGGCTGAGGGGCCCAGATCGCCCAGGCCGTTGGCTCTCGGGGCCCGGGCGACCAAGGGAGCTGGCTGGACGAGAGAGCCAGTCGAGAGGCCACCAGGCTAGGGCTGTCGGCAATGCCAGCTCTGTTGGCAGTGCCAAGGCTGTTGGCGATGACCAGGCTGTTGGCACTGCCCAGGCTGCTGGCAATGGCCAGGTAGTTGGTAACGGCCGGCCTGGCTGAGCGGGCAAATCTGTGGCGAAGAGCCAGTCTGGGGCGCAGCTCAAGGCTTGTGCCAAGGGCAGCCAGACGTTGATCGACAGGTCCGTGGGGGCTAGGCCAACTCTGCTGGCAGGGTTCCCACAGGGAAGGCTCGCTGGGCTTGGCTTTAGCTGGGCTTGGCTTTAGCTGGGCTTGGCTTTAGCGAGGCAGGGCCCGCAGCATGGCCACCAGGGTGCGATGGGCATCCTCGCTGTCGCTGAGGGTGTGATCGAAGCTCACCTTCACCGGTCGGCCATCCACCTCGATAAGCATCGCCTCGGGGGTAACCGCCAGCATCTGTGCCTGATTCGCCCCTACGACGCCTCCATAGTGGCGCGCGTATGCCAGTACCGCCTCGCCATGGTCTTCGTTCATGTGCTTGCAGATCCTGTCGCTCACTGCGGTGGTGAGGGGGTCAGCGGCCATGGCAGCGGTTGCAGCTGGGCGGATTCTGCCGCCTCAGCCGCCGGCTCCGAAGCGTTGCCAGAGCAACAGGGCCAAGCGGATGGCGCTGAAGCTCACATAGCCGGCCAGCAGCACGAACAGGCCGATGGCAATCCCAGCTTTGACGCGTTCGTTCATGGCGGTGGCAGGGCGGTGGCCGCCAGTCTGGCCATGCCGAGCGCGGCGCTGAGCTGGGGGCGGTTGAGCACGGCTACCCCCAGCAACCTCTGGCGAATGGCGCGCCACTGGGGATTGCGGGCGCCGCCGCCGAGGCTGATCACCCTTTGTATGGCGGGGGCACCCAGCTGAGCCAGGCGCTGCCAGCCCGCTCTCTCGATCTCGGCCAAGCCTTCCAGCAGGGCCTGCAAATAGAGGACGTCACTGATGGGCCGCGGTTCCAGGATCGGCTGCAGCTGGGGGTCGTCGATGGGGAACCGCTCGCCGATCACGGTGGAGGGCCGTAGCTTCAAGCCGCTCGGTTGGGCTGGATTGATCTGGCGGCTCAGTTCGATCAATTGGCCGTCGCTGAAGAATCGCCGCAGAATGCCCGCTCCGGCATTGGAGGCGCCGCCCACCAGCCAGCGGCCCGCCACCCGGTGGCAGCTGACGCCCGGTGCCGCGATCGGTTTCTGGCAAAACTGTTTGAGTACCAGGGTTGTTCCCAGCACGGTGACGCCGTCGCCGGGCCGGGGATTGGCGGCCAGCACTGCGGCGTTGGCGTCGGTGCTGCCGGCCACCACCTGGCAGCTCTCGGGCAAGCCCAGCTCCCTGGCTACCGCTGGTGCCAGAGGGCCCAACCGCCTGCCGCTGGCCACGATCCGGGGTAGTGCCGCTTGCCAGGGCTGGCGGGAGATGCTGCCGCCCCAGCACTGGCCCTGCAACCTCCAGCCAAGGCGCAGGTTGTTGCCCTCCTCCCCCCAGCGCCAATCGCCCAGCAGCCAGCCCATCAGCCAATCGGCTTGGTGGCGTAGCAGCCATGGACCCCCAATACCCGCCGCCTTGGCGGCGGCCAGCAACCGCAGCGCCCGGGCCAGGCTGCCACTGGCACTGGCTGCAGGGTCACCGGCTGCAGGATCACCGGCTGAGGGGTCACTGGCTGAGGGGGGATCGCCCTTCGCTGGCCGGCCCAGCATGGCGACCACGGCGTCTGCCTGCTCAATACAAGCCAGCGAGTAGGGCAGGGCCCGGCCCAGCTCCCCTGGTGCCAGGGCCCCATCGGGGCGGCAGAGCAGCAGGGTGCCGGAGGTGCCAGCCAGGGCGATGCGGCCCACTCGACTGGAGAGCCCGGTGGGCAATTGACCTACCAGCGCCTGGAGCCCCAGCCTCCAGCTCTCGGGCTGCTCAAACGGTCCCGGATAGTTACTGTCCAACTCCGCCAGGGGGTTGCCACTGGCGTCGCAGACGGCGAGCCTCAAGCCGCTGCTGCCCAGGTCCACCCCCAGGGACAGCTGGCAGGGGCCCGGCGCCAGGGATTTATGGGCATCGCTCAAGGCCGTGTATCGCAGAAAGCCATGAATCGTTCCAGGGCCATGGATCGCTCCAGGCCAACCTCAGGCCCCCGCCACCAGGGAAAGAGGCCGGCGCTGGCCGATCGGGGATCAGTTGGCGCTGCTGGCCAGCCGGTCGGCGGTCGCCCTTTGCAGGGTGGCGGCGATGGCGCTCACGTCTTCCCAGGGCAGGTTGAGGTCGCTGCGGCCGAAGTGGCCGTAGGCGGCCACATCCTGGTAGAAGCGGCCGCCCCGCTGCTGGGGCAGACCGCGCAAATTGAAGCTCTCGATGATGGCGCCGGGGCGCAGGTCGAAGTGCTCCTGCACCAGGGCGGTGAGGTCTGCATCGCTGATGCTGCCTGTGCCGAAGCTCTCCACCAGGATGCTCACCGGCCTGGCAACGCCGATGGCATAGCTCAGCTGCACTTCGGCCTTGCGGGCCAGCCCAGAGGCCACCAGAGCCTTGGCCACATGGCGGGCGGCATAGGCGGCGGAACGATCAACCTTGGTGGGGTCCTTGCCGGAAAAGGCACCGCCGCCGTGGCGGGCAGTACCGCCATAAGTGTCCACGATGATCTTGCGGCCGGTGAGACCCGCATCCCCCTGGGGGCCGCCGACGACGAACTTGCCTGTGGGGTTCACCAGGAAGCGGGTGGTCTGGCGGGAAGGCTGGATGCTCAAATCGCTGGTGGCCGGTTCCACCAGGTGCTTCCAGAGGTCGTTGGCGATCCGCTCCCGCAGGGCGTCGGCATCGCTGATGCCGTCGATCTCAGCGGTGTGCTGGGTGGAGATCAGGATCGTGTCGATGGCCACCGGCACATCGTTTTCATAGACGACGCTCACCTGGGTCTTGCCATCGGGCAACAGGTATTCGAGGCTGCCGTCGTGGCGCAATTCAGCCAGTCGCCTGGCCAGTCTGTGGGCCAGGCTGATCGGTAGAGGCATCAACTCTGGCGTTTCGTTACAGGCGAAGCCAAACATGATTCCCTGGTCGCCGGCGCCGATCAAGTCGAGCGGATCGCCGTCATGGTCATCGGCTTCATCCACCCCCTGGGCGATGTCGGGGGACTGCTGATCCAGGGCCACCAAAACGGCGCAACTGTGGGCGTCGAAGCCACCGGCCCGGGCACCGCTATAGCCGATCTTCTCGATCACGCCCCGCACCAGGGTGTTGAAGTCCACCCGGGCTTTGGTGGTGACCTCGCCGGTAATCAGACACAGGCCGGTATTGACCACGGTTTCACAGGCCACCCGCGAGGAGGGGTCCTGGGCTAACAGGGCATCAAGAACTGCATCGCTCACCTGATCGCAAATTTTGTCCGGGTGACCTTCGGTCACCGATTCAGAGGTGAATACGTAGCGGCTCATCCGGCTGCCAGGTACAAGGACTGCCAGCTTATGCGGCCATGACGGTCAGCTGATCCCAATGGTCCAACCGGGGAAACCGGGGATCCAGAGGTGGCTCGCTGCTCCAGGCGGCGGTGTAGCCGATCACCACGGCGACGCCGGCGTCGCGAGCCATGCGTAGATCGCTGTTGGCATCACCGATCAGGGCGCATTGCTCCGGGGCCACCCCCAGTTCGTCGCAGAGGGCGTGCACGGCGGCGGGGTTTGGTTTGCGCGGGCTGTGCTCGGCGCTCCACAGACCCTGGAAGTGGTGGTCAATCGCCTGGCTGCGCAGGAAGGCCTCAATGCCGCCCAGGTCGTCATTGCTGATCACCGCACAGCGCAGGCCCGCCTCGGTGAGGGATCGCAACAGCTGGTGCAGGCCGGCAGTGGCCTGGGACGGCTCATGGGAGCCGCTGCGCCCATGGGCATCTGTGAGCTCGAACACAGCCTCGGCCAGCTCCAGGGCTTCGGGCCAACCCAAGCCCACCTGGGCCAGGGCGGTGGCGGTGGAGATCAAATTGTGGTCGCGGCTGGCCACCGCCGTGGTGCCAGCTGGGTGGAGGCCGCTGTTCAGCAGGCCATAGCCCCGGCGCAGCAGCTGATCCAACTCCTCGATCGCCGTTGAGCCCAGCTCAGGTTGCCGCTCGCGCAGCAACCTGAGAGTGGTCAAAACCCGAGAGCTGGCCAGGGCATGCAGCTTGGGTTCGCTGATCGAGAGGGTGCCGTCCTTGTCGAACAGCACCGCCCGAATCTGATCGCCGCGGCCCTCGCTTCCGATCGGTTCACCGCGCAGCAGCAACTGGGCCACGATGATCTGCTCACAGGAGGGTCTGCTCAGTCGAGGGTGACGAGCATGGGCTCGTTGTCCTCGGCCTGCTCCAGCAGCATTTGCTTGTAGCGAGCTGCCATCTCTTCCGCCCGGTCGAACACCTTCTGGGGATCGGTGAGCATGTCGCCGGGTTCGGGTTCCAGGGCCTTGGTGGAGAGGGAGATGCGACCGCGCTCGGCGTCGAGATCGATGATCATCACCTTCATCTGGTCATTCACGTTGAGCACCGTGTGGGGCGTCTCGATGTGTTCGTGACTGATTTCGGAGATGTGCAGCAGGCCGCTCACCCCACCGATATCGATGAAGGCGCCGTAGGGCTTGATGCCCCGGACGGTGCCCAGCACCACCTCGCCCACTTCGAGGCGATTCATCTTGCGCTCCACCAGGGCGCGGCGATGGCTGAGCACCAGGCGGTTGCGCTCCTCGTCCACCTCCAGGAACTTGAGGGGCAGGAAATCTGCCACCAGTTCCTCCTTGGCCTTGCGGGTGCTGATGTGACTGCCGGGGATGAAGCCCCGCAGGCCCTCGACGCGCACCAGGGCGCCGCCACGGTTGGTGGCGAACACCTCGGAGTAGATGGTGGCGTCCTCTTTTTGCAGTTGGCGCACCCGCTCCCAAGCGCGCTGGTATTCGATGCGGCGGATCGAGAGGGTGAGTTGCCCGTCCTCGTTCTCCTCGCTGAGGATGAAGAATTCACGCACCTCGCCGGGCTCAAGCACGTCGCTGAGGCCCTCGACGCGGTTGATCGACACCTCCTGCAGGGGCATGAAGGCGGCGGTCTTGGCGCCGATATCGATCATCGCGCCCTTGGCTTCCAGGGCGAACACGGTGCCGTTTACGACGTCACCGGGCTTGAAGTTGTAGTCGTACTTGCTCAGCAGCGCCGCGAACTCGTCGAGGGTGAAGCCCACCCCGTCGAGATCGCGGCGGCTAGGGCGGCTGCCCGGGTCGTCGGCGGTGGGCACCTCTTCCGGAATCGCGAGGTCGAAATCGTCAACTGCCGCATCGGCGGCCAGGTCGAGATCTGCCTCGATGCTGCTGAGATCGGAAGGGGTCACGGTCATGGAAGGTCGGCGGCCTGCCAGTAGGCAGTACGAAGGGAATGCGGTCTTGCCCGCCAGCAGAGAACGCAGTTCTTCAGCGTATCAAGCCAGCTGATCGTTTTTGGGGAGGTTTTGGCCGGACCTGGGAGCTGGCTCAGCTGATCACCGCTAGCCGCACCTTGGCGGTGCCCTGGGCACCACCGCGCCGATTGAGCCGCTCCAGGGCCGCCACAAAGTCGCTGATGCCCTGAAATCTGCGGTAAACCGAGGCAAAGCGCACGTAGGCCACCTCGCTGATCTCCCCCAGCTGCTGCAGCACAAGTTCGCCAATTTCGGCGCTGGTCACCTCTCGGCCACTGCGTTGCTGCAGTTGAAGTTCGATCTCATCCACCACCGCTTCCAGGTGGGCGGGCTCCAGGCCAGTTTTCTCGCAGGCCCGCAACAGGCCATGCAGCAACTTGGCCCTGTTGAAGGTTTCTCGGCTGCCGTTGCGCTTCACCACGGTTATGGGCACCGTTTCCACCCGTTCGTAGGTGGTGAAGCGGACATCACAGTTCAGGCACTCGCGGCGGCGGCGCACACTCCTGCCACCATCGGCGGCCCGTGATTCGAGCACCCGGCTATCCGTGTGTTGGCAAGAGGGACATTGCATCCCCGATCATCACAAGCAACCGTTGCGACAAGTGTAGACACCCGATCTTGCTTTGAGAAGGGCCTTCCGCCAGTGGGCTGTGGACAAAAAAAGCCCCAGCCGAGGCAGGGGCGGATCGTTTCAGGTAAACCCTTCGGGTAAACCGCTCAGGTAAACCTCACTTGCCGATCTTCGGTGGATCGCGGAAGGCGATTGCAAAGAAGAGGGTGGCGATCGCCAGGGTGAGGATGAGGATGTAGGCGAAGCTCTCCATGGATTCTCCTGGTGCTGAGGATCAGCTGAGTTTGGTGCCTGCCGGGGGCACATAGCCCTGGGGCAGACGGCGGGTTGACTTGTCGCCCAGTTTTTGGAACAGGCCGAATTCCACCTGGTCGCCCAGGTCAGGGTCGATACCTGCGAACACATCGCGATACAGGGTGCGGGCACCGTGCCAGATGTGGCCGAAGAAGAACAGCAGGGCGAAGGTGGCGTGGCCGAAGGTGAACCAGCCGCGGGTGGAGCTGCGGAAGGTGCCGTCGGAGTGGTAGGTCTCCCGGTCGAAGTCGAAGGCTTCACCAAGTTGGGCCTTGCGGGCCAGGCGCTTCACATCTGCGGGATCAGTGAAGCTCTTGCCGTTGAGGCTGCCGCCGTAGACCGTGGCGGTGACGCCGGTCTGCTCGAAGGAATACTTGGCTTCGGCGCGACGGAAGGGGATGTCGGCCCGCACGATGCCGTCGCTGTCTTGGAGAACCACGGGGAAGTTCTCAAAGAAGTTGGGCAGACGCCGCACCTGCAGATCCCGACCCTGGCTGTCGGTGAAGGCGATGTGGCCGATCCAGCCGGTGGGCAGGCCATCGCCGTTCACCATCGGTCCCACGCGGAACAGACCACCCTTGGCTGGGCTGTTGCCGACATAGTCGAAGAAGGCCAGCTTTTCGGGAATCGCTTCCCAGGCCTGGGCAGGGGTGGCGCCGTTTTCGATCGCGGTGTTGACGCGGCGATTGATCTCGGTTTTGAAGTAGCTCTGATCCCACTGGTAACGGGTGGGGCCGAACAGCTCAATTGGGGTGGCGGCAGCGCCATACCACATGGTGCCGGCCACGATGAAGGCAGCAAAAAAGACCGCTGCAATCGCGCTGGCGAGCACCGTCTCGATGTTGCCCATGCGCAGGGCCTTGTAGAGGCGCTCGGGCGGGCGGGAGGTGATGTGGAAGATGCCGGCAATGATGCCGACGATGCCCGCGGCGATGTGGTGAGCCACGATCCCACCAGGGTTGAAGGGGTTAAAGCCTTCCGGTCCCCAGGATGGCTGTACCGGTTCCAGGTGACCGCTCAGCCCGTAGGCGTCACTGACCCACATGCCGGGTCCAAACACCCCGGTGAGATGGAAGGCGCCAAAGCCAAAGCAGGCCAGGCCAGCCAGCAGCAGGTGGATGCCAAAAATCTTGGGCAGGTCGAGGGCGGGTTCGCCGGTGCGGGGGTCCTGCCAGATCTCCAGATCCCAGAAGGTCCAGTGCCAGATGGCGGCGAGAAACAGCAGGCCGCTGAGAATGATGTGGGCAGCAGCGACCCCCTCGAAGCTCCAGAAACCTGGATCCACGCCGGTCTCACCGGTGATGCTCCAGCCGCCCCAGCTGCCGGTCACGCCAAGACGGGCCATGAAGGGCATCACAAACATGCCCTGGCGCCACATCGGGTTGAGCACCGGGTCGGAGGGATCAAAGATCGCGAGCTCGTAGAGCGCCATCGAGCCGGCCCAGCCGGCCACCAGCGCGGTGTGCATGAGGTGCACTGCGAGCAATCGGCCCGGGTCGTTGATGACGACCGTGTGCACCCGATACCAGGGCAATCCCATTGGGAGTTAGTTCTGGGGTGGTTGAGTGATCGTAAGGGTCTCCCTGGCTCGACGGAGCCACTGGTTACGGAGCGCAACGGCCTGGCTCAGAATCGGGCTCGTTGCTCCTGTTGCCATGCCCTTGATTCGCTTTGTGCGCGAAGGTCGCGATGTGGAGTGTTACCCCGGCGAAAACCTGCGGGAGGTGGCCCTGCGGGAGGGCATCGCCCTCTATGGAATCAAGGGCATCCTGGGCAACTGTGGCGGTTGCGGCCAGTGCATAACCTGCTTTGTGGAACTGCCGGAGGACAGCCCGGCTGCGGCCCTCAGCCCCCGCACCGGCGTGGAGGATCAAAAGCTGCGCAACCGGCCCCGGACTTGGCGTCTGGCCTGCCAAGCGCTGGTGCAGCAGTCTCTGGTGGTGCTCACCAGGCCCCAGGTGGGCCTGCAGGCCAAGGAGGCTGCCTTTGCCAGAGCCCAGGCGGAGCCTTTGGCCGCTGGTCCCCTCACCTGGCCTGAGCCTCCGCAGTCGGAGGCGGAAGCGGAGGCGGATGCTGCCGAGGTAACGGCTAGCGAGCTGACGGCTGGAGCGCCAGCTGAGCCAGGCTTGACCGACGCCCCGGAACCGAAGGCGAGCACAACGGCCGATGAAGCGCCTTGATACTGCGCCCCTTGCCGGTGATACCGTCCATGAAAATCTGCTGCCCCCAGCGCTGAACCGCCATGGAAACCAACGATCTTGGCTTCGTCGCCAGCCTGATGTTCGTGTTGGTTCCCACGGTGTTCCTGCTGGTGCTCTACATCCAAACCAACAGCCGCCAGGGGGGCTGATCCCCACCTAACGCCTTGGCTCCAGTGCCGGGCCTGCCCTTGGTGCCCGCTCTTGCCCTTGGTCCCAGGTCCGCCCCTTGATGCAAGGTTGATAGGCAAGTATTCAGCGGGCCCTGCGGAGCCCGCTTTTTATTGAGCGGCGAATTGTTACCAGCCACGCTGGGTGTTCAGGGGCTCCCCGGGGCCGCTAGTAGCTCCTTAACTGCGGCCTTCAGGTTCGCGCACCAGCAGTACCGGGGCCGGGGCATGCACGCGGATGTAGTCGCTCACGGAGCTGCCCAGCAGGCGATCGATGTCCACCAGGCCCCTGGCCACCACGGGGCGTCGATCCTGGGAGGCGATCACCAGCAGGTCGGCCTTGGTCTCCTCGGCTGCGGCGCAAACGCTGCGGCCAATGTCGCCGCTGCGATGCAGCGGCTGCATTTCCACACCCCAGCTGCGGGCCCGCTGCACGGCCTTGGCCAGGGCCTCATCGGCGGGCGATTTGCCACCGCGGGAGGGGACGATGTCCTGGCGGCTCACGTGGACGCCAAGCAGGCTGCCCCCCGGGATGTCTCGCACCAATTCGCAGGCCAGTTTGATGGCGTCATCCCCCACTCCGGTGCCATCGACGGTGACCATCACCCGGTTGATGTGGCGCACGTAGAGGTCGTCGCGCACCAGCAGCATTGGCCTGGTCGACAACTGGAATACGTATTGGCTGGCACTGTTGCTCAGGATCGACTGCAGCCGGCTGAGCCCCCTGGAGCCCATCACGATCAAATCTGCGTTGAGCTCATCGGCCACCTTGAGCACGGTTTGCTTGGCATCGCCCTGGCGAATGATCGTGTTCACCTCGGAGGGATCCAGGCCGAGACGGCTGACCGCCTCCGCCACCAGGCCGGCTGATTTTTGCCAGTGCTCCTGGAAGTTCTCGCCGACCTGTTCGCTCACCACGTGCAACAGATTGATCCTGGCCTGGCGCAGCGTCGGGATGTCGCGCAGCATGCGCACCATTTCCTCCACGTGACCCTTGCCGGAGTCGGCGATCAGAAGGTTGCGAAACACTTGCATAGATCAGGCTGCCTGGCAGCCTATGGCCGACGCCGTGGTGAGGCCGGCCCAGTGCTGCATACCTTGATGGAGCCCCGGCCATGGACCCTGAGGCGGCGGGTTTTGCCCCAGCACACCGACCATGCCGGCGTGATGTGGCACGGCTCCTACCTGGCCTGGCTGGAGGAGGCGAGGGTGGAGGCCCTGGCGGCCGTGGGCCTGGAGTACAGCGCCCTTTCGGCCCGCGGCTTGGAGCTGCCGGTGGTGAGCCTGGCAATCGACTACCGGCAGGCGTTGCTGCATGGCGACTTGGTGGAGCTGCGCAGCGCCGTGGAACCCAGGCGCGGCGTGAGCATGCCTTGGCGCAGCTGGTTTGTGCGCGCCGATGGCGCCATCGCGGCCCAGGCCAGGGTGGAATTGGTGCTGGTCGAGCTCTCGGCCGGGGCCCAGCGGCGCCGACTGCGGCGACGACTGCCCGATGACCTGGCCGCCGCGGTGGCGGCGCTGGAGCGGGGCCCGCAATAGGCTGTCAATACATATGTACCAAGAAGCTCGTGGGCGAGTTGGTGGAGCTGCGATCTCTGGCCCTGGGGTCCACTGCCCAGCGCTCCGGGGGCCTGCACTTCGGGGGCCTGCACTCCGGTGCCCCGGCGCCAGGCCCTGAAGCCCCGCTGGCCCCTGCGCCGGGGGCCTCTGCACAGGGGGCCTCTGCACCGGGGGTAGAAGCACTGGACTCTGGCGATTGCGACCCGGCAGCTGGCGCCCGGTTGGATTGGCAGCGGGAGCGGGCCCTGGGCTGGGATGCTCGGCGACGGCTCTGGTGGTGGCTATGGAGTCGTTGTCCTGGCCTGGGCTGGGTTCGACTCAACCGCCTTTGGGCCCAGCTTTCCGATCCGGCCCTGGCCTGGGCCGCGTCAACCCAGCAGATTTGCGCATGGGCGCAACTTTCCCCTGGTCAAGGCGAAGCCCTGGAGGCCTATCGCGCCTATTGGGGGGATGATCCCCTGGCCCTGGCCAGCCTGGCCCTGGCTCGGGAGGGGCCCTTGCTGGTGCCCGGCGATCGCAGTTTCCCGCAAGCATTGCTGGCCCTGGCAAGGCCACCCCTGCGCCTGCGCTGGCGGGGGCGCGGCGGGCTCTGGGCGCCCCTGCGAGCGCGGCAGGCAATTGCGGTAGTGGGTACACGCCGGCCCTCCCCCCATGGCCTGGCCATGGCGGAGGCGATCGGGGCCGCCTTGGCTCAAGCCGGTTGGCCGGTGGTCAGCGGCCTGGCGGAGGGGATAGACGGGGCGGCTCACCGGGGCTGTCTGGCCCGCGGCGGTCGGCCGGTGGCCGTGCTCGGCACCCCGATTGAGCGGGTCTATCCCCGCCATCACGAGGAACTGCAGCGGCAGGTGGGCCAGCGGGGGCTGCTGTTGAGCGAATGGCCCGCCGGGGGGGCCGTGCAACCGGGCCATTTCGCCGCTCGCAATCGCCTGCAGGTGGCCCTGGCCCGGGCGGTGGTGGTGGTGGAGTGCCCGGAGTCCAGTGGGGCACTGCATTCGGCACGCCTGGCCTGGGATCAGGGGTTGCCGATCTGGGTGGTGCCGGCGGATGCGGGCAAGCGCTCCGCCATGGGCAGTAATCGGCTGCTCACCGGGATGGCCTCGGCCTTGATTGATCCGCGCGATCTGATCCGCCAGCTGGGGCCCGGTCCCCTGGCAACTGCCACTCCCCTGGCAACAGCCGTCCCCCAAGCAACAGCCATTCCCCTGACAGCGGCGGCCGAGGCGGGGTTTGGCAACGCTGCTGGCGATCCGGAGTTGTTGGCGGCGGTGGGGAGCGGCGCCACGATGGAGCAGCTATCTCTGGCGTTGGATCAATCGGCGCCAGCGCTTGCCTCGCGCCTGCTGGCCCTGGAGTTGAGTGGAGCGCTACGGGCCATGCCGGGTCTGCGCTGGCAGCCCACCTAGCCTCAGCTGATGGATCCCCGGGGCGAGCGTCTCACCGGCCAGCGGTTGCTGGATTGGCGGCGGGAGCTGCTGAGCCTTGGCGGCCGGCCGGCGGATCTCGACTGGCTGATTGATTTGGCCGGTGGCTTGGGCTGGCAGGCGCTGCAGGCAGTGAGGCTCCACCCAGAGCGCAGCCTGGAATTGCGACTTTCGCGCCAGGCCCTGGCTGCCCTGTGGCAACGCCACCTGGATGCCGACGAACCGCTGCAATATCTGGTGGGTAGCTGTCCCTGGCGGGATCTGGAGCTGGCGGTGGCCCCCGGCGTGCTGATCCCCCGCGCCGAGACCGAGCTGTTAGTCGATTTGGCCCAGCAATTCCAGCAATTGCTTATCCCGCCCACCATGCCGGCCCTCTGGGCCGATCTGGGCACCGGTTCGGGCTGTCTGGCCGTTGCCCTGGCGCGCCTGTGGCCCGAGAGCAGGGGCTTTGCCGTGGATCTGAGCCGCCAGGCCCTGGAGCAGGCCGGCGCCAACCTGGTGGCCGCCGGCGTGGCCGATCGGGTGCAGACCATCTACGGCAGCTGGTGGCAGCCGCTGGCGGTCCAGCGGGGATCGCTTGAATTGGTGGTGGCCAATCCGCCCTACATCCCAACGGCGGTGTGGCGGCAGCTGGAGCCGCTGGTGCGAGATCACGAGCCGGCCATGGCGCTCGATGGCGGCGCCGATGGGCTGGATGCGATCCGTTCGATCGTGGAGGGCGCCCCGGGGCACCTGGCCCCTGGAGGCCTGCTCCTGCTGGAACACCACCACGACCAGAGCTCCGCGGTGTTGGCCCTGCTGCGCCAGGCAGGCCTGGAGGCCGTCTGCGGCCACGGCGATCTGGAGGGCACCCTACGCTTTGCCTCCGCCTGTCGCCCGATCAGTTGATGGCTGGCCCGGAGTCTCAACCGACCTCTGGCCCAGAGTCTGGGCCGGTTGCTGGCTCGATCGCTGCGGATTCCGGGTTGGTTTTGGCGGCCCCTGAGTTGGCCGCCAGGTTGGCCGCAGGTGGCGCAGCGCTGTTCCCCACCGACACCCTGCCGGCTCTGGCTGCTCGCCCCCTGGACGCGGCCCAGATCTGGCGGCTGAAGCGGCGACCGGCCGACAAACCCTTGATCCTGATGGCCGCTGATCAGTCGCAGCTAGCGGATGTGTTGGGCATGGCCTGGCGAGCGGAATGGCTGGAGTTGGCCGCGGCCGTTTGGCCGGGGGCCGTCACCCTGGTGCTGCCGGCCAGCGGCGGTTGGGCTGAGGCCCTGCATCCCGGGGGCGGCAGCCTGGGGCTGCGCATTCCTGCCTGCGCCGAGGCCCGCGAGCTGTTGCGCCATAGCGGGCCGCTAGCCACCACGAGCGTCAACCGCTCCGGCGAGCTGGCGGCGAGCTCGGCGGCCGAGGCCGCTGCCATCTTTCCGCAGTTGCCGCTGCTGGGGCCCCTGCCCTGGCCGGCCGCCGCTGGCATCGCCAGCAGGGTGCTGGCCTGGCGCGACGGGGACTGGCAGCTATTGCGGGGCGCAGCTTGGCCGCCCCAGGTTGGGGGACGGCCCGGATGAGCCCTGCATCGAGATGAATTTCGTCTTTACCGGTTTGCCTTGATGGCTTTGCTGTTGCTGTTGTTGGCAGTGACGCTTTCGGGCTATCACTGGCTGGTGGAACCGCTGCTGCGGGTGGGCCATTGGCTGCTGCAGCTCATCGCCCTGCCCTGGCTGTTGCTGGCCCTGGTGGCCTGGCTGCTACTGGACGACAGCGTTGGTGGAGAGCGCGAATGATCAGGGCCATGGCGTCGGGTTGACCCTGAACGGCAAATGCTTCCCGTTCTAAAAGCCAGGAATTGAAGTGATAGCGCTGGGTGGTGATGCCCGAGATCTCTTGGGCCACCACGGGATTGAGCGGCAGCCGCCAGCCGATGGGGGTGAGCTGGCCGGCGGGGCAGCTCTGGGCGGCATGGGCCGCCTCATGCAGAAAGGTTTGGCGGCCGATCCCTAGATCAAAGCTCACCGGTGCGATCCACAGGCGCCGAGTGCGCGATTCAAACAGACCGTAATTACCGGCCCGCGGCGGTGGCTGCAGCAAAACCCGGAAGCCATGGCGTTCCAGAGCTATCCGCAGCGGCTCCAGCTCCTTTGGCAGGTTTGGGGCCGGGTTGGCAAGGGCTGCGCCCGTGGAGGCCAGAGTCAGGCATGCCAGCAGCAATGAGGACCATGCCGGCGGCGCCCATCGGAAGGCGGCCAGCCCCCGGGGGGCGAGACGGGCTTCAGTGGCCACTATCTATCTGGAGATGAAGACATGGCTGGTGAGACGCGCCTTGCCATAGGTGCCGGTTACCCGGTCAGTGATATTGAAGGCCAGCCTGGACGCAACGCCTGGGTGAGCAAAGGTCTGCTTGCCTTGACTGGTGCCGGCAGGGGCAGGGGCGCCTTGGGTGGGGCCATGGGCGGAGCAGATCTCCACTTGATGGCCGATGGCGAAATTGCCCATGAAGGTCATATCGGAGCTGTCTTCGTTTAGCTCCAATCTCAGCCCATTATTGAGAGCGAGAAATACCTGTTTTCCCAAATGACTATTTGGATCGATTGCCAACATATCGGTATGGCGAACAGCTTGGCCGAATTCTCTATTGGCCACTGTTGTCTGCAGGCATGAGCTCCCAAAGGGGCCCGCCGAAGTGGCTGGGGCGGGCCCAATTAGCGTCAAACTCGAGGCGATGGCCACTGTGGCTGCGGCAAGTGCGCTGCGATAAATCATCTGCTGCTATGCCGATGCGGCAATGCTTCACCGTAAGACTGCTTCTGCAGCGGCTGTCGAGGGCAACCGCCAGCCCCAGGGCGGACATCCGCCGGCCCAAGGTGCAGCACAGCTGGCGTCGCCAAGGCTGAAAGTCTTTGATCGCTGCTGCTGGGCCAGAACCAGCTGCCCTTTGGCTGGATCCAATTGGAAGCCGGCTAACGGATTTGAACCGATGGCCTTCGCTTTACAAAAGCGCTGCTCTACCACTGAGCTAAGCCGGCGTGGGCCTCACGGACCGACGAGGAGTTTATCGCTGTGCCAGACCCCAATGCCCAGAGCAGCAGTTGGCTCCTGTTGCGACAGTGGGTTTTGGCCAAGAGGTGGGAGACATGGCTCTCAACCGTGCGAGGGCTCAGCACCAGGACGGCGGCGATGGCCTTGTTGCTGTGGCCCAGGACCAGCTGCTCGAGCACTCGCTGCTCGGCGGGGGTTAGCGGTGCCAGGGCGGGATTGAGGACTGCCATGCAGACGTTCGCATCTGGCCCCAGGGTTCCCACGCTGGCCTCCCCCCTGAGCCCCCTGGCCGGGGCGACGCCCTGAGGGATGGGCCAGCGAAGATCAGCTCCAGATCCTCTCCAGGCCTGGCTCCAGGGCTAACGCTTTTGGCTGGGGAGCCAGCGGGCAGCCCGGTGATCAGCTGGCTCGTCTCAGCGGATCTGCTGTCGATTGGTCCCTATCGCCAACATCTGCGGCCAGGGGCAGCGAGCGGGCGCGCTTGATCGGCAAGTTGGCCACCAGGGCCGTCACCCGGTCTTCCGTTTCCAGGCTCACCTCCCCTTCCTCCACGTCGATTTCCACGTAGCGGCTCACCACCTCGAGAATCTCCTGGCGCATCCGCTGCAGCAGTTCTGGGTTGAGATCACTGCGGTCGTGGGCCAGCACCAGTTGCAAGCGCTGTTTGGCCGTCTCGCCGCTGGCCTGCTGGCGCCTCAACAGCCGGTTGATCAAATCGCGCAGGGTCATGGCCGTCAGAACAGATTTTTAGAGATCAGCCGGCCGAGCTTTGCCCGCAAGCCGGAGCGTTCCCTGCTGGGATCCACCAGGGGTACAGCTTCGCCGCGCAGCCGCCGCGCCACATTGGTGTAGGCCCGGGCGGCGGGGGAACCGCTGCCTTGGCCCTGCAGGGTGAGCGGTTCGCCGCGGTTGGTGCTCACGATCACCTGCTCGTCTTCCAATACCAGGCCCAGCAGCGGCAGGGCCAGGATGTCGGTGACGTCCTGCACCGTGAGCATTTCCAGGTTGGCCATCATCTTTGGCCTCACCCGGTTGAGCACCAGCTGAATCGGCTGGATCCCCTGGCTGTTGAGCAGTCCGATCACCCGGTCGGCGTCCCGCACCGCCGACAACTCCGGAGTGGTCACCACTATCGCCTCGTCGGCGGCGGCAGCGGCGTTGCGAAAGCCGCCCTCAACGCCGGCTGGGCAGTCGATCAACACGTAATCGCATTGCTGGCCCACCTGAACGGCGATTGCCTTCATGTCTTCTGGCTTGAGCCAGTCGAGCATGCGGGGATTGCCCGCCGGCAGCAGGGCCAGGTTGGGTTCCTGCTTGTGCTTCACCAGGGCCTGCTCCAGACGGCAGCTGCCGGCCAGCACCTCCTGGGCCGTATAAACGATGCGGTTCTCCAGACCCAGCAACAGATCCAGATTGCGCAGGCCAAAGTCGGCATCTATTACGGCCGTTCGAGCCCCCTGGCGAGCCAGGGCGATGCCCAAATTGGCGGTAAGCGTCGTTTTACCAACGCCCCCCTTGCCGGAGCAGATCAAAATGGTGCGGGCGGACGTGGCGGTCACGGCAAGGGTTGGAGTGGAGGCAGGTTAGGCCCAAACTCTTTTGCCCCCGCACCGCTTCGCAGCGCCTGCCCGCCCCGCAGCGCCTGCCCGCCTCAGCCCAGGGGCCAGCTGGGGCTTGCCGGGTCGATGCGGATGGCGCCCGCCCTCAAGCTGGCCTGCTCGGCGAGGCCAGCTTGAGGGGCCTCCTGGGGCCCCCGGGCGATGGCGTCGGCGATGCGCAGTTGGAGGGGCTGTAGGCCCAGCGCCACGATTCGCGCCCCCTGGTCGCCGCGACAGCCGGCATGGGCGACCCCCCGCAGTCGGCCCCAGACCAGCACGTGGCCCACGGCACTCACCCGAGCGCCGGGATTGACATCCCCCAACACCAGCAGGGATCCAGCGGCTTCGATGTGATCTCCCGAGCGCAGAGTGCCTCGATGCAGCGTCAGCGGCTGGACGCCAGGGCGCCCTGGATTTGACTGATTTGAGTGATTTAACTGGTTTGGCTGATTTAACTGGTTTAAGTGGTTTGGCTGATTTGGCTGGTTTGTTAAATCGAGTTGCGCAGCTTGGTCAGCCTGCCATTGGTGGGGATAAATCCATTCCAAACCGATGGCCGCCGCCGCCACCTGGGTGAGCGGATGGGCCCCGGACACCGTGATCGGCCCCAGCGCTGCCTCGGCCAGGCGAGAGTTGATGGCGGCGAGACAGCTGGCCCCCAGGCGTCGCTGGCCACATTCCAGCCTCAGGGGCCCAGCGTTGCTGCCGAGCCCCTGCAACTCGGCGTCCTCCAGCAGCTGCCGTACCAGCTCAAGGGGATCGCCCGCCTGGTCGGGTAGCAATAGGCGGTGGGGGCAGCCACTGCTGGCCTCAGCTAAAACAAGTTGGGCATTCATGAGTTGAGCATTCATGAACTGCGGGGGCCCAGGTCGGCGAGCTGCAACCTAAGGGTTTTGCTCACCTCGGCTGGGTGGATCAACCAGGCCATTTGCGTCGGTTCGGTCAGGCTGCGCACCAGCTTGGAACGCTGTCCCAAGGCCTGGAGGTCGTGGCCATTCCATAGCCGCAGGCCACCTTTATATGGGTGATAACCGCGATTTTGGCGCTGCTGCAGCCCACAGCAGCGCTCGGCGACTAGGCCGGCACCAGCGCAGAGGCGCTGGGCCAGGGCCAGCAATTCCAGCCGTTGGCCGGCATCGAGATGGCTCACCTCCGTGGCCTTGAGCAGCCGCCGATTGAGCAGCCGCCCACAGGGTTCGGCCAGTTCCGCCGGTCCCGCCTCCATCCAGCGCATCAGGTGGTAGCCGGTGCGAATGTCGTCATTGGCCAGAAAGGTGGCCAAATCGAGCGGCTCGCGCTGCCACAGCCAGCGGGCCATCACTGCATCGGCTTCCACCAGCTGCGGCCCCAGCTGGCGGGCGGTACTGATGGCCTGGCTCAATAGCCAATTGCAGACCACGTTGAGTCTGTGGTTATAGACACTGCGGTACATCAGGTCCCGCACCACCAGATAGTGCTCCACTGCCATCAGGCCCTTGGGATGAATGGCCAGGCCGCCATCGGGGGCGATGGTGAGGGCCGCCAGAATTCGCTCCAGATCCAGGCGGCCGTAGCTGGCGCCGGTGCTGTAGCTGTCGCGCAGCAGGTAGTCGAGGCGATCGCAGTCCAGCTGGCTGCTAACCAGAGACGTGATGGCGCTGCAGGGATGTTGGCCATGTTCCAGCAGATCGGCCACGGCGGCTGCCGTGCCGGGCGCCGAGGCCTCCAGCCGGTCGCGCAGGGCGGGCAGCTCCCGGATCAGCCGACCCGACCAGTTTTCATGCCGCAGGCCATACATCTCTTCGCCGGTATGGCTCAGGGGCCCATGGCCCAGATCGTGGAGCAGAGCAGCGGCGTAGAGCACGCTGCGGTGGTCATCCAGATCCGGGTTTTGGCGTAGCAGCAGCTGGTGGGCGAGCCGAGCCAGGTGCAGCACCCCGAGGGAATGGGTGAACCGACTCGACTCCGCTCCATGGAAGGTCCAGAACGCCGGGCCGAGTTGACGGATGCGGCGCAGCCGCTGGAATGGGGCCGTGTCGATCAGGTCGATGGCCAGGGCCTCGGCCGGATCCCGGGGATCCAGTCGGATCGCCCCATGCAGGGGATCGTGGTATGTGCGTGGTTGGATCACGGCTGGGCTGCATTGGCGCTCGCCAGCTCCAGCAGGTTGGCTTGGCGATCCAGGGCCTGCTCAAGCCAGCTGTCTTGATCTCCGCCGGGATTGAGCGGTTCTGGAGCCGCGAGCGGCCCATCGGGTTCGATGCCCAGGTTTTGGATGTCTCGACCGCTGGGGGTGAGATAGCGGGCCACGGTCACCGCCAGGCCACTGCCATCGCCGAGCGGAATCAGGGTTTGGATCAGCCCCTTGCCGAAGGTGCGGCCGCCCAACAGGGCACTGCGGCCGTTGTCCTGCAAAGCCCCGGCGAGGATTTCGCTGGCACTGGCGGTGCCGCCGTTCACCAGGGTGAGCATCGGGCCGCCATACAGCTGGCCGGCGCTGGCCTGCAGGGGGGTTCTGATGCCGTCACGGCTCTCGGTTTCCACGATTGGTTGGCGATCGAGGAGGGCATTGGCCACGGCCACCCCGGCGTTCACCAAACCGCCTGAATTATTACGTAAATCCAAAATCAATCCCTCGATATGGGCGAAATCACTCCCCTGCAGGGCCAGGCGCACCTGCTCCGGCACGGGCTCGGAAAATTGGGTGATGCGCAGGTAACCGAGCAGATGACCCTGGTGCCGAATTGCCTTGCTGCGCACCGGTTGCAGGTTGACCTGGCGCCGTTGCAGTTCCAGCTCCCGCCTCCTGCCATTGGGCTCCTGTAACAGCACCAGCACCCGGCTGCCGTCCTGGCCGCGCAGATCGTTGGCGGTGCCCTCCAGCCCCAAGGCCCCGGTGTCGATGCCGTTCACCGCCAGCACCGCGGTGCCGCTGACGATGCCGGCCTCGGCGGCGGGGGAACCCTCCAGAGGGGCGATCACCACGATGCGCTCATCGGCGCTGCGCAGGGCCAGTTGCAGACCCACTCCACTGACAGTGCCCTTTGTGTTGGCCATCAAGCTGCCGTAGTCGACCGGGCGCAGCAGGCGGGTGTAGGGATCGCCGAGGGGGGCCAGCATGGTGTCGATGGCGTCGTAGGCGTCGACTGAAGTGCTGATCGGCCGCTCCAGGGTCTTTTGGCGCAGGCGCTTCCAGTGCACCGCCTCGAAGCGTTGCGGATCCACGTAGCTCTGATTCACCAGCCGCCAGGCCTCCACGACTATTTGCTGGGCATCGCTGAGGGCGGCGGCGGGGGAGGCCAGCCCCAGCCAGAGGCCAAGACCCCAGACCAGCAGGGCAAAACCGGCGGTAGACAGCGATCGAAGGGAGGGGCGCGGGGCGCTCACAGGCAGGCAGCACTATCGGTAGACTTTGGCAACTGACACTTCGTGCTGCATGGCGAATTCCTCTCCTGCCGGAAAGTCGTCCCCTGTGTACGACTGGTTCCAGGAGCGCCTGGAGCTTCAAGCGATCGCCGATGACATCTCCGCCAAGTACGTGCCACCGCACGTAAACATTTTTTATTGCCTTGGCGGCATCACCCTGGTGTGCTTCCTGATCCAGTTTGCCACTGGATTTGCAATGACATTTTATTACAAGCCCACCGTGGCCGAGGCCTACGCCTCTGTCCAGTACCTGATGAGTGATGTCAGCTTTGGCTGGCTGATTCGTTCAGTGCACCGCTGGAGCGCCTCGATGATGGTGCTGATGCTGATACTGCACGTTTTTCGGGTCTACCTCACCGGCGGTTTCAAGAGCCCCCGCGAGCTCACCTGGGTTACCGGCGTAACCATGGCGGTGATCACAGTTTCCTTCGGGGTTACTGGTTATTCACTCCCCTGGGATCAAGTTGGTTACTGGGCCGTCAAAATTGTGAGCGGTGTTCCTGCAGCCCTGCCAGTGGTGGGTAACTTCATGGTTGAACTGCTCCGCGGTGGCGAAAGCGTGGGCCAGTCCACCCTCACCCGCTTCTACAGCCTGCACACCTTCGTGATGCCCTGGCTGCTGGCGGTATTCATGCTCATCCACTTCCTGATGATTCGCAAGCAGGGCATTTCAGGCCCCTTGTGATGAGTTCCCTGAGATCGGATGTCCTTTTCTATCGCTCATCCGATCACCTCTGTGATTAACCAACTACTTCTTTCTTTGGCGTTCCGGCTATCTAGAATTTAGTTTTACCCCTAAACCACCCCATCAAGGTTCACCATGCACATCCTCAAAAAGCCAGATCTCACCGATCCAGCCCTGCGTGCCAAGTTGGCAAAGGGCATGGGCCACAACTACTACGGTGAGCCCGCCTGGCCCAATGATCTCCTCTATATGTTCCCGGTGGTGATCCTGGGAACTATCGGTTGCATAGTGGGTCTGTCTGTGCTGGATCCTGCCATGCTGGCCGACAAAGCGGATCCATTTGCCACTCCTCTGGAAATTCTCCCCGAGTGGTACCTGTATCCAGTATTTCAAATCCTCAGGGTTGTCCCAAATAAATTGCTGGGCATTGCCCTGCAGACCATGGTACCCCTGGGTCTAATGTTGGTACCCTTCATCGAGAGCTTTAATAAGTTTCAGAATCCCTTCCGTCGCCCAGTGGCCATGGCAGTATTTCTGTTCGGCACTTTCTTTACTATTTACCTGGGAATTGGCGCCGCCTTACCCATCGACAAGTCTCTCACCCTGGGCCTGTTCTGATTTTTAACTAGGCCATCTTGTTTAGAATGCCGCGACTTCGGTCACGGCTTTTTTATGCCCAGAAAGTTCTGCAAATCAGAATGCACAGCCTGGGAACTTTCCGGGCTGGCGCTGAATATGGTAAAAAATTTTCACGATGCTCTAATTGTTTTTGATTTTGTCAGGGCTTTTCCTCCAGGTCCAAGAGGATTA
The DNA here is from genome assembly GCA_044356375.1 of Prochlorococcaceae cyanobacterium. Lineage (GTDB taxonomy): Bacteria > Cyanobacteriota > Cyanobacteriia > PCC-6307 > Cyanobiaceae > UBA5018. The sequence continues at coordinate 112,848 of JBIKWK010000001.1, read as the reverse complement.
CATCCTCGGGCTTCACGCGCAAGAAGTGATGCAGTAACAGGAAGCCCACGATGGTCCAGGTTTGATAGGTGCGCGCTTGTTGGCCCACCCAAGTGCCGGTGGGCCCATCGAAGTACTCTGCCCATTGCTGGCGGGGTAGCTGGTTTAGCTGGCTCCAATAGCACTCTTCCACCATTGCTTTCATCTGACCCATCAGCAGCAGGTCGGCGGAAGGATTGCGTTGCTCATGCAGGAGCACCGCCCCACCGAGATACCAGAGCAGACTGGGCCAGTGCCCACCATTGTGGTAACTCCAAGGCCAGTTCTTGGGATCGGCGCCGGTCTTGTTTGTCCATTCCGCCTGGTCCATTGGCGGATGGCAGATGCGCATGGGCATCTGGGCCATCAAGTGATCGCGATTGTGCAGCACTAGGCGGAACAGGGCCCGCTGCTGCGGTGCGGTTAGTAGACCAAATAGACAGGCCAGGGAATTGCCCAGACTGTAGAAGCGAAAATCAGGACGGCCCGTACGCATGTTGCCAATTAGATAGCCACCACGGTTATCCAGCCAGTCCTGCAGCCAAGGAGGAATAACCTGGGGCTGCACATTAAATTCGTTCTCATGCTGATGTTCGCCATACTGTTCGGTGGGCCGCCGCCTAAGCACCTGCAAGGTCTTACTGGTTACCCAGTAATGCTTTAACAAATAAGAGCGTAAGTCATGCAGCCATTGATGGGTAAGTACCAGCCGTTGATCCAGCAGACGACTCTGCTGTTGTTGTTTTGCTAGCTCCATTAATTGAGAGCAACAGCGCAGGCAGCCGAACAGCAGCACCTCCACCTCCAGCGGCGCCCCCCAGACATCCATCGGGCGATCAATCATGAAGGCGCAGTCGGGCACAAACAACACCGGCGTGCCTTCAAAGGTGGGGTGAAGCACTAGATCCAGCAGCAGCTGCACTCCCCGCTGTACTTTCTGGCTGGTGCCAAAACTAATGTCTCGGCTATGTTTCACGTAAAGCCAGCACAATACTGGCCACCAAAGGCTGGCATCCACGGAAGTGATCCGCCCAATTGAGCGCTGGCCATAATCGGCCAACAGCTGGCCATTTTCTTCCACAAAGCTGGTGGGAAATACTCCTCGGGTCTGGTAGCTGGTACTTTGTAATTCCAGACAGACTGTGAGGAAGTTGCGTACAATTTCGGTGCGCCCTTGCAGCAGCAAATAGAGCATCACTGGCACGTTGTCGCGCAGGAACACCTCGCCGTAGTTGGCCGCCGTGTGACGGCGGGGATGCTCCAGGGCCGCGACCGAGCCCACCAGCTGGCCACGAACCCGAATCAAGGTGCGCTCAAACAGTTCCTGGGCAGTGCAGAGCACGGATTCCTCCCGGGAGCTGGGCCTTACCCGCAATTGCTCCTGACTGAATTGCCGTGCCATCGCCGCCGCTCGCTGGGAAGGCGCAAGCGCCAATTAGAGCGTAGGCAGGGTTTCGCTAGTCGACTGTTGGCTGGCCGAGCTGATCATCGTGGCCAAGCGCGTCGCCATAGGCAAGACGGCTGCTCAGCGAGCTGCGCGAATCGGGCTCGATCGCCCAGGCTGCCGATCTGATGCTGATGATCTATCGCGATGAGCACCACACCCCGACACCAGTGATCAAGGCATCCGCTAAGCGATCGCGACCAAGCATCGCAATGGCCCGGCTGGCAACGCAAAGCTGCTTTTTGAGCCCAAGGCAGGCGCTTTCGCCACCAGGCCAGTCGGGCTATTTTCGCTGTCGCCCGACACCCTGATCACCGCGGCCGAGAAGTACCAGCCATCAGAGCCAGAACATCATCATCACTAAGTTGCTCAAATCTTTGATAATGGCAGCCAACGGCAGTTAGATGTTCCACGACAGCCAACGCGATGACATCGTCGACCAAGGGACTGAGAACATTCAATGCAGTAGATGCCACCACTGGAACAGCCAAAATTAACTTTTTTGGTGATAACCGCTGCAAGGACAATAGAGCTGCCTTGGCAGTTAGACCCGTAGCAATTCCGTCATCCACCACGATCAAGATCCGATTACGCAAAGCATCTGGCAGGACATCACCGAACAGGTGCTTACGGCGCAAAAGTTCCTGACGTTCGGCCTCAAGAATTTGGCTGCGAAGATGTGGATATTTCTCCATATAACTAGAGATTTCCGAATCCCATATCACCACATCCCCGGATGCAATCGCACCGATAGCATACTCTGGATTGGAGGGCAAGGTAAGCTTTCGAACAGACCAAGTGGTGAGTGGCAAGCCAAGCTTTTTTGCCATGACTGTCCCCACGGCTACTCCGCCACGAGGCAGCGCCACCAAAGTAGTAGATTCATCCAACTTCGGCACTATTGATAGCCGCTCAGCCAAGGCCTCGCCGGCTGCGGCGCGATCCCGCCATTGATACTGCACTGACATTTTATGAACTGACATTTTATGTACTGACCCAGTATGCACTGACCTATCATGCACTGATCTACTGTGCATGGCCACAAGTTCGCACGCCACTTTTCTTCTAACTTAATCAGGCAATTTTACTACTGGACAGCGACAATCACACCTGCTGCAAAGATGAGCCCAAATAGCGGCTGACGTCATCGACCGCTCGAAAGGAGCCGAACTGCTTGCTCACACCAGCGACGCGAATGCCCATGGACAGATGCAGTCGACAACAACACCATCACCCTACAGCACAATTCACGTTTCCCCACCAACTTACCGTTAGATAAATGTGAGCATGATGACGGGGCCATAGGCTTGGCGCTGGGCCTGGTCCCGGGCTTGGTGCTGGGCCTGCTGCTCCTGGGCTTGGCACTTGGCTTGGCACTGGGCTTGGCACTTGGCTTGGCACTGGGCTAGATCCTTGGCGAGGAAGAGGAAGTCCCTAATCTTTGCCAATCTAGCCGGCTAGACCAGTGCTCAAAAAAACGCTCAAAAGCGGGACATCGCCAAGATCTTGGCGAGCTTTTCGGCATCCAAACCCTGCAATTCATCTAAACTTAGAAAGCCCTCTTTAATCAGACTGGCGAAAACAAAAAGGATGCTTTCCTGGCGAAATTCGAAACGCCCCTCGATCCCATGACGTTGAATACTGAGAAAATCATGGAGTTGCCAGATTTGATCAGCTGACTTCAGCTCTATTACTTGGCGATGGAGGTCGGCAATCAATCTCTCAATCGTGCGGGTCTGGGCGCGGTCCAGGGCGGTTTTGCCCACCGCTTGTTCCTGTTCCGTCCAGCCCGTGAGATTAGTTTCCATGGAATCAAGGCTACTTTCAAATCAAAATGGGTGTTTAAGGCAGCTGGCGATGGCTGCGGTAATGGTTTGGCAACTGGAACCAGGCCAGCCCCGGATATTCGTGGTGTTCCCAGTGATAGCCGAAGTGATAGCAGGCCAGTAGCGAGAGCCATTCAGGCAGGGCCAGGCTGATGGCGTGATGGCCGCTGCCGCTGGGGTCCGAGTGGCGGTGGGGCAGGTAAGTGCCCACCAAAAACAATTGCAGGGAGCTAAGCAGCAGGGGCAGTGTGCAGAACAGCAGCAGATTCTGCACTGCCGTGGGCGTTTCCGCGAGGGCCACCAGCAATAGAAGGCCCCAGCAGGCCACCAGCCCCGTCATCTGGGGGAGCGAAAGGTAACCCGCCATGAAGCGGCAATACCAGAGCAGGGGAGATTCAACTCCCCTGGCATGGAAATCAGGATCCCGTTGGCCCCCTGGGTTGCGGTGATGGCGATGGTGCTTGGCAAAGCACCTGCCGTAGGAGAGGGCCCCATAGAGGCCCAGGGCCAGGGAGCCCAGGAGATCATTGCAGCGGCGATGGCTGGGCAGGAGCACCCGATGCATGGCGTCGTGGCCGACGATGAACAACCCCGTCTGCAGGAAGCTGCGCAGGAGCACAGCCAGCACGACCATCCCCGGGGGGATGCCGTGCAAATCCACCGCCAGCAGGGCGATCAAGCTGACCAGCCAGCCCAAAAGGATGGCGACAGCCAACATCAACCCCTTGCCGCTCAAGCCGATCAACGGGCGAACTTGAGTAGCTCCGCCGGAGAGGCCAGCAGGTCGATCGCCACGAAATAAATCTTGCCTTCGGGGTTGAGCAGGAAGCGCCAGGCCACGTTCATGCCGATACCGGCGCCGAACCAGGGGGTCTGCACTTTGCCCGTCACCTTGATCTGGTTGAATCCACCTTCCGTGGGTTCGGCGTAGCCTCGCTCCGGCAGCAATTGCAGGTTCTGACAGTCTTCCCGGAAGAAGCGCAGGATCGCTTCGGTGCCGACAATCGGCTTCTGAAAAGGAGGCTGGAGAGCCCCATCCGGCAGAAACAACTGGATCAGGTTGTCGAAATCATTGGCATTTAGCAGATTCATGTAGTTGTTCACAGTGGTGTTGATCACCCCCTCGATGAACACTTTTTTGCGTAGCTCCTCCGGCGTGGGAGCCGCGACGGGCTCCATCACCCGCTGGCCTTCTCCCTTGGCGGGGTCGTAGCCCATGTCCACCACGAAGTTGCGCAGCAGGGTGATCTGCTGCCCCTGCTCCACCCCTTTCACGGCAGTGAGCACGGAGGCGGCATTGGCGGAGAGCTGGTAGCCCTCGGGAATCGGCGCCACCAGGCCCGCAGCCATCCACTGGCCGAGCTGGTACCAGAAGCCCAGCTTGATATTCACCGACCAGGTGGAGTAGGTGCGGCCGATTTCAGTGTCACTGCTGTTGGCCAGATCACACATCACCTGGCTCTGCTGGGCAAAGTTCATTGCCTTGATCTGGTTGAGCACCGGCTCGGCGAACTGCATGCGGGCCGCCCCGGGAGCGGCGATGGTGATGGTGGTGCCCATCTCCAGATAGGCGTACCAGATCAGAGCCAGCTGATCCTCAGCACTTAAAAGGCGGAAGCGGGCTGTGATGGCGGGGACGACGTCAGCCGAGAGGGTGCCAGGAAAAATTTTGCTGGCCTTGTCTAGCGTGAACATCGGCGCGGTACTCGCTTGTAAGGGATTTTTTGTAGCTTAAGCCACCGTGGGGCCGTTTAGGCCCGAAAATAAGTGACTAGCCCCTGCATCAGTGGCTGCTGTCAAGGTAGGGCTTGAAAGCGGCAAAGCTCCCAGCCTGGCGGCGCAGCTGATATGGCAAGCATTTGGGCCTGAGCCGGAGCAGGTATGCAGCGGGTGGGCTCCCCTGGCGGCGGACGGCCCTTCCAACTGATATGAGCAAAATCGCTGATATTGATAAAATCTACGAGGCTGGATATGGCTTCTTCCGAGTGCATCACTCTGTGGGGGTGAACACGGCTCTCGCTAATCAGCGTGTGGGCTATGTATGAGGGACCACTGGGTCTCGGGAGTGCCAGCCGAAGCAGGAGCGGGCCTTGGCCTCGCCACCAACCAATCTGCCTTGGCTTTGCTGATGCCGGCTTCGACTCTGCCTCGAATCAGCGGATCGAGCGGATCACTGGAGCCTTGGCTTACAGGCTGATGGAGTCCCACTGGGCTTTCATTTGGTCATGGCAAATTTCATCCTTCAGCATCTGACTGAAGAGTCCGCTGAATCCCTTCGGGGTGGAGGTGGTTGGAATCGGTGCACTCCAAGGCCATGCGATCCCCAGCCGCCCAGCCACTCCTGTCTGCCGGTTGTGACTATCCCTGAAATCTGCCTACCTAAGATCTCTGTGAATTGGGGGCATTGCAAGCCAAGGCCTTGCTGATTTCCACATAGGCACTGCCCTGTAAACACAGAAACCACGAACGCTGTCTTAAGGATTGCCACGAGGATTGCCACGTGTTCAGCGATGGTTCGTCTGTGATGTGTAGTAGCAGCTCGGTGTCGTCAACATTGAGCTGACCTGTGGCGGTGAGCTGAGAGGCTTGCCGAACTGGGCGCAAAAGGTCATCAATCCAGAGCTGTTGGGCTTTCGGTTCGGTGACCCCTGTTAATACTTGCCCCGGAACCGTTTCCGGGACTTTCATTCATCTTCTGCGGCTGGTCTTGTGATGCAAGCCAACAGGGCGAATGCGCTCAAGCCTTCAGCCTCGCCCGCCACCTTCCACAACCGCGACATGCTCGGTGGCACGGTCGCGCTTCAATGCCCGCCCGCAGCGCCAACACAGGCAGGGCCAGGCGCCGTGTGCAGCTGCCCTGCGCTGTGATCTGAACCGCCGCCGGGGTCGGACTGGCAGCAGTCACAGTCACCGTGTCACCGTCAACGTGTCGCCGTCAACGCCTGGGGCGATGTGCGCGACACCCAGCCTGCTCCGCAGCGCCTCCAGTGTCCGCAGCGCCCATCCCGCGAACTCATCGCCCACCTGCTGCGGGTGCAGGCTTCCCAGATCGAGGTGAGCTGGGCGCGGCCGACTGGGTTGCGCTCAAGCACGCTCCAGCCCTTCCCGTGCTTCTGGCTGATGCTCAGGCGGAGGGTGTCAAACCACTGCAGTCGGGGTGCCATGGGCCAAACGTGCGCCAAACAGGGATGTCTGGGTGTATCTGGGTGCCCCTGACCATCCGCACAGCATGCGCCAGACACAAAAAAATCCAAGCACAGCCTGGGATTTGAAAATGGAGCCAAGCGGACTCGAACCGCTGACCCCCTGCATGCCATGCAGTGTGCTGCAGGGCTTGGATTCATTGCGTAGCAATGAGCCTGGGGTTATATTAAACTTTGATTTGCGCCAAATCATGCGCCAAGCTGCAAAATCTTCGCGTGCTTGGGGTCTGGGTTTGGTCAAGCCACCCAATCTGTTACCTGCAGGCCGGGTCCTGGCGCTACTTGTTGAGAATGAGGGGCCCTTAGGCCCGCGACATCCGGGATGTCCTCCCCCTGGTGGCTGAGGTCAGCGTGGGGAGAACCTGGGCCGAGACGCACTGAGGTCTCCCAGACTGAGCCCCTAACTGACTGCTGACCATGCCCGCCTCAGCTCGGGGTTCCGGGGCCCGTTTGATAAGCAGGCGCCAACTCTCCTGGCTTAGTAAGTTCTTTGCGGACTGCTCATGTAATCCCGAGCGTGGCAGAAAACCCTGTCTTCAGGAGAAATAGAAGGTTCGGTCGTAGGACCGTCGCCTTCTGGGGTAGCGGTGGTAGGAGGCGCTCCTATAAGCCGAGGTCGAAGAGCCATAGATCTAGAGCTACATATGAGATCTCTTCGGAGCCCGTATTAGCGCCAAATCTTAGCGATCACAACAGAGATATACCGACCCCCCTGGCAGAAGTGGTCGTTGAAGATATCCCCTGGGAAAAGCGATACGAGCAGATCAGATCTTCCAGGGCAGCTGCGAGGTGCCGAGAAGGGTCTGTTCTCTTTGGAGTATGCTCAGGCTTGGTAGCGCAAGCTGTACACAACAAACTAACTCGGACCACAGAAGTTCGGCAAGACCCTGAAAAGTACTTAGTGCGCACTAGGGCAAAATTTTTGCTTCTATCGCTACTCTTTGGCTTCGGCATTATAGCTTATATAATATTTATTATAACAGAAAAAGAGTTCGCGACTTGTTCTGCATTTGACGACGTATACGTCCTTACCGATGAAGAAAAAGACGAAGCACGCGAGTACGGGTGGTCCATCGACTGATGGCCGCGAACACATCCCTCCCTAGTTTGAGCTGGAAGTGGCCCTGGAGGAACTCCTGGCCCCTAAGGACGTCTGAAGATGCCTCTGGATCTCTCCATCCTGGCCGCTCTATGCCCTCCCAGAAAGCCCCGGAGGCCGGTGGCGGAGCAGATGCTCTCCATCCGGGGTCGGGATGTCCGGTCCCTGGTGGAGGTGAACCAGCAGACCGTCCGCCTCCCCCAGAGGGGGATTCCCTTTCCCTCCTTTGGAGGTGGCGGAGCGGTAGCTGTCTGGGTGCCTGAAGCGGCCGCGGCCATGAACGCCAGACAGAGAGAAGCCAGGGAGAACAGGCCAACAACAGAGCCACAGCTGGACCGTGGAGCCACCGGAGGCTGGCATCTGGATCTGGTCTTCCCGGTCTGCGCCAAACCCTGCCGGAAGCTGTTTTCCCCCGGCTGGAGCGAAAGGATCCGCCCGAGTGCTCGGCCCTGGGCCTGCCGCCGCAGTCACCGAGTGACATACGCCACCAGCAACCGCCCTAGGAGCAGCAACAGGCCACAGACCTTCCAGCTATCGGAGCAGGAAACACACGGATGCCGCCATCCGGATCTGGAGGGATTTCATGGTCCTGGAGCCCGAGGATGCAGGAAACATCCATGTCCAACCGGTCACCCTGCTGGATATGTACTGGATCTGTAGACCGGTCTGGCCCAGCTGGTTGCCATCTCTAAGGCTTTTGTGATATGAATATTGCCCCGTCGTGGTGGGGAATCATCATCACGATGAACTGCTGATCTCCATAGCCCATCTCCTAGCCTCACGAAGCGAATCTCCAGGTGCCTTTGCTGCACCAACCAGGCGAGCAGCTCGGCGGCCGGCACCAGTTGCTCAATGTCATCGAGCAACTGGAGCAGCGAATGGCTGGCCAAAGTACCCGTAATCGCGCAGGCGGGCATGGCGCTCAGTCTTCAATCAGCAAACCCACGCCATCCAGCAGAGCCTGCACAACTGCCAGCCAATTATGGCGATCGAGATCAAGCGGCTCAGGTTCGTCGTCGTAGCGGAATTGAACGGCAAAGAGCGTGAATCGTGAGAATTGCAGGTAGGGCGATATATCGACACCCTGCTCGCTCAGGATCTGCAGCAGATCAGCTATGTCATGGGTGAATGGGGCTCTGAGATCGCAGCTGAAAATCCAGGCCTTGAAAGCTTTCTCAATTGCTTGCTGCATATGGAAGCCCCAACTGGCTTCATCGGCCTCCTCCACCGCCAGCAGCCGTGCGGCTTTGAGATCGCGCCTGGCGACCCGAAGCATGGCCTGAGCTTCAGAGCGGGCCATCAAGAACCCTCCCTTCACGATAGGCATGGGCAATCACGTGGCTGAGCCAGTGGCGTCGCTCCTCCACCTTGCTGCGGGGATACAGCAGCAGGTCAACGGGAACGCGATGGCGGGCGAGCTTGTTCCAGAGCTGTCCGAGCAGCTCAAACCGGTTGTGTTTGGCGTACCACTCATCACTAACAGTGATCATGAGGTCCACATCGGAGCTGGAGTGTGCTTCGCCGCGGGCGTGGGAACCGAACAGGCGCACCTCGGCCTCCGGAATCTCCTGACGGATCTCGGCAGCCATCTGCTGCAGCTGGGCCTCGCTGATTACTGAGCTGGGGGTGTTGGCTTGAGTGGCGGTCATTGGGAACCTCCAAGTCCCATGATGCCTCGGCCAGCTCCCTCCCGGGCGTCATGGCCAGGCGCCGGCCGTTCATCGGGTCGGCGCTCTCCCCTCCGCGCATCAGCCATAAAATCTATTTAATCAGTTGTGCTTTTGATTTATATCGTGGCACTAGATCTGGTCCCTGCTCAGGGATACAGGGCACTTTGTTGGTCGATGCCCCCAGCAAGCCCTGCCTGGCTCAGTTTTGACTTTGTGTTGAGCTTTTCTGTCCAAACAGGTCCCCAGAAGCCCACCTGAACAATAAAAAAGACTCCTCGCAGAGCAAGGAGTCTAAAAAATGGAGCCAAGCGGACTCGAACCGCTGACCCCCTGCATGCCATGCAGGTGCTCTACCAGCTGAGCTATGGCCCCACAAGTAAGGTTGGCGACAGAAGCATCTGGTGGAGTTCTGCTTAGCTTGAAACACAAAAAGTTTGAGCCCAACAGGGTCAAATTTTAGTCTCCTCAGATAAATCTGATTCAGAGCGGAACAGGCGTAGAGCCGGTCCGTCTGAAAGCTTGCCTCGCTTGAAAACAAGTTTACACCTTGGCCGCCCCGCCTAACCCTGGGCCGCCCCAGCCCAACCCCAAGCCCCAGGGCATCCGATCAGAGCTGGCGCCAAACGGCCACCAACCGGCCCTGCACCGTCACCTCTTCAGCCGGCAGCTCAATTGCCCGGTAGGCCGGATTGGCGGGCTCCAGGCGCACCTCCGCCCCGTGGCGATGGAAGTACTTGAGCGTCGTACCGCTGCCGGGCACCAGGGCACTGACGATGGTGCCGTTGCGCAGCCGGCTCGGGTCGCTCACTGGTTCCATCAGCACCATGTCGCCATCGGCGATGCTGGCATCGCGCATCGAGTCGCCATTGACGCTGAGGGCAAACAGGCCCGGGGCCTCCAGTACCGAGGTGAGGTCGAGTTGCACCAGCTCGTCGCCAAAGGGCTCCACCAGACCACCGGCGGCCACGGTTCCCAGCACCGGAATGCCCTGCTGGCCTCCCCCCCCCAGTACCTGCAGGGTGCGGGCTTGACCTTCCTGCCAGGTGATCCAACCCTTTTGCTGCAGATGGCGCAAACGGCTCTGGATCGGCGCGGGCGAGCGCAGGCCCATCGCCTCCATCATCTGGCGGATCGAGGGGCTGTGGCGATGGTGGCCGATGTAGCTGGCGAGCCAGTCGTAAAGCTCCTGCTGGGCTTTGGTAAGCGGCTGGGCCGGCTCGGAAGACCGATCTACGGACGGTTCCATGGACTGGCCAAAGGGCTGGGCAAAAGACTTGCCCAGGGACCGGACGGGAGACTGGGGCACCAAATCGAGCCATCTAATACAGATGTATCTCCGAATGGGTCTTTTGTCCAGCTCTGGAGCCTATTTGCAGGCGAAACTGCTGAAAAATCCCCCGCCAGCCAAGTTATGCAGCTGGGCCAGGGGCTCAAAGCCCCCCCAGCAGGGCCGCCAGCAGGGCCTGCTGGACATGCAGCCGGTTTTCCGCCTGATCAAAGACGCGGCTTTGGCTGCCCTCGATCACCGCGGCGCTGATCTCCTTGCCGCGGTAGGCCGGCAGGCAGTGCAACACGATCGCCTCGGGATCGGCCTCGGCCAGCAGGGCCCCATCCAGGCACCAACCGGCAAAGGCCCGCTCCCGTTCGCCGGTTTCAGCCTCTTGGCCCATGGAGGCCCACACATCGGTGTAGAGGGCATGGGCGCCGCGCACGGCCGCCTGGGGCTCATGCAATAACTCCACCTTCGCCCCCCTCTGGCCAGCCAGCTGTTGGGCCTGGCTGAGCACAGCCGCATCGGGTTCAAAACCCACCGGACAGCCGATGCGCACGTTCACCCCCAGCAGGGCACCGCAGAGCATCAGGGAATGGGCCACATTATTGCCATCGCCCACGTAACTGAGGGTGAGGCCAGCGATCTGCCCGGACCCCAGGCCAAAGGCCTCCTGCATGGTGAGAAAGTCCGCCAGGGCCTGGCAGGGATGCTCCAGATCGGTGAGGGCATTTATCACCGGAATAGAAGCCCAGTGGGCATACTCATCCAGCTCCTGCTGGGCGAAGGTGCGAATGGCCAACACGTCCACATAGCGGCTGAGTACCCGGGCGGTATCGGCTATGGGCTCACCCCGGCCCACCTGGCTCACCTGGGGGTTGAGGTCGATGGTCTGTCCGCCGAGCCTGGCCATCGCCACCGAAAAACTGACCCGGGTGCGGGTGGAGGCCTTCCGGAAGATCAAGCCCAGGCTCTTGCCCGCCAAATCCAACCGGCGGCGACCACTCTTCAGCTCGGCGGCCAGCGCCAGCAGCGCCTCGGTCTGCGGGGCCGACAGGGCTGCCGACGACAGCAGATCGGTGCCCGCCAGGGGGGAGAGCAGGGCGTCCCCTGGGTTCAGCATTGGGCTATCGGCGCCCGCTGGTTCCGCAGCAGCCTGGGAGGCTGGCCTGGCCAGGCTGGAATCGCCGCAGAATCCGGACTCCATCGAGCCACTTCAAAGAACCCTTATCCGAGATCGGAGGCCCCGCCGTCAAGGGGTTGCTTGGATTTAAGCCGCCAACGGGGGCCCCCAGGGGGAATCTTTACCTGGAGGCTGCCCTGGCGATCGCGCCGCGATCTGCAGCCGCCCATCGCCCACTGGTACCCCAATGGTGGTATTCAGGGTCTCCTGAATACCACCGGCCAGCAAATCAGGAGCCTCGATGTCGTGGATGCACGATGACGCCTCCCCCAGCTCCGTCTATACGACGGCTTGCAAATCAGTCCACCTGATGCCAGAAGCCTTGCCTGCCCTCCTTGGCGTCCCATTGGGCGTTAGCAAACTCCATAGCCACACAAAAAGTAGGATAATAAAGAGGCGCAGCAGCCTCAGGATCTTCTCGGCGCCTATCACCAGGAAGCTCATGGTGATTGATCCATCAGCTCCCGTCTTCAGATTGGACATGATCAGGTTTGACGAATATCTTCGCTTGCCAGTACCAAACACACCTTCCAACTTATTGCGTTTGCGTTGATCAGCTAGCAGCTGTTGCCCTTGCTCAGCTTTCATCATTGGCTCCCCAGGTGGCCCACCCAGGCGTTTGCCCGCTAGCCAGACTCCTGCATGCGCACAAAAGTGGAAAGCGCCTGTTCTTGGTGTTGATACAAATCCGATCGGCGCAGACATGCTCTAAATAGGAGTCATGATCACTCATACATCTCGGATTGGCACAATCACGCAACCAGGCATCAAAACCACATCAAGGCATCACACTAGTAGCCAATAACTCCTTAAGATCATCCCCCTCGATAACTTCTTTATCCAAAATCTTCTCAGAAATGGAGTCCAGCAACGGCCGATTGTGGTGCAGGATTGACAGGGCCCGTTCGTGGGCCCTGTCCACCAGGCCTCTTACCTCTCGGTCAATCGCTTGGGCGGTGGCATCGCTCACCGACCGCCGGGGGTTGTTGTTGCCCCCGAGGAAGCGGCTGCCGCCCTGCTTGTCGTAGGCCAGGGGGCCGAGGGTTTCGCTCATGCCATAGGTGCCCACCATCTGTTCGGCGATGTCGGTGGCGCGCTGCAGATCGTTGGCGGCGCCGGTGGTTACTTCACCAAAGACGATTTCTTCGGCGCTGCGGCCCCCCAGCAGGGTGGCGATTTGGCCCTCCAGATCTTCCTTGGAATTGAGGAAGCGCTCTTCTGTGGGAAGTTGCAGGGTGTAGCCCAGGGCGCTCATGCCGCGGGGAACAATCGATATTTTGGCCACCTTGCTGCCGCCGGGCATCAAGTGGCCCACGATGGCGTGACCCACCTCGTGATACGCAACCACCTTCTTTTCGTCTGGTTGAAGCACCCGGCTCTTCTTCTCAAGACCAGCCACCACCCGCTCGATCGCCTCATTCAGATCGGCCTGCTCCACGGCGGTGCGGTATTGACGGGCCGCCAATAATGCCGCTTCATTTACCAAATTGGCCAGATCCGCGCCAGCAAAGCCACTGGTGGCCTGGGCGATGCGATCCAGGTCTACCCCCGGGGAAAGTTTTACCTTTTTTCCATAGATATCGAGAATCGTGCGGCGACCCGACAGGTCTGGCCGATCCACCAGCACCTGGCGATCGAAGCGACCCGGCCGCAACAGGGCAGCATCGAGGGTTTCCGGCTGGTTGGTGGCCGCCAGCACGATCACCGGCTTGTCCTTGGAGGCAAAGCCATCCATCTCGGTGAGCAGCTGGTTGAGCGTTTGCTCGCGCTCGTCGTTGCCGCCGACAACGCCCATCGAACCACCACGGCTCTTGCCGATGGCATCCAGCTCATCGATGAAAATAATGCAGGGCGCCTTCTGCTTGGCCTGTTCAAACAGGTCGCGCACCCGGGCCGCACCGGCCCCCACAAACAGCTCCACAAATTCGGAGCCAGAAATGATGAAAAAGGGCACGCTTGCTTCGCCGGCCACCGCCTTGGACAGCAGCGTCTTGCCGGTGCCCGGGGGGCCCACCAACAAAACTCCCTTGGGGATGCGGGCGCCGATGGCGGCATAGCGCTCGGGGGTTTTCAGAAAATCAACTATCTCCGTGAGTTCGGCTTTGGCCTCATCCACGCCAGCCACATCGGCGAAGGTAACGCGGGATTCCTCATCGGGCACATATACCTTCGCCTTGCTCTTGGTGAAGCTCAAGGCCCCCTGGGCGCCGCCCATGGAGCGACGCGCGAAGAACTGCAATACCAGGATGAAAATCAGCGGCGGCACCACCCAGCTCAGAGCCGTAGTAATAAAGCTGGGCCGCTTCGGCGGTGCGGCAGCAAATTCCACGCCATGATCTTCCAGGCGCTGCGGTAGCTCCATGTCGAAGATTGGCGTGGTGGCCAATATGGTGGGAGCTCCTTCCGCCGGTGCCTCGTTCAGCTCATAGCGAATTTGATCTGAAGTAATAAATGCCCGCCGCACATTGTTGTCGTTCACCTGATCGATGAACAGCGAATAGGGCACCCGCGGCACCTGGTTGGCCGGATTCGGTAGGAAGTTGCTTAACAGCAGCAACACCCCCACGCCGATCAAGACCAAATTGATCAGGCCGGCGCGCCGGTTGGGTTTGTTCTCGTCCTGGCGTATGGGCATGGCGTGCGGGCCACGGATTGGAACCAAACTAAGGGGGTGCTCCCTGCTGCCGATCTGGCGGAGAACCGAACGTATCAAGCATGTGCGGCAGTTTTTCACTCACCAGCAGCCTCGAGCGGCTGCAACCCCGGCTGCGGGGCAGCCTGCCCCCGGGCCTCTCCAGCCATTACAGCGGCCGCGATCAGGTGCTGCCGGGGCAGCCGGTGCTGCTCTGCCGCCAGGATCAGGGCCGCATCGAGACCGCCCTGGCCCTCTGGGGCCTGCTGCCGGCCTGGGCCCGCGATCCCAGCGCCGCCCGCCGCTCGATGCTTGCCCGTCGGCTGATCCTGGCCCGCAGCGAAACCGTGGCGGAGAAGGCCAGTTTTCGCGGCCCCTGGCGCCATCACCGCGCCCTGGTGCCGGCCGATGCCTTTTTTGAGAAGGGGCGCCGCTTTGGCCGCCGCGATGGCCAACCCTTCTGGCTCGGGGGCCTCTGGGAGCGCTGGCTCGGGGCGGACGGCAGCGAATTTGACAGCTGCTGCCTGCTCACCACCGCCGCCAACGCCCTGGTGGCCCCAGTGCATCCCCGCATGCCGGTGGTGATCGCCGACCACCAGGCAGAAGCCTGGCTACTGGCTCAAGATGGTCCGGCCCTGAGGGCGCTTCAGCCGCTGCTGGCCCCCTGGGATCCGGCCGCCTGGCAGTTGATCCCAGCGGCTGGCGCTCACGCCTCTCGCCAACTGAGTCTTTTGTAGCTCTTGATTACCTAGATATGTCTAGCTAAACCATTTTGCTAGGCCCGTTTCGCTAGACCGGCTTTAGCTAGACAAGATCCTCCCTGCCCCCCAACGGAGCCGCCCAGCAGATGAGCCTCGAGCAACTCGACGCCTTTATCGCCCACGCCCAGCAACAGCCCGAACTCCAGGCCAGGCTCCGGCAGCCCCTCGACCTGGAGGAATTCCTGGCCCTGGCCCAGGGCGCTGGCTATCCCCTTCAAGAAAGCGACGTGATCGCCGCCCAGCTGCGCCAGGAGCAACAGCTCAGCGACTCCGAGCTGCAGCACCGCGCTGGCCTGGAAGCCCGCAAATTGCGCAATTTCATCCTGGCCTGATTTGGGTGCCTTTTACTGGACAGCCCGGGCCTAAGCGATCCCCTTTCCCCCATGGCCAGCCCAGAGCGCGTCTGCGACTACCCCCGGCCCCCCGCCCTGGTGGCCAGCGAAGAGCACATCCGGGTGGAGGCCCTCGGCCAGTTGCTCTGCGATAGCCGCCGCAGCCTGCGGGTGCTGGAGACCTTCCACCCACCCACCTATTACCTCCCCCCAGAAGATCTGCAGCTCAACCTGCTGCTGCCCGTTAGCGGCGGCAGTTACTGCGAGTGGAAGGGCATCGCCAGCTACTACGACCTGGTGGTGGATCCGGGTCTGGCCAGCGAGCGCCGACTGCGCCGGGCCGCCTGGAGCTATCACCAGCCCAGCCCCGCCTATGGCGCCCTGGCCGGTTGGTTTGCTGTCTATCCGGCCTTGATGGATGGCTGCTGGCTCGATGGCGAACGAATCACTCCCCAACCCGGCGGCTTCTATGGCGGCTGGATCAGCTCAAAAGTGCTGGGCCCATTCAAGGGTGATCCCATACATCCAGAACTGATTTAAGCGTTGACCGGGGGCTGTCCAGCGGGCAGCTGCAGCCGCCAGAGCCAGTCTGGCCCGATCGCTTCGGGGGGCTGGCTGCTCCAGCCGGGCAGCTGCTCCATGGCGGTGAAACCGAGCTCCCCCAGGGGGGTGCGGGCCGGCAGTCCGCCGAGGATCTTGGGGGCGATCACCGCCGCCAGCTCCTGCACGCAACCCTGGCACAGGGCCGTGCTGGCCAACTCCGGGCCGCATTCCCACAACACCTGGTTGACGCCCCGGCTGGCCAGGGCCTCCAGCAGCTCCAGCGGCTCGCAGGGCTCTAGCAGCAGCCTTTCAACGCCGAGGGCATCGAGCTGGAACCGCCGCCGCCCCGGCGCCGCCAGGCCATGAACCACCAGGGTGGGGGCCAGCTCGGTTTGCCACAGCTTCGCCCCTGGCGGCAGGTTGAGGCTGCGGCTGAAAACCACCCGCAACGGTTCGGGGCTGCGGCGCCCCCGGGAGGTGAGCAGGGGATCGTCGGCGCGCACCGTGCCGCCACCGACGATCACGGCGTCACAGCGGGCCCGCAGTTGCTGCACCCATTCCCTGGCGGCGGTGCCGCTGATCCACTGGCTGACGCCATTGGGCAGGGCGGTGCGGCCGTCAAGACTCATCGCCCACTTCAAAATTCCGTAGGACCTGCCGGTGGCGATGCGGTGCACAAAGGCCCGGTTGAGGGCCTGGGCCTCCGCCCCACACACCCCCTCGATCACCTCCAGGCCCGCGGCCCGCAGCTCGGCCATTCCCTGACCTGCGACCAGGGGATTGGGGTCGGCCATGGCCAGCACCACCCGGGCGATGCCAGCGGTGATCACCGCCCGGCTGCAGGGGGGCGTGCGGCCCTGGTGACAGCAGGGTTCCAACGTCACCACCAATGTGCTGCCCCGGGCCCTCTCCCCGGCCTGGGCCAGGGCCCCCAGCTCGGCATGGGGCTCCCCCGCCCTGGCGTGGTAACCCTCTCCCACCAGCTGGCCATCGGCGGTGAGCACCAGGGCGCCCACCATCGGATTGGGACTGGTGTTGCCGGCGCCCAGGGTCGCCAACTGCAGGGCCCGCCGCATCCAGGGTCGCCAGATCGCCACTGCGGCGTCGCTGGCCGCTGGGCTCAGGGGAAAACTCAAGGGAAGAACTCAGGCCAGGGGCTCACTCAGACTGGCGCCTCCCCCAGGCCTGGGCAGCAATCGAGTGGGGGCGTAGCTCAAGCCGGGGCGGTGGGCAGGCTGCGCCATTCCATCACCACAAAAGGCGGCACCGGCAGTTCGGTGAACACGCCGGGCAATTGCAACCTAAGGGGCCGATTTTGATGCAGGTCGGCCAGCAGGGGGGCCAGGTCGAACTCCGCCGCCGCCGCCCGGCCATCGCCGGCCAACTGGGGATTGGCCAGGGTGAGGTCGCCGAGCTGCCAGGTGCTGCGGCCACTGCTCACCAGCAGGGCCGTGGGGTGATCGAGGCGCACCTTGCCGGGATAGCCCACGATGCGCAGCAGCAGCGGCCCGCCCGGGGGGCCCTGGCGGTAGGCCACCAGTTGCCAGGCCTGGTAATCGAGATCCCGCAGGCTTTCCAGGCTGCGCAGCACCGCTACGCCGTTTTCATCGGCATGCCGGTGCACCTGGGCCGCAGCTTGACCCGGCAGCCCCAGCCACAGCAACAGCCCCAACCCACACGCCAACAAACTCCGCAAAACAGTGGCCAATCCAGGGCTCGGCAGGGGCTTCCCTTGGCTCCCCTGTTGCGGGGATGTCTGCCGGCTGCGGCAATAGTCGCTTCTCATGGCTCCTGACCGCTGGCGGGGCGCTCGGCTCCGGGAATCGGCTGCCAGTTGGTGTGGGTGGCCCACAGGGCCCAGATGGCCATCGCCCGCAGGTAATGGCAGGCGCGGAAGGTGTTTACCGCTGTGATCGCTTCGGGGGTGCGGAATTGGAGGCCGCCGCCATACACCTGGCCCACCACCGCTGTGCAAATCGCCAGGGCGGTGGGCGTATCGCCCATCAAGCGGTAGTAGGCGGCCAGCCCGAAGTTGATGCCTGTCCACACCTCCAGGGGGTGGGTGCCGTTGGGATCGAGGGGTGTGCCATCCCGCCGCAGGCCATTGGCCACCCCCAGGCGACCGCCGGCAAAGCCCTCAAAACAAGCCTCTTTTATTGCCCCCAGCGCCGAGCGGCTGCGCTCATCGCTCACCACCGGCGGCAAGCCCAACAGGCGCGCATAAAAGTCGCCGCAGAGCTGGTCTGCCATCACCACCGGCGTGCCGCTCTCGGCATCGATGTTGTAGTACTCGCCATTCCAGAGCAGGCGATCGAAGTTGGCTCGGCTCAACTCCAGCCAGCCACCAAATTGGCGCTGCTCTCCACTGGTATCCAGCCCCAGCTCCAGCTGCAGCCGCTGGCCCATGGCCAGGCCCGCCTCCAGGGCGGCGATCCACAGGGCGCCGCAGTAGGCGCTCACCCCCCGCAGCGGCCAGTCGTCGAAGGTTTGATCGGGGGCGCCGCCGTTGTCGGGCAGCCCGTCGCCGTTGACATCAAAATTGTGCAAATAGCGCAGGGCGGTCACCGCCGCCGGCCAGCAGTCGGCCAGGAAGCGCATATCCTCGCCGCCGGGGGCCAGGCGGAAATTGCGCCATACCTGCAATACAAAATCACTGGCCAGGTCTTTCCAGAGGTTGCAATCTTGATAGGCGGTGTAGTTGGTGGCGTCGAAGGGAAGCTCGTTGGGGGCCCCCAGATCGTGGGGGGTGGCCCCGGCCAGCTTGCGGGCGGCCTCGACGCGCCCGCGCCCCTGGGTGAAATACCAGCCGATCGGCCGGGGCGTGGGGTCGCTGGCCGGAATCGCCCGAGCGAAGCTGCGCAGCACGGCCTTGTCCAGTTCAGGCCAGAGCTGCAGCAGGCCAAAGGAGCCGTAGAGCCGCACGTCGAGGCTTTCGTACCAGGCGTAGTCGAGGCACTCCAACACCCCGAAGCGGCCCACGGGATCGCCGGGGCTAGAGGCGGTCCAGAGGCTGCCGCCGCTGGCCAGGTCGTAGAGCTCGTTGAACAGGGCCATCCGCAGCGGCTCGGGCAGGTCGGAGCGCTCCAACACCGGCCGCTGCCAGCTTTCTATCTGCTGGCGCCAACTGGGCCAATCCGCTAGCGCCTCGGCGGCTATGGCGGCGGCGTTGTCGCCGCTGGCCCCGAAGAAATCGGTGTAGCGCCGCAGGGCGCCACTGCCGCTGGCAAAGCTGGTCTGGGGCAGATCCCAGCTGATCACCAGGGGGATCTCAACGCTGGCGCCGGGCTCCAGCCGCAGCCGCAGGGCCAGGGCGGCACTGGCTGGATCCCCGTCGCCGCTGGGGCGATCGTCATTGCTGTTGGCAATTGAGCCGTCGCGGGCAAACGACTGCCACAATTCGGCGCCATCGCCGCTCGGATCCCAGCGACTGCAGCGCAAAATCTCCAGCCGCGACAGGCCCTGGCCGGCATTGGCCTCGGCCAGGGCCGCCTCATCCGGCAGGGCCAGGCACCACTGGCCCTGGCCTTCTGCGATCGGCAGATCCCGCTCGCCGTCGAGCAGCACCCCCTTGAGACCCGGCCGATCCACCCAGCTGTTGCGATGCAGCCGCGTGCGACCGATGGCCGGCACATAGCGATATTCGGGGCTGCCGTCGTCGCGGAACTGAACGGCCGCGCTGGGGTCGGTGTTGGTGAACCAGCCGGTGGTGTTGCGCCAGCTCAACAGCAGCGACAGATCCAGGGGGGCGGGGCCGGGGTTGGCGAGCCGCCATCGGAACACCGCCACCGGATAGCTGGTGCGGCGATAGTCGCCGGGCAGGATTGGACTAAAGGCTTCGCAGCTCAGCTGCGCTCGGTAGACGTTGCGGTAATCGAACCAGCTGAGCGGATAGCGGGCGCTGTAGCTGCCGGTGTCCAGCTCCGCCGTGCTGGCCGGATACCACTGCCAGGCCGACAGCGGCTGCACATCGCCACTGGCTACGCCAGTGCCAATGCCACCGGCGGGAATTTCCGGCTGGGTGGCCAGGGCGTAGGCGCGGCTCTGGTCGCCGTCGGATTCGAACAGGGCGAACTGGCAATCCGGCAGCTGGCCATACCAGTGCTCGCCACCGTCGAGGTGCCAGAGATTGAAGTCGCCCCTGGAGCTGCGGCCCAGGCAACCGGCACCAAAGCCCCCCAGGGGCGCCCCATGCCAGGGCCCATCGTCGAGGTTGCTGGCGTAGCGCACGGTGTAGGGCTGCTCCCAGCCCAACCCGATCGGCCGCGACCAGCTGGCCGGCGGCGCTGGCTTGGGGCGGTCGGAGCCGCGGCGCATCAGCTCCTGGAGTGCCCGCAGGCCCGGCAGGGTCATGGCTGAACGGCAGTGAAGGCAAGCATCGCACCGGCCCAGCGCCAGCGGGTGCGCAGCAGGTCCATCAATGCCAGGCCAACAGCCCCGCTGGCATGACATCTCCAGCAAGCCCTGGTCATGTAGACCTCAATTGCGGCTAGGGAACCACCAGGGACTGGCCCAAATCCTCCCGCAGCTTGCGGATGCGCAGCAGCAGCCGCAACCGACGGCTGCGGGCCGTGATCGTGAGATAGAGGCGCAGGGGCACATAGACCAGGGCCATGGCCAGGCCGGCGGCGGCGATCAACAGAAAGATCAGCGCATTGGCGCCGCCGGCGGGATCGAGCATGGCCTGCCCCGCCTCGTCCAGGGCTAGGCCACCTTCCAATGCCTTGCTCAGCAGATCCTCCATGGTTGAAGGCTAATCAGGGCACCGCAACTTCGCGGCCAGTGAATTGGCGGCCAGTGGATTGTCGGCCAATTGTCGGCCAGTGGACTGGCCACATGGGGATTGGCGGCAAGCGGATCGGCGGCATTCGGCTTTCCCCACAAGCCAGCCCGCCGCCCCCCGTGGGAGCCTGAGCCCAGTGCCTTCAACCCCTTTGCCATGGCCAAACTGGTCAGCTTCTCCGATGCCTCCCGCGCCTCCTTGGAACGGGGAGTGAACGCCCTGGCCAATGCGGTGAAGGTCACGATCGGCCCCAAGGGCCGCAACGTGGTGCTGGAAAAAAAATTCGGCGCCCCCGATGTGATCAACGACGGGGTGACGATCGCCCGCGAAATCGAACTTGAAGATCCCTTCGAGAACATCGGCGCCAAGCTGATCCAACAGGTGGCCAGCAAGACCAAGGACCAGGCCGGCGACGGCACCACCACAGCCACGGTGCTGGCCCAGGCCATGGTGCGCGAGGGCCTGCGCAATGTGGCAGCCGGGGCCAATCCGGTGGGTCTGCGCCGGGGCATGGACAAGGCGGCGGCCCAGGTGGTGGCCGGCATCGCCGAGCGCTCCCAGGCGGTGGCCGGCGACGCCATCCGCCAGGTGGCCACCGTCAGTGCCGGCGGCGACGAGGAGGTGGGCCGCATGATCGCCGAGGCCATGGACCAGGTGAGCGCCGACGGGGTGATCACCGTGGAGGAGAGCAAGAGCCTGGCCACCGAGCTGGAGGTGACTGAGGGCATGGCCTTCGATCGGGGCTACTCATCCCCCTATTTCGTTACCGATCAGGAACGGCGCGAGTGCGTGTTCGAAAACGCCCTGATCCTCACCACCGACCGCAAAATCAGCGCCGTAGCCGACCTGGTGCCGCTGCTGGAGGCGATCACCCGCAGTGGCCGGCCACTGCTGATCCTTTCCGAGGAGGTGGAAGGTGAGGCCCTGGCCACCCTGGTGGTGAACAAAAACCGCGGCGTGCTGCAGGTGGCGGCCGTGCGCGCCCCCGGCTTCGGGGATCGCCGCAAGGCCATGCTCGGCGATATCGCCATCCTCACCGGCGCCACCATGGTCAGCGAAGACCAGGCGATGACCCTCGACAAGGTGACCCTGGCCGACCTGGGCCAGGCCCGCCAGATCACGATTACCAAGGACAGCACCACCATCGTCGCCTCGGGCGAGCACCAGCAGGCGGTGCAAGACCGGGTGGCGGCGATCAAGCGCGAACTGGAAGACACCGACTCCGACTACGACCGCGAGAAACTGCAGGAGCGCATCGCCAAGCTGGCCGGAGGCGTGGCGGTGATCAAGGTGGGAGCTCCCACCGAGACCGAACTGCGCAACCGCAAGCTGCGCATCGAAGACGCCCTCAACGCCACTCGCGCCGCGGTGGAAGAGGGGATCGTGGCCGGTGGCGGCGTCACCCTGCTGCAATTGGCCGCTGGCCTCGATGCCCTGGCCGCCAGCTGCGGCAATGGCGACGAGCGCACCGGGGTGGCGATCGTGCAGCGGGCCCTGAGCGAACCCGTGCGCCAGATCGCCATCAACGCCGGTGCCGATGGCGCCGTGGTGGTCTCGGAGATTTGCCGGCTGGGCAAGGGCTACAACGCCGCCACCGGCGTCTATGAAGACCTGCTCGCCGCCGGCATTGTCGATGCGGCCAAGGTGACCCGCCTGGCCCTGCAGGATGCCGTTTCCATCGCCTCCTTGCTGCTCACCACCGAGGCCGTGATCGCCGACAAACCCGAACCCGCCGCCCCGGCCGGTGCCGGCGGCGGTGCTGGCGGCATGGGTGACATGGGCGGAATGGGTGGCATGGGCGGCATGGGCATGCCCGGGATGATGTGATCCCTGGCCGGGGGCCGCTAACGGTCAGCTGACCAAAATGGGTCAGCTGACCGTTTTGTGTAAATAATTGGCTTTCAGCAGCCAATCAACTTTGCGCAACCGACAATCAACTATCAGCAGCCAATCAGCTTTTTTGCGCAACCAACAATCAACTCTCAGCAGACGATCAGATTTCAGTAGACAATCAGATTTCAGTAAACAATCAGATTTTACGTACTGAGTCGCCTGCGGACAGCCAAATTATTACCAGTCAGTCATTGCTGATCACCTATTGCTAGTCAGGCATTATTGGCCCGTAATTGCCGGCAAGCGATTAGCAATCAGTTATTGCCAGTCAGCTGTCGGAGCAATAAATTCACGCCAGCGCCTTCACGTAGGCGGCTACCTGGAGATCGACGCCGGTGATGGCAGTGCCCACCACCACCGCATCGGCCCCCAGCTCCAGGGCCTCTCTGGCATCGACCGCGCTGGCGATGCCCCCCTCGCAGATCAGGGCCACCTGGGCAGGCAATTGCTGCCGCAGGGGCGCCAGCAGCTCCCAGGCGGGCGGCAAACAGCCAGCAGTCGCCTCGGTGTAGCCATAGAGGGTGGTGCCCACCCAGCTACAGCCCAGGGCCGCGGCCCGCAGGCCAGCTGCCAAGCTGTCCACATCCGCCATCAACGGGGCCCCCAATTCGGTGCGGGCCCTCTCCACCAGGGTTTCCAGATCCTCCTCGCCAGGGCGGAGCCGTTCGGTGGCATCCAGGGCGACGACATCGGCACCGGCGGCCCAAACTGTCCGGATGTCCTGCCAGCGGGGGGTGATGTAAACCGAGGATCCAGGCAAACTGCGCTTCCACAGGCCAATGATCAGGGCCTCGGGACAACGCCGCCGCACCGCTGTGATGTGTTCTGGGCTTTCCAGCCGCACGCCCCTGGCCCCCTGGAGCAGCGCGGCCTCGGCCATGGCGGCGATCACCTCGGGCTGGCGCATGGGCGAGCCCTCCGGCGCCTGCACCGACACGATCAAACCAGAGGCCACAGGCCCTGGGGCTGGACTGGGGTGGGGCATCGAGACCAGGCTGTAATTGAGCTTGCGATCCAATCAGTTGAGCTTGCGATCCAACAGCGGACGAATCGCCAGGAACAGCCCCACCGCCAGCAGGGTCAACACCGCCAGGCAGGTGCCCAGGGTGAGCTGGCCATAGGGGGCCTCGAGCACCACGCTGGAGAAGCCCACGGGGCCGGCATAGGCGGCCCGGATCGGCTCGATGGCGAAGGTGAGGGGATTTACGGAGGCCAGCCAGCTCAACCAGGGGGGCATGAAGCTCAAGGGGGCCAGGGCCGTACTGGCAAACAGCAGCGGCAGATTGGCCACGAAGATCACGGCGATCAACTCGATGTGGCCGGGCAGGGCAAAGGCCAGGCCAAGGCTCAGGGCCGTGACGGCGAAAACCAGTAACAGCAGCGTGGCCAGCACCAACAGCAGGCCGGCGCCACTGGGCCAGCCATAGCCCAGAGCGGCGGCGGTGACCATGATCGCCAGGCTCTGCACCAGGGAAAGACTGGTGATGTAGAGCACCGAGGCAAACACGATCGAGCTGCGGGAGCGCAACGGCGCCACCAACAGCCGGTTGAGGAAGCCGAACTCCCGATCAAACATCACCGGCAAGCCGGCGTTGAGAGCGGCGCTGAAGGCGGTGAACACGATCACACCGGCGCCGAGGAACTGGCCGTAGCTGCCACCACCTGGCAGCAGCCCCGAGGGGGCATTGGCGAACAGGGCCCCAAACAGGATCAGCCAGATCAGCGGTTGCAGCACCCCGGCCACCAGGGTGGTGGGGCGGCGCTGCAGTTGCACGAACAGGCGCCTGGTGAGGGCCAGGGTCTCCTGGCTGATCTCGGCGAAGGCAGAGGGCTCGGCCGCCGGAGCCAGCGGAGCCAGGGAAGGATTGGCACTCGTCATCGGCCGAGGCGGTGGGGTTGAAACGCTAAAGAACAATTTGCCGGCCCAGCTGCTCGCCCGGGGGCCGATCGACTAGATCGCAGCTCGTGACTGCTGCGCTGGCGGGCACTCAGCGCATGCTCTGCTTGCGCTCCGCCTTGACATCCCGGATACCGGCCAGGGCTAACTCCGCGTCGTTGAGGGTGCGGCCGGTGGCCTGCAGATAGACATCGTCGAGGCTGGGGCGACTCTGGGCCAGGGCAAACACGGGCAGATCGGCTTCGCTCAACTGACGCCTGAGCTGCTCGATCACCCCCTCGTGCTCCACCACCAGGTTCAGGGAGAAGCCCTGGGCCCGGTTCACCACCACCTGGCGCACTCCTGCACAGGCCCGCAGCAACTGCTGCACCCGCAGGGCCTCTGGCTCATCGCTGAACTCCCGCACCCGCAGGGTCACCCGATCGCCGCCGAGGGAGGCCTTCAAGGCTGCGGGAGCCCCCTCGGCAATCACCCGGCCAGACTCAACGATCGCCAGCCGATCGGCCAAGGCATCCACCTCTTCCAGGTAATGACTGCTGAGCAGCACCGTGGTGCCCTGGTGGCGCAGCTCCCGCAGCACCTGCCAGATGGCGGCACGGCTCTCGATGTCCAAACCCACGGTGGGCTCATCGAGCACCAGCAGCCGCGGCCGGTGCAACAGACCCGCGGCTAAATCCAAGCGGCGGCGCATGCCACCTGAGTAGCTGCCGCAGCGACGATCGATCCAACCGGCCATGCCCATCAACTCGCTGAGTTCGGCGATGCGCCGATCGCGGACGGCATTGGGAAGGTGATACAGGGCCGCCTGCAGCTGCAGCAACTCGCGGCCGGTGAGGATCTTGTCGATGGCCACCTCCTGGGCCACGTAGCCCAGCAGCCGGCGGGCGGCCCGGGGGTTGGCCAGGGCATCCACTCCCGCCACGGTGACACTGCCGCTGTCGGGGGCCAACAGGGTGCAGAGAATGCGCAGGGCGGTGGTCTTGCCGGCACCATTGGGGCCCAGCAGGCCGTAGAGGCAGCCACCGGCAATCGAGAGGGAGAAGTCGTCGAGGGCCTGGATGCCGCCCGCTGCATTGAGCTGGGCCGGAGCGGTGGGCTGGGCCGGAGCCTTGCCGCCGTAGCGCTTTCTCAGGTGCTGTAGTTCGATCACCCGCCGCTGCTCCCCATGGCCGATTGCTCAGGGGGAGAATCTAGGGAAAGCAGCGGCCAGCAGAGCGGGGAACTGGTTTTGAAGCAGCTCGGCCTGGGGCAAGCGAGCCAGCAACAGCAGCAGACAAATGCCAAACAGATAGAGGATCGACCAGCGAAACAGGGCGCGGGCCGGCTGCACCTGCTCCGGATCGCGACCTAGACGGCCACAGAGCTGCAGCAGTCGGGCATTGAAGGGCAGCAGCATCAAGCCGTAGAAACAGCCCCCACTGGGTAGGGCCAGCGCTCCCAACAGGCTGAGCAGCACGGTGAGCCTGCCGTAATGGTCGATGGCCCAGGCGGTCACCGCCACGCCCCGCACCACCGGCAGCATGGGAATGCCCACGGCCCGGTAGTCATCGCGGAGCAGCAGGGCCAGGGACCAGAAGTGGGCCGGCGTCCAGACCATCACCAGGCTGAACAGCCACCAGCCGGCCCAGGAGAAGCCGCCGGTGGCGGCGGCGACCCCCACCAGGGGAGGAATGGCTCCCGCCACGCCACCGATGACGATGTTCTGGGGAGTACGGGGCTTGAGCAGGGCGGTGTAGAGCAGCACGTAACTGCACAGGCCCAACAGGGAAAGGCTGGCGGCCAGGGCATTCACCCCCCACACCAGCACCGCCACAGCGGCGGCTGTGAGACCGATCGCCATGGCAAAGGCCTGGCGCTGGGCCAGGCGACCCGAGGGCAGGGCACGACGGCTGGTGCGCTGCATGCGGCCGTCGAGTTCCTGCTCCCAGAGGCAATTGAGCACCCCGGCGGCGGCGGCGGCCAAGCTGCCGCCCACCAGGGAACAAACGATGGTGCCAGCGGGCACTGGCCAGCCACCGCTGACGGCCATGCCGGCCAGGGTGGTGGCCAACAGCAGCGGGATCAGCCTCGGCTTGGCCACCTCCAGCCAAGCTGGCAGGCGCCGCGACCGGGGCTGGGCCGGGGGGATGTCGGCACCAGGGGGCTCGGAAGGCATCGAGGCTGGGATGGGGACGGCAGGCAACGAGGCACTAACCACTGGTCAACTCCTGAACATGGTTCAACTGCGGGACTTGGCTCAACTGCTGGTCATGGCTCAACTGCTGGTCATGGTTCAACTGCGGGACTTGGTTCAACTCCTGGACAGGTATGGCCGTTGGGGGATGGCCGATGGCTGGCCCGGCCAGGCTGCGGCTCCAGGCCGCCGCCAGCAAGGCCACCAACAGGGCCGCCACGAGCTGGTGGGCCACGACGATCGCCGGGAGAGCCAGATGGGAGCGCAGGCTCGCCAACCCCAGGCCGATTTGAACGGCCACCAGGCCGGCGGCCGCCATGGTCAAAGCCCGTAACTGGCCCTGGCCCCTGGGCAGAGCCAGGGAGGCCAGGGCCGCGATGCCGACGCTGGCGGCCACCGGGCCGGCCGCCGCGCGATGCAACCCCAGCCAAATGCAGGCTTCCCCGGCGGCAAGGCAGCGATCCACGGCCCACTGGCTGGCCATGGCGCCCCCCAGAAGAGCCTGGCCAGCCACCGCCAGCAGGGTGAGCGGCACCAGCGCCCGCCACCAGCGCGGCAGCGGGGCGTTGATGCCACTGGCGGGGCCAGCGATGTGTAGCGCCAGCCGCTGATGCAGGCCACTGACAAGGGCTACCAACAGCAGCGCCAGAGCCAGGTGGGCGGTAACCACCCCACTGGGCAGCAGCTGGGTAACGGTGAGGGCCCCCAGGGTGGCCTGCATAACCACCAACAGCAGGGCCAGCAACGCCAGGGGGGCCAGCCAAGGCGGTAACCGCCGCCGCTGGAGCCCTGCCACGGCGGCCAGTACCAGCAAGGCGACGCCAACGCAGAAGGCATCCAATCGATGGAACCACTCCAGGAATACCTGCATGGTCATCGAGCTAGCCGGTAGCAGCTGGCCGTAGCAGAGGGGCCAGTCGGGGCAAGCCAGGCCCGCCTCCATCACCCTGGTGGCGCCTCCGATCGCCACCAGGGCCAGCAGGGCCACCACCAGGTGGGCCGTGAGCAGCCCTAGACGGCGCAACAACGGCGAAGGGCCCTCGATCGGGCCAGACTTGCTGGGCTGGTCGGGTGCCCCTGAAATGGAAGTCTCCCCTGGGGCGACCGGCTTTAGCGGGCCGGCCGGCAGGGGGTGAGCGGCCGGGGTCGCTGCGGCCACCGGCCAAATAGGAGATGCAGGGGTCGCCGCGGCCAGCGGCGATACCAGAGCGACAGGTTTTGCTGGAATAACCGCTGTTGCTGGAAAAACCGGCATCCCCGCGGCAATCGGCAACCCCTGGTTAGGCTTGCGCCCCATCCGCAGCTGCTCCAACATTGGAATTGGCTCAAGTTAGCCAGATCCAGCGGGCGGACGAATGGTCATTCCCTAACATCTGGCACTCACAATCAAATCGAAGCTTTAGCGGCCAGGTCCGCAGCATACCCTTTAAACATCCTCTTCTTAAATTCCGCCGATGCGCCGAGCAGCCGGCCTCGCCCTTGCCACCATCGCCCTAATCCTCACAGGGCTATGGATTGGTTTCAATGTAAATTTGCTTCCAGTCGTCGCCAGCGCCAATGCGCCAGTCTATGACGATCTTTTCAAGATTCTATTCAGCGTCGGCGCGATCCTGTTCATAGGCATAACAGTAGTGCTGGTTTTCAGCCTATTTAAATTTCGCCGCAGGGAAGGCGATCTGAGCGATGGATTGCCCATTGAGGGCAACCTCCCCCTAGAGATTGTATGGACTGCCATCCCAGCAGTGGTTGTCCTATTTATCGGTATCTATAGCTACGACATCTACGAGCGGATGGGAGGCATGACCTCCTTTAATGACCACAGTGCTCAGGGCCACAGTCTTCACGACCACAGCGCCATGCTCGCCAGTGATGTTATGAACAGTGATGCCGCTGCCAACGATGCCGCTGCCAACGATGCCACTGGTGCAACCCCTGCAGTGGTTACAGATTTAGACTTGAATGCCAAGCCGCAGCCCGCCGGCTTAGAGAAAGGAAAACGCTACTGGGCTGGCATTGCTCCCATAGAAGACTCCGATAACAAAACATTACCCGTGGATGTCACGGCGATGCAATTCGCCTTCATCTTTCACTATCCTGATGGCAACATCACCAGCGGTGAGCTCCATGTTTCATCGGGTCAGCCGGTGCTTTTACGCATGGAGGCCCGCGATGTGATCCATGCCTTCTGGGTGCCCCAATTCCGCTTGAAGCAAGACATCATCCCCGGCCAGCCCACCGTGCTGTCCTTTACGCCCACCAAGCCAGGCACCTACCCAATCGTATGCGCTGAACTTTGTGGTCCCTATCACGGAGGCATGCGCACCAACGTGGTGGTACATGATCCGGACAGCTTCCAGACCTGGCTCGATCAAAACCGTCAACCTGCAATCAGTGCTTAGGCCCCGCCCATGACGATCGCCAACCCCAACGACTTCAAGGACTTCAACGAGCCGCTGCAACCAAACGGCTGGCTGCGCTATTTCAGCTTCAGCCTGGATCACAAAGTCATCGGTATCCAGTACCTGGTTTGTGGGTTTATTTTTTATCTCATCGGCGGCGCCCTAGCCGGCATCATCCGAGTTGAGCTTGCCAGTCCGATATCGGATTTCGTCAGCCGAGAAACCTACAACGAAGTACTCACTCTCCACGGCACGATCATGATCTTTCTCTGGATCGTGCCAGTGGTTAATGGGGGATTTGGTAATTATCTAATTCCCTTTTATGTGGGGGCTCGAGACATGGCCTTTCCCCGGCTCAATGCCGTTGCCTTTTGGATGATTCCCCCGGCGGGCATGTTACTGATTAGCAGTTACTTCTTGGCTGGAGCCGCTGCCCAGTCCGGCTGGACCGCCTACCCACCCCTAAGTCTCACTACCCCAGCCGCCGGCCAAGTGGTTTGGATTCTCAGCGTTTTATTGCTGGGGGGCAGCTCAATCTTTGGGGCAATTAACTTCATCGCCACCGTATTAAAACTACGTCGTCCGGGCCTGAAGCTAATGCAACTGCCAATGTACTGCTGGGCCATGCTAGGCACCAGCATCTTGGCGGTACTGTCTACCCCAGTGCTGGCGGGCACTTTGATTCTGCTGAGCTTCGACATAATTGCCCACACCGGCTTTTTCAACCCCACCCTTGGGGGAAATGTTGTGGTATATCAGCACCTTTTCTGGTTCTATTCCCACCCAGCTGTTTATATCATGGTGCTGCCAGCTTTTGGCCTGGTTAGCGAAATATTGCCGGTGCATGCTCGCAAGCCCCTATTCGGGTACGTAACCATGGTTTATTCAATCCTTGCAATTGTATTCCTGGGCCTTATTGTATGGGCTCACCACATGTTCACCAGCGGCACGCCCCCGTGGATGAGATTGTTTTTCACCATCGCCACCTCATTTATTGCGGTACCAACCGGAATCAAATTCTTTAACTGGATAGCAACTCTTTGGGGCGGTCGTATTGCCCTGAACAGCGCCATGCTGTTCTCCTGTGCTTTTATCTTAAATTTCGTATTCGGCGGCATCACGGGCGTTGCATTGGCCCAGGTTCCATTCGACATCCACGTGCACGATACATATTTTGTAGTCGGCCATTTCCATTATATTGTCTATGGTGGCACAGTTTTTGTAATCTTCTCTTCCCTGTATCACTGGTATCCAAAATTTACCGGCAGACTGCTCAATGAAGATCTGGGACGGCTCCATTTCTTGCTCACCTTCATTGGTTTCAACCTCTGCTTCTTGCCCCAGCACTGGCTTGGGCTCAATGGCATGCCTCGTCGGGTGGCCGAGTACGACCCCGCCTTCACCACCCTTAATCAGATAAGCAGTGTCGGTGCCCTATTGATGGCCATCAGCACCTTGCCCCTCTTGCTAAATGTGGTGGTCACTGCCATGCGAGGCAAGATCGCCGGCGACAATCCTTGGAATGCTCTCACGCCTGAGTGGCTCACCAGTTCACCACCTCCAGTGGAGAACTGGCATGGTGAAGCCCCATTGGTGAGCGAGCCCTATGGCTACGGCCATGCCGAATCCGCCCTTGTAAAGGAGGCCACCCCATGACCACTAGCCCGGTTCAAACCAGCTCAGAAGCCAATATCAGCCCCAGCGGCCAGGCCGCCGTTGGCGTTTGTGTTGAGAGCGGCGAACAGCCGCTGGATTCCAGTCATGGCGAGCATCTAGATGTGAGGATGTTCGGACTGGCCACCTTCCTGGTGGCAGATGGCATGACCTTTGCAGGATTCTTCGCCGCCTACCTCACCTTCCGTGCGGTAAACCCGCTGCCAACGGGTAGCAACTACGAACTTGAACTGATCCTGCCCACCATCAATACCGTGCTGCTGATAATTAGCAGCTTTACCTTCCACCGGGCAGGCAAGGAGTGCAGGGCCGACCGCCTAAGGGCCAGTCGGCTCTGGCTGGCCATCACCGGGGCCCTGGGAGCTGCCTTTTTGGCGGGCCAAATGGTGGAGTATTTCTCCCTACCATTTGGCCTCACCGAAAACCTGTTCGCCAGCACCTTCTACGCTCTAACCGGATTCCATGGTCTCCACGTGACATTGGGGGTAATCTGCATCGCCATCGTGGCCCTGCAGACCCGTAAAGGTGGACAAATCACAGCCTCCAATCACTTCGGACTGGAGGCAGCCGAGCTCTACTGGCACTTCGTGGATGGCATTTGGGTAGTGCTGTTCGGACTGCTCTACCTGCTTTAACCCCCGCCAACCTCTTAATTTCAGCCATTCAGATTCAGACCCGCCACCTCCAGCCATTGACCCCAGACGTTCACCACGACAGCATCCCTAGCAGCCACTACCAGGCCAACGGCCAAAGGCCCTGAGACGGAAAATCCCACTGCCCTGGCAACAGCCATTTCCCTGGCAACAGTCACTGCTCTGCCAACAGTCACTGCTCTGCCAACAGTCACTGCTCTGCCAACAGCCACTGCCCTGGCAACAGCCACTGCTCTACCAACAGCCACTCCCCTGACAGCTGCCTCCAGCATCTAGACACAATTACTTCATGGTGATGCAAACATCCCGCTCTATGGCTACCGGCAACGGCTGGGGAGGTGAATCGGCGGGCAGCAAGCCCCTGGTAGGCAAAGCGCTGCTGGATAAGGCCCGTTCGCTCAGCAACCGGCCGGAAGAGCAGATAGCAAAAGCCTGTGGCTATGTGGGTCCCAGTGGCCGAGTGCTGCGCAAGAGCTTCTACCGCGCCTTAGTGGAGGCCAAGGGCTACCAATTGCTTGGCACTAGCACAGCTGGTGGTGGCGGTGGTGGCGGTGGCGGTGGCGGTAGCCCCAGTCCTGGCGGCGGCAGCAATGCGGGCAAGGGGCGCCAAGCTGAGTACCGCACAAGGGTGCACGGCAACGGCAATCTATTAATTGGCCATGCCTATACCCGCCGCATGGGCCTCGAACCTGGGGACGAATTCCATATTGAGCTGCACCCGGAAACAGGAGCGATCTGGCTGCTACCTCTTGAGCCAGGCGAGGCCAGCGCAATTGCCGAACAATTACTAGAAGATAGCGACGACGGCAGCGAAATCGATGATGATAGTGAAGAAGATAACGAAGACGAAGACGAAGATGCGATCGAAGATGGAGGCGCAGATCTAGATGCAGGCTAAGATGCAAATTTAGATCCAGATGACGAAAAATTATAACGACATGAGTGAAGATGTCGAAATTGACGACGCCGCAGGCCGGGTGCAGAAATTAGATGGTTACTTGCTCGCGATGGAAGCTGGCACTGAACACCAACAAATCCACACCGCTGAACAGAAAACTAATGCCCACCAGGATGCCGAGCACCGGCAGCAGACTGGCGGGGCTCATAGACAAAATCAAGCCGCCCAGGGTGAGGGTTACGAGTCCATTGAGCAGGCCCCAGCCCCAACCACTCACCTGCCGGTGGCTCAGGGACACCACCAAAGCCACCAGGCCCTCCACCAAAAACACGATGCCGATGGCCAGGGTGAGGGACATCACGGGCAGCAGCGAACTCAGCGAACCCTTGGCCAGCTGCTGAATCATTGAGACGCCGGCCACCAGGAAAACGCTGGAGACCACCAGACGCCAAAAACTCAGCCAGCGTCCCAGCTGCCTGGCCCGCATCAGGTTGCTAACCCAACCCACCAGGCCGCCCACCAAAAAGGCCACCGCCACCACGGCCGTGATCACCCCGGAGGTGCGCACCGGAAAGGCCAGGGCCAATATCCCCAGCACCAACATAAGAACCCCTTCAAACAGGGTGAAAGCCTTCAAAGAAGCGGCGGCGACACTGCGGGATTGACTGGCCATCGCGTGGAGCTCTGCTAAGCGTCTTGAGACTAGTCAATCAATTCCCGCTGGCTCCATCAGCTGTAACCCTGGGAGTGAAACCAGTCAGCGTTAAGCGGCTGCTCCGAGAGAGTCCCCAAAGGCGGTTCCGCCGGCATCTGGGCCGCCATGCCCAACCGGGACAGCCGTTGGGGGATGCCGGCCGTCAGCAGACGTTCGGTGTACTTAGCCAGCATGTCCGCCTCAAGATTGACCGCATCGCCCGGCTGCAACCGACACAGGGTGGTATTAGCCCAGGTATGGGGAATCACCGCCACCCAAAACCGAATCCCATCAGCGCCGCAGCCCGCCACCGTGAGACTGATGCCATCCACCGCCACGCTGGCCTTCTCACAGATATAGCGGCCGTATGCGCCTTGTTGCCAAGCCAATTCCAACCGCCAAGAGGCGCGCTGCCGATCGATCGCCCGCACTGAGCCCATGCCATCCACATGGCCGCTGACCAAGTGTCCCCCCAGCCGGTCTGACAGCCGCAGGGCGGGCTCCAGATTCACCCAGCCGCCTCGGTCGGCCTTGGCGGCCAAGCCGGTGCGGGCGAGGGTCTCCTCGCTCACATCGGCGCCAAAACCGCCGCCATCCGCCAGCAGGTTGGCCACGGTGAGACAAACCCCATCCACGGCAACGCTGTCTCCCAGCTGCAACGAGGCCGGTCCCCACCCCCCCCTCTCGCTCTGCCAGCGCAGCATCACCCCCGAGGAGGCACGCCCGATCCTGCCCGTGGCTTGCACCAGTCCGGTGAACATGGAAAAACCTGCCGCCATGGCGATCCTGGTCACCATGGCCAATAGCCACCATCATGCCCAGGATGGGTACTGGAGCCTCGACCCGGCCGCAGTGCATCTCCAGCCCCAGGGCAGACCACTCCAAAACCAACGGGCCTGGGCAGTCGCCGACGCAGATCCAGATGAGATACGGAGATGGACGAAGAGAGCGGAAATTGCGGACGAAAATGAAGATGCCGATGAAAATGAAGATGCTGATGAAAATCGAGATGCCGGTGAAAATCGAGATGCAGATGAGAAGGGAGACGTCGATGAGACTGGAGACGCCGATGAGACTGGAGACGCCGATGAGAATGAAGGTGCTTAACCGGCTGGAGATGCGGAAGAGGCTGGAGAGGCGCTCCAGGGGCACTCTGAGCCCATTGGAAACCCCGACGGAGATGCCGCAATGGTGGAGATGAGCGTTGCCGGCATCGCCCTGGATGCCTCCACTCGTAACCCGATCGTGCTGCTGCGGGACCCATCTGGTCGTCGACAGGTGCCGATCTGGATCGACCAGGCCCAGGCCCAGAACATCCTGGCTGGCCTCAGCCCGCAACAGCTCCCCCGTCCCCTCAGCCACGACCTGA
This sequence comes from Prochlorococcaceae cyanobacterium, assembly GCA_044356375.1. Classification (GTDB taxonomy): domain Bacteria; phylum Cyanobacteriota; class Cyanobacteriia; order PCC-6307; family Cyanobiaceae; genus UBA5018. The sequence continues at coordinate 78,437 of JBIKWK010000001.1, read as the reverse complement.
TGGCCGCCATGCTCAAAGCGGCGGGGCTGCAGCTGGAACGGGTGATCATCCACTCCATCGAGGACGCCACCTTCCGCGCCGTGCTCAAGCTCAAGAGCGCATCCAGTTCAGAGCCGATCGAATTGGACGCCAGGCCCAGCGATGCCATCGCCCTGGCCGTGCGCACCGGCAGCAGCATCTGGATGCTGGAGGAGGTGGTGGCCGACGCCTCGATTCCGGTGAATGCGGTGGCAGACGCCGTCGACCAGGCCGATTTTCGGCGCTTCCTCGAGACCATCAGTCCAGCGGAGATGGTTCGCCAAATGGGCCGAGCCCGAGCCGATTCAGACATTTCCCAGCCAACGGGGACCGATCCCAACCAGCCCCAGGCCCCAATCCAAACCGCCCCAGACCAGCCGCCAGCTGCAAGCCCACCCGAGGGCCAGCACCCTGGGGGCCCCGCTGCCCCACCGAGCTCAGCTGACCCCGCTGCCGCTGACCCCGCTGCCGCTGACCAGGCTGCCGCTGACCAGGCTGGAACAGAACAGGCTGGAACTGACCGTGATGGAACTGACCGCGATGCCGCAGACCGTGCTGCGACAGACAGAGCTGCTACAGATAAGAATGCGGCCGAGTTAGATGTAAGAGCCCAGGGTGCCAGCGGACGCGGCTCCTCTGGGCAGCCCCCCGCTCCGACTGAGCAGCCCTCCGCTGGACAACAGCCCGCCCAACCCAGATCTGAACCGCCAGCCGATCAGCCCCCTGGTGGCGCCCCATAGGCGCCCCTATGGCCGCGGTCCAGCGGTTTCAGCCTTCACGCTAGGCACGATGAGGGCCCTGGGCAGCGCGGCCCAGATGCAGGGCGTATTGCGGGCGGCCCTGGCGGCGGGCATCAACCACCTGGAAACCGCGCCGGCCTACGGGCCCGCCGAGCGGTTTCTGGGCCAGGCGCTGCAGGTGCTTGCCGGCGAGGGGCTAGAGCCCCGGGGGGGCTGGTTGATCACCAGCAAACTGCTGCCCGGCTGCGATCTGGCCAGCGGCCAGGAGCAGCTCAGGGCCATCCTGCGCCGCCTGGGGGTGCCGGCCCTCACCACTTTGGCCGTCCATGGCCTGAACCTCAACGAGCACCTGAACTGGGCCCTGCGGGGAGCCGGCGCCGAACTGCTGGCCTGGGCCGTGGGGGAGGGCCTGGCGGGCCAGGTGGGCTTCACCAGCCACGGCGACAACGACTTGATCGAACGATCGCTGGCCTCAGGACGATTCACTGTCTGCGGCTTGCACCTGCACCTGCTCGATCGCCAGCGGCTGCCCGTGGCCCGCCAGGCCCTGGCAGAAGGCATCGGCGTGCTGGCCATTTCCCCGGCCGACAAGGGCGGTCAGCTCTACGCACCGCCAGCGGAACTGGAGGCCGACTGCGCCCCCTTCCATCCCCTGGAGTTGGCCTACCGCTTTTTGTGGCAGCAGGGGATCTCCACCTTGAGCCTGGGGGCTGAACGGCCCGAGGATCTGACCTGGGCCGAGCGCCTGTCGGGCCCAGACCAACCCAGCCCCGCCAGCCCAGCGGGGGCCAGCCCGGCAACCAGCCCGGAAACCGGAGTGGGGGCTGGGGCCGGGGCAACCGGAGCGATGGCGGTGGAGATGGCGGTGGAGATGGAGAAGGAGATGGAGATGGAGATGGCTGTGGAGATGGAATTGGGGATGGCCGTGGAGCGCCTGGATGCGGCTGCCAAGAGACGACTGGGCGCCGAGTACTGCGGCCAGTGCCGTGCCTGCCTGCCCTGCCCGAATGGCGTGCCGATCCCCGAGCTGCTGCGGCTGCGCAACCTGGCCCTCGGCCACGGCATGGGGGCCTTTGCCAGCGAGCGCTACAACCTGATCGGCCGCGCCGGCCACTGGTGGGAGCAGCTCAATGCCTCTGCCTGCGGCCACTGCGGCGACTGCCTGCCCCGTTGTCCCCACCAGCTGCCGATCCCGGGCCTGCTGGCCGACACCCATCAGCGGCTGGCCGCCGCCCCCCGCCGGCGCCTGTGGGGATGAGCTCTTCTGCCCCCCAAGGCCCATCGCCGCCAGGAACAAAATCGCCGCCCCGGGGCCAGTTGAGAGCAGCTCAATAGCCGCCAGCAGGGTTCACAAACTTGGGGCGGCCGCATCCCAAAGGGTCTGCAGGGCCAGACGTTGGCGCGGATCCAGGGGCGGCAGACTCCAGCAACGGCTCAACAGCGGCTCCGCTGGCAGCAGCAGCTGGGCCAGGGCTGGAGGGAAATCCGCCAGGGCGGCCGCCAGCCGGGGGCGGGGCAGGGGCGGCACCCAACCAGCCGCCAACAGGCGGGGCAGCAGGGGCGGCTCGAGCACCGCCTGGAGCCAGTCCAGGGGCGGCGGCGCGCCGCCAGCCACCCGCAACAACAGCTGCCAGCTCAGCGGTGCCCCGGAAGCCGGCAGCAACACCTGCAGGCGCTGGTCGCGGCGGAGCAGCGGGATCAGCCGCCGCAACGGCACCACGGCCGCGACGGCGGCGCCACTGAGCAGCAGGTTGAGGGCATTGGCATCGTCGTAGGCCAGGGCATTGGCCCGCAGGGCCCGCAGGCGCTCGAAATCGCCGCCCACCAGCGCCATGCACACCCGCGGACTGGAGGGCAACACCAACTTCTGGCGCAAGCTCTTATCAAGCAGCAAATCCCAACCCTCGGCGGCGCGCTTCGCCAGCTCTGGCTGGCTGCGCAGGGCCATCACCCAGGGGCTGAACGCCCAGGGGAAAGCCAGGGCCGCACTGCCCTCGCCGCGGTAGAGGCGGCTCAGCGGCTGGGCCGCCTCCGAGAGCTGCTCCAGCAGCTGGGGCAGCGCCAAGGGCTGCAGCTGGGCAGGTGACAGACCGCTGGCCCAGCCATCGGGCAGGGCCAGCAGGGCCGGAGCAGCAGCGGGCGCAGCCACGCCTGGGGCACCACTGGCCGCCAGGCTGGCCAACAGCTCGGCGGGGCCGGCCACCGCCCGCCGTTGCCAGGGCGCCGGCAAGCGCTTCAGCCAGGGGAGTGGCAACTCCCCCTCGGTGGCCAGCAGCAATGGGGCATCACCGCGGCGACAACCGCCCAACAGCCCTGGCAACAGCAGGCCCCCGGCGCTGGCCAGGCCCAACTGCAACAGGCGACGCCGCCCCCACAGGGCGGAACTCGGGGCCGGGCCAGGTAAATGGAACGCCATCGCCGCGACCCTAGGCACCCCCAAGCCGTGGGCCGTTCAGCAGCCGCTCACAATCGGCATCGCAGAGCGCCGCCAGGTCGGCGGCGGCGCGGCCACTGAGCTCCCAGAGCAGGGCAAACCCACCGGCGCCCACCCCCTCCTTCACATAGCCGCGCTCGTAGTCGCGCAGGGCCTGGCTGCGGCAGTGATGGAAGCGCAACGAGGCCACCGCCAGCTGGGCCTCCACCTGCCAGCGACCAGAGATCAGGGCCATCAGCGCGGCCAAATCGCTGTTTGGCTCCTCCGCCAACCAGGCGGTGGTGGCCACCACCGCCTGGTTGGCCAGCCGCTGGCGCTGATGGGCGGGGGCCAGGGCCAGGGCCAGGGCCAGCACGGCGGCCATCTGGCTGCCACCGGCCAGCAATACCGGCACCCCCCTGGCGCTCGCCGCCAGGGTGAGACCGGCCGCCAGCGCCTGCATCGGATCCCCCACCGCCGCCAACACCGCCAGGGGATCCACGCCATCGGCAGGGGCACCGGGGGCGATCTCGATAGCGCCGGCTGCCAAGCCCAGGTGCGCCAGACAACTCTTGAGCCCATGGGCGGGTTGGCGCAGGCTGCCGCTCACCAGTCCCTCCGCCGCCAGGCCCAGGCCCAACAACACCGCCAGGGCCGTGCTGGTGCCACCGGGTACGCACTCCGCCAGCAACAGCGGTTCGTGCTGGGGCCACCGGCGACCCCAGCTGCTGCCCCGCTCCAGCAGTGCCACCACCCGCTCTCGGGGCATGGCGACCCCGCTGGAGAGGCAGGTTGCCGGGCCGACGGCTTCGGGCGGCGGCAAGCGCAGATGGGGGGTGGCTGGGGCGACGGCACAGCCCAGGTCCACCACGAGGGTGCGGGGCAATAAACCCAGCTGGCGCAGCACGCCATGGCCAATCAGTGCCGGACTCACCCCCGCCGGCAGGGGCGGCAAGGCATGGGGCCGCGTAGCCGCTGGACCGAGTAGCAGCAGCTCCGCGTCGGCGGCCGCCGTCAGGCGACGGGAGCTGGCCGTGGCACCGGCGGCGGAGATGCCGTGGCGCTCGGCCGTGGCTGTAGCCGCCAACAGCAACAGCGGCCTGCAGCTTGGCCAGTGGCGTCGCCAAGCGATCGACCAGCTGGCCCCTGCCACTGGTTCAAGAACCATGGTTCTGGATCATCTTGAAGGCCCATGCTCCGGGACAGAGGGTGTGGGATCCGGCGGCGGGGTTCAGAGGGGATCCAGAGCCACCAGGGCCCGCAGCAACTCCGGCGGCTCGCTGATCGGCGCCTGCAGGCGGGCAAAAATCCAATAGGCAACCGCATGCAGGGCCAGCACCAAGATGGCGCTCTGGAACAACACCAGCGCCAGGGCCAGCAGCTGCACCTGGGCCAGCTCGGGCACCAAATCCAGAGCCAACAAATTGGCCAAACTCTCCAGCAGGCCGGCCGCGGCCGTGGTGATCACCACCCAGAGATTTTCTCCCACCAGCAAGGAGAGCACCGCCAGGCGCACCAGAAAGCCAGCGGTGGCGATCAGGCTGCCCAGGGCCAGGCTCAGCCACCAGCTGAGGCGGCGGCGCCAGCACCAACCCAGCCACAGGGCCAGCAGGCCATTGGGAAAAAGCACCATCGCCCCCCGGATCGGCCCCATCAGGGCCAGCAACAACAGAGTGGTCACCACGACTCCCTCCACGGCGCAGCGCCAGCCGTAGCGCAACTGCAGCAGAGCCAGGGGCAGGGGAAGGGCGAGGCGAAACAGGGGACCACCCACGGGCAAGTAATAGAGCGCCACCCAGAGCAGGGCTGTGGCCCCGGCCAGATAGGCGGTGTCCATCAGCTGGTGGGCCTGGCGGGGGCTGAGCCGGCGCTCCAGCCGTCCAGGGCCTCGGGGATGGCGCTGGGCACTGTCCGGGGAATTGTCCGGGGCACCGCCGGGGGCATGGTCTGGGTCAGGGTCCATCAGCGGGGGGCGGGGGCGGCGGCCGGGGAGGCGCTGGTGGGTTGGACCCGCTCGATCATCTCCACCTCAAAGCGCAGACCGGCGGCGCGCAGGGCCTGGGTCACCGACTCGGCGGGGGCGGCGGGATCGGCCCGGGGCAGCTTGAGCGTGATCCGATAGGGCACCGGCTGCAGGTTGGTGGCGGCCGCCGGGGTCTGCTTGGCCCCCGGCGCCTGGGCTGGGGAAGCCGATGGGGGCAGCGGAGCGGCGGGGCCAGCGGCTGGCTTGGCGGCTGGATTGGCTACTGGATTAGCGGCGCCATTGGCTCCTGGGCCAGCTCCCGATTGAACTGCAGGCGGGTCCCCAGGGGCAGCCCCTGGAGCGGTGGCGGCCGGCCGCTGGCCGCCAGTGTTAGCGCCGGTGGGTGCACCGGTTGGTGCAGTGCTGGGTGCAGTGCTGGGTGAAGTGCTGGGAAAAGTGCTGGGAGGTGAGGAGAAGCTGCCGGCGAGCCGCTCGCCAAAGGGGGTGCCGCTGCATCCGCCCAACAACAACGCCAGGCCGCCGCTCAGCAGGGACCGCGCCAGACCGCCGCTCAGCAGGGGCCGGTCCAGGGGCCGCGCCAGGGGCCGGTCCATCAACTGTCGGCGGCCCGGATCACCCGCACGGCACTGGCCCGCAGACGGCCAGATTTGGTGGTGGCGGGCACCTTGCGGGCCGCGGCTGGATCGGCGGCAGCCTTGCCTGGGGCAGCTTTACCTGGAGAAGACTTACTGGCAGCGCTCTTGCTGGTAGCGCTCTTGGTGGACGCAGTCTTGCTGGAGCCAGTCTTGCTGGCAGCGGCCTTACCAGTGGCGGCTTTCTTGCCGGCTGTCTTACCGCCAGCAGCAGCCTTGGCCGCCAGCAACAGCTGGGCCTGTTCGAGGGTGATGGTGTCGGCGCTGGCGCCCTCGGGCAGGGAGGCGTTCAGCTTGCCCTGCTTCACGTACAGCCCGTAGGGGCCATTGAACAGCTGGATCGCCTCCTCGGCCCCCTCGGGGGTGCCCAGATCCTTCAGGGCGGTACGGCCACCCCGGCCCCGCTTGGGTTCGGCCAGCAGCTCCAGGGCACGGCTGAGATCGATACTGAGCACGTCGTCTTCCCCCTTGAGCGAGCGGTAGGCCTTCTCCCCCTTGCCCTGGTGATGCACCACGTAGGGGCCAAAGCGCCCCAGGCCGGCCTCGATGCGGCCCCCGTCGGGATGATCCCCCAACTGGCGGGGCAGGCGCAGCAGCCCCAGGGCATCCTCGAGGCTGAGCTCCTCGGGCTTGACCCCCTTGGGCAGGGAGGCGCGCTTGGGCTTGGGGTTGTCGTCGCTCACCTGACCCCGCTGCAAGTAGGGGCCGTACTGGCCGAACAGCAGGTAGATGGCCTCGCCGCTTTCCGGGTCCTGGCCCAGGGATTCGGGTCCCTCGGCCTTCTGGCGCAACAGCAACTCGGCCTTGTCGGCATCTAGATCGGCGGGGGTGATCTCCTGGGGCAGGGTCACCTTGAGCAGCTCTTCTGTGCCGTCATCGGCCTGGCGCTTGGTCTCCAGGTAGGCCCCGAAGCGACCGATGCGCACCACGCAGGGCAGCCCCTCCAACACCACGGTGCGGGAGGCGCCGGGATCGATATCCCCCTCGCGCCGGGCCACCTGGTGTTCCAGGCCCTCGTCGCCCTTGAAAAACTTATCTAAATAGGGGAGCCAGTCCACCTTGCCGGTGGAGATCTCATCGAGGGTGTTCTCCATGCGGGCGGTGAAACCCGTATCCACCAATTCCGGGAAGTGCTCCTCCAGCAGGGCCGTCACCGCAAAGGCGGTGAAGCTGGGGGTGAGGGCGTTGGCCAGCAGGGTGGCGTAGCCCCGATCCACGATCGTGCCGATGATCGAGGCGTAGGTGGAGGGACGGCCGATGCCCTCCTTCTCCAGCATCTTCACCAGGGCGGCCTCGCTGTAGCGGGCGGGGGGCTGGGTTTGGTGGCCGAGGGCCTCCACCGCCAGGCAGCTGGGTTGATCGCCCTCGCTCAGGGCGGGCAGCAACACCTCCTGACCCTCCAGGGCGGCATCGGGGTCGTCGGAGCCCTCCACGTAGGCGCGGAAGAAGCCGGCGAAGTCGATGCGCTTGCCGGTGGCGCGGAAGTTGGCGGTGCCCAGGCCGGCGGCGCTTGCCTGCAGGTCGACGCTGAGCATGGTGAGCTTGGCGTCGGCCATCTGGCTGGCCACGGTGCGCTTCCAGATCAGTTCGTAGAGGGCCAGATCGCGGCCATCGAGGCCGGTGGCGACGGGATCGCGGAAGCTCTCGCCGGCGGGCCGGATCGCCTCGTGGGCCTCCTGGGCATTGCGGGCCTTGGTGGAGAACTGGCGCACCTGGGGGCTGAGGAAGGGCTTGCCGTATTTCTGTTCCACGCAGCTGCGGGCCGCCTGGATCGCCTGGTCGCTGAGGTGCACCGAGTCGGTGCGCATGTAGGTGATGAAGCCCCGCTCGTAGAGCGCCTGGGCGACGCGCATGGTGTCGCGGGCGGAGAGGCGCAACTTGCGGTTGGCCTCCTGCTGGAGGGTGCTGGTGGTGAAGGGGGCCACCGGCTTGCGCAACGACGGCTTGGCCTCCACGGCGACGACGCTCCAGGGGGCCTGGCGCAGGGCCTGCTGCAGGGCGCCGGCCTCGGCCTCGCCAAGCAACCTGGCGGAGCTGCCGCCCTTGAGGTTGCCGGTGGTTTCGTCGAAATCGGCACCGCCGGCGATGCGCACGCCGTCCAGATGGCTGAGCTTGGCGTCAAAGCGGCTGCCGGCCTGCTCCAACTGGGCCTTGAGATCCCAGTAACTGCCGCTGTGGAAGGCGCGACGGGCCCGTTCGCGCTGCACCAACAGGCGCACCGCCACCGACTGCACCCGACCGGCGGAGAGGCCCCAGGCCACCTTTTTCCACAACAGGGGGGAGAGGGTGTAGCCCACCAGGCGATCGAGGATGCGGCGCGTCTCCTGGGCGTGCACCAGCTCCATGTCCAGCTCCCTGGTCTGCTCCAGGGCGCGGCCGATCGCCTGGTTGGTGATCTCGTGGAACACCATGCGCCTGACGGGCACCTTGGGGGCCAGCAGCTGCAGCAGGTGCCAGCTGATGCTCTCGCCCTCCCGGTCTTCGTCCGTGGCCAGCAGCAGCTGATCGGCGCCCTTTAGAGCCTCCTTGAGTTCCTTGACAATTTTTTTCTTATCCTTCGGCACCACGTAGAGGGGCTCGAAGCCGTTGTCGGTGTTGACGCCGAGGTTGGCCCACTTTTCCGCTTTGTAGGCCGCGGGGATCTCGCTGGCGCTGTTGGGCAGATCGCGCACGTGGCCCATCGATGCCTCGACGCGGAACTCCCGCGGCAGGAAACCGCGAATGGTGCGGGCCTTGGTTGGGCTCTCGACAATGACGAGGGTGTGAGCCACAGACTGGCGGACGATCGCTTCCCTCTCTATCGCATCGACCGCCAGTTGTGAGACAAACGCCCGCCACGGGTGAAACAAATGGGGCCCTGGCGGCCCCCCTGGCGGCACCTAAATCCACCGGCGGCATGGCTACGATCCTGCGGACCAATCCGCGCCGCCCTCAACGCTGTGATCGACGCCGTGATCGAGGCTGGGCCAACCCTGCAGGGGTTGGTGCCAACGCTGCTGGCAGCCCTGGGGGGATCTGAGCTGGGCCTGCCGAGCATGGGCGATCTGAGCCTGCAGCTCAATGCCGGGGCGATCGGCCCTGAAGTGGCGGTGCTGCTGGCCCTGCTCATATCGCTATTGGTGGACCTGGCGGGTGAAAAGGCGGCCAGCCGCTGGGTGCCGCCCGTCTGCTACGGGGGGCTGGGGACGGCCCTGCTGCTGCTGGCCCTGCAGTGGAATTCCCCCCTGGCGCCCTCCTTTTTCGGCGGTTTTCTGGCCGACAACCTGGCGGTGGCCTTCCGGGCGGTGGTGGCCGCCTCCACCTTGATCACCCTGCTGCTGAGCTGGCGCTACGTGGAGCGCAGCGGCACGCCGGTGGGCGAGTACGCGGCCATCCTGCTAGCCGCCACGGTGGGGGCGATGATTTTGTGTGGCTCCACCGATCTGGTGAGCATCTTCATTTCCCTGGAAACCCTCTCGGTGTCCAGTTATTTGTTGGCTGGCTACATGAAGCGGGATGCCCGCAGTTCAGAGGCGGCCCTCAAATACTTATTGGTGGGCTCGGCGGCTGCGGCGGTGTTTCTCTACGGCGCTTCCCTGCTCTACGGCATCACCGGCGGTGCCACAGATCTGGCTTCTATCGCGGTGGCGCTACAGACCAGCGCCAAGCCGGTGGCGGCGCTTTCCCTGGTGTTTGTGCTGGCCACGGTGGCTTTCAAAATCGCCGCCGTGCCCTTTCACCAGTGGACTCCTGATGTATATGAGGGATCCCCCACCCCGGTGGTGGCGTTTCTATCGGTGGGCTCCAAGGCGGCAGGTTTTGCCCTGGCCCTGCGCATCCTGGTGGGTTGTTTCGAGAGCTTCAATGAACAGTGGAAGCTGCTGTTCACCGTGCTGGCGCTGCTGAGCATGGTGCTGGGCAACGTGGTTGCTCTGGCCCAGACCTCCATGAAGCGGATGTTGGCCTACAGCTCAATCGGCCAGGCCGGCTTTGTGATGATTGGCATGGTTTGCGGCACCGAGGATGGCTTTGCGGCCATGGTGCTGTACATGGCCGCCTATTTGTTTATGAATCTTGGCGCCTTTGCCTGCATCATTCTCTTCTCTTTGCGCACGGGCTCCGATCGCATCGCAGACTATGCCGGCCTCTACCAAAAGGATCCACTGATCACCCTGGGCCTGAGCCTCTGCCTGCTCTCCCTGGGGGGAATTCCGCCGATGCTCGGCTTCTTCGGCAAGATTTACCTGTTCTTTGCCGGCTGGGCCGACCACCAGTATCTGCTGGTAGTAGTTGGCCTCGTCACCTCCGTGATCTCGATTTACTATTACATATCTGTAATTAAGATGATGGTGGTTAAAGAGCCTCAAGAGGCTTCTGATGTGGTGAAAAATTATCCCACGATCACCTGGAACCTGGCTGGAATGCCTTCCCTGCGGGTAGCTCTTGTGGGCTGTGTACTGATAACGGCGGTGGGCGGCATCCTCTCCAACCCCCTGTTTCTCTGGGCCAGCAGCACCGTGGCCGGCACGCCGATCCTGCAGCAGGCCATAGCCTCCTCCGGCGGCGGCGCGGCCGCCTTGGGCTGAGGGGGGAACCCCTGGGAGCCAACCCCTGGCTGCTCAAGCAATGGCTGCGCGGCCAAGCGGCCATTGCCTGAGCAGCCATTGCTTGGGCAGCCATTGCTTGGGCAGCCATTGCCTGAGCAGCCATTGCCTGAGCAGCCGTTATCCCAAGGGGCCATTTTCCCAGCTGGTGTTGCCTAAGCTGAATTGCCGTGAGCGCAACACCAGTGGGGGCCCCAGCGGAACCAGCTCTAATCCAAACGCCTCTCCCAAAAGCAACGCCTATAGAATTAACGGAGGCCGAAACGCCCGTAGCCGAACTAATCCAAGTTTGCAAGTATTACGGCGAGGGGGAGATGAGGGTGAAGGCCCTGGATGGTTTGAGCCTCAGGGTTAACCGAGGCGAATATGTGGCGGTGATGGGGGCATCGGGATCGGGCAAGAGCACGGCCATGAGCATCCTGGGCTGCCTGGATCGACCCAGCAGCGGCAGCTACCGGCTCAACGGCAGGGCGATCGAGAGCCTCAGCGACGACCAGCTGGCCCTGCTGCGCAACCGCGACCTGGGCTTTGTGTTTCAGCAATTTCACCTGCTGCCCCAGCTCAGTGCCCTGGAGAACGTGATGCTGCCCATGGTGTACGCGGGTGTGCCCCTGGCGGAGCGGCGCCGGCGGGCGACCGCGGCTCTGGAGCGGGTGGGCTTGGCCCAGCGCCTGGGCAACAGGCCGAATCAACTGTCCGGCGGCCAGCAGCAGCGGGTGGCGATCGCCAGGGCGATCATCAACAACCCGGCGCTGCTGCTGGCCGATGAACCCACCGGTGCCCTGGATTCCCGCACCACCGCTGAGGTGCTGGCCATTTTCGACGCCCTGCACCAGAGCGGTATCACCCTGGTACTGGTGACCCACGAACTGGAGGTGGCCTCGCGGGCCGAACGCCTGGTGCAGTTCAAAGATGGCCAACTGCTTGCCGATCGGCGCCGTTCTCCTGCGGCGATTGGCGGAGATTGGCAGTTGGATTGAACAGCTGCAACACCTCTGCACTACTGAAACTGAACTGATCTTCTGCTGGAATGGGTTGGCGGCTCAACCGGGTTTCGCGCGGCAACTCGCCGTAGCGTTCCCGATAGGCAGCGGCGATGCGCCCAGAAGGCCGCAGGCCCACCGCGTGGCAGGCACTGCCCACATCCTCGCCGTTTTGTAAGCGGCAGCGCAGCGCCTCTAGGCGCAATTCCTGCAGGGTTTGAATTGGCGTCAGGTGGCATACCGCCTTGAAGGCAGACTGCAGGGTGCGCGCCGAGATGTGACAGGCCTGGCTGATCTGCTCGATGGTTAAGGTGCGATCGAGCTGTTGCTTCATGAAGCCAATCGCCCGCACCACGTGGTCGTGGGATGGATTATCGGCATCGAGGCTGCAGGCTTCCGAGCCCACCAAGCTCACCAAGCTGTTTTGCAGCAACAGCTCCAGGGAATTCACCAGGGCGGTGACCATGGGGGTAAGTGGCTGAACGGCCAGGGCCAGCAAGCGACTGCAACAGAGATGTAGCAGGGAGTGCTGGCTGGGCAGGGCGCTGGCCAGGCCGGACCAATCTGGACTGCCCAGGCCATGGGCCAAGGCCACACCGCGCAATTTGGTCAGTGAGCAGCTGAGCAGCAGCAGGTTGGCCTGGCCGCTGTGAACTGGCACCACGAGCCGATCCCCCGGCAGCAAAACCCCCTCGTGGCGATGGCCCGGATGCAACTTTGAGCCAGTGTGCTCCGGCCAGCTGAACTGGCCTTCTCTGCCCATTACCACCAACAGGCGATCCTTGGGCACATGCAGGCTGAAACGGGACAGGTTTTCCAGCCCTAGATCCAACACACCCAGGCATCCCTGATGGCTGACCCCCTTTAGTAACGGGGGCTGGGCACCGGGTTCACTAAAAAAGTGTAGCTTAAACTGCCTAATCCAGAAATCTAAATCTTCAGGAGCTGGTAAGCCCTTGGGCGCCCCAGGTAACTTAATCAATTCAGCCATTTTGCCATGCTGGCGCAGTGGTAGGCGGAGGGGCTGGAACTTGGACGCTAAATCAACTGGCAGATCCACCCTACAGAACGATCTTAAAAAAAACAAGCGGGTCAGGGTTGCCTAAAAAACATGCCGATCTGGCAAGGGGGAGCTGCCTTGCCCCCATCTAGCTAGGGCATCTGGCAAGCCCAGCCCGGCCCAGCCCAGCCAGGCCGTCTAGGTTGGCCATCTAGGTGGGCCATGGTTCAAACCAGATATTGCCAGCAGACCACTCGATGGACTTTGCCAAAGCTTAGGGCCTTGCCAAAACTGCCAGTGAAACCGGCTAGCCAAGCCCCAGCAGGCGATCAGGACGGCCCATGAAAAAGCCAGGCTTGAGCCTGGCTTAAAGATTATCAGAAACTTATCTAATCCCAGGGATTATGATACAGAGATCAGATCAGGACGATACGGTTGCCGCCCGTAGCCAGCCAGTTGTAGACGTCAGTATTGAAAGCAGCTATACCAACGGTATTTTGGGTAATAGTACCCGTGAAGCTGGAGGAGGCGAAGCTAAGAGGGCCAGAGCCGCCAACGATTAGGATATCATTTTCTTTGCTGAAGTTAGTGATAGATGATCCGGTGGCGGTGGAGCCTGCAGCGATGGTGATGGTATCAACGCCATCGTTTGCGACATTCGCATTGGAGGCACTAATCTGAACGGTGTTAAGGGTTGAACCGGCGCCAACAATGATTGAATCAGCACCAGTACCACCAGTGATAAGACTGTTGGAGATGGTAGCAGCGCCGATTAGCAGAGTGTCGTTCTGAGATAAGCCATCAATCCTGTAATTGGAAACATTGGCACTGATAATAACACTGTCATTTCCACCGTTGAGATTAACGAGCGAATTAGCGTCAGTTTGGAGAGTGCCGGTCAAGGCAGTAGTGATCAGCAGGGTGTCAGCACCAGTGCCAAGGTCTACGGCAACATTAGTAACACCGGTGCCTGAGATGGTTGCAGAGTTGGCAGCAGTAAGAGGGAGGGCACTGGCTAGGAGCCCGCTGCTGGTGTTAAAAGAGGTGCCGTCGGTAAGCGAGTAATTGCCGGCAAAAGCGGCGCCGCCACCGGCGAGAGTAAGAGTGTTGGGCATGGAAAGTTTTTGTTGAGGGGGGGGGCGGTAGACATGACTCAGGAACTGAGCCGGCTACCAACTCGAAGCAGTTTCGCTGCAAACTGCCTCAGTAACAACCTGTAACCGCGGGGAAAGCGCAGATGGAACAACTCGATGCGCATCGAGAACAAGCGCCGCCCTTGCATGGGCGGAAGCTGACATGGCCGCCGCTGCCGCCGCTGGCGGCAGCGGCGGCAGCCGCAGCAGAAGGGTTGAAATTGCAGCTGCGGCCGCTAGAAGCGGCCGCCGTCTACCGGCAGGCCCTGGGCCACTGTCCGGGCGACATGCGCTTGCAAAACAACCTGGGCGATTGCCTCTGGCTGGCGGATCGCCCCTGGGAAGCCCTGGGGCCCCTGCTCGAGGCCACGCGCCTGGCCCCGGGCGAAGCCCTGCCCCATCGCATCCTGGCCCATGTGCTGCGCGATCTGAACCGCTTTGAGAAGGCTGAGAGCTACTACCTCAAGGCCTGGCAACTCAACCCCGAACCCACCACCGCCTGGGGCCTCAGCCAAACCCTGATCGGTCTGGAGCGCTACGCCGAGTCCTACCAGTGGAGTGAAAACCGCTTCTCCATGGCCGAGGCCGACTGCTACCGACCCCAGCCCCACTGGCAGGGTCCAGGGCCCGATTGGCAGGGTGCCCAGGCCAACGCCCACCTGCACATCTGGAGTGAACAGGGCTTTGGCGACACCTTCCAATACCTGCGCTGGCTCCCGCCCCTCTGCCAAAGGCCTGGACTGCGGACCCTGGAGGTGGAGCCCCCCCTGGTGAGCCTGCTCCAGGAGGGGCTCAGCTGGCTGGAGCATCCGCCCCTGGTGCAGGCCAAGCAGGATTCGCCAACTCCGGTGCCAGGGGCCTCGGTGTCCCTGCTCAGCCTGCCCCATCTGCTGGGGGGGGCACCGCTGCCGCCCCAGCGGGCCTCTGCCGCCTACCTGCGCATCCCCTCAAACCCCGCCGGCGGGCCAGATCAGCGCCACAGCGGGCCGCCCCGGGTGGGCCTCACCTGGGCCGCCGGCCGCAAGAGCGAGGATTGCTTCATCTGGCGCGAATTCCTTAAACGCAGCCTGCCGGCCGAGCCACTGCTGGCCCTGATCAGCGGCTTGCGGGCCGGGGGCGCCGAATTGCACAACCTGCAATTCGGCGCCGATGCCGAGTTGCAGGATCTGCCCTGGGCCAGTCGCCTGGAGCCCGGCAGCGACTTCCTCGCCCAGGCCCGTCAGATGGCCAATCTGGATCTGGTGATCTCGGTGGATACCGCCACGGCCCATCTGGCCGGGGCCATGGGGCTGCCCTGCTGGCTGCTGCTGCCCTTCAGCGCCGATCCCCGCTGGCTCCGCCAGCGGCAAGATTCGGTTTGGTATCCAACGATGAAACTGTTTCGGCAGCCCAGCGGTGGCGACTGGCCCCCGGTGGTGGATGCGGTGGTCCACAGCTTCCGGCGCCACGCGGCCCAGCTCAATTGGCTGGATCCGTAAGTGCCCACGCTGCCCAGCTCAATTGGCTGGATCCGTGAGTGCCGCCAGGGTTACCAACTCCCTGGCCGCTCGGCCCACATCGAAGCGCTCCAGCGCCAGCCGCTGGGCCGCTTCCCCCAAGCGCCGCGCCAGAGGCACGTTGGCCAGCAAGTGCAGCAGCGCCGCGCTGAGATTCCCATGCTGACCAAAGGGCACCAGCAGGCCCGTTTCGCCGTCGATCACCACCTCCGTGGCGGGCCCCGGCGACGAGGCCACCAGGGGCGCGGCGCAGCCCATCGCCTCCATCAGGCTCCAGGAGAGGGCATAGGGATAGGTGAGATAAACATGGGCTGAACTGATCCGCAGCAACGAAAGCAGGTCCCGATGGGGAAGCAAGCCAAGAAAATGCAGCCGACTCAGGTCCAACTGGCCCTGCAGCTCCTGCAGCAACTGGCCCCGGTAACCCTTGGGATGGGGGCTTGGCTCGCTGTAGCTGCTGCCGAAACCGCCAACCACCACCACCTGCACTCGGGCATGGCGGCGAAACAGCTCGGGCAGGGCGCGCATGAACATGGGAAAGCCCCGGTGGGGCTCCAGGCTGCGACTGGCATAGGTGACCACCGGGTCCCCTGGTTTCAACACCAGACCGCCGGGCAGCACGATCGGCTTTACAGGCAGTTGGCCCAGCGGCTGCAGATCGAGTCCCTCCGGCAGCACCCGGATGTGGTGGCGCAGGTGGGCCGGAAAGGTATCCCGCTGGAACTGCGTCGGGCTCAGGGCCAGGTCGCTGTCGGCCAGGGCCGCCAGGGCAACGAAATTCTGACGTCGCATCGACTGCTGCGCTCGGTCGGTGGGGATGCCGCGGTCCGGATCGAAGCCGTAACCGAGCAAAAGCGGCTGGCTGTAAAGCTCCGGATAGGCCCACAGTCGGGCTCGGGGCCAGATATCTCGCAGGTAGAGAGCTTCTCCCCAGCCGCTGTGGGCAATCACCACATCGGGCTGGAGGCCCTGCTGGCGCAGCAGCGTGGCCATGGCCGCCACCTTGGCGCCTCGGCGCAGGTTCACCTCCAAGTTGGGATCGATCAGCGTGCCCTCCCTGTCGGGCTCTGACCATGGGTAGACACACACCTGGATCGCCTCCGGCACCTTGCCAGGGGCTGGCTGCCTGGCGCTAAGGGCGGTGACCCGATGGCCAAGGGCCACCAACCTGGGCGCCAGATCCCTGAACTGGCCTGGGAAATTCTGGTGAACCAGCAGAAAATGCATAAAGCCAATGCCGAGGGAGGTTGAAGGGTCGAAAGGTGGTCATTAAGATTGCTAGATCCAGTGCGAACCACCATGGGGCTCCTACGCAGGTTGTTTGGCAAAAGTGAGGTCCCCAAGTCGGCGCTGAATAGCCCTGACCTCACCGAGGTGGGTCAGCTGATGGATCAGCGCACCGTCTTTGCCATGGCCGAGACCGTGAGCGTCGACGTCGTTCCCTGGTCTAGCGGGCGGCTGGGATCAATTTTCGCCGAAGTGAATCGCAACCCGGCGGGGGCTTCCTTGATGGAGGCCCGCCGGGCCCGCCAATGCCTGTCCAAGTTCTGGCTGCATGCGCCGGTGGATCAACTGGAGTCGCTTTACCGCAGCGTCATTGGTCAGACCTATCGCACCCTGGTGGGCGGTCGGCTGGCCGAGATGACCCTGGTGATGGACGAACAGCAATGGCGGGATGCCATCAGTCAGAAGCTGCGGCAGGCGGCCGGTCGACCGGAGGCGGCCAACCTGCTGCTGGCCGTGATGCCCTACTACGCCCGGGGCTCCATGCGCGTCTCCGATCCGCTGCGCACCGTGCCCCAGTGGCTGATGCATGACTATGCAGCTCTCTACGAGCCAGATCTGCTCCAACGCATTCAACAGCCCGCCACTCTGATCGCTCCCAACCCCGCCTCCTTGATGGGGCCTCCGACTACTCCGATCAGCCCCCCCCAGAACGCCCTGCCCCCCAGCGCCCTTGTCTCTTCGGCCCAATCCAAACCCCAACTGGCGCCCAAGCCGCCAGTACTTTCCAACCTGCGGGGAAATGATGCCTACAACCAACTGCAGGAGGAAGACTTTAGTTCACGTATGAACGGCCTAATCAATTTATATACAATAGATCCTACCGATGACGACGTGAACCGCGAACTTGGCAAGCTTCGGCGCCTATTGGGCCAGATTGCCCTGGACCTGGACGCCTCCCAGCTGGAACCGGTCTACCGCGGGGCCTATGGCGAACTGCATCGCCAATTAATGCGCTGCGGCTTCACCTCCTCACCGATCACCCAGCAAGACGCCAACGATCGTGCCGAGCTGGCAGCCATCGTCGCCAACGTCAACCAACCAGGAGGCATCAACGCCCTCTTGGCCGCGCTGCTGTTCTATCCAGCAGGCAAAATTCAGTTCAGCGCCAGCGAACAAGCGATACCTCGTTGGCTGCTAAACGAAATGGGTTCCGCCGGGGCCTCAAACCAAATTGCCGGGGTCTATTAAAGCTGGCGGGGCGGAGCTCCCCAGCTGACAGGGAATCAATCAATTGACTAATGAATTGATGAATTGATGAATTAATCATTCAATCAATCAATCAGGGCCTGGATCAATCCAGGCCCTTTTTTGGGCCTTCCGAAAAAATCGACTGACAAGTCACTAAAAATAAATTTTTTAGAGCGATACAAGGAAGTTTTGAAAAAATCACAAAAAATTGCCTATCTCGTCCCTGGCAAGGGACTAGATAGGCTTTGCATGCTTTCGCACCAGAGGATCAGTAATATTTGGAATGTTTACAGGCGCTCTTAAATACACCTCTAAAACCGACAATATCCCCATAAGCCATGGGGTGGAGAGAGATAGAGAGGGGGAGAGATAGAGATAGAGATAGAGATAGAGAGGGAGGGAGAGGGAGGGAGTCATCGCAATAAATCCCAAATCCTGGGCAGAATAAAACTTGATATTTCTTCAGGTTACTCTCATGAAGCAAACGATTACCCAAGCCAGTGCTTGATCATAATACTAAAGCTTTCAAGTAATTTATTCATGGAAATTATTCATGGAATTCTTTCCAGGCTAGCCAATAGGCAATGTAGGCCAAGACGAGAACACACGCAGAGGAAACAATGGCAAGAACAAGCTCAAACCATCTACCGTTAAGAACTAGATACAAACACCAAAGCAAATAGCAGGCAAAACAGATTGCAAGGATACCAACACGACTACGCAGGCGTGAAAAAATTCTTCGCAATCGAATGGTGATCAGCAGCCTGGGGCGCTCAGAAGCGGGTACATACTCTAACCAGCTCATGGATGGAAAAGGCACAAAAGATTAATCATTTTATCAACAGAGGGGGCAAGGAAAAACCAACATTGCTACCCGATCAAAACAAAGAAAAAGAACGAATGGCACGAATAGAGAAACATGATTGAAGCAGGGCTTAATTTCAACCCCCCCCCGTGGAGCGAATTCGCTCTACGGCGCGGAAATTATCGTGACCCCACTTAAATAGAATCTGGGCCATAGTACGCATTTGCAAGCGCACATCTGCGCTCACAGACATACCAGCTAATAGGGGAATTTTGCCTCCCTGGCGCTCCAGAAATTGCTTGTCAAGCTTCAAGGTAGCGGGAAAAAACAGACCTTCCGTCTGGGAACCAAGTACCTCGCTTACCTCATTTGGAGGTACGGCGTCAGAGCCAACCCGAATTACCTTTGCAGAAACGCGTCCAAAATAGGCAGCGGGATAGCTATCAATAGATATTTCAGCATGCTGACCAGGCACAACAAAGCCGATTGAATTATTAGGGACAAACACTCGGGCAGTCAAGTTGTCAGCAGGTACTATGGTAAGCAAAGGCGTTGGATCATTCAGATTGTTTGAAATACTGCCAGGCTGTACTGAAACATTGAAAACTATTCCATCAGTGGGGGAGGTGAGGGTAGAGTTTTGGATCTGCAAGCGGGCTTGGCGAGCTAGCTTCTGCTGCTCAGAAATTGATTTAATATTAGCCTCTATGCGACTGCGCATTTCCGCATCCGGATTTGCTCCTGCACTAATACGCTCAGAGACTAGCCTCTGATTTTCTCTTTCTTGGCTGGCAATCTGGGCGCGAAGCTGCTCGGCTTTGGTTCGATAATCAAGAGCTTGAACAGTGCTGCCAGCACCTATTTCAGCTAGACGCTGAAACCGCTGGTAGACATCCCATGCTAGCTCATACTGAACCTTTAGGCCCTGCAAAGTGACTTTAGATTTTGCAAGCTCTTCATCGGCTGCACGACGACGATTAAGCAGATCGGCACTCTGACTCTGCAACTGCCGTTGCTGGTTTTTCGTGAGGCCAGTAGCATTACCCTCGCCCAGAGATGCCGAATAGAGTTTATTTTCGTTGGTCAATTGCTTCAGTTGAGCTTCGGCGATGTTCAAGACAATGCGGGGATCTCTCACATCAAACACAACTAATGCCTGTCCCTTCTTGACCAGCTGACCCTCCTTAACAAGCACTTTATCCACCCGACCCGGCAGCTCGTTGATGATTGGCTTTACCTTACTACCTGGCTGCAGCCGACCCCTAACCTGTACGTTTTCGGATAAAGGAGCCAGGAAAATCCATAGAATAGCTGCGGTGGTCAGTCCAAAGCCAGTCCAAACGAGGAAGGAAGAAACTCGATGGGTGCCACTGAGCAGAACTGGTTTCTTAAACTCCCAAGCCGGTGGTAAATTTACTGTAGCATCATCAGCTTGTTGTCGGTGGAAAGGATTAGAAGCATCATAGACGGATAGAGATTTTTCATCTTTGCTGCCATCACCGAAAAGACTAGCTTGCACTGGCTGAATACCAGTTAAGTCACCTTCAACGAGGCTGGATTGTCGCCCACTACGCCTGGGTGCAAGTAGTCTCCGGAGCAAAGAGTCCATCCAAAGTTGCAACCTCTGAGCCGAGCTGGAATTGTCTTTTCCAGATTTAGGGACAGATGAAGCAGTAGATTGATCATCCAAAAGATTAGATTTCACGTCTGTAGGTTTAGAAGACTTAAAAGGATTTGGCGAAATTTGCATTAGCTGAGTCCCTCCTGGGCCTGACTCTGAACAAGTGCGTAATACCAGCCTCTCTGATCCATTAATTCGCGATGAGGGCCCATCTCCATGATCGAACCTTGATCCATAAGTACGATAACATCGGCAGGCTTAACAGTACTGAGACGGTGGGTGATAAAGAAAACTGTACGCCCTCTGAATGCTTCAAGTAAGTTGAGGCAAACCTGTCTTTCAGTGCGAGCATCGAGAGCACTGGTGGCTTCATCTAAGATCAACATACGAGGATTTTGCAGCACGGCCCTGGCCAAGGCCAAGCGTTGGCGCTGACCGCCTGACAAACCACTACCTCGCTCGCCAACACTGGAATTATAGCCTCTTGGCATGTTCATAATGAATTCATGGGCGCAGGCAATTTTGGCGGCGCGAATAAGATCTTCAGCGGTAGCATCTGGCTTAACTAACATCAAGTTATCCTTAACAGTGCCATCAAACAAGAGGCTGTCCTGAGGGACCACCCCCACTTGCCGGCGGAGAGAATACAGTTCTATTTTGTCAATATCAAAACCATCAACCAAAACCTTACCCTCGTTTGGGCGATAAAAACGGGGTACCATTTTTAGAAGAGTGCTTTTACCACTACCAGATCCACCCACGAGGCCCACAAAAGATCCTCTCTGAACTGTTAGATTTACAGAATGTAAAACATTAGGGGTGTCCTGAGTATAGGCAAATCCCACATTCAAGAACTGAACATGACCCTGCAAAGGAGGCATGGGTATGTTCTGAGCCTCAAGCTCGGTCTGCTCCTCAGGGCGATCAACCACGTCCGCAACAGTATTAATGTTCTGAGAAGCTTGCTGAAACTCTTGCCAAGTAACGGGTATCTGAGTAAGCGGATTTATCACCATGTTGCCAAGAATTTGAAATGCCATCAAGGTGCCAAAATCTAGTTGCTTATTGATAACAAGAACAAATCCGGCACAAAGAACAACAACGGACTCAATGCCACTAATAAATGAACCCAAATTAGTAAGGGCTTCACGGGTAATCTTTAGCTTAAAATCCTCCCCGAGATAATCACTATGAAGATCATGGAAAGCCCAGCGGGTTTTCATCTCAGCATTTTGAGCCTTAATAGTTTGGATACCACCAATGGCCTCAATGAGGTAAGAACTGTACTTAATTTGCGATGAAATCGTTCGGCCGATTTGGCTCTTCAAAAGCGGAGTGCTAAATAGGGTTACAGCCACTAACAGGGGCACAAAGCTGAGCACAACACATGTTAGCAGGGGGCTCATTGACAACAATATTGCCAGATAGAGAAAACTAAATAATGTATCCACGACCAGGGTTAAACTTCTGCCGACAAGAAACTCGCGTAACCTGTCCAGCTGGTTGATATAAAATACAACTTGACCCACTGGACGCTGATCAAAAAAGCCCTGGGGCAATCTAACAAGATGGTCAAAAATGGTAATTTTGGTGGCTGAGTCCACCCGATTAGCTACATCAGTAAACTGAAAACTACGCAGGGTCTTTAGAATACTAACGCCAATGGCGCAGATCACCATGACGATTGTAATACTGATTACAACGGGCAGGCCATCTGGATTGCCGATTTCGCCAAACAACATGCGGACGCCAAAAGGAGTGGCGAGCATCAAAGTATTGATAACTGCCGAAGCAACCAGCACGTCAATGAGGGTGCGTCGGTGCTCTTTCAGATAGGGAAAGTACCAACTCCAACTGAATTTTTGTTCCTTTGCATCGGGCTTGCGCTCGAGAATCAAAACCTCAACTTGGCCACCCTCGAGGGTGGCCAACTGATCGATCGGCACCCGCAGCTGACCGAGTTCAGCTTCTAGCAGGCAGGCATAGCCCTCTGAATCGACGGAATCCAGTAAACCGATGTGGCTCTGCTGCATCAGCAGCGCCGGGGTGGGAATTCGCCCCAAGCGATCGGCCGGCAGCCGAGTGAGCATCACCCTCAAACCGAGGAAATCGAGAATCTGGCCGAGATTGTGGAGGTTGAGGCTGGCCTGGCGGGACAGTACCGAATCAATTTGATCGTAGAGAAAGTCTCGATTGAGCGGCAGGCCGTAATAGCTGGCCAGGGCCTGCACAACGGCGGCGGGGATATCCCGCGGACCACTGGCGCGGCCCAGCACCAGGTTGCCGGGGCCGCGACTTTGGAGCAGCGGCTGCAGGTCACCGCCAAAGCGATCGGCTCCCACCAACTGGGCCTCCACGGCCTGGGAAGCCGCTGCCAGATCAGCCGGTGCCAGGGCCTGATCGGCAGGACCAGCCTCCAGGGATTCGGGTTCAGGCTGCCCTGGCGGCAGCCCCACCAGGCGCAGCCAGGCGGCGCCAGCATCGAGGGGCTTGACTGGCTTGGCAGGGTCCCAGCGGGAGGCGAGAAGGCCACCGCTGCTCACGTACCAGTCCCGCTCGGGGGGCAGGGCCAGACCCGATTCCGGTCCAGGAACCAGGCTGCTTACCGTTGCCTCTGCCTGCAACTGGGGGAAGCGCTCCAGCCAGCGCAGCCAGCGCGGACCGGGATCACGGCTGCTCAGTTCGAGCAACACGGCATGGAGCTCAGCCGGGGGCAGGGTCGACTGAAACCAGGCCGCGAGGCTGGGATAACCATCGATCAAGTCGCGAAACGCGGCGGCAGGCAGTAGCAGCAGCTCGGCTTCGCTGGAGGCCCGCAGGTTTTCGCATGGCTGCTGGCGCACCAGGCTCACCCAACCGGCAATCGAGCCAGCCTGCAATTTCTCAATGGTGCGCAGGCCACCGGTGCTGGGATCACTGGCCAGCCCCCGCAAACTGCCTGATCGAACCAAATACAGTCCCTTGGGGAGTACGTCGGGGGCCAGCACCGTCTGCCCAGGGCGGAAACGCTGGGGCTCTAGCAGCGGCTCCAGCGAACGGGCCACTCCTTCGGGTAGCAGATCGAAGGGGGCAAAATTAGTGAGCAGAGGAGTGGAAGGGGTGGTGATCATGCGAAAAGATCGGCGAGAGGAGCGGGGGCCTCACCTTGAAGGAACTCGGTGGCGCGGTTATTAATGAACTCTTGCAACAAGTCGCCCAGCAGGCGCTGGCGCAAATCGTCGGTGAGCGGGGCCGGTATCAGGCGATCCACCCTCAACACCAACCAGGTGTCGCCCACGGCGAAGGGGGGCAGCAGCTGGCCCGGATCGCAGCTGCGCAAGCGCTTCACCAGGTCGGGGTGGCCGGCGCCGAGGGGCACGGGGCCGATGCGGCCAGCGTTATTGCGCTCAGAGCCTTCGGAATAGGCCGATGACAGCTGGGAAAATTCGGCTTCGCCTTCGCGAATCTGTTGATAAAGTTCCTCGGCCAGGGATTCATCCTTAGTACGAATGAGAGAGTATTCTATCTGATCTAGCATGATTTTGCGGTCTAGGTAGCGAATATCCACCTCGTCACCAAAACGACTTTTAGCATATATTTCGAGTCTACGCCGCTGGGTGAAGCGGCAGCGAATGTCTTCTTTGCTGAGACCTTGGGGCTTGAGCCACTTGTGCAGCGACTCCTCACCGCGAATGCCCAAGCTCTCCAGCTGCTGGGCCATCAACTGGTTTTCCTCATCTTCAGGCAATGCCACCAGGGCCGCGATCTCCTCGCAGACCAGGGCCCGGGCCAGGGTCATTGTCAAATCCTGGCGCCGCAGCAGCCTGTGCAGAGCCAGCAGGGGAAGCACTGGCTTACCGGGAGCCAGTTCCACCACAGGAGGCTCCTCCGCCCCGGAAAGGGCGTTTAGATCGAGGAGCTGCGGGGGCAGTACGTAAGTGGTAACCATGGTTGAACTCTAAACCGACAGCTCAAGCCAAAACTGAGCGTCGACGCTGGATCGGCAGATCGAGACGGCCCAGCGCATCGGCCATCAACTCGATGGCATTGGCTTGGCCGTACTGCTCGCGGGCGTAGGCGAAGGCCGCCTTGCTCATCTGCTGCCATCGCTCATCATCGCCGCAGAGCAGCAGTGCCGCCTCCTGCCAGGAGTCTGGATCGCGGGCAATCCACACCTCCTGGCCGTGGCGCAAACCGGTGGCCTCCGCCGCCAGGGGGCTCAACAGCTGGGGGATGCCATGGGCAGCGGCCGCGACCACCTTGCCCTTCAAGCCAGCACCGGAACGCAGGGGAGCCACAAACAGTCGATGGCGGCCATAGACCGTGGCGGTGTCGGCCACCCAGCCCTCCAGCACCACCCCTGGCTGGCCGCCCCAGCGCTCGGCCAGCTCGGCGGATAATCCGCTGCCATACAGGTGGAGATGCAGTTCGGGGAGCCGCTCCAGCAATGGCGGCCAGAGCACCTTCAACAGGTGATCCACCGCCTCCCGATTGGGTGGATGGTTGAAGCCCCCCAGGAAGGCCAGACCCTCCCTTCCCGCCAGGGGCTCCGGTGCCTGGGGCCCCTCCACCACCCAGGGGCAGCGGGCGGTGAGGGCCCGGCCAAAGCTCTCGGAATGGATCACCGCCTCCTCCACATCGGAGTAACTGAGCGTGAGATCCACCTGGTTGATGATCTCCATTTCCTGCTGCTTGACCACCGCCACGGCCGCCAAGGCCTGTTCGGCGGCATCCCCCTCGAGCCCCTCGGACCAGGCGGCCCGCAGCTGGCGCAGGTAGTGGAGATCCGCATTGCAAAAGGCCACGCGCGCCTGGGGGGCCTTGCTGCGCACCAACTCCAGCGAATCGTGGGCAGTGGTGTAGCGGGTGATGTAGACGAGATCAAACTCGCGACCGCGCTGCTCCAGCAGCTCGTCGAGGGAGAGCACGAAGGGGGCGTGGATCACCTCAATGCCACGACGCTGTAGATCTTCGCTATAGCCGGCCAACCAGGCGAGGTTGGCCGGATAAAAGGTGATCTGATAGCCGAGGGACTGCACCAACTCCATCTCCACCAGAGCGGCATGGCTGCCGGCATCCCGATCCGGCCGGGGCGTCTCGTGGTCTATGAACAGGGCACGGCCCACATTGCCGCGATCCTTGACCCGATCGGCCAGGGCTAGATCCGGCTGGCGGGTGCCTTCGAAACTGGCCTTCCACTTGTTTTCAAACAGGGGCTTGTGCAGCTCTTGGTAGCGCTTCATGCCCGTGTTAATGGCAACGTCCGTGCCATTGGTGATGCCCTCGTAGTGCACCACCCGCGATAGCGGGGCATAGCGCACGCCATAGCCGGCGGCGCGCACCTTGAAACAGAGGTCGGTGTCCTCGTAGTAAGCGGGTGAGAACTCCGGACTGAAACCTCCCACCCGATCCCACACCTGGCGAGTGATGGCCAGTGAAGCGCCGCTGACGTAGTCGGCAAGCCGCGTGTAACTGAAGCGTGGCTCCCGAGGATTACAGCCTTTGCCGTAATTCCACGGCTCGCCGTTGCCCCAGACGATGCCGCCGGCCTCTTGGAGGCTGCCATCTGGATAGATCAGCTGGGAGCCGGCGATGCCGGTATCCGGCCAGAGATCGAAAACCGCCTGCAGTTCATCCAGCCAGCGAGCGCAGGGCTCGGTGTCGTTGTTGAGCAGCACCACCAGCGGGGCGCGGCTGGCGTTGACCCCCGAATGACAGGCCTGGTTGAAACCCCGGGGGTAGTCGTGGCGCACCACCTTGATCCCCGGCGCCTCCCGGGCCAGGGACTCGGCGGTGTGGTCGGAGGAGCCGTCGTCGACCACGATCACCTCAAAACGCAGGCGATTGGGGGCGAAGGCCAGGGCCGCCAAACAGCGGCGAGTGAACCGATACTTGCCGTGGACCGGCACCACCACGCTCACCTGGGGGTCCGGAGAATTGGTAAGGGCCAGCGGCTGGCGCTCCATGGCCTGGCCCAGGGGGCCCTCCTCCTGGTGATCTTCCAGGCGCAGGGCCGGGGTTGATGGGGCAGCCAACAGGCGCTGGAGCAGGGGCATGTCCGGCGGTGGCTCAACCCCATGGGCATCAGCCAACTGCAACCAGGTGATCAGGCTGCGATAGCGTTCCGCCGCCAAGGGCCCCAGGGGCTCGGGGAACGGGGGACTGGTGTACTGCTGCAGAGCCGCCCAGGGAGTGAGCTGGAAGGGCACCAGCTCCAGGCTCTCATCGATGGTGGTGCCTTTGGCATCCCGCAGCAACAGGTGATGCACCCGGCCGTCGCAGCAAGAGATGGGAAGCCTGGTGCCGAAATTCCAGCGGCCGGAGGGCGCCGAATCCGGCGGCGATATGGCGATCGGTTGGCCGCCATCGATCACCAGCTCCAGGGGCTCTGGATCCACCAGCCAGCCCTCCAGGAACACTCCCTTCAGAGGCAGCAACTCTCCCGGTTTCTGGCTCTGGAGAACCTCCGCAGTCCTGTGGTCGCGCAGCAGCAGCTCGTAGATGTTCTCATTGAGCCGCAGCGGACTGCCCGGCAACTCCAGGCCGCCGTCTTGATCAAAAAACACCCTCAGCACCAGCGCCGGCGACAGGCTGGGCAAAGCCAATTGGGGATCGCCCAGGAAGGCAAAGCCAATCGCATCGGGCAAACCGCGACCGGCCGTGTCCGTGCGGCCGAGTTCCGTGCGCAGTTGCAGAATCGACTTGCGGGAGCTGGGATCGAGCAGGTCTTCAATGCTTACCCACAGGGGGCCCTGCAGCGGAACAGGACCTGACTCCTCCAGCAAACAAGCCCAGCCATGTAGACCGAAACGCGCGTTTAGGCCCTCCAATTGCCCGAGGAACTGACCGCGCTGCAGGGGGCGCAGTTCAGCTGCCAGCGCCACTGACATGGAATTTTGGGGTAGGGGTGAACATGGTTACAAACTAGAAGCTAACCGAAACTGCAGTCCTGACTACCTCACCTGCCCATCCCCCGGCAGCCAAGGCCGGAACCCCCAGCGGCCTCGATCCCATGGAGGATCCGGTGGTGCTGCAACTGCGCCTGCAGGAACTGCTCTCCCTGCCCATCGATCCGGGCAGTCGGGTGCATCTTTGGAAACTTGCCCTGGAACGCCTGCCCAGGGAAGCCCTGGCCCAGCGGCGCACCCTGCAGCTGGTGCTCAGCCGCCAGGCGGCAAAGGCCTGCGAGAGCTGGGCGAAGGCCGGGCGCTGGACGGAAGCGCTGACCTGTGCCCTCCAACATGGCCAATGGTTGGCGGATCTGGCCCGCGAAAATCCGCCCCTGGCCGAGGTCTGCCGGCGCGATACCGCGATCCTGTTGCGCCATCTGATCCAGGACCTGCATGGCGCCCAGGAGCAGCCCAACTGCCCACCACAACACCAGGCAGAGCTGTGTCGCTATGGCTGGCGACTGGTGGAGAAGCTGCGGGCCCTGGGCCAGCCAGAACCAGAAGCCCTGCGGGTGATCGAAGAGCAATTTGTGCGCATCGGATCCCTGGCCTGGCGAGAGCTGGCCTCGACCCTGGAGGGTAATGAGCGCATCGCAGCTCTGGACAACGGTCTGGATATGGCCCTGGCCCTGATGGGGCTATATGACCACGATGAGGAACATGTCTGGATTCAAAGACTGCCGATCGAGCTGCTGCAGGCTCGCCGCCAGCTCGACCTGGTGCCCTCAGGACGCCTGCTGAATTGGCTGGAGTCCTGGTTACCCCGCAACCCCGCCGCCGATGCCGCCCTGGCCAGCGCCCGCCGCTGCCAAGCCCTGCTGCGGGGCATCAAGCGAGTTGGCGAGCCCCCGGGGATTGGCGGCAGCCCTGCCGCGAACTACCCAAATCCGGAGGCGGGCACGGGCGGTACGGCCGCTCAAAACGAACCTGCACCGCTGGCCGTTGCACCCCTGGGCGCAACGGCCAGCTCAGCCAACCTGTCCCCCCAAGCCCCGGCCGAGGCCTCGTCCCCAGCCGAATCCGGGCAGCAATTGAGCTCAACGCCCCCCAGCCCGAAGGCCACGATCAGTGGCGAGGAACTGCGCCAGGAACTGAGACTCGACGAGGGCGGCATCGAAGGATTGAGGCGGCGCCTGGCCCGGGCCCTGAAACGCTGGAGCGATCGCCCCGGCCAGGGCCCCCTGGCCATCGATCTGGGCTTTCGACCAGGGGCCAGCCTGCTGGAGGGCGACGATGGCGGTCTTCAGCTCAACCTGGCCCCCCTACTGCGCTGCGGGGATGAGGCCGAAGTGGTGGAGCTGCTACAGCTGCTCGACAATCACCTGGAAACCCTGAACCGCCAGCCGAGCTGGCGGGCCACTCCAGAAATCCTGCTGACCAGCCTGCGGAGTCACTGGGCGGCGGGCGGCCAGCTGCATGCCAGCCAATGCAGGGCGCTGGCGGCGGTGGTGAAGCTCCGGGGGCCGGCCCGGGTGGAGCGGCCAGTGCAGGCGGGCAGCCAACTGCTGAGACCAGCCCCTGAGGAACTATCGCTGCTACTGCAGGTTTTGCGCGACGAATCTCCCATGGAGCAGCAGTTGGCTGAAATCCGTCGCCAACATCACAACCAGGAGTGGATGGAGAGCGAGCAGGGGGCCGATTGGCCACTGAGGCGTCTGCACACCGCCGGCGGCTTCTATGCCAGTAGCCACGCCCCCCTGGGGAGCCTCAGGCGCTGGAGTGACGCCACCATGGGGGCCCTGCGTCAGCATGGGTTGGTGGTCGATGCGGCCAATTTGGGAGCGGCGCTGCCCTTGCTGCAGTATCTGGCGGCAGAGGGGGTCAATTTGCCCTTGCATGACTGGCCGGAGCGCTGGAGCCTCTATGAGTTGATGGCGGGCCAAGAGGTGCTGCTGGTAACCCCCGGGGCCGCAGAGGTGGAGGCCCACCACCACAGCGGTGCGGCCTTCCAGCTGGATCCAGAACGATCGATCCCCACTTACGGTCTGCGCTGCATCGAACCGCCCGACTCCATCCACCCCCGCCGACCGGGCGTGGGCTTTGAACAGAGCCTCGAGAGCCTGCTGGGGCAAGTGGAGCAGGCCTGGGGGCAACGGGCGTTCCAGGTGTTCGCCATCGCGGCTGGCGCCTACTCCCTGCCCGCCTGCCAAGCGGTGGAACAGCGCCATGGCGCCACCTGCCTGGCCCTGGGTGACGAGCTAATGGAATGGTTCCTGCCCAGGGACCCGGGCCCCAGCTAGGGACTGGCTCCACCAACTGGGCCCGCCTAGCGGCGGGCTCCACCAACTTGGCCCGCCTAACGGCGGGCCACCAATAACAGCAGCTCGGGCATTTCGGAATCCAAGACGCCGTAACTATGCGAATGAATTCCCTGGAAACTCACATCTGAGAACCCCACCTCTTTGAGCAGATCCAAAATGTCCCAGCCAGGCACCTGATACACGAGGCTGCCGGCTTCTGGCTCCACCGGATTGCCGTGATATTCGGGTTCGCCGAAAATCTCAGGGGGCAGATCGAGGCCGCGATGAATGGCCTTGATGATCGACTCCCGCCGGCCGTAGGCAAAGGGGAAGCTGGCGATCAGCACTCCCCCGGGCCGCAACACCCGCAGGCACTCGGCCAAGCCGGCCCTCAGGTCGTAGAGATGCTCAAACACCTCGGCGCACACCAGCAGATCAAAGCTGAGGTCGGGGAAGGAGAGGGCACAGAGATCCTCATGGCGATATTGGGCACGCCTGGGATCCTCCGGATCCGGCAGATACTCGCTGTCCACCACCCCCTCCCCCAGCCAATCGCGCAGGGCCGCTGCCAGGGGGGTGACGGCTTCGGGCAGGTAGGCCTGGATCAGCCGCGGCGGCGGCAGCTGCCCAGCCTCGATCGCACGGCGGAGCAGCAGCAGTACGCCGCGCTCGCGGGAATTTAAACCTTGATAGATCAGGCTTTCACGATAGTTCGTACCTACTACCTCTATGGCCTCTGGAGGGATGGGCTGATCGGTGAGGGGATCGCAGATGCCCTGCAGGGCAATGATTTGCAGCGTCTCCTTCACCGTCTCGGCCGCCGTGGCCCACCGACTTTGAAAACGAGACAAAAAGACGTCGATGCTGGGATAGGTGATCTGTTCAAGGTGCTGCTGGGGCAGAATCGCCATGGCCGTAGCTCCACTGATAGCTAATTGTGCCGGACCACCGCTTAACCCCATGCCAAGGGCCACTGACGTTCAGTCCCAGCTCAAGGAGCTGGAAAATCAGCTGGAAGAAGCCCGCGATTCAGATAAACTCAATCAGCTACTTCTCAACGAAGCCCAAGATAAACTAATCAAATACGCCAGAGAAGCCCGCAGGGCGGAGGAGCTGATCTCATTCCTCCTGGAACAGCTAGAAGCTCGCAGGCATTAATTAGTTAATTAATGCCGCTGCTCCCTCTGCCCTGGCCAGGGCGCTGGCGAAGGCCTCCGGGGACAGCCCTTCGCCAGCCGACGACAGCGTTAGGCCAGCCTGGGCCGCGGAAGACTCCAGGAAAGTGGCAAAACGCTCAGGGCTGAAGTCGGCTGGGGCGGCCCCGCCTGGCCTAGGGCCCACAGCTGGCCTAGGGCCCACAGCTGACCGAGGGGCAACGACCTTGCCGGGGGCAGCCGCAGGCGGCACCACGGGAGCGCCACCTGGGCTCAGCTCCCGCTCGAGGGCGCGAAACGGCTGCCATTGCGGATCCTGCTGAATCAGCAGAACTTGCAGTTGGACTGCCGCAGCGATATCTCCGGATCTACGCAGGGCTCGAACGCAATTGGGACCCTCGTTCCGACGAGCATCCCGCCGGCGTTGGCGAAACATTTCGACCAGCTCCCGCCCAGATGAATCCCCATCCGCCGACCTGGCCATCGCCAGCCCCCAATGCTCCAGGGCAGCGGCCAAATCACCGCTGGCCAGGGCTAGCCGGGCGGCCAGATCGAAGAACCAGGGGCTGGCCTCCAAATCTGCGGAGGGATCGGCCAACCAGTGGCCGCAACTGCGCAAATCGCCGGTGGCCAGGGCCAGATCGGCCGCCTTGAGCCGCGGATGCCCCCATTCAGGCCAGGCCTCGGCCACAAATGACCACCAGCGCAAGGCAGCGGCGGCATCGGCAGCAATCTCCACCTCGCCGACGGCTGCCATCAGGGCCAGCTGCAATGAATGCTGCTGCTCGGTGGCAGTGCCGGCCAACAGCAGGGCGAAGCCGTCTAGCTGGCGATCTTGCCATTCACCGCGCCAATCGGGCAGCGGCGTGAAGGGGAAACAGGGCTGGTGCCAGCGCTGGTCGCGCAGCAAGTTCACCAAATCCCTGGCCCGTTGCTGCTCTGCGGCAGCCATGGGGGAGCTGCCAGAGGCCGCCTCATCACTCCACAGCCCCCAGGGGTCGGGGATCAGCCCCAGGGCGGGATCCAGGCGGTGGGCCACCAGGATCGAACGATCCGCGGCGATGGCATCGCCGCATAGGCGCAGGGCCCAGGCCAGCTGTACCGCCAACAGCGGACCCCAATAGGGATGGCGAGTGATCCTCTCGGATTCGCTCAGCAATGCCGACCTGCGGCCGTATCGACCCAACCAGATCAGACTGGCACCGGGATCGGTGTCCAGCTGGGCGAGCGCGTCGGGAACCAGGGGCCAGGTCACAGCGTTCAACCCAGGGATGGCATTCTAGAGCTTAGTAAGCCAGTAGACATGCCCAAATCTAGCCGCTGGCTGCAAGACACTTTTAGGCAAGATATTTAGATGGTGGACGAACCAAGCCCACGGCTGGTGATTGTGGACCCCGCCTGGAGTGGTTCGGTGGGCCACCATTGGGACGTAAACCACCATTTGCAGCGAGTGCTCCAGGGGGCCGGCTGGCAAGTGGAGGCCTGGGCCGACCGGGCAACAGCTGAATTGGCATTGCCGTGGATCCGCCCCTTGTTTCACGAGTGCGGCTACCTGGATCCACGCCACTGGAGCGACTCCGGCGGCAGCCTGCACCTGGCCCGCCGCCTGGCGGATCAACTGGCCATGGACCCCAGCCCATCGGACCAGCCGGTGGCGGCCTGGGTGATGCACACCGGCCTGCCATATCACCTGATGGGGCTGGCTCGACTGCTCAACCAACAGCCAGCAGCCCAGGTATTGATCAGCCTCATGTTTGCTCCAGGCGAAACCCTGGAGGGGGAGGCTGGCGATGCCCTCGCCATCAGCAATAGCCGTCAGGCCCTCTCGGCTATTGCCGAGGCCTGCCGCCGGCAGGGCCATCGAGTTTGGCTGGGCCTGCCCTCCCGCCAACAGCAGCAGTTGTGGGCGCCCCTGATCAACGCGGCCAACCTGCCAGTCGGGGAACTGCACGCGGCGGTGGTGGGGGCCGGTGGCGAAGCCGTGCAGCACCCCCAAGGGTCCCCAAAATTGTTGTTGCATTGGGGTGATCGCAAGCAGGCCAAGGGCTGGCTCCACAGCTTGACGGCGGTGGAGCAATTGCTGGCGCGGGGGGTACCAGCCCAGCTGCGCGGCCATGGCTGGCTATTCCATGTGCACTGCCATGGCCCCCTACCCGAGTCAGAGCTGCAACTGCTGGAGCGGGCCGAGCGCCAAATACCCGGTTTTCAACTGCTGCGGGAAGCGGTGCCCCACCAGGAAATGCTGAGGCGACTGGCAGGCTGCGCTGCGGCGCTGCTGGCCTACTGCCCCCGCGCCTATGCCCAGCGCAGCTCTGGCATCCTCTGGACCTACGCCAGCGCGCGGCGGGCGGTGGGACTGTCAGCAGCGGCGGTGGGGTTGGCCAGCGGCTGGCTGGAAAAAGAATCCCTGGCTCTGGGCCTGGCTTGGCGCTCCCCCGAGGATCCCAGCTCCGCCAGCTGGCCAGAGCTGCTCGCCCTAGCCGTAGAAGATGGCATCCACATACCCCCAGGGTCAGACGGCGACCATGGGGGCGAGAGCTATAGCGACAAAACCTATAGGGAAATCATTCTAGACAGGAGCTTTGCGCAGGACATGGCCATGCGCTTGACATGGCCAGGCTCCTGACATGGCCCCAGGCTTAATCTCAGGAAAACATGGCCCTGGTATGGCCTGCGGCCTACATACCACAAATCTACCAAATAGCGCCCCAGGCGAAGGCCAAAGCTCAAGGGCTGCAGGCTTGACAAACGGGACCAATGCCATAGAATGAAAAAAGTGATCAAATACAAAGTTGGCTAAAGTTGCCTTAATCACCGGCATTACCGGCCAAGATGGCTCATATCTGGCAGAATTTTTGTTGAGCAAAGGCTATGAAGTTCATGGCATCAAGCGGCGGGCCAGCAGCTTCAACACGGCCCGTATCGACCACCTCTACCAAGATCCCCACGAGACACTTCAGCGACTAGTTCTTCACTACGGAGACCTAACAGATAGCTCTAACTTGACCAGAATTATCCAGCAGGTTCAGCCGGATGAAATTTATAATCTAGGCGCCCAAAGCCACGTCGCAGTAAGCTTTGAAGAGCCCGAATACACGGCCAATAGTGATGCGATAGGCACCCTGCGCATTCTGGAAGCGGTAAGGATTCTCGGCCTGGAGAAGAAGACTAAAATTTATCAAGCCAGCACCAGCGAACTATATGGGCTTGTACAGGAAATACCACAGAAAGAAACTACACCCTTCTACCCTCGCAGCCCCTACGCAGTAGCCAAAATGTATGCATACTGGATCACCGTAAACTATCGAGAGTCTTATGGAATGTATGCTTGCAATGGCATCCTGTTCAATCATGAGAGCCCGCGAAGAGGTGAAACATTTGTAACTCGCAAAATCACCCGTGGGCTCTCCAGGATTAACGCAGGCCTAGATCAATGCCTTTTCATGGGCAACCTGGACTCCCTGCGGGACTGGGGCCACGCCAGAGATTATGTGGAAATGCAATGGCTAATGCTGCAGCAAGAGCAGCCTGAAGATTTTGTTATTGCCACCGGCCGCCAAGAATCGGTGAGGCGCTTTATTGAGCTTACTGCCCAAGAACTTGGCTGGGGGGGTATTGAATGGAGTGGTAAAGGGCTTCAGGAGACCGGCAAGCGAGCCGACACCTCAGAGATCGTCGTGCGCATCGACCCCCGCTACTTCCGCCCAGCCGAAGTGGAGACGCTACTTGGAGACCCCACTAAAGCCCGCGAGAAACTGGGCTGGACCCCCACCACCACCCTGGAGCAATTGGTGAATGAAATGGTGGCCGCAGATGTGGAAAATGCAGCAAAAGAATCCACCCTGCGCAGGGAGGGCTTCCTGGTGGTGGGCTCCATGGAAAATCCGCCCACAAGCCCCGCCATGATCGAGGCAGCAAACTTAGCCACTGGGAGCAAAGCCTGATGCCTGCCTTGATCACCCCCGCAGACCGCTTCTTCGTAGCCGGTCACCGCGGCATGGCCGGCGGCGCCATTGTCCGGGCACTGCAGCGCCAAGGCTATTCCCAACTGCTAACCGCCGGCCGAGAAGAGCTGGATTTGGAAGATGGCAACGCCGTGCGGGCTTGGTTCGAAGCCAACCGCCCAGAAGTGGTTGTACTGGCGGCGGCAAAGGTGGGCGGCATCTACGCCAACGATACCTATCCGGCAGATTTTCTACTATGCAATTTGAAGATTCAGATAAATGTTATAGAGAGCGCCTGGCGTGCTGGAGCCAAGCGACTACTTTTCCTGGGTAGCAGTTGCATCTACCCAAAATTTGCTGAGCAGCCCATCCGCGAGGAATCCCTGCTCACTGGCTCGCTGGAGCCCACCAATGAATGGTATGCGATTGCCAAGATTGCCGGCATCAAGCTATGCCAATCGTTGCGCAAGCAGCACGGCTTCAATGCAATCAGCCTAATGCCCACTAACCTCTACGGTCCCGGAGACAACTATCACCCCCAAAATAGCCACGTAATGCCGGCATTAATTAGACGCTTTCACGAAGCCAAACTCGCCGATGCCCCGAATGTCACCTGCTGGGGTACTGGCTCTCCAATGCGAGAGTTCCTACACGTAGATGACCTTGGAGCCGCTTGCGTCTATGCTCTAGAGCATTATGATCCCGATCCAAATGATCCCATTCAACACCTCAATGCTGGTACTGGCATCGATCTTACTATTAAAGAATTAGCCGAGCTTGTCAAAAGCACGATTGGCTTTAAAGGTGAGATCATCTGGGATCACACTAAACCAGACGGCACACCAAAGAAGCAGCTCGATGTACAACGCATCCAAAGCCTTGGCTGGCGGCACACAATTGAGCTTGGCGAAGGTATTGCCGGCACATACAACGATTTCTTAACCACAGACTTCCGCGGATAGTCTTAAAATTATGTCGAAAAACTGCGAATTTCATTACTTTCAAAACACATAAGTTTTGTAGCTCTTGTTGTGGCCACGACTCTGCGAGTATGACTCCGTGTCCCTGATTCCCCTAGGCGGCATGGACATTTTTTCGAATTGTTGAGCACGACTTGCTCTTGATCCCTATCTCAGCAATGCTGCCCAAGCTCAGAACCTTAATACTTATGCCAAAAAATGCCAAGCCCAAAACCTCGCGCCCAGCCCAAGGCTATTCGATCCCGAATCAATAAGCGGCAACAAATGCAATCAAGATCTCCATATCTTGGCCCTTGGCACCGCTTAATTGCTGCGGGTAAAAATGCATAATTTACACCACAGAGGCCAACTGTTCCAATCCATTGTCGCCTACCTTGAAATCGTTGCCTCCAATGCCGTAGCAAGAGCGATCGGCGGGCGACCTTGCAGGGATTGGCCAGGAAACAAATCAACGACCAGTCTCTAGTGGCATAATTTCTCAATTCAATTAAATCCTTATCTTGAAATACTCTGCGAGATTGTTTTCATGTTTTTTCTCCTTTAAAGCAATCCATCTGGCCGAGGCTGGATCTTTGAGGCCAGCAAAAATGCCGGCGCGGCGGCCGCCGGGCTCCCTGGCCTAACAGTGGGGCGGTTGGGCAAGAGCTGCTGAATCGCGCTGAGTAGCTCTACCAGCACCACTCGCCGTCCATCGCGATAAGACCACCACCTAAACTGAGACCATGACCGCCTCCAACCTCCAGGTTGAGGATGCACTGGCTTATGCCCGGTTTGCATCCCAAGTAGGTGCCTGGCAAGAGGCACTGAGGGCCTACAGCGAAGTCTTCGAAAGCGACCCGGCTAGGCACGAGCTGATCGAACAGCTCAACCACTGTCTACTCAAACTGGGAAAACCAGAGCGGGCCCGCAGCCTGCTGGAAACCCACCTGCAGCACCAACCAGATTCGCTGCCAGGCCTGGTGAGCTTGGCCGATTTCGCCATCCGTGAACAGCAATGGCAAGAGGCTCTGGCCATCTATCACCGGGCCCTGGCCCTAGATGCCTGCCAAGAGAATATCCACAGGCGAATTGCAGATCTTGCCCACCGCCTAGAGGGAAATGCGCTGAACAGCTTGTTGGAACTGCCAGCCCAGGCTGCTTGCAGCCAGCTGCTGTCTCTGATCGCCAGCGACTCGGCTGACGCCCTGCCATTGCTGGCCCGGTCCTTCCTGGCCCTGAGCGGCGATCCGCCCTACTTGTGCCAAGTCGGGCAGGCCATCGCCAACGCCATCACCCACGCCAACGCCAACGCCAGATCAACCAACGTCTGCGATTCCCTGGCACCACTGTTCTTGAGCCTGGTGGAGCTCTACGGCTGTCGCAGTGCCCTGCATCCTCCCCTGCCCGCCGCCGCCGCCGCCCCCCTGCCACCGCCAGCCGACCAGGCCCAGCGCGATGAGCTTGAACGCGACTCCCAGCTCGGAGACCTGAGCTTCGATTGGTGCGCCATGGGCAGCCAGTTCCAGCGGGCCCTGCATGGGGTAACAGCAACTGGCCGCCGCCCCATAATCGTCGATGCCGGCACCCTGCGCGGCGGTAGCGCCAATTGGCTGGCCCAACGCTGGTCGGAGGCCCTGGTGGTGGCCCTGCAGCGGCGCCAGATTGACTCTGCCTGCCTGGCCCTGGCCGCTGCCAACGGGGCTGGCTTTGAACTGCGCCCGGCCGTGGCCGCGGCCGTAGCCCACTGGTTGAGTGATCCGAGTCTAGCTGGACCGATCAGCCTGCCCCTGGCGGAACTCGACGCCCTCTACCCTCAGGATCAATTCACCCCGCTGTTGCTGCACCTGGATACCGCCAGTACGGACATGGCGGCCCTATTCAGCGGACCAAGCAACTGGCTGCAGCAATTTCCGCTGGTGCTAATCCGGGGCGGCGTGGCCGCTGATCCCCAGGGACGCACCCTGCCCCAGCCGTACCACCAGGCGTTCGCCACCAGTGGTTATGAGCTGCTGCGCAGCGGCTCTGTGCTGGCTGCCTTCAACCGCCCCAAGCTGGTGAAGCTGGCCGCCACCGACCTGATTACCAGCGCGGTGGCCACAACAGATCCCTCCAGCAGCGTGGCTCTGCCCGCCGAACTCAGCGGCCAGCTGGTGGTCACCCCATCCGTGGTGGCCTTTGACGGGGAGTGGCAGTATCCGGCCATCACCGAACAGCGCGCCTTCCAGCTCTGCTTGGAAAAACTGCCCACCGCTCCCGACTCCATATATGTGGGCTTTCCCTGGGCCAGCCTGATTGACCATCTCAACAACGGCACCGGCAAGGGGCGGCAGTTGCTGCAGGCTCTAGATGCGCTACTGCCCCATCTACAGAGCTTCAGCCGGCGGATCACCACCTGCCAGCAGATATTTTTTCAACAATACCGCTGGCTGCTGGAGCGAGCCGGGATAACAGATGTGTTCTGGCCCCACGCCACCATCTATGACGAAGATCCAAGCCTGCGCATCCATCCCTTTCCGCTGTTCCCAGTTAATTGGCAGGCACCCCCAAATCCGGAGGCGAACCGCGACTTGCTCTACAGCTTCATTGGAGCCCGTGCCACTCGCCTCTACCTGAGCAACTCGCGCGATTTGATTCTGGAGAGCTTGAGCGGATTGCCCGGCGCTCTGGTGCACGGCAACGACCATTGGTTCTACGGAGATGTGGTCTACGGCGTACAGATCTCTGGCAAGATCAGCAGCGACGACATCCGGGCCAAAGCCAATGGTCCCGAACCTGAACGCCGTCGTTACATCGACAGCCTCAGCCGTTCCCTCTTCTGCATCTGTCCGTCCGGCACCGGCCCCAACACCATCAGGCTGTGGGAAGCAATAGGATCAGGCTCCATACCCATAATCCTTTCAGATCGTTTTCGAGCTCCCGGCCCTCGCGAGCTGTGGGATCAAGCGGTGTTTGTGCTTCCCGACACCGCCGAAGGGGTGTTGGCCATTCCACAGCGCACCCAGCAGTGGGCAGCTGACGCCCAGCTAATGGCCAGCAAGCGCGCCGGCCTAAGGCTGCTCTGGCAACGCTACGGGCCTGATACTTTCATTACTGATATCTTGGAACTTCAACAGCAAACCAACCAGGCCAGTGAATAAGAATTTAGCCATCAAAATTCCCAGGGACCCATGGCTTACCCGGGGAAAGTGTGGAGGGCGAGCCACCTATCAAAACGACAAGTCAACAGGGCATATTCTAGATTCTAGCTCCAGTGCATAGACCTCCTCCCACCAAGCACCTTTCAGCAAGCGCCTTTCAACAAGCGCCTTTCAGCAAATTTGATTGGGGCAATCATGATCAGAACAGAAAGTCATCCTCGAGCCCAGGCCGACTAAGGTACAAAACATTATCAACTTATCCCAGTGACCAGGAGCCTTGCGAACACCTATGTCCCCTGAGATGGCCACAACATTGATTGACCAGGCTGTGGCCTGCCACGAGCGGATGCTGGAGCTAGCGGACAGCGATCGGAAAAGCGCCATCCAGCATGCCCTCAAGGGTGCCAAATTGTTCGCACTCCTCCATAAACAAAATACTCTCCTGCCTGACTGGGTGCCCATCCTCGAGGAGCAATGTTGTCGCTATGGCTCCATCTGGGTGCACGAATGGCTCAGGGAAAGCGATTCCATCCTGCAGCACCCAGATGGCCACCAGTGGGTCAGCCAAGCCCTGGACTGCATGGATCGACTGCAGCAGCTCCACGACTCGCCTATTGATTGGCTGGCTCAGATGCGTGATTTCCTGCGACAACTGCCGACAGCCGTAGCAACTCAATCGATACCAGTTGAAGTCAAACGCCTGGTGGTGATTGGCAATTCTCAGGCCGCTTCACTGCGGCTCGCATTGGCATCGGCCATCCCCCATGCCGAGATCATCGGCTACCCCTGGGAGAGCTTGACCAAGCCAGACGATAGGGCCCGACTACAGCAACTGCTCGCCAATACGGACACACTGGTGATGCAACAGCTGCCGTCCGGCTACCCCGACGGCATCGAAATCGCCTTAGCCAGCCTGCGCTCCCTGCTGCCCGTGGGCGCGCGCGTGATAACGGTTGCCAATCTCCACTACGAGGGCTATCACCCCTGGATCGGCTACATCCAGGATGCCGATGGCCAACTAGCGGGCGTGCGGGGAGAATCTCCCCTAGGCGATTATCACGACTTCCTAGCCATGGCCGCCGCCCGTCGGGGGCTGGAGGTGGACGACTTACTCCAACGGCCCGCCACCCCTGGCCTGGTGGAGGCCATTGGCCAGGCCCACAGCCAATCGCTGACGGAGCTGCAACGGCAAGAGGCCAACTGTGGCCTGGGTCTCTCCGACTGGATCGCCCACCGGTATCGGCCGGCAGCGGTGATGCACAGCATCGACCAGCCCACCCAAGCAACAATCCAGCAACTGCTCCAGCGTCTGCTCGCCCAGCTGACCCCTATGGCCCAAGCCCCAGGGCTCAAGCTGGCAAACGATCAGGCCCTGAATCAACATCAGCGCCCAGCAATTTCGATCCCAATTCACCCCTGGGTTCGCCAATCTCTCCAGCTTGAGCAATGGGCCGATGGCTGGGGACAGAAAGGCGGCCAGGCCTGGCCAATCCACGAGCAGCTGACCAGCTCAATCGCCTTCTACCGGCGGTATCCATGGATCGGCGAGGCCAATCTGGGGCACCCCAAGCACCGCTTCGCCGACCACTGCCTGGATCTGCTGCTGGCCCCAGGGGCCCCCACCCCGGCCGCACTGATCAACTCCACAGGCTCGGCCGATGAGCCCGAACTGTCAGCCCCACTTTCAATCCACGACGCCATCTGGCTGTCCGATAGCCCCAGCGATGCCCTATGGAAACTTGCCAAGGCTTGCTGGAGCCAGGCCAAAGCCGGCGACAATGTCGCCCTGAACACCCTTGTCGAGTGCTCTTGGTACACCCAAGATGCCGAACTGATCGCCAGATCTCTACCTCTAGTGGCAGCAATGCCATCGGATAGCCCTTGGCGATCCCTCTACACCTTGATCCTGGCCGTGGCCAGCCATGCAACCCGGGCCCAGTGCGGAAAGGCGGCTAGAGAGCTAGTACGCCATGCTAAATTTCTCAATGAACTTCAACTCCGCCTGACTGCCAGTTGCCTGCGCGAGGATCAAAGTATCGATAGCAAACAGGCCTTGGGTCAGTTGCTGCCGTTTCTATCGGAGGCCGATCGAATTCTGGCCCAGCCAGATCTACGCCCTCAACTAGACAACTTGCTGCGTCTACATCCCGAGCTAGATGAGAATCAGCGAGCACTCTGTGTCAGCGTCTACCGCCGCTGCGCTCCCAGCATCCGCGGCCCTTGGCACGATTGGACATCTCCAGCCGCCGTAGCCCCCACCAGCATTGATGACCTGATTAAACGCATCGAATCGGCCCTGGAAAAAGGCGAAGGCTTCAGCCTGATTCGTCTTGGAGATGGTGAGGGGCTCTTTCTCTGCGGACGCCG
The DNA here is from genome assembly GCA_044356375.1 of Prochlorococcaceae cyanobacterium. Classification (GTDB taxonomy): domain Bacteria; phylum Cyanobacteriota; class Cyanobacteriia; order PCC-6307; family Cyanobiaceae; genus UBA5018. Next base: position 37,824 of record JBIKWK010000001.1, on the reverse strand, counting down.
CCCCGACGTAGGTGGAGCCACCCTCAACGGCCATTTTATCGAAGCCAGTCTTGCCGCAAATGGGGGCGAACTTAAAGGAGATGAGCATCAGCTACTCATCCAACGCTTCGCCGCCGCCCTCGGTGACGCAGACTGGATTGGCATTGCCGACATCCCCCAGTGCCTGCATGGCCCCAGGCAAATGGTAACGGTGGCGGAAGGCATAGCCAAACATTGGCAAGGGCGAATTGATCACATCGCTCCCAAGCTGGTGCCAGGAGGCTGTCATATTCACAACTTCCTTCTTTATACTGGGAAGTATGCTCTGCCGCCCTTCAACCGGGTTAGCGGCCTAATCGCCCCATCCGTTCCCAAGGGACTAGAGGGTCAACCCATAGAACACTTTGCAATTCCAGGGGAGCATTGGTACCGAAAGGATACTGCCGGTAAACATGCTCACTACCCAGTGATATTCGAGCGGTGCCTGGACTGGATTTACCGCACGGTGCAACCTGGGCAGCTATGGCTGGTGGGCGCAGGCATCCTCGGCAAGATCTACTGCCAAGCCATCCGCGCCCAAGGTGGCGTTGCCATCGACGTGGGTTCGGTAATCGATCTGGCCAGCGGTATTGGAAACACCCGCGGAGAGTACCGGCAACATCCCTACCTGATCAATCAGGCCTTGAAGGCCTTTACCCCAGCCCAACCCAAGGCGCGCCCGACAGAATCAAGGAATTTCGCCAGCCCCCCACCCATATCCAGCGAACCGGCGCCTACCAGTCAGTCAGATGCCGATGCGGTCGCCGACAAGGGCCCCGCCGCTATCCCCGCCGCGGACACTCTTTTCGATTGCATCTGGACGGCGGACAGGCCCCTGGCAGCTCTGGAGGCCTTTGCGGAGAGGCGGCTACCCCAGATAACCACTGATGCCCAGGCCCTGTTCGAGTTCTGCGATGCCGCCTGTTACAGCCGCAATCGCCGCCATCTCCACCTGGCCTGGGAAGCGCTGCAACAGCGCCCCGCCGACGAACTTTGGACGATGGTCTATAGCCTGCGCTGCAGTCTGGCCCTGGAACGTGGAACCGCTACCAGTGTTCAACTAGCCAGGAACCTCTTGCCCCATGCCGCCGCCCTGGATGGCCAGGCCCGGCTGCCGATAGCGGCGGTGCTGGCGGAGAGCTACCCACCACCAGAGATCGGCACCCTGAGCTCCCTGCTAGCTGCCGAGCATCAAGCCGAACTGAAGCTCTACCAGCTGGGCCATAACAGCGCTCATACACCATTCGCCCAGTTGCTGGCAAAGCATCACGAGCTGCTCTCTGGCCTGCATAGCCTCGCCGACGAAGACCAATGCCTGGCCTGCCTCACCTACAGCGCCTGCGGCCCCAGCCTGCGGCGGAGCTTTCACGATTGGGCCAGCCCATCGGCCATTCCAACGCCAGAGCTAGAAGGGCTGCTGGAAACCATCCGCAGGGCCGCTGAGGCTGGCCAGGGTTTTAGCCTGATCCGGCTAGGTGAATCCGAAGGCACAGCTATAAATAGTGATGAATTGGGCTCTCAGCTGGTGGACGCAATTCGCAATGCCGACTGGGTGGGAATTCCCGACATATCTCAGGCTCTGCAAGGCCCTGCATCAACCTGGACAGTAGCGGCACATCTTGCCAAGAATTTCAGCGTAAATGAACTGTTAAAAATTGCTCCCAAGATCCATCCCGGCGGCTGGTTAATACACCACGCCTTGCTGGACATGGGCTGCTTTGCCGCCCCCCCATTTAACAGCGTAAATGGACTGATTACGACAATGTCTCCCGCCACGGGACTGCAGCTACCCGCCAAGTCATTGGTAATTAATTCAGCCGGTCAGCCAGATTCAGGAATTTTGAGCCAGGAGGAACACCGGCAAGTGCTTACCTGGATCGAGGCCTCCGTGGAGGCCGGCGAGCTGTTCCTGGTGAATAGCGGCATCCATGGCCCCATCCACTGTCAAGCGATTAAGGCCCGGGGCGGCATCGCCATTGACGTCGGCATGGTGCTGGAACTCAGCAGTCACGACATTCCCCGCCAGGGAGAGAGCCGCATCAATCCCCAGCTAACGGTCCGGGCCGACTGGGCCTTCCGAGCCGCCGAGGCCCTGCCGCCGATCAGGCCGATGCTGGCCGATGGACGCGCCGAGGAAGCCCGCGAACTTATGGAAAGCATCTTGCATCACCAGCCCCTTTCCGTAGAGGCCCTGCTGCGCCTGGCGGAGATCGAATGCCACGAGCAACAATGGGGCAAGGCGATGGATCTGCTCTGCCGGGCAAATTCCTTGGAGCCCCAGAACAGCCGCATTGGCGCCGCCCTCGCCGAGCTGCAGTTGCTGCTGCGAGAACGCACTCCCTACGGCCTTGGTCCGGATATCTGTCTAACTACAATCTCTACCAGGCTGCACACCCTGGAGCAGGTGGTGCGTTCCCTGCAGCGCCAGACCATGCCGCCACGGCGCATCCATATTTACCTCTCCCAGACCCCCCATTTACTGGATGAAGGTGTCGATCCCCGGGATGCACGCCTGCAAGCCCTGGCTGAAGACTCGACGGTGCAACTCCACTGGGTGGAGAACCTGGGCCCCTACCGCAAATTCGCCCTGTACTTACAAAACCCTGCTAACGACAGCGACGACGACCGCTTCATCACGGTGGACGACGACACTATCTACCCGCCACGTTTCATCGAATATCTGGCGACCAAGCATCTACGCCATCAATGCGTGGTGGCCCACCGCGGCAGGCGCATGCGCCTGCGGCCCTCCCGAGGCTTCGCGGATTACACAAACTGGCACGACGGCCTGCACGAGCCCAGGCTTGGCAATCTGCCCACCGGCCAAAGCGGGGTTATTTATCGCCGTTCCTATTTCCCTGCCGATCTGCAACTGGAGGCTGCCCTCAGGCTCGCCCCCACCCATGACGATCTCTGGCTGCGCTGGCTAACCGCCCTTCAAGGGGTGCCTGCTCTGATCACCCAGCCCAACGCCGCTGCCAAGACCGCGGTACTGGCCTTCCCGATGGCGGAAATATCCAACAATTATGCCAAGAGTTCCCTATGGTTTGCCTTCAATGCGCCCGACGCGGCCAACCGAGTGACCAACGACCAGGCGGTACAGGCCATCCACAACCATTTTATGACCCTGGGATTCGACATCGAAAAACTACTACGACTAGAGGAAGAAGAGCAGGCAGATTTCTACTAAAGTGGATTTGATAGTCAATTCATACTGGGCGCCCCGAAGACAATCGCAAGGCTGAATCGCAAGGCTGCCACCACCAGGACAGCTCCAGCCAGCCACCAAATTACTAACCAGACAAAAAATTATCAAATCCACAACTCCCGGATAAACATTCGGGGAGAGCAAATTACACTACAATGCAAAACCCGCTGGCACTCGAATCAATTATTGCCTCAGCGATAAGATATTTAAGTCTACAAAAAACCTGCAAGGATACCGGCCCTTTCTCTACTTTCAAGCAAGAACTTAAGGGCGCCTAGAGGAAATCCGAAATCTCGCCGGTCTCGCAATGCAAGAAGCTTTGCAGCGACTTGCTTGAGCCTAACTCGCTGCAGCCAAAATGGCAATTTTTCGAGGTGCCCTTATGGGGCAAATTAGGGGAGCTCTGGAAAACCCGAGACAGTACCGATGTATCCCTGATGGAATCCCTGATGGAATCCCTGATGGAATCCCTGATGCCGCAAGGGTCTCGGGTGGCAGAATCGCTGAAATGACGGTTTTCCGGAGTCTCCTGGGGTCTATTTAGCCACGGCAACCCGTGGAGCGGTCAAATCGCTGCGCCCATAGCGATCTTCAAAGCGCACGATATCGTCTTCGCCCAGATAGGGGCCGCTCTGCACCTCGATTAATTCCACGGGGATCTTGCCTGGATTGGTGAGCCGATGGCGGCAGCCCAAGGGGATGTAGGTGCTCTGGTTCTCGCCCACCAGCTCCTCGACCCCGTTCTTCTCGACTACAGCCGTACCTCCCACCACAACCCAATGCTCGGCTCGGTGGTGGTGCATCTGCAACGACAGGGATGCACCTGGGTTGACCACGATCTTCTTGACCTGCCAACGATCCCCTTCGGTAACCCCATCGTAGGAGCCCCAAGGACGGTAAATCCGCCTATGGGCCTGGCTCTCGCGAGCACCGGCAGCCTCCAGGCGCTGCACCACGGACTTGATCTCCTGAGCCCGGTCCCGGTGAGCCACCAAGACCACGTCGTCGGTTTCCACCACCACCAGATCTTCCACCCCCAGGCCCACCACGAGACGATGCTCGCTGCGCAGATAGCAATTGCGAGAAGCCTGGCTAATCACCCGTCCGCGCAAGACATTGCCATCGTCATCTTGATCGGAGGTCTCCCACAGGGCACTCCAGCTACCCACGTCGCTCCAGCCGGCATCCAGGGGCAGTACCGCGCCCAGATTGGTCTTCTCCATCACAGCCACGTCCAGGGCCACGCTGGGACAACTCGTGAAGGCCTCGCGCTCCAGCCTGAGAAAATCCAGGTCGGGGGACTCGTGCTCCATGGCCGAGCGGCAGGCACTGACCACCTCGGGCGCCAAGCGCTCCAGCTCCGCCAAGATGGCGCTGGCCTTGAACAGGAACATACCGCTGTTCCAGGTGAAGCGGCCGGTGGTCAAAAACTGCTCTGCGGTGGCGAGGTCTGGCTTCTCGACGAACCTGCTGATCGGCACGGGAGCCGTCAACTCAGCCTGGAGGGGCTGGGAGGCCTCTATGTAGCCATAGCCGGTTTCGGGGCCCAAGGGCACAATCCCGAAGGTAACCAGCTGGCCTGCCTGGGCGGCTGGCACGCCCACCTCCACGGTGGCCCGAAACTGGGCCGCGTCGCGAATCACGTGGTCGGCCGCCAGCACCAGTAACAGGGGATCCTGACCGCCAGCGGTGGCCTGCAACGCCGCCACCGCTACAGCTGGCGCCGTGTTGCGACCCAGGGGTTCCAACAGGATGGCAGCCGGCGAAACGCCGATCTGACGCATCTGTTCGGCAACTACAAAGCGATGGTCCTCATTGCAGATCAGCAAAGGGGAAGCCAAGCCCTGCAGGCCTTCAAGCCTCTGCTGGGTCTGCTGGAGCAAAGTTTCACGTCCTGTTCCAGCCAGGGCCCAGTATTGCTTTGGATAAGTGGCCCGAGAGAGGGGCCACAGGCGAGTACCCGTGCCGCCGCAGAGGATAACAGGCACTAGGCTCGTTCCGGCAGCTGACATGGTTGCTTTAAAATCGATCGACACCATCCAACACGATCTCCTAGACCAGCGGTGGTTGTCAACAGCACTTAGCCAGTTTATTCTCAGTGATAATATTTTTTTGATGCGGTCAGAAATCGGAGGGGTGCTGCCATTGCTACAAGCCATTCGATCACCTGCGGTCCCATCCCAAGCATGCCTAGCGCTCCACGACCAGAGGCTTAGCTGGTCCTCTCTGGAGGAGTTCCTACCTAGACTGCCAACGGAGACGCGCATGGGCTTCGCCCTGGGGGAATGCCTGGGGGCAATCCATCAGCTGGGCATCATTGAGCCAATAAGCAGCTTGCACATTCCCCCAGAAGCGGTTAAAATTTCAGGATCGAATTATCGAGAATCCATTGAAGCCAATAAGCTCACTAGCCGCCACCGAGCCATACTTTTGGCAATAGAAAATCTTCTGCTTAACGGCAAAAATCTATCTGATCTAAATATTTTCCTTGGTGAAGACAAAACCCCCTTCGCCGATCATTTTTTGGGACTGGCACCGAATTGCACTACAGCCGATTTTTTTGGCGACACAACCGATTCAACCCATTCGAACGCAAATCTACAAGATATTTGCAAGCTTTCACATGCAGATACCAGTTGCGACCTAGTAGTTTATAATGATGTAATTGGGCTAGCCCAATCTATTGAAGATTCCCTCGGCGAAGTCAGGAGAGTATTGAAGCCTGGCGGTAGCTTCTTAGCCACCTTCCCATTTGCCTACGGTCAAGAACAGGCAATCATGAAGCCAATTCCACCAGCTCACACGTCCGGGGGCCAAGCGACGGCAACCACCCCAACCTTGCGACATCAAATACCAGGCTGGGGCATAGTCAAGCAATCGCGAGATGCCGGGTTTATTAATGTCAAAATTCATTATATTGCCAGCTGGAAATATGGCGTGCTTGGGGCTGAGCTGCCAGGCATTTTCTTATTGGAAGCCGGACGATGAGACCAAATAAATCCACGGGATCACCGCTGAAAGATTTGCAACGGCAGCTGTTGGAGTTCCCGGCTGACGCTCTATCTTGGCAAGCCCTAGGCCAGATGTTAGCGACAAATTTGGCTGAAGCTGAACTGGCTTCGGCCCCTCCAGAGCTAACCCCGCCAACGCCCCCCCCCAACCCTGCGGTGCCGGCGCAGGCACCGATGTCGCGCCGTCCCGTAGCGCAAGTGATCCCAGCGGAGAAGATACAAAATCTGGGGAGCGAATCAGCTGATGCCATCTTCCGCCAGGCCAAAACCCTCTCAGATGCCGCAGATTTTCACGGCTGTATTACCCTGGTAGAAAGTTGTATTAAGCGCAACGGTGATCTGAGCAAAGATCCAATGCTGGCCTTCATCCAGGCCCATGCACTGCGCAATGTCGGCCAGATGGAGCAGGCCCTGGAGGTTCTCCTGCCGTTTCGCAACACAGCTCCTACCCCGTGGATCCCATTTGAACTGGGGCTGATCTTCAAGAGTCTGAATCGCCCCAACGATGCCTATCTCTGCCTGAAGGAAGCCCGCGGTCTCGAACCGGAATTCACCTGGGCAGCAATTGAAGCTGCGGCAATTGTGTCCAATACCAACATTCCCCTCGGGCGGTTGGACAAGCTCACATCCGCCGGGACGAGTAAACGGGACAGCCTAGAAATAACTATTGATCGAATCCTTCGCTTCGGCAATTTAGTGTTGGTGATTGGCTGGAGTGCGATCCCAGGTAGTAGCGGCACTCGAATGCGCTTGCTCGATCCGCTCGTACCGGCCAAAGTGGCTGCCGGGGGGAGTTGCTACTACCGGCGCCCCGACGTGAATCAAGCTATCGGCTCTCCAGATCACAATCTACATGGATTTACCAGCCTGATCGACTGCTCAATTCTCAACCGATGGTCTGAGGTGGGCCAGCTAGAACTCGTTTTGGAGCCCCCCAATGGCGGGGAGATGCGAACGTCTAGTCAACACATCCGCCTCTGCGAAATCAAAGAACTGCCTGGCATGGAAAGCATGCTGGAAGCTGTACTGGGCAGCGTTCGTATAGCAATGGACAGTGGCACGCCCTGGCATGATGCCATCCGGATGTTTACACCTCATACCATTCAGCTATGCTCCCAGCTGTTCAGCGCCTACACCGAATCAATCAAGCCCCGCAGCGAGGTTCACTGGCTAAACCACAAAAACCACGACAAGCCAACCGAGTTGTCTTTTGTCTTTGTTCAACTAGGCAGTTTTGCCATCGCTCGGCCATCTATTAGCCAGATCTGCAAGCTAGGCATTGAGACGGAAATCATCGTCGTCAACAATTCCGCGAGCTTTTTTAGCGAAACTTTTCACATTTTAAACCGCCTAGCGGGCCTCTACAAGAACATAAGGTTTTGCATAATAAACAATACCAACAATATTGGCTTTTCCGCTGCTTGCAATATTGGAGCTGCAAATTCTACAGGCAAATTTATCTTTTTCCACAACAACGATTTATTTGCAAATTCAAAAGATGATTACTTGGCCCTGTGGCAAAGAGCCATCGCCCATCCCGATGCGATTCATAGCACTTACCAATATTTTACCGATGGAACTCTGATGCAAAAAGGCATTTCAATCACCCAGATTAATGTCAATAGTAGCCATGAAATCACCCTCTATAATGGTTATTCCATTGGCCGAAATCAAAGCAAAGGCGAAATTGTAGCCTGCTCTGGATCTTTGATCCTGATGAGTCGCAGCAGCTTTGGCAAGCTAAATGGCTTTAGTGAATCTTTTATATATGCCCACTTTGAAGATATTGACCTATGCCTGCGAGCACGCCAACAGAATATACCTATTTATATTTGGGATGACATCACTTTCTTCCATGCCGAAGGAGGGGGCACTGGGGCCCCTTATCATCTTACGGGCACCACCGGCCATGTCAATCGACTATTTTTTTCCCTTCGTTGGCAAAAAGCATTGCAGAACATGCACACCGAGGTAGAATATGTACTCTGAGTCTTCACGAGTGGCAAGCAATTACGATCTCGCCATCCTAACTCTGTTTGACCCTCGGATCACCTCAGGTGGCGCTCAACAGTGTGCCTACGACCTCTATTTAGATTTCAAAAAGTATACCAACTTGCGGGTTTGCTTTATTGCTGCCACCTCTCCGATCACAAAACTTGCCCCAAAAGCTAATACTTTTGTACGGCGTTCGTCGAGCGACCCCAATGAATTTTATTTCTTTACTGGCGAATACGACTATTTTTGGCACTGTTGCAAAGATTCTCGCCCCCCCAAGGACCTGGCACTTTTCCTGGAAAATCTTAACCCCCACTCTATTTTCATCTCACACTATATGCATTTAGGGATCGATCTGATCAGCATGATCAGGGCTGTTCTCCCCAAATCACATATTTCGGTAGGTCTACATGAGATGCTATTTTCCTGCATGGCAGACGGCCAAATGGTTACAAAAACCAATGGTCAACTCTGTCAAAAGTCAGATCCTCAACAGTGCTCACTATGCTTCCCTGAAATCAGCGCCGACCTATTTTCAGCTCGCAAAAAATTTAATAAAGAGCACCTCGAACAAGCAAACAATTTTATCGTGCCAGCCAAGCACCTTGGCGGCGTTTTTTGTGATGAATTTAACATTGGCAAGGATCGCGTCCATGTAATAAACCACCCGATAGACCTTCAGCGCTATAATTATAAGCCTACCTACAACTTTGCAGCCAATCGCCCGGTTCGCTTTGGTTTTTTTGGTCAATTTCTGGACAATAAAGGGGTAGATATATTGCTCAGGGCCGGCGCCGAGCTTGACACGCTCCGCCCGCCACGGAGGTTTGAAATTTTTATAAATGGTGGCAACAAGAACTTTGCCTCAGAAAAGTACCAAGCTTTAACCACGGAACTAATCAAAAACTCTGAGAATTGGCATCACGGTGCCATATTTGATTTAGGTGGTTATAGCCGTAGCGAGCTGATTAGTCGCATGGATCAGGTCGATGTTGTTGTGGTGCCATCAACCTGGCCGGAAGTATTTGCCCTAGTGGTAACTGAAGCCTTTGCCTGCTTCAAGCCTGTATTGGCAGCCCGCATCGGTGGCCTCGCCGAGCGACTGCGAGACGGGGTGGATGGATTTAACTTTGAGCCACGCAATCCCAGAGACTTAGCTCAAAAAATGCATCAATTTACTTGTCTAAGCGAAACTGGCTATCAACAAATGTCCAACCAAGCATTTGTTTCCGCTAAGATGCTTAACCCCAAACTAGTCCTACAAAAGTATGCTATAGCCTTGTCTCTAAATCTTGAAAACTGCGAACAGCTAGCATCTTAAGCCAAGTGAACCACATTTCAATCGCTACACCCCAAGGTCTCGACAATGTGTTTTTCAGCTTTTTGGACACATTGGCCGCTGCCAATGACATCAGCTCCTGCGACGGCCCTGCCGTCATTAGCAAAGAATTGAGAATCGAAGACTATGTTCGCAATCATCAATTACACCATCGCCATGAGTTGCTAATAGGCTATCGATATCCCCCCACCCATAGCACTCCCCTGGTCAAGCTATTTGAAAGCACCATTGTCTTGGCAGATCTAGATGGAATTAGCTGCCAACTTCTAGAGATTCAGAATAATCATGGTGGCATTGACTTAGCATCAGCCTACCAATTTCTGCGCCAAGCCATTGAAGATTATCTAGCTGTGCTTGTTGAGCCTGACGACGCTGAACACAAGCCACGATTCATGATGATTCCGGCACGGGCACTACGGATCGATGCGGTCCAAGCGTTTCAACGGATTGAGACGTTTTACTCTGAACTTGGCGTACCAATACACAATAGTGTCGCCACAAATTTCTCGGCTTCGGCTGCAGACTTAATCAATCAAACCCCCAAAGTTTCCAACGCGTTAATTGACGATGTTTTGAATATAATGACAGCCAATGCCAGCCTCGAGAGCCAGTTAAAAGTAATAAATGAGCTATCTCAGTTAATCGATTAAAAATTATTTTTAACAAGTTTACCTATCCAATCCGCCACCACAAACACAAGTCCCGGAGGATGGGTGAATCGATCTAGTGGTCTAGTTATGTCAGGTTTTTAACAAAAAAGACTAGTGTCTTCCTTGGGCATAAACAATATGAATATGGCTTTATTCTCGGTAGCACAATATTAATCAATTGCTGCCACCGTATCTGGATTAACAATGGATTAATAATGGATTAATAGTGGGCTCGCCAACGAAAATTCGATCGACAACAGATAAATAATGCTTCCATTCCTGAGAATCACGTTGAAATTCGGACATGGGAGCCATTTCCCCGGACGAGGATAGATTTCCCACCGCGCTAGCATTGAGATAATAGAGCAGATCAATCGCGAAGTCATTAAGGCTACGGTTTAAATAGTCAGCCGTGGGCCTCTCAAATGAGCTGACCTCCAACATACCCATAAAGTGACCTGGGAGATCTCGGCGATATTGATTGCAAAGATATGCATCAATCCTTTCCCCTGGAAACCCGTCAGTCCAATCCCGCAATCTTTGGTGGTATTTTAAGTATTAAAATTGATGCAAATTAAGCATATTCTGGCTTATTTCTTTCACGATAAAGCCATCGCGCACCATTGTCGACAGAGCACTGCTAAACAAGTTGTCCGGCGACAATGAAGTCCGCCTGGTGGCGAAAATACACGATTACTCGCTTAAAGATGAGAAATACGCTGGCAATAAGCTGCTTCAATCTGCCAAAATGAAACTCACTATGCAGAAACCAAAAATACTCGATTATTGCTCGCAGGTAAACTTGTCCTGCCTGGGATCGGGTGCTGTCGGCAATCTGGCCCAGGGTGGTCGCCACATGATCATGGAATTGCTGGCGTCTCTGCTCACCCAGCACCCCTCGGGCCTCGAGGATTTGATAGCCATCTTAAAGGGGATGCAAACAGGCCAATAAAAGGGCTGTGTGGTTCTCGCCTCGCAGCTCATGGCAGCTCCGCAATCCCTGGTGCTCCATCTGGCTCCGATTGACCTCGATGCACCGGTGAAAACTGGTACTGCCAGTCTTAGGAGTGCCGATGTGCAAAGTGATTGGTAAGCTCAAGGTGGGTCAGATACTGTTTAAATTGTCATCGCCACCATCATAGTTCATCAGCTAGACGAGGGTAGCTGTAGCAATTGAATCAAGCTGGCCACCGCAGCATCAAGCACAGCTTTGTCGCTAACCCTAGGCGACTCCTCCGCTGGGTAGCGAGAATAATCACTGGGAAACAGAGGTAGACCATCCTCAAACCATTGGCGAGCAACAATCTCATTTTCAGATTGAATCGATGCCATGAAGCTTTCTGCCTTGGCTCGACTGGGCTGCGGCCCAAGGCCACTATAGTTGCTGTCAAGGTAGCGAATCAGTGCACTCCATCCGGGCAAATCATTGGGATTCTCACAGCCTGGTTTTTCCCTGAGAGCCAAGGCTAAACATTCCAGCAGGGCTTGGGCCTGTGGATTCAAGGATGAATTGCGAATCCGGTTGGTACTTAGGCGCAGCATGCTATAAGGAACGCCAAGAACTGCTGCAAAATCGGCAACCACATCACCGGTTTCCCAGCTAGTGGGATCGTATCGGCGGGGCTGCACGCCATGCCTGCCCAGCACCCTCTCCCAGACATTAAGCATAACGGCATAATTAAATGGCTTACCTTCACAAGGTATATGTATATGTCCAAGACGCAGCCTGGTCGAGGCCAACGAAATGCTCAACTCATCCTGGCGGCGTAAATAGCAGACGGCCTCAAGCCGCTCAATGGGCCGGGGGCAGGCCTGGCGTAGCAGCTCAATCAGGGCGTAGACACCCTCCTGATCGAGACCCTGACCAAGCAACTCGGCACTGAGTAGAATGGTGTGATCCTCAGCCTTAACGCCTGCTAGATCCTGCCTCAGCCGGGCTAACTTCTGTTGCTGTACTGGCAAGGGCTGCTGTTGCTTCAACTGTCGGACGATTAGGCCGTGCAGAAAGGAAGCATTCAGCGGTCGCAGGGCCAAGATTCCCTGCTCTCGCAAGGCCTTATGGTGCTCGCCGATGGCAGCCTGAATAGCTGTGGAACCGGTCTTCATCGGACCGATATGGAGGAGCAACCGGACCATGAATAAGGCGGCTTCGTAGCGGTTTTGATCTTGGCAGAGTAGAACTTAATTCCCTGGTAGGCGCTCAGGGTGCAATCAACCGCTTTGGCTTCGATCTTCGAAATCCAACAAGGGCCTGTGGCTGCCTCAGTGCTGCTACGACGGCTAGGGGTGAGGCAGCTGCCCCCCCTGGTGACGACCAGCGAACAAATCTGGGAGAGCCTGTTGAGCGCCCCGCCAGCGCTGGGAGCGCTGCCGGCCGGCCTGCGCAACATCGAAGACCTCCAAGAGCACTGGATTGAGCGGCTGGCCTTCGGACCCACCCCTCTGCACGACCGGCTCACCCAGACCTTTGCCGGCCTGTTTGCCGTGCACCGCGCCAAGGTGCCCTATCCTGCCCAGCTCTGGCAGCACCTCGACACCATCCGCCAACATCTGTGCGGGAGTTACATCCAACTGCTGGTGGCGATGATGGCCGACCCGGCCACGCTGCGCAATCTGGATGGCCTGGCCAGCCACCGCAACAGCCCGAATGAAAATCTGGCCCGAGAGTTGATGGAGATCTACACCATTGGGGCTGGCGCCTTCAAGGAGAGCGATGTGGTTGCTGGCGCCCGGGCCCTGAGCGGCTACCGGTTGCGGCGGGGGCAGATAGAGCTCGATAGAACGGCCCACGATCCAGGTCCGATGAGGGTGCTGGGCAGGATGGCGAGCTTTGATGGCCCTTCCCTAGCCACCTGGCTGGCATCCCAACCGGCCGCCGCCCGCCTGATCCTCGGGCGACTGTGGCGGGTATGGCAGGGGGATCTGCCCCCGGCTGCCAAGCTGAACCAGCTGGCTGACAAATGGCAAAAACGGCAGTTGTCCCTGCCCTGGCTGGTGCAGCTGCTGCTGGAACTGCCCTCCCAGCGCCGCAACCTGGCCCAGGCCACCATGGTGCGCGAACCGATCGATCTGATGGTGGCGGCCTTGAGCCTATTGGGAAGCCGCCACAAGGAGGCCCTGCGACTGTCCGTTTATCAGCTGCGGGCCATGGGGCAGCTGCCGTTTGAACCGCCATCCATCAAGGGTTGGCCGGCTGATCGGGAATGGCTCACCGACGCCCGGCTGCGGGCCAGACAGAGGGCGATGCGCTCCCTGGTCAACCATCCGGAACTGTGGGAATCCAGCCAGCTGCCAGCGCGGCTGGAGGCCAACTTGGTGCCACGCCAGCCCTTCAGCCTGAAGCTGCCCGCGGAAGCCAGCAAGGCCCACCTGCTCGCCCTGCTCACCGATCCGGTGTGGCAGCTGAAATAGAACTTCGCCATGGGATCATGCGCCGCCGCTCCCTACTGCAGCTGAGTTTCTGGGTTGGCCTGGGGGCCGCCATCGGGCCGATGGGCAAACCAGCTTCACTCCAATGGGGTCTAGATCTGGCAAAGTCTCTGCGCCTTGGGTCCACCTCGGGTGGATCCAAGCGGGTACTGGTGCTGCTGGAGCTGCAGGGCGGCAACGACGGGCTCAATTGCGTCGGGCCCTTCGGCGATCCGCTCTATCAGCAACTGCGGGGCAAGTTGGCGGTGAACCCAGCGGAGGCCATAGAGCTCGGTGATGGCCTGGCGATGCATCCCGCCCTGGCTGCCCTGCGCCCGAGCCTGGAGGCCGGCCGACTGGCCTGGCTGCTGGGAGTGGGCTGGAATCAACCGAGCCGCAGCCATTTTGTGGCCAGCGACCAATGGGCCAGTGGCAAGGCCAGCGGCTGGGCTGGCGAGGGTTGGCTGGGCCGGGCCGCGGCCAAGCGGGGCGAGCTGGCCCCCCTGGTGGCCCTGGGGGCTGGAGAAGCTGCCGCCTTGGAGGCCGCCGGCATCCAGCTGCTGCATCTAGAGACTGCGGATCTGCGCAACCCCAACCAGCCCTGGCCGGCACCGCGGCAAGCCGGCGAAAACCCAGCCCTGCGGCGACTGCTGGAGCTGGAGCAGTCCAGCCAAAAGGACCTGCGGGAGCTGGTGGCAGAACTGGCCCCCGCCGCCTTGTTCAATGGGGCCCAACTGCCCGCTACGGCCCTGGGCAAGCAACTGGCCCTGGCCCTGCGCCTGATCGCCGGCAATCGGCCACCTGCGGTAATTCAAGTTAGCCAGGGTGGTTACGACACCCACGCCAACCAACAGCAGCGCCATCCGCGCCTGCTCGGGGAACTCGCCGCAGCCCTGATGGGCTTCGAACGGGGCCTGGCCGCCTTGGCGAGACGCCCCCAAGTGGAACTGCTCACGGTGAGTGAATTTGGCCGGCGCCTCAGGATCAATGGTTCAGGCGGCACCGACCACGGCAATGCGTCGGTGCTGCTGCGGCTGGGCGATCAAGTGGGATCGAAATTACAGGGCAGCTATCCGAGCCTCGCCAAGCAGGATGACCGGGGCGACATGCTGCCCACCTGGAGTCCACCAGAGGTGATGGCCCAACTGCTTGGCAGCGGATTGGGCAAACGGCTTACAACTTAAGGGCAGCTGGAAAAATCCAAAAACATCACTGGACTACCGGCGCGAGCAGCATTGCCAAGGCTGACTTACCTCCAACTTGCCCAGACTGGCAGGGGGGGGTAATTTTTCTTGGTAACATTAATTTCGAATCTATTTCCAGATTCCAGCCCTCCGTCCTGACCCCAGCAATATCAATCCAGAAAAGCCCTTGATGCACGACAAGATAATAGCGAAGCATCGTCAGCAGGACCCTACTATTAGACCCTTATCTGCGCTGGCCAGGCGGGCCGTGATGGGCCAAGGACCAGAAGCCGCCAAGGGCAGTGATCCAAGGGCTCCCCGTTGCAAAAGTTGATTGGCGAGCACGGTCGCGGCCGGTCAGGATCCAGCCCCCACTCTGATCACAGCTGTCGGCAGTCGGATGGGCGATAATCAAGGGCATACGCAAATATACGGATGCCCGAATCTCTCTCCCACTCCCCCGCTACTGCAATAATACCAGCTACTGAACCTGATTCAGTCGCCAATAAGACCTCGGCTGCAGCTGTTGCCAAGCAATCCCAAGAGGAAAGAGGAAAAGCACTTTTTGAATCGGGCAAAAGAGAGGAAGCCCTGACCTGCTTTGAACAACTGGCCGCCCAGGATCCCGCCAATGGCTGGTGGCTGATCTGGCAAGTGGTCTGTCTGCAGTGCCTCGGTCGCTGGTCAGAGGGACTGAATCGCCTGGCCCAGGTGCCGCAGCGGGACGCCTTGGTGCGCGAAACCTGGCGCAAACGCTTTGCCCTGTTGCGGGCATCTGGTCAGCTGCCACAGGCCGCCCTGGTACTGAGCCAGAGACCCCTGCCCGATGGTGTCGAGCCTCTGGAATTGGAGCAACTCCAGCTGGAGCTGGCACGCAGCTATCGCGATCAGGTCGGAATTTTAACTTGTTTAGATAACCTACTGGCCTTCAGCGTCGAGCAGTCGCAGGGGATAAGTGCCGATCAAATTCAGCGCTGGCGCGACCTGCGCTTAGAAACCCTGGTGCTGCTAGGGGCAGACGAGGCGGATCAAGCGTTGGCCGCCATGGACGAGAGCAATGCCCCGGCCCGCCGCGAGCGCAATTTCACCGCCATGCGCCTGGCGCTGCAGCGCGGCCAACTGCGGGAAGCCCGCCAGTTGGCCGAGGTGATCGACGCTGACAGCCCCGGCCCGGAGCTGGTCAGCCGCCGCGAACAGTCCCTAACCTTGGCCTATAGAATTGCCCTGGGTAGCTCCGATTTAAAGGGTGCTGATGGTCACCTAAAACGCATCCGCGAGCTATTGGCAGCCAGCGACAATAAGGACCAGCAAAAGCGGGTCGGTGCCGAGCCCCTGAGGCAATGGCGCCTGGAATTGGGGGCCGACACCGCCCTGGCAGAGCAGCTGGTGAACCTGGGACAGGATGCCACTCCGGCCAGCGTGGCGAAGCTGCACCTCAGCCATGGTGGTCCTGCGGCGACCTCCTTCGCCCTGATCCGTTCCCTGGCCCGTCCAGGCGGGGCGATCGCAGAACCCAGTAAGCCTGATCCAGAAGGGCTGATCCCGCGGCGCCTGTGGCTGTTGAAGGCCCCGGGGGAGAGCCGCCCAGCCAGCGAACAGGATCTCCAACTGCACTGCCGTCTGCTCAATCCCGGCTGGCTGCTCGACACACGCCAGGCCACCCCCACCAGCAGCGATGACCAATGGGCTGATCTGCCAAGGCTGGTGCAGGCCGCAGCCTCCTGCCTCAACCATCACCACAGCCGTGGCGAGCTGATGGCCATGGCCCTGATCTGGCGTTATGGAGGCGTGGTGCTGGAGCCCCGCAGCCTGTCACTGCATCCCTTAGACCATCTACTGAGCGGTCGACCCGGGTTGGTGGTCTGCGCCGATCCCCTCGGTCAGCTGCAGCTTTCCCTGCTGGCGGCCCGCCCGCGCCACCCGGCGATCGGCGCCGCCCTGGAGCAGGCCTGCCGCACAGTGCTGCGAGGAGAGGCCTACAGCAGCTGGGATGCCACCCGGGAAGTACCCCTTAGTCAAGCCGTCGCCAACTGGCTGGCGCCCCAGTTGGCCGACCACCCAACCCCCCCCGGCCTGCGCATAATAAGGGCTCAAGACCTACCCCGCTGGCTGGGACAAAACTTAGAACTACCCGGCTATAAAGCCCCCACCTCGGACCGCATGTTCTTCAACGCCAATCAACGAATACAGGCCATGAAACAACTTCGCGAAAGCTGAAATGCCCACGAAGCCTCAAAAGCTCACTCAGGCGACCCGAAAAACCTGCCGAACCAGCTCCACGGCCACGACTACGCCTGTGCTATGGCCAATTTTAGGGTAAATAATTATTTTATGCATCCTAATCCGATGAATCCCAAGGCCTCAGATGCGGGCAAAGAACCAGTGGTTCTCGAAGGTGGCGACGATTACCTTTTTCTTACGGGTGGCAATCATCATCTCCTTAGGCTGCTCAGGGAAGAAACTCAGCCCAAGACCAGCTCCATCGAGATTTTCTGGAGCAACCTACAGCGTCGCCGTGCACTTTGCCGGGAGACGGGAGCGGTTTATGTACATCTAGTGTCGCCAGACAAGGCATTTATACTAAGAGAAAATTTCCCCATTAAAATCGGAATACCAGTTCTAGAGCGCTATCGACAGGCCCTCGCCTCAACCACCTGCGAGGAAACGCCAGCCCATCTCTGCTATCCCCTAGACGTGCTGCGGGACGAACCCCAACAAGTGTGCTCAAAAGTAGATAGTCACTTCACGCCGATTGGCTCTCTCTGCCGCCTAGAATCCGTCCTAAAGCTAGCAATAAAACAACATCCATTTAGCAATGCAAACGGCAAGGAAAACCGTGCGACAGTAGATCTATCCAACCAGCAAATTACTGCGGGCATTCCCCACAAACAAGGGATCACGACCCAGAACGATCTCAAGGAAAACAGCTGCACACATCCTCCCAGGCCGCTAATTGATCCATCCATTTTACGTCTATGGGCGCTCGAAAATACTATAGAACAGGATACCTGGAGTGGCGACCTGGGCTCCAAACTAGATCCACCTCGCGAAGAAACAAAGGCTTTCCTAGAAATCCCCCAATCAATTGAACTAGTCAGCAATGAAATTACCTATGGCAATGATGGAATCTGTGATATTTACATTAACAGCGATCACATTGCCGATAGTCCTCGCGCCTTGATTTTTGGCGATAAGTTTGCCCGTGACCTGGCTCCGATGTTGAGCCGCATATTTGGGATTGTAATGTTTTGCTGCAGTCGCTATGTGCATGATGAAATTGTGCGAGGTTTCAAGCCTCAGTTGGTGATCAGTCAGAACGCCGAGCGCTATTTTGCCAATGTCACTCACGACGACCTTCGCCCCCCTTTCTCCTCTACCCAAGCCTGCGGGCTGAGCCCGTACCAATTTCAAACCAGTTCAGCAAATTAATGGCTATCTGCATGGCCGTGGAGCGCCCACCCTTCCATCGCTTAGTCGAACAGGTTCAGCAAGGAATTTCCATGGATAATCTGTCCTTTTGATTCAGCCAATACCGTGATCACAGACTCCCGCAGGGCCTGGTTACAGGGCTGGCCATTCCAGGCACAACAATCACTACAGCAGCTGCTCACGGCCATGGCCCCTGGGTGTGATCTCGACTGCCTACCCGGCGCCGATCAAATTGTCCAGAGCCTCAAGCTGGCCCACCAGGCACAGGTTGCGCTGGCAGCCAAGAACTCAACCAGGAATGGTCGCCATCGGGACAAAACTGAGCTGGGCTGGCTACAGCTGCTGCTTCAAGAACTGCAGGCCGCCGGCCTGGAAAGGGCTGCCATCCAGCTCCAAAGAAGGGCCCACCTACACCAACTGGGGCTAGATACCGCCCTGGCTGGAAAAATACCAATAATACGTACTATTCACCACTTCGCCTGCACTGGTGGAACAGTAATCAGCAAGTGCCTTGCGGCACTACCCCAGGTAATGCTGATAAGCGAAATTAATCCAATTAACCGCAACTCCCAAAAATTCAATCCCAGCCATCCGGTGAGCCTGCTGGAGCAGCGCTGCTCCACGCCCCTGACAGAATCATGGCGACATCGGGAATTCAGCGATCAGCTATCCCTCTTGATCGATTGGTGTCGCGAGGAGCACTGCGATCTACTGCTCCGGGACCACAGCCACAGCGATTATTGCCGGGGCCCTGGCTGGGCAGAACGACCCACCCTGCTCAGCAATCTGCCGCCAGCGGCCACCGTACTTTCGGTGGTGACCCTGCGCCATCCATTGGATTCCTGGCTAGGCCTATGCCATGCGGGCTGGCAAGGGCAGCTAGAGCCCCCTAGTCTACTCAGCTACTGTCAACGCTATGGCGCGTTCCTCAATCAATACGCAGATATTCCCTCACTATATTACGAGGATTTCTGCCAGGATCCAACACGATTTTTAGAACAAAGCTGCGATGAGCTGCAACTTGACTATGATCCAGTAATGTTACGAAGCTTCGCCGGCATACAGCTGAGTGGCGACAGCGGCAGAAAAAATGACACGATCGCCCCGCGCTCTAGACGCCCCATCCCTGAAGCAATCCAGCAGGAGCTACAGGACCCCGCCACGCGACGCTCGTTACTAAATCTGTGTGAACAGATGGGCTATCCGCTGAAGCCTCAACCAATGGATTCTTAAAACATTACGGCGACTGATGGCACCGTAGGTGAGCCGGGTAGGGCAATCGTTCGATGTGCCCTTGGGAGCAATCGACGGGTAGCAACTCGTTCAAGCTGAGATATTGAGGGCATTCATTGCCGTTTCCAGATCTTCTTGCAGCCAGCTCTCCACCTGGGACTCAAGGGTATCTGCCTTTGCGCCAAGGCGTTGGGCCTGCATGAGCGCCATGGCCGCCTGCTGCAGGCGCTCGGCCTCAGAAGCTGCGTCTCCGGCCCCGTGAACCAAGGCCCTGGCATAGCCCAGCCAATCCTCCGGCTTCTCGGAAGCGGGATCGTGGGCCTGCCACACCTGCTGCCAGCTTTCGCTCATGGTTTCCTGTCTGCGGATCCTTTCATCCAGCGTCCCATGCCGTAGCCCACCAGAGCACCCACCACACCACCTTGGAGCTGCCAAAGCTGTTTGCGATAACGCCAGGAAACGCCCCCCAGCTGCAAACCGATCAGCAGCACCACCACCAGCAGGACCACCAGCCCCCCGCCTTCAATCCAGCCCAAGGGGCCCCCATGGTGGTCACCCTCGCTGGGTGGGGGGGATGGCGACTGACGCCTCATCGGCGGCGGCACAGACATGCATCCATCTTGCCCCCTGGACAGGATCAGGGCCAACCGGCCAATCGCCGCAACATCCAGCCACCGCTGGGATCGGAGCGCAGCCTTCGATGACTGAGATACCAGAGGCGATTGAGAGGGAAGCTGCGGCGATTACAGGCCGCCAACTGGGGGTCGCTGGAGATCGTGGCACTGCCCACTGGATTGCAGGCGGCCATGGCAGCGGCCAGGTCGTCATGGGGAGGGGTTTCCAGTTGGGGGTAGCGGCGCATGCGCTCCCGGTAGTCGTTGTCTTCCAGGTAGGCGGGATAGAAGGTCTCGTCGAACAGACCCACCAGATTCCAGGCCAGGCTGGTAAGGAAAAAAGCGGAAAAGGCCTCATCAAAGGGCATCAGGGGCAACCACTGGGGCCGCTGGCTGTCAAGCCGGCCCAGGGCAGCCGCCAAAACCCCCGGAGCAAAGCAGATGTCGTTGTTCACCACCAGGGAGTAGGGCACCTCCGGGAAGGCGCGCAAAATGGCATTCCAGCTGGAGGCCACGCCGAGATTGCGAAACGGGCGGCACACCCGCACCTGGGCAACTTTGGGATGACCAGTGGTCTCCAGGCGCGTCAACAGCGCCGCCACCGCCTGGTCACCACCGCTGTTGTCCACCACCGCCAGCGTATCCACCGGGCAATCCAGGCTGTCCAGCAACCGCTCCAACAGGTCGGGGCGATTGAGGATTGGCACCCCGAGCAGCGGCAGCCGCTGGGCGGGCCAGGGATCGGGCCGCAGCCGCTCCAACCCCCGCCAGAGCAACTCCAGCAGCCACTGATCGCCGGTGCGCTCCACCACGTCGGCGACGCTCTTCCAAAGCACCGGGTTATCCCATACCCCTCCCATATGGGCTTGCTGCTGGGCCGGCAAGCTGGTCAGCTGCTGCAACCAGGCATGCAACAGGCTGCGGGCGGCTTGCAGCTCGCCCAGGGCCAGCAGCGAATCGATTTCAGCCTGCCGCTGATCGGGTCTGGGCGACGCCGTGTCCAGCACGATCCGAGCCAACTCGCTGCCCTGCTCGCGCCAGCGCTCAATGGCGGTGAGCAGGGGGCTGGAGAGGCAGGGTACTGGGCTGGGGGTTGAGCCTGTCATGGGGCCATTCTGCGCCAGACAGCAGCGACCGCAGCTCCAGAGACCCAGCGCCCGTGCTGATAGAGACACAGGCGGCAAGAAATCGGCCTTTAAGCTAGGATTGGCTAATAAACCTAAATAGCTTAGCCATGCGAATCATGGCCCCGATCTCCGCCGGGGAACTCGTAGATAAAATCACAATTTTAACGATCAAATCACAACGACTAAGCGATAAAGCCAGGGACAATGCTCTTCGCGAACTCGGCGAATTGAAAGCGTTGGCCATGACCCTAGGCATCTCCCTTTCGGACGGCAGCTATCAGCAGCTTCTAGCCGTGAATTCTATGCTATGGGAGATAGAAGACGAGATTAGAAGCCATGAGAGCCAGGGTTTATTCGGCGAAAGTTTTGTTCAACTTGCCCGATCTGTCTACACAAATAACGACAGGAGGGCAGCCATAAAGCGAGCCATAAACCTTTCCCAAGGCTCAGAAATTATTGAAGAAAAGCTTTATACATCTTACGGACTTGCCGCGGCTGGCCATGAAACCTCCAGTAATTGCACCTCTAGCAATGACGTCTCTAGTAATGACACCTCCTGTCATGATGCTGGCTTTGATGCTGGCCAAGGGTGATTTTGATCGCTTGACGCTGCCGGCCTTGATGTTGCCCAAGGATCATTATCATGGCCTGATCTGACTGACTTGCACATCTCACACGAGATGCTCATGCGTCAGCCAGCTGCTGCTCGTCCGATCGGCCAGATCGCTCCTAGGGCTCAAGGGGCTGGCTGGCGCCGACGCCCCTTGAGCCCTAGGAGTTTGCCGCCCCCTTGGCCGCTGTCGGCCGCTCCAGGCGCTGCAGCAATTGACCCATGAGCAGGGCGACGGCATCGCTGCCGATCGCGCCCTTGCCCGGATCGAGATCGCCCGGATCCACCGCCACCCAGCCAGCCGCTTCCGGCAGGCGCAACTCGAAGTGCAGATGGGGCCCACTGCTGAGGCCTGTGCTGCCCACCCGGCCGATCACCTCCCCCTGGCGCACCCTCTGGCCGGCCGTCACGTACAACTCGCTGAGGTGGCCATAGAGGCTGCGGCGCCGGGGTCGCTCGTGTTCGATCTCGATGGCCAGGCCATAGCCACCGGCCAGGCCGCTGCTCAACACCCGGCCAGCCAGGGCCGCCACCACCGGCGTGCCTTCTGGAGCTGCCAGATCGCGACCGCTGTGCATCAACCAGTCGCCCAACAGGGGATGCAGCCGATAGCCAAAGCCACTGCTGACGACGGCCTGGCCAATCAGGGGAAACAGCAGGCTGCGGTTGCCATTGCCGACCATCGGGGCCGGCCGCGGCGTCACCGAGAAAACATCGGCGAGGCGAAAGCTGCCGCCAGCGCCGGCCAACAGAGCACTCACCGGCACCGTCAGCGGCGGCAGGGGGCGGCCGTCGGCGCCGAGGCGCTCACCGCCGACGATGTTGCCGTCGGCGGCACCGTTGGCGTAGGGGCCGCTGGATCCCTGTCTGCCGTGCCAACGCAAAATCAGACCGGTGCGGCACTCCTGGGCCGAGAGGGCGCCGCTCCGACAGGCCTGCTGCTGCCTGGACACGTCAAGGGGCAGCGATGCAGAGCCATTGCGCAGGTGCGCCCGCTCCGCCGGGCTCACGATGCCAGCGCGCACCAAGGCATCGAGAGAAGCCTCAAATCGCGCCGGTGGCTGCGGGTTTAGCGCCGCAGGATCCGGCCGTTGGGGCTGGGGCGTGGCCCCAGCCGCCCCCAGGTCCGCAGGCGGCACCAGCGGAGCCCGGGGAGCGGGCAACTCCACGGGAATGGTTTGCGCAGCGGCAAGCCCCCAGGCCAAGGGGGGGGCCAGGGCCAGCAACGCCCCGATCAGGGCCCGAAACCGGCCCAATGGCGACCTGGTGCGCCAAGCCGGGGAAGCGGGGGGGAAAGCCATGGCTGGATCCTAGAAATCCCTGCGCAGCAGCACCTGCTCTCCCTGACAGAGCAGCCGCAGGGCCCCATCGGCCTCCAAGCCCAGCACCTGCCAATGGCGGCCGGCATGGAGCAGGCCCGACGGCGATCGCCACAGCCTCCGCTCGGCGCCAACGCGCACCAGCTCTGCATCGCCGGCCATGCCGATCGCCCGCTCCAGGGCCCGCAGGGCCAGCTTCTCCAAGCGGGCCGGGGTGGCCTGGGGATGAAAGCCTCGGCCGGCCAAGGCCTCCGCCAGGGAGATCGCCCCCTCAGGCACCCGGTTGATGCCATTGATCCCCAGGCCCAGGCGGGCCCAGAGCAGCCGCGAGCCCCGCCAACGCAACCGAGGCAGCAGGCCGGCCAACTTGCGGCCCTCCACCAGCAGGTCGTTGGGCCACTTGATCGCCACCGGCACCCCCAGGGCGCCAATCTCCTCGGCCAGGGCAAGGGCCAGGGCAAGGGGCAGCGCCGCGCCCTGCTCGAACCGCTGGGGCCAGGGGAATGCCGCACTAAGCCACAGGCCGCCGGCGGGGGAGATCCACGGGCGACCCCGCTGGCCGTGGCCGTAGCGCTGGCGCCGGGCAATCACCAGCCGCCGCAGGCAGCTGGGCTGGGGAGGCGCCAGGGCCAACCAGCGGTCGAGCTCGCGCTCGGTGCTGGCACACACCGGCAGGCGACGAATATGCCAGCCCCTGGGCCGATTCGCCCCAGCTGTGGGCACCATCAAATGTTGGCCAGCCAGCGCCCGATCCGCTCGACCCCCGCCTCCAACTGCTCGGTGGGGTGCACCAGCGCCAGCCGCAGCCAGCCCTCACCGCCTGGGCCAAAGCCATTGCCCGGGGTGAGCGCCACGCCGGTGGCGGCCAACAGCTCGGCGCAGCAGGTTTCTGAATCCCAGCCCCTGCGCCTTACCGCCGGCGGCAGCTCCAGCCACAGATACAGCGCCATCGAGGGGCACTGGACCGGCCAGCCCACGGCCCGCAGGGCAGTCAGCATCCGATCGCGCCGCTGGCGGTACACCTCCCTGAGTTGCGCCGGCCACTGGGGCGCCTGCTCCAGGGCGGCAATCGCCCCGGACTGGAGTGCCAGGGACTGGTTGAAATCCACCACCGCCTTGAGCTGCTGCAAGCCCTTGATCAAATCCGCCGCACCGATGGCAAAGGCCAGCCGATAGCCCCCCAGGCACCAACTCTTGGAGAAGGAAAAAAACTCGATGCCGCATTCACGCCAGGCGGGATTGCACAGCAGGGCCGGGGCCTCCCCCTCCAAGGCCAGATCCACGTAGGGATTGTCGTGGGCCAGCACGATGTCGTGCCGCAGGGCCCGAGCCACCGCCTCGTCCAGCCAGGCCTGCTCGCCGGTGGTGGCGGTGGGGTTGTGGGGGAAGCCAAGCACCATCAACTTGAGACGCTCCCAGGTGGCCCCATCGATGGCATCGAAATCAGGTCGCCAGCCGGCCCCTGGATCGAGGGGCAGCAACACCGGCTCGGCCGATGCCAACTGCAATCCACCCAGGTGGGATGGGTAGTGGGGATCGAGCAGCAGGGCCGCATCGCCGGGATCCAGCACCGCCAGCGGCAGGTGGGCCGTACCCTCCTGGCTGCCCACCAACAACAACACCTCCTGATCGGGATTCACTCCGACGCCAAAGCGGCGCTGGGCCCAGGCGGCCACCGCCTGCCGAAAGGGAGCGGTGGCGGCGTGGAGGCAATAGGCGGCGCTCTCTGGCGCCGCCAACTGACGATGGATCGCCTCGATGGCCGCCGCTGGCGGCAGCAGATCGGTGGAGCCCAAGGACAGATCGAGCAGCGGAGGCCTGTCGTTGGCACCGGCGCTGATGGCCAGGCGATAGCTGTTCTTGCGTTGATCGTTGCGGGCAAAGACGCCGCTGCCCAGTTGGCTCACCCGCCGGGACAGCCGACTCAGCCGGCCAGGGAACTCAGAGGTGGGCATCCAGGAAGGCGACGAGCTGAGCTTTGGCCAGGGCGCCCTCGTGGCGCGCCAGCTCCTGGCCGGCCTTGAACAGGATCAAGGTGGGCAGCCCCTGAATGCTGAGCGCATCACGACTGACGGGATTTCCATCGGCCTCCAGCTTGCCCACCTTGAGCCGATCGGCGTATTCACCCTGGACCCAAACCATCAGGGGGGCCACCAGGCGACAGGGACCGCACCAGGGGGCCCAAACATCCACCAGCACGGTGTCGGCAGCGTCGAGCACCTCGGCTTTGAAGTTGGCGTCAGTGAACTCGGCTACGGCCACAGGGGCGCCCTCACAAAAGCTGGTTTTGGCAGCAATCGTACGTAACTGGTGCCTCTGAATTGCCGCCTATGCATTGCCGCTGATGGATTACCGCCTATGCGTTGCCGCTGATGCATTGCCGGCTATGCATTGCCGCTGATGCATTGCCGGCTATGGGGCCTGGGGCATCGGCGGGGCCTGGGGCCGGGGAGCCAATCGCTAGGGAGCCAGAGCGCATCTGGCGCTCAGAGCTTGTCGATCGAGCGCTTGAGCGCCTCGAGCTCGGGGTCCACCTCCACCACCTTCACAGGCTCCAGCTGGGCTGCTCGCCTGGCATCCGCCGGCAGGGCGGCCGGCGCCGGGGCCCCGGAGATGCGCTGCTTGAGGGCGGCGAGCTCGTCGGCCACGTCGTTGCCGCCCTCCAGGGCCGCAAATTGGCTTTCCAAATCGGCACCGGCAATCTCTGCCGCGGCCTGGCTGCGGGCCTCCATGGTCTGCACCTTCTCCTCCATCCGCTCGAAGGCGGCCATTGAGGAGTTGGTGCCCAGGTTGCCCACGGCACTCTGGAGCTGCACCTGGGCCTGGGCGGCCTGGGCCCGGGCCTTGAGCATGTCCTTTTTGGTCTTGGCCTCGGCGATCTTGGCCTCCAAACTCACCAGGCTTTTTTTGAGCTGATCCACCTGGCCGGCCTGGCTCTGCAGCTGGGTGTTCAGGGCCGTGGCGGTGTCCTGGTAGGTCTTGCGACGGGAGAGGGCCTCGCGGGCCAGGTCTTCCTCCTGCTTGCGCAGCGCCAGCTCGGCGCGCTCGTACCAGGTGGCCGCCTGGGCCTCGGCCTGTTCGGCCTGGTTCTGAATCCGCTTCTGACTGGCAATCGCCGCAGCCACCGCCTGGCGCAGCTTCACCAGGTCGGCCTGCATGTCTTCCACCGACTGATCCAGGATCTTGGATGGATCCTCCATGCCGCCAATCACCGCAGTGGCATTGGCGCGTATCAGGCGGCTGAGGCGATCGAAGAAGCCCATGAATCCCTAAGTGGGGCGTGCCAAGAGGCTAACCAGAGACAAGCTTTAGCAGTGCGCAGAAGCGGAATTGCCGATCCCAGCCCCAGCCCATGCCGCCAGCTCGGCGGCGATCGCACCGCCAATCACCGTCAATCAGCGCCAATCTGAGCGCCGCTCGGTGCATAGGGTTCTAGCCATGGGCCATGACCAAGCCGCTTTCCACCAGGAGCAAAACCGCCGCCGGCGGGGATTGGCCAGCGACGGATTGGGCGGCAACGGATTGGGCAGCAATGGATTGGCCAGCAATGGGGTGGGCGGTGGCGAGTTGGGAAGTGCCGAGTTGGGAACTGCCGACTTGGGCGGCAGTCGCCGGAGCACCAATCGGCGGGGCCCTGGTCGTAAGGGCGGCGATGGGCAGGGCGGCGATGGGCGGGGCGGCGATGGGCGGGGCGGCGGTGGCAAGGGCGGCGCTCGCCTGGGCACCAGTAGGCGCCAGGGAAGCGTCAACGTGCTGGTGCCGGCGCCGCCGGCACCAGCCCAGGAACTGGCCAGCTGTCTGGAGCAACTGCAGCGGCAGTGGCAGCGCCATGGGCACCTGGCGGCCCTGTGGCGGGCCTGGCCGAGGCTGGCCGGCCCCCAGTTGGCCCCCCATTGCCAACCGTTGCGGCTGCAGGCGGGCCGGCTAACGGTGGGGGCCCAGCCGGGGCCCTGGCTGCAGGCCCTGCAATACAACCGCCATCAACTGCTGGGGGCCCTGCGGGCCGCCGGCTTTGAGTTGCGCGAGGTGCGGGTGGAGCAATGCCATCCCGGCGCCCAGCCCCGGGCGGCAAGCCTGGTGGAGGAGGAAATCTGGCAGCGCCATCCCAGCCGCGTGGATGGCCGTGGCATGGTCCCCTGCCCCCAGTGCGGCTGCCCGGCCCCGGGCGGCGAGGTGCAGCTATGGGGCCACTGCAGCTTCTGCCGGCGCACGGCCCTGGGCCAGCAGCAGCCAACGCCAACTTCTGGGCCACCGCCAACCTCTGGGCCACCGCCAACTTCTGGCCAGCCACAGCCCAATTCTGACCAGCCATAACCAGCTACTCAGTAGCGCTCGGGCCTGGGATCGCGCCAGCTGATCCGCTCGCCGCGACGGAGGAGCTCGGCGGCGCGGCGCTCCAGGGCCTGGCGATCCACTCGCCACAACCGATAGATGGAGCTGCGACCCAGCTCCTGGGGGGCCAGGCCACTCCAGTTGGGCTGGGCGGCGGTCTCCCGATCGATCACCACCAGCACCGTGGGCTGCAGGGAGGCCGCGCTGGGCAGCAGGCCCCGCCGCCGTTCATGGCTCAAGCGGTCGGCCAGGTTGACGCTGCCGCCGGGGGTGGGGGCCTCGTAGATCACCACCCTGCGGCTGTAGTAATGGAGGGAGGGCTTGAGAATGCCCACCATCGCCAGGGGTTCGCCGGGGCGGGCCTGCCGGTTCACCAGCGCCGCCATCTGCCGCACCGGCAGCCCCCGCAGCCGATCCCCCAAAGCCCAGCTCGGCAAAAGCACCAGCGGCACGAAGACCACGATCGGCAGCTGCAGCGCCAACAGGCGGCCAGGGCCCTGGCCCCGCGCCAGCAGGGCAGCCAGCAGGGCCAGGGCGAACAGCGCCGCGGCCAGCAGCAGCCGATGGCCCGCCTGCAACTCCGCCGCCAGCGTTGGCATCTCGGCATCGCGAATCAACGGCAACCAGCGGGGGGAGGCCAGGAAACCCAGCGCCAGGACGGCGGTGAGCGACAGCGTCAATCCCCAGGCCCAGCGGCCGGCGCCGGTGGGGGGATCCTGGGCGGTGAGCGCCACCAGCAGGGCCGCGGCCGGAATTGCCGGCAGCCAGTAACTGGGCAACTTGGTGGCCGCCACGGAGAAGAACAGCAGCACCGCCACCAGCCAACAGGCCGCAAACCGCCGCAGGGACAGCGGCGCTGCCGCCGGTCGCCAGGCCCATGCCCGCCCGAGGCCCAGCAGCAGCAGCGGCGAGCTGGGCAAACCGGCCAGCACCAACATCAGCAAAAAAAACCACCAGGGCTGCTGGTGATGGTTCACCACCGAGGTGAATCGCTGCAGGTTGTGATAGCCAAAGAAACTGCGCCAGAAGGGCTCCCCCTCCACCAGCAGGGCCGCGCCGTACCAGGGCAGGGCCACCAGGGAGGTGAGCGCCAGGCCCCTGAGGGGCTGGAGCCGCCGCCACAGGCCCCCTGGATCCCCCTGGCTCCAGCCATACAAAAGCAGGGTGAGACCGAGCAGCACCACGGCCACCGGCCCCTTGGCCAACACCGCCAGCCCCAGCAGCAGCCATAGGGGCCACACCGCCAGGCTCGGTTGAGCTATGGCCCCCCAGGCCCACAGCAGCGTCAGCGCCACCAGGGCGGAAAACAGCGCATCGCTAACGGCCACCCGGCTCCAGAGCAGCACCGGCGGCGAGAGGGCAAAGGCCAGGGCCGCCGTCAGGGCGGTGAGCGCTGGCCGCAGCTGGGCCTGGGGCCAGCGCAGCAGGGTGTGGGCCAGGGCCAGCATCACCGCGATCGAGGCCAGGGCCGAGGGCAGGGCCGAGGCCCAGCTGCCCAGGGGATTCCAGTGCTGCTGGCCCGGCAGGAGATACAAAAGCCCCATCGCCCAGTACACCAGGGGCGGCTTGTCGTAGCGGGGCAGGCCGTTCACCCGCGGGATCAGCCAGTCGCCGGTGTCGGCCATGGCCCGGGCCGAGGCGGCGAACAGGGGCGGCGTCTCATCCACCAGACCGGTGGCGCCCAGCCGCCAGACGAACAGCAGCAGCCCCAGGGCCAGGGTTAACAGCAACACCCGACGCCGCAGCGCGGGCGCGACGGGGGGGATGGCCAGGCCGGGCCAGTCAAAGTGGCCTGAACGTACCTGGCGGGCGGGGGCGATTTGCTGGATCACGGCAGCCCCTCCACCGAGTGGGCGGCCCGCCCCTGCAGCGGCATCCAAAGTTGTTTACGGCGGTTGATCAGCACCACGGAGACCAGGGCCAGCGCCGCCCCAAACCACTGCAGGGGCCGCAGCTGCTCGGCCAGCAGCAGCACGCCGCAGAGCAGGGCGAACACGGGGGTGAGAAAGGTGAGTGCGGTGAAGCCGGTGAGATCGCCACTGCTGGCAAACCAAAAAAACAATCCGTAGGCCAGGGCGCTGCCAAACAGGGCCGCGTAGGCCGCCAGGCCCCACTGCCAGTCAGCCCAGAGAGGCCACAGGGGCGGAGCGCCGGGCCCACTGCTCTGCCAAATACAACCAAGCAGCAGGGGCCCGGCCCCCAGCAGCATGTGCCAGCCGGTCACCGCCAAAGGACCGCTGTGGCGG
Source organism: Prochlorococcaceae cyanobacterium (assembly GCA_044356375.1). GTDB lineage: Bacteria > Cyanobacteriota > Cyanobacteriia > PCC-6307 > Cyanobiaceae > UBA5018. Next base: position 8,101 of record JBIKWK010000001.1, on the reverse strand, counting down.
CTGGCATAGCGGCAGAGCACGGTGCCGAGGGCCATCGCCGCGGCGGCACCAAGCATCCAAAGTTCGCCGTGGCTCCAGGCCCTTTCGCTGAAACCGGCCGGACCCTCCAGCCACCAATGGCGCAGCAGCGGCGCCGGCAGCCCCAGGCAGGCAATCGCCAGCAGCCCGAGCATCAACCCCAGCCAGCCCACCGGATTGATCGCCTCGCCAAACAGGGAGCGGGCCAGCAGGGCCACCAGCAGGGGTTGGGAATCGATCAACACCGATCCCAGGCCGGCCCCGGTCTGCCCCAGGCCCTGGGCCAACAGCCCCTGAAACAAACTGCCGTCCACCAGGGCAAAGGCGATCAACCAGGGCCAATCGGCCCGGTCCACCCGCCAGGAACGCCCCAGCAGCAGGGCCACCAGCAGCAGCACCAGCCCCGCCGGCAGCAGCCGCCAGCTGGCCAGCTGCATGGGGGTGCCCCCCACCAGCAGCGGTTTCATCGCCGCCATCGCCGTGCCCCATAGGGCGAAGGGCAGCAGCATCAGCAGGCCACGCAAAACCTGGGGCATCGGGTAGGGGAGAGCCGGTAGGGGGGCATCGGCGTTCTTTTTAAGATCCAGGCTCTTCTCAGCGACCTGATGGTCTGGCCCTGGCGCCGCAAGTCAAGACGCACCCTGGCACGCATCTGCATCGAGGGGGCCATCAACGCCGCCACCCGCACCCGGGTGGTCAAGGCACTGCAGCAGGTGGAACAGCGGGAATGTCCGGCGCTGCTGCTGCGAATCGATAGCCCCGGCGGCACCGTGGGCGACAGCCAGGAGATCCATGCCGCGATCCTGAGGCTGCGCCAGCAGGGCTGCCGGGTGGTGGCCAGCTTCGGCAACATCTCCGCCTCTGGCGGGGTGTATGTGGGGGTGGCCGCCGAGAAGATCGTCACCAACCCCGGCACGATCACCGGTTCGATCGGCGTGATCCTGCGGGGCAACAACATCTCGCGGCTGCTGGAGCGGATCGGCATCCAGTTCGAAACGGTAAAGAGCGGCGTCTACAAGGACATCCTCTCGCCAGATCGAGCTTTGAGCGAGGCGGAGCGGGAGCTGCTGCAGGGCCTGATCGATAGCAGCTACGGCCAATTCGTGACCGCCGTGGCCGAGGGTCGCGGCCTCAGCGAAGAGGCGGTGCGGCTATTTGCCGATGGCCGGGTATTCAGCGGCGCCCAGGCGCTGGAACTGGGCCTGGTGGATGGGCTGGGCGACGAACACCAGGCCCGCCTGCTGGCGGCCGAGCTGGCGGGCCTCGATCCCAAGCGCAGCAAACCGATCGATTTCGGCACGCCAGCCAAGCGCTTCGCCGGCGTGATCCCGGGCCGCAGCCTGCTGCGCCAGCTGCTGGATCTGCTGAGTGTGGAAATGGCCTGGAGCGGCCAGCCCCTGTGGCTCTATCGCCCATGACCGCCGGGCTCACCCTGCGCGCCCTGCGGGGCGCCACCACGGCCGCCGCCAACACGGTGGAGGCGATCGACGAGGCGGTAATCGAACTGGTGGATGCCCTGATCGAACGCAACGAGCTGGCGGGCGAACAGCTGCTGTCGGTGACCTTCTCGGTGACGGCCGATCTGGATGCCTGTTTCCCGGCGGCGATTGCCCGGCGCCGGCCGGGCTGGCAGCAGGTGGCCCTGCTCGACTGTCAACAGATGGCGGTGGCGGGCGATCTGCCCCGCTGCATCCGCCTGTTGGCCCACGTGTGGCTGGAGCCCCAACGGCAGCCGGTGCACCCCTACCTGCGCGGGGCGGCCCGGCTCAGACCCGACCGGGCCGACTGACCCCCAACCGCCCCCCAGAGCCCCCCGGCAGGGCCGCAACTGGCGAGCGAATGCGGCCGATGTGCCAACCACCTGCCCGGCCGACCCCCCACCGGGCAGGAGCAGCTGGGGCCCAAGAGAATGGGAAGTTCCACCTCGACAGGGCCGATGGGCTCCCCCCAGCTTCCTGGCTTCTGCCGCCGGCTCCAGGCCGGCATGTTCAAGCGCCACCTTCCCCTGATCGCCGCTGGCCTCACCGCCGGCACCCTGTCCATCCTGAGCATGGCCACCCTGGCCCTGGCGCCCCTGGCCAACCCGGGGCCGGTGCGGGCCCAGGGCACCTCAGGCCTGGTGGAGTTCCGCTGGGACAACACCAAGGACTACCGCCGCCTCTATTACTTCGTCACCGATACCCATCGCCTGAAGCGCTCGGAGTATTACCTGATCCTGCGGCCAAAGGATCGCAAGACGGCGATCATGAAACTGTCGATCACCATCCCTGCCTACTTCGATGTAAAGATCGAGCCATCCCAGGTGAAACTCTGCAAGATGCAGGAGGGGGGCATGCTTTCGCGCACCAAGTGCATGGAGAAAATTCCAGCCACGATTGAGGTGGCGGCCAATGGCAAGGCGATCGACATCTTCCCCGATATCCCCGTACCGGATCAGGGCACGATCGGGGTGTACATAAATCTGTTCAACCCCTTCAACAGTGGGATGTACCAGTTCAACGCCCTGGCGCAGGCCCCCGGCGACGTGCCGATGGCGGGCTACCTGGGCAGCTGGCTGATCGACATCGACCCCGATTGAGCCCCGGGGGCCGCCTGATAGGTTTGCCCTTCGACCTAATTCCCGACGAGCCGCGAGGAGCTGAGACGAAGCCATGACCAAGCGCACCCTTGAAGGTACTAGCCGCAAGCGCAAGCGGGTATCTGGCTTTCGCGTTCGCATGCGCACCCACACCGGCCAGCGGGTGATTCGCTCCCGCCGCCGTCGCGGTCGCGCCCGCCTGGCCGTTTGATCCCCCCATGGCGCTGCCCCAGCGGCATCGGCTGAAGGGGAAAAGGGTTTTTGATCGCCTCTATCAGAAGGGACGACGCCTCCAGGGCCAAGCGCTGCTGCTGCGCTGCCTGGAGTGCTGCCAACCGCTATTGCCCTCCGATCAGCGGGCCCATTCCCCCACCAGCTGGCGCTGTGGCGTCGTGGTGAGTGCCAAGGTGCACAAGCGGGCGGTGCGCCGCAACCGGCTGCGGCGCATCCTCCAGAGCCATCTGTTACGGGTGCTGCCGGCCGGCGCCGCAGCGGGCCAGTGGCTGCTGATCAGCCTCAAACCCGGCAGCGCCGAATGGGGGGAGGAGGCCCTGCTGGGAGAATGCGACCAACTCCTCCACCAGGCAGGTCTCACGCCATGAGCGCCGCGAGCAACGCCCCCACCGGCCAGCCCACTGGTGGCAACCAGCCCCCCAGTGGCGACAAGCCCACAATTGGCGACAAGACCACAGCCAGCGACAAGCCCACTGGTGGCAAGAAGACCACTGGCACCATCCCCATCCAGGAGACGGTTTTCTACGAGGGGGGCCCCGCCAAGGGCGATCTGATCGTCAATCTGATCTTTGGCCTCACCTTGATCGGTCTGCCCTTTCTGGTGGGCGCCCTGGTGCGGGCCCTGTGGCTGCGCTTCCGGATCACCAGTCGGCGCATTGAGGTGAACGGCGGCTGGCTGGGCCGGGACCGCACCCAGGTGGTCTACAGCCAGATTCGCGAGGTGCGCAGCGTGCCCCGCGGCTTCGGGGCCTGGGGCGACATGGTGCTGGTGCTCGCCGACGGCTCCCGGCTGGAAATGCGCTCCGTGCCCCGCTTCCGCGAGCTGGAGACCTACATCGAGGAGCGCCGCAGCGCCCGCAAAGTCAGCCCCGCCAGGGGCATCGCCGCCTAACCGCGCCAGTTCATCTCCCCTGTCGGGCACACTGGTGCGTTGGCGGGGTCTCGCTCCGCTTGTCCATTTCGGATCTCCCACTGCCGTGATCGGCTACATCTCCGACAACCTGCTGCTCCCGATCCTCGATTTCTTCTACGGATTGGTGCCGAGCTACGGGTTGGCGATCATTTCCCTGACGGTGGTGATCCGTCTGGCGCTGTTTCCGCTCAGCGCCGGCTCCATCCGCAGCGCCCGCCGCATGCGCATCGCCCAGCCGGTGATGCAGAAGCGCCAGGCTGAAATCAAAGCCCGCTATGCCAACAACCCCCAGCAGCAGCAGCAGGAGCTGGGCAAGTTGATGAAGGAGTTCGGCAGTCCCCTGGCCGGCTGTCTGCCGCTGCTGGTGCAGATGCCGATCCTGTTCGCCCTGTTCGCCACCCTGCGGGGTTCACCCTTCGCCGATGTGCCCTACACCTTGAACCTCAAGGTGCTGCCGAGCGAGCAGATCGCCGCCGTTGAACCAAAGCCGTTCAACAGCCCCAGCCACTCGATCTTTGTCACCGAGACCCAGCACGTGCCGGTGATCGCCAGCCTGGAGCAGGGAAACAAGTTGGGGGTGGGCGATCGGGCCCGGGTGAACCTGCACACCAAAACCGGCGACAGCTTCGATTCGGTGATCGCCGGCGTGGAGAACGGCCAGGCCTACAAACCCAGCTGGAGTGTCACCAAGGGCAGTGAGGTGGTGAGCGTGTCCGAGGACGGCACGATCACGGCCCTGGCCGCCGGTGATGCCGTGGTGGAGGCCAAGATCCCCGGCCTGGCCGCCCGCAGCGGCTTCCTGTTCATCAAAGCCCTCGGTCAGGTGGGCTTCATGACCGAGGGGGCTGTGAACTGGGATATCGCCATTTTGGTGGGGGCCTTCGGGGCCAGCCTGTTCATCTCCCAGATCCTCTCTGGCATGGGCATGCCGCCCAACCCGCAGCAGTCCACGGCCAACAAGATCACGCCGGTGATGATCACCGGCATGTTCCTGTTCTTCCCGCTGCCGGCGGGGGTGCTGCTCTACATGGTGGTGGCCAACGTCTTCCAGGCCGCCCAGACCTTCCTGCTCAGCCGGGAATCGCTGCCGGACAACCTGCAGCAAATTCTCGATCAGCAGATTGCCCAGCAGACCGTCACCGCCACCGCCTCCGGCCCGACGGCGCGGCTGCCCTTCGAGCCCAAGGGAAAGAAGTAGGCCCCCGGCGAGCTCGACTGAGCTCGAACTGGCCAGCAGCCGACGCCCCACCTCCTGCGCCCCCGATCTACCCATGGCTGACGACCTGCGGCCGGTGCCGATCCAAGAGCTGAAGGGCCTGGCGGAGGGTCGCCGCTGGCGGCTGGATCAGCGGCTGGATGAGCTGGCCAGCCTCACCCCCGTGCGCGGCGAAGTGCATGTGCAGCATCTGGGCAATGCGCTGGCGGTGGAGGGCCATGGGGCCACGATCGTGACCCTCCGCTGCGACCGCTGCCTGCAGCAGTTCAACCATCCGCTCAATTTTCGTAGTCAGGAGCTGCTCTGGCTGGGGGAGGCGGCCCGCCAGGAGGGCATGGGCGAGCGAATCCTGCTGGAGGATGCCAGCGAGGTGCTGGATCTAGACCCCGACGCCCTCGACGAAAGCCTCGATCCCAACGGCTGCTTCGATCCAGCCCACTGGACCTACGAGCTGCTCAGCCTGCAACTGCCGACGGTGAACCGCTGCGGCTCCGACTGCCCGGGGCCGGCCACCTGGAGCAGCGATGACCAGGGGGGCGATCCCCGCTGGGCAAAGCTGAATCAGCTGCGCTGATGTCTAGCGCCTGGTTGGAGCAGCTGGATCTGCTGATCCGCTCCCGCACCCCGATCATCTGGATCCGCAGCCTGGAGGAGGAGCGGGTGGAGGGGTTGCTGACCCAGGCCTGTCAGCGCCTGGGGGGCAGGTTGCTGCTGCGCTGGGATTTCATCGATGGACTGAGCGGCAGCCCCAACCGCACAGGCGAGGCGGCCCGCAATCCGATGCTCGCCCTCAGCTGCCTGGAGGCGGTGGGGCCGGAGCAGGGGGCGATCCTGCTGTTGCGCGATTTTCACCGCTATGGAGAGGACGCCGGCATCTGCCGCCGCCTGCGCAATTTGGCCCAAAGCCTGCGCCGCTGCCCCCACACCCTGGTGATCACAGCCCCCGACTGGTCGCTGCCGGCCGAGCTGGAGGACAGCATCAGCCTGCTGGAGCTGCCGCTGCCCGACGCCGATGAGATCGGCCAACTGCTGGGCTCGATTGCCACCGCCGCCGGCCAGCCGCTGGAGGCGGCGGTGCTCGCCCAGCTCACCAGCGCCTGCCATGGCCTCAGCGAGCAGCGGGTGCGGGCGATCGCGGCAAGAGCCCTGGCCCGCCGCGGCCAGCTGGGCGCCACCGATCTAGCTGAAGTGCTGGAGGAGAAACGGGCGGCGATCGCCCGCAGCGAACTGTTGGAGTACTGCCCCAGCGAGGCCAGTCCGGCCGACATCGGCGGCCTCGATGCCCTCAAGCAGTGGCTGGAGGGGCGCCGCATGGCCTTTGGCGAGGAGGCCCAGCGCTACGGCCTGCCGCTGCCTCGGGGGGTATTGCTGGTGGGTCCGCAGGGCACGGGCAAGTCGCTCACCGCCAAGGCGATCGCCCACAGCTGGAGCATGCCGCTATTGCGGCTGGATGTGGGTCGCCTGTTCGCCGGCCTGGTGGGCGCCAGCGAGGCGCGCACCAGGGAGATGATCCAGCGGGCGGAGGCGATGGCCCCCTGCGTGCTCTGGATCGACGAAATCGAAAAGGGCTTCGGGGGGGACAGCCGCAGTGACGGCGGCACCAGCGGCCGGGTGCTGGCCAGCGTGCTCACCTGGATGGCGGAGAAGACCAGCGCCGTGTTCGTGGTGGCCACCGCCAACGGCGTCGAGCGGTTGCCGGCTGAACTGCTGCGCAAGGGCCGCTTCGACGAGATCTTTCTGCTGGAGCTGCCCTGCGAGGAGGAGCGACACGCCATCCTCGACCTGCAACTGCGCCGCCGCAGGCCCCAGCACCGCATCCCCCTGGAGACGCTGGTGGATCGCACCGCCGGCTTCTCGGGCGCCGAACTGGAGCAGACGGTGATCGAGGCGATGCACCTGGCCTTTGCCGAGCGGCGGGAATTCACAGAAGCCGACCTGATCGGCGCCGCCAGCCAGCTGGTGCCCCTGTCGCGCACGGCCCGCGAACAGCTGGAGCAACTGCGCCAGTGGGCTAGCGGCGGCCGGGCCAGACCCGCCGGCAGATTGCGGCAAGTAACGAACTCCGACACCAGGTAACAAGGCGGGATTTCCAGCCGGGGCGGCCGTTTTTAGCCCTTACCGTCAAGCCAATTGTTAGTGCCGCGGTGACCCCAAGCCCCAGCCCCAACTCCCGCAGTGAACTGATCACCCAACTGGCCGTCGCCTGCATCGGCGCCGGCGTAGTCACCAGCGTGGCCGTCGCCCAGGGTCAAAACCCGTTCACCGCCCTCGGAATCACCCTGTTTTCAGCCATGGCGGCGGTGATGGTGGGTCAAATCCTCTGAATTGGCCGAGGGGCGTTGGGCCCTGGGCTGAAGCTGACCCGGTGAGTTGGTGTTGGCTGGCTAAACGGAAGCCCTGCTGGGCTGGCCAATCTTTCTCGATTGTTGCGGGCCGGCTGCGCTGGAGCTCGCCGTTGGGTTGGTGCTGGCCGACAGCGTGGTTGATCCGGGTAGAACGATCATTGCCCAGATCGTGCCCTCCTCAACCGCAACACCCAGCTACTAGATCACCGCCGGCCAGCAAACGGCCACCGCCACGATCGCGGCGGAGGTGATGGCGGTGACAGTCAATGGGCCAAACCGGGCCTGGGTTGAGTAACGGGGAAGTTTGGAATTATTATGCCTTTGCGGCCCTGAATAGCGATGGCACCGTCGTCTCCGGCACCACCTTGAGCTATGCCGATAGCCGCACGCTGCTCAATAACCAGACCGTCAGCTATACAGCCCGCGTCGCAGATGCCGCTGGCAACTTCCAGTTGAGCACCTCCATCGAGAAGGCCAGCCGCAGCTCGGCGAGAACGGCTGCGTGAGCTATCTGTTCGAACAGCGCACGGCAGTGCGCCTCGAGCAGCCCGACCTGCAGGAGGAGTCCCCGATCGAGAGGCCGCTGGAGCTGGAAGCCCTGCGGGACGGCCTGCGCCGCCTCGGCTGACCCGTGGCCAGCTGGGAGCACCGCTGGATCGCCCGGAACCTATCAGGAAACGAACCAGATCAGCTCTGTACGCCCTCGCGGCCGAAACACACTGCCAAGCTTCGATTCCTCTGACAAAATGGAGCTTGTGGCATCAAGCCATGGCCGATGACAACTTTGGAGGCATGAC
>JBIKWK010000016.1:0-56427 GCA_044356375.1 Prochlorococcaceae cyanobacterium | reverse complement strand
CTGCTGAGGGGCTGGCGGCGGGTCACCTGCACCTGGGCGAGGTCGGAGAAGGGGGTGATGCCCTGGGCCGTGCGGATCGCGTCGAAGACGGTGGGGAACAGCGTGCTGGAGCTGCTGCCGCCTGTGACCGAAGATCTGGTGGTGGTGGTCCCCTGGCCCAGGGCCGTTGAGCCCGTGGCTACGTCCTGCTGGGCTTCGCTGGAGCTCTGGTCGGCGTCGATCGCCTGGACGCCAGATAGCGTGTAATACCCCGGCCGGCGCACCTCGCCGCCCACATAAATGCGGACGGGCCGATAGCCCATGGGCCGAATGTAAATCTGCGGGCTTCTCACATAGGCCCGAAACTGCTGGGTGAGGAATAGGCGCAACTCCTCCACCGTGAGCCCCTCCACGTAAAGTGCGCGTACCCGGGGGAGGTACAGGGTGCCATCCGGCCCGATTGCAAAAACTCCGCTGAGCTCGGGGATGTCGAGCAGCTCAATCTGCAGGCTGTCGCCGGGGCCGAGGATGTAGGTGTCGTAGACCACGCTGCTGCGCTGAGTTGGCGCGGCCGGGGCCCCTGGCTGTTGTTGCGGCGGTCTCGCCATGGCGGCAAGACCGCAAGTCAGGCTAGCCATCAGGCCCAGGGTCGCAACAATGGCGAATGGTCTTGGAATGGTGGAGAGGCCGCGATTCCGCCGTAAGAGCCTATGCCGCGGCGACGCAGCACAGGTGCCGCGGTGGTCGCCCGGCGTACTGGATCGCAGCACGCAAGAGCCCGCGCTCTGCTGGCGGTATCTATGCCATTATTATCGGGGCTGTCGAGGTAGTTGAGCGCTAGTTCCTACCCGTGGCTCCGCTTACGCCACCCGTGTGACTGAGCCGCCTCCCCCTGAACCCAAGCCCTGAATCACCCTCTGGCATTCATGCCCAACTGCCCTGATTACTGGTATCACCGGCGAAAATGCGCATATATTCGGCCAGCACCAGTGAGTTCTACGACCTGGTGCAGGAGAGTCCCCTAAAAGAAGCCACGCCATTGCTACCCGAGCAGCCCCTATGGGGTGGCCAAGCTCTACGCCTGCTGGATCACGGAGAGCTGCCGCGATGCCTGGGGCATGTATGCCCGCGATGATCCCGCTGGCCGAGTTCCTGATCAGCACGGTGGCAGCGTTCCGCGCCCAGCCATGATGTTCCTGGTGAACGGCCTCCGTCGGCGCTGGCCACGACGTATCGCAGCACGTCTTACACTGGTAAGCCGCTGCGGGTAGACGGTATGGATGCGCTGCTCACCCTGTCATCGAAGGGGCAGCTGGTGATTCCGGCACGGTTGCGTCACCTGTTGGGGCTCCAGCCCGGCGATCGGCTGGCGTTGAGCCTTGAGGCTGATGGTTTGCGTCTGATTCCTCAGGATCCTGCCAAGACCAGCTCCGCCCACGCCTTGATCGGCTGCGCTGGATACCAGGGCCCGCCATTGGCCTTGGAGCAGATGGATCCAGCACTCTTTGCCAAGTCATGAGCTTGCCTGTGGCGCTCGACACCAACGTGCTGGTGCGCCTGCTGGTGAACGACGATCCGCTCCAGGCTCAGCAAGCGGCAGCTCTGATCGATGCCAGTTCGGCGTGCTTCGTGCCGATCACCGTGGCTCTGGAGCTGGAATGGGTGCTGCGTGGGGCTTACAAGTTGCCTCGGGATGCGGTGATCGCCGCGTTTGATGGGCTGCTGGCAATTTGCCATCTCCATCTTGAGCAGGAAGATCTCGTCAGGCGGGCTTTGGATTGGCACCGTCAAGGGCTTGACTTTGCCGATGCTCTGCACCTGGCTCGCAGCGAGGGTTGTGGAGCCCTGATCAGTTTCGATCGGCAACTGGCCGTGTTGGCTGGGCAGCTGAACCTTCAGCCAGCAGTCAAGTGCCCTTGAGGCTGGGTGGACTGCTGGCGACCTGGCGGGCGGGGAACGGCCGATTCACCACTGTTCAGGATTCTGTAACCAGGCCGGTTCGGATGCGTTTATAGCCTCATGGTCACGGAGATGCGCTCTTTGCTGGTTCTTCCTCGAAGATATCGATCGAGGCTGGCTGCAACGCACTGCGCTGGATGATGCCCGCCTTGCCGAGGCAACGAACCTGATCGCGCGTCATCCAGAACACCCGCTACGTCCGCCCAATTCGCCTGGAGACCGGGTTCGAACTGGTCCTCCATCGAACGACTGGGGCTTCCGGTCGCCTGTTGAAAGCGGATGGGAATTAACCCAAGGACTGAGTAGAGTAGCTTCCCCCTGAGCCGCCACCGAAGCGCAACGCGCACCAGGCCCTGCACGGGCCGCAGCCGCGTCCCCCCATCCGGGCGATGGCTGGCTGGTTCCACCCTCTCCGCAGCTGCCTCCACCGAATCCGAGCCCTTCGGTTCAGAGGAGCTGTCGCTGGTGCGCATGAATTTCAGCACCAATCTGCGGATCAAGCCCACTATCCAGAGAGCTGCTGCGTTGGCAGGCCTCGATGACTCTTCCTTCACGATGCAGGCGGCCTATCAGGCTGCCCGTGCCGTCCGTGCCGTGATCAGCGCCCATGAGCGCACGGAATTGCAGGGGATTGACCATGCCGTCATTCTTCGCGGCCCTGGATCAGCCGGCGGCAGCCACACCGGCCTTGAAGGCAGCCTTCCAGTGGCATCAGCGCACTGCCGTGTTGCGTTGAGCAGCTTCGTTGTAGCAGCAATTAGTGCGGCTTTGATATCACTTCTTCTATGCTGATCCGCCTGCCCTGGCTGTTCACCCGGCGTCGTCTGCTGCTGGCTTTGCTACTGGATTGCAGCCTGTTTGTGCTGCTGTTCACTAGCTGGTTTCAGTTGCGCTTTGGCAGCTGGCCCTCGTTCTTCATGCCGCTCACCTGGCTGCTGGAGTTCTGGCTGCTGTGCAGCTATGTGCTGGGGCGCTACTACGACCAGGAGGAGCAGACATCCGCCGTCGCCCTGAAGCAGCTGGTGCGCACGCTGCTGACGCTGCTGCTCAGCACCGCTGTTTATCTGGCTTATCTCTGGATCACGGCGATCGGCGCCGCTCCAACGGACTCACGCAATTTTTTGCTGCCCTTCCTACTGGCGCTGGCTCTGGGCAGTGGCCTGGTGCAGTTCGGTTTGAACACTCTGCTCAGGCAGCGTTTTACAACCAACGATTGCTGGGTTGTGCAGGGATCCGCGGGCTTCCGACAGCGCCTGGAGCGGGAGCTCGCGTGGGCTCGCCAACCGACCCGCCTGACCGAAGCGGCTAATCCTGCTGAGCGTTTTGTGGTGGAGGATTTCACCTTGTTGTCGCTCGAGCAGCAAAAGCACCTGTTGCTGCTCCAGGCCGAGGGCGCGGCGGTGGTGTCGGCCTTGGGTTGGTGTGAGCTGGTGCTGCAGCGCTTTCCGCCAGATCTGCTGCACACTGCCGACCTGCTGCGGGGAGAATTTGCGGCTCCCCATGGATCGCTGCAGAAGCGGCTCAAGCGGCTGGGGGATGTGTTGGTGAGCGGCCTGCTGCTGACGCTCACGGCGCCGCTGCTGCTGCTGGCGGCCCTGCTGATCCGACTGGAAGACCGCGGCCCGGTGTTCTACAGCCAGGTGCGCAGTGGCCTGGCTGGGGCGCCGTTTCAGGTGTGGAAGCTGCGCAGCATGCGCGTGGATGCGGAGGCGAGCGGGGCCCAGTGGTCCGGCCGGGGGGATCCCCGCATCACCCGCATCGGCCAGCTGCTGCGGGTCACCCGCCTGGATGAACTGCCCCAGCTGTGGGCGGTGCTGCGGGGTCAGATGAGCCTGATCGGGCCGCGGCCCGAACGGCCGGAGATCGAAGTTGAGCTGGAACGGCAGATCCCGCACTATCGGCTGCGCCACCTGATCCGGCCAGGGCTGAGCGGCTGGGCTCAAGTGAACTACCCCTATGGGGCCAGCCTGGCGGATTCAGCCAACAAACTCAGCTACGACCTTTACTACTTGCGCAATTTTTCGTTCTGGCTGGATCTGCTGATACTGGTTAAGACGATCCGCCTTGTGTTTAACGTGAAAGGCTCAATTGCCCAGGCACAATGGTAGCGCAAGCCATGGCAAAACCCTCCACTTATTCAGGTCATTTCGACATCATTATTACTACCTGCTCCTCAAAAGATGCGGAAGTTTGGAAGTGTACTTCAAGGGCCGTTAGCAATTTCATCCAATATAGAAAGCATTTGGTGATTGTCCCTGATTGTGATGTTGACATATTCCAGTCTATTTCGCATAAATCCTGCGAAATAGTAAGCGAAGACTTGCATCTACCGCCATATATTCATAGTCTTCTAGATTCACGCATCGCAGAATGCGGCGGATCTCTTGATCGAAAAGGTTGGTATATACAGCAGTTTGCGAAGCTAGTCGCGCTTAGCAAGTTGAGTGCAAACCAAATTGGATTAATATGGGATGCCGACACTATTCCATTAAAGCCCATTGATCTAATTGACCATAGTAAGCTATTCTTTTACCAAGGCACCGAGTATCATCAACCTTACTTTGACTCGTTATCTCGCCTATTAGGGATGCAGAGATTGTATAGTGGATCATTTATTTCCCAATGCATAGCCGCCAAGGGACGTTGGATGCGTGAAATAATTGATGACATTGAGAGTACTGCCAATAAGCCATGGATTGATGCAATTATAGACTCTATTGATTTTTCTGAGGTATGTGGCTTCAGTGAATACGAGTTACTAGGCAACTACTTCTTTTTAAAGCATCCAGATGAGTTCCTACCAATAAACAGATCTTGGCTACGAAGAGGCGGCCTTGTCTTTAAGCATCCTCACACCAAGACACGGATCTTATCACTGCTTTTCAGCCCATTTTATGACTATATAGCATTCGAAGCTTCGGCATCTCGCGAGCAAGCAATTAGAAACTTTTTTCAATATACGCGTAAAAAGATTATACTGGCTTTCTATTCAGAAAAAGTAATCACCTAAACGACTTCCTGTTTCAAATTTTTAACTGTAGTGAGTCAAGGCTGGTCATTCAAATTGGCGCAAACGACGGCGTGCAGAATGATCCCTTAAGAAGATGTCTTCACAGTGCCATAAGTACAGGCTAAATATTAATCAAGCTACTGCCATATAACGCCAATAAACTTAACAAACCTTATGCCAATAACGACTCCATTGCAATAATTCAAGTCGCCATATCAACAGCCAAGGAGTCTCAATACTTGTACTACATAGATCCTGCCGTTGCGAATGAGATGAATGGAAATGATCCAATCAATAATTGGGCCCACGGGCAAGGATCTTTTGATGAGGCGATTGTCAAGAATTGGATCAATAAGAATTCCTTTAGAGGCAAGAGCTATCGCAAAAAATGAATCATTATCTAAATTCTATTCTAGAAATATTAGTTGACATGATCCGACTTGATTCCATTATGCCATCCCACCCCAATTTATTGCTCTGTATAGATGCATAGGGGGCAAAACTTGACATTCCTCACAGCTTAGAGGAAAAGCTTAAGCCTAGATATATCGCAGTCGAAGACGACATCGGAAATGTCAGAGAACTCGCGAATTGTATTGAGTCTTTGGGATACTTTTTTAAAGGCGGCAGTAGTAACAAGGTGTACGAGATAAGCGGAGCATATCTCCAGCCGTATTAAAGAAATTTTGTTTATATGTAAAAGCCAATCTTATAAATGCATATCCTATTTGCCAAGCTTCGAGCCAACCTTTCTCTTTCATCATTTTCGTGGATCTCCTTGCTTTCGCTGCTTAGCCTTGCGGCCTATGTATACAATATAGCGAATGCTGGGTTACCTGGATCTGGCCAGGCTTTTACTTCCGTAGTTTATTTGCAGGCGATTTCCGGGGCTGCTTCAACACTTGTCAGCATCCTCTGTACTTCATCCGGAAGAATTCGATTCCAAGGCAAGGCTGAGAACCAAAGTTTAGCTGACCTTCTTGCTTATATTTTATTGATAACTGCCGTCTGGTTGACTCCTGAACCAGGTGCAATGCTCGCATCTTGCTATCTCTCAGCAGTAGGCGCAGTAATTATATTCACCGGGTCATCCGTTCTTCAGCTACCAATCTATGTCATAATGTCTGCCTCCTATTCGTTACAACTATTAGTCCCAGTCACTGTTATAAGCCTGTTATTCATAAAATCTGGCTTGACTCTGTCAGTGATCTTGCTTGCCACTTCTAAAGGTAGTGTTCCGACTCCTGCTTCGCTAGTTAAAGGGCTATTATCTAATGTTTCAGCACCAATAAGCCTCCACTCTCTTGCCCTTTCTGCGACTGCAGGGATGAACGCACTCCTTCCTTTAATCTTATATGAACAATTGGATTATGCTAAGCAGATGAATCTTGTATTGAGATCGTGCTTTGTTGTAGAGACTATCTTTCTTGGTAAGATAATTCACCGAGGCCAGATTGACTATGCATCACAGGAAAAGTCCCTGGGTTACAAAGCCGCGGCTTTTATGTCTGTACTTTGCGTATCCGTGCTGGCGCTTTTGATTCCACTGGCGGCAGGCAAGTCCGACGCCTTGCCTATCTTTTCGCCCAATTGCTTTCAGGAGATAATACAAGGTGGCATTCTCGCTCTTGCATGTTCGCTAGCATCTGTCATTAGGCTTGCATACTCATTTACCTATTATCACATGGGGGCACTAATGACTCGTATCCAGCATGCAATTGTCCAGCGCCCTATGGCTGTCGCTTCACCGCTTTCGCCACATTATTCAATCGCTTACTTCACAGCCATTACTGCTCTGTTTTCCCTTCTCCTCTTGCAACCCACTTGGCTCTTTCGAACCCTGCTTCTTCCGGTTATATTTATATCTTCCCTGATTTACGTTGTGAAGCAAGCCGATTTATTGAGCAGCGGTATTCGTGAAATAATTCCATAGTCGGCTTATCGATAAGTTTCTTTGCCCATGCATCCATGCCATGTTATTTGGCCCATAAAGAGGCATAATTTCCTCATCGTCTTAGTTTCGCATTCATTTCGCTGACCTGGTAGCTGATGTATGTTAATCTAATCTAAAGTCCAGTTTCCTACGCTTTATTTGGGATCGTCTGATTCGCTGAGCACTAATTTCTCGTTGGCAACAACCGCCTCCAGGCGCAATCAGCCCAAGGGCCGATCTAAGGACAACCTGGCGCCACCGATCCATCTGTTCTGGGAACAGGCCCCGTTCCCTGCAGTAAGCATTCAGCTCAGTGTCATTGAATCCAGCGCTCTCCAGCACCACCGTAAACTTGTCGGTAGCGCTCCAGCACTCTGTGTCTTTCCCCGATGCCGGCATTACTTCCTCCTGCAGACGCCAGTTTTTCTAGTTGTAGAGGCTAGCGACATGGATGCCTAGCTCGGGGACTCCCCCTTGATCTGGCTTTCTAGATCGATGGTTAATACAATCGATAGCGCCGTCACTCGACGCTCGGCTTCCTGAGCCCAATCAACTACGAGCTGCAGTTCATCACTGCTCGTACACTCACACCTGCGAAACCCTGAGACCTATCCACAAAATCAAGGGAACCACTCCTGGAACGTCTTTGAATGAGCATTTGCACGGAGTTTATCTATACGCAAATGTAGCTGGTGGGCACCTCAAAAAATTCAAAATCTCACCGCTCTCATGAACTAGGAAGCATTGCGGCGACTGGCTGGTCGATGACTCGCAGGAGCTAAGCGGGCAATTTTTTCGACGTGCCCTGGTCTGAATCCGATTTCTATGGTAGCTGTTGCTTCTCTCTTCTTCCCCATTCTAGCTTGGCGCCTTTCCATGCATCCCTCTTCTTGGCGCATTAGTTTCTGAGCGATGGAATCGTTAATGATACTATTTTCTGGCTTTTGGCTTCCCAGGGCCGGAAATCTACCTCTTCCCATTTTCGCACTATTATACTGGGCAGCACGCGCCTATGCTTCAAATACTTTGCTGCCTAGGCCCCCCGCGTTCAGGAAAGATGACGTTCCAGCCGTCAGCGCAGACTGGTATACGAGCCGGGGCGCCAACACCATCTGCGGGATTAGTTCGTAATCCGTGCTGTGCTGGCGTCAACATGCTTTCGTCTGGTGCAATGTACCGTCAAATGCCGCTATGACTGAGGAGGAAATAGCCATGAATAGGCTGCGGCCAGCGATAATTCTCCTGTCGGCGGAGGCAGCCACCTCGGCTGACAAGCACCGCCCCAAGAATAGGGAACAGAAACATACTCACATTAGAAAGGGGGGCAGGACGTACTCAGGGAGATTTGGGGAATATATTAGTAGACCAAAAAATCCTAACAGTAACTTAATTACGAAGGCAAGTGGAAGCAGCTGTGTGGCCCATACAAGGATAAAACGATAACCGAATCGAAAAGACAAAGAGACAAGCATCCACGGAAAGAATTCATATAAGTATCGGACGTGAACATAGCCAGAACAAATGGGAACAGCAATAGCGATAGAAGTCATTGCCCACAGCTTTCGAGTTGATGCATCCACGCTTTTGAAACTACGAAAATAAAGAAGCAAAAAGAAAGGAACAATAAGTGAAAGAGCGAAAATGCCGTTTACAGAAAAAGAAAATTGAACTATATTGAATCCAAGCATAAGCGAGGTTGGCGACTTGAAGAAGTCCCATAATGAATAGATAAATGGAAGTATAGGAATGAAAAGATACTTATATCCGCTGCTGATAGCCGAGTTTAGTGCCGAGCCGGCAGACTCAAAGCTTACTGTCTGAAAATACAAAAATATTGTAGCAGAAATGAAAGCACTTAAAAGATATGACGAGAGAGGGTGAGAGACAAATCGCGGCAACCAAGAAGATCGCAATAAGAAGTAGACAGTGCAAAAGAAAAGGCCTAGAAAAAGTGTTATTCGGACTGCAAAAGCGAGAAGAAGAAGAGTGGAAAAAGCTATTAGTAATCTGGGTGACGGGCGGCTTGCTGGATTAGCTTTGGACAAAGTTGAAATTAAATAAAATAAATAACCAACCGAAACCGTCAGTGCCAATATGTCCTTTGAGGGGACAAGTAGTGAACCAATATAGTATGGATTCAGCAGGACGAGAAAAAGGATACAAAACATAGTCAGCGGCCCAATGCTAGCTAATTTTGTCCTCTTAACGCAAGTCTGATAAGTGCCTATAAAGTTAGAACAAATACGAAAAGAAGCAGCTTTGGCAAGTGCTAAGGCGAATAGAAAAGCAGAAGAGAAGAGTAGGACAGAGTTAACACATAAAGGCCACCAAGATGCAATCTGAGGGGAGATAACAATGGGAGAATAGATGAGAACAACTAGGGCTCCGTAAGCAGTCACGAGGCCAGCAATGTTAAACGATTCAATCATCGATTGATATGCCAGGATTTCATTGTAGTACGAAAGCCCGTCATAGGTGGTAGGCGTATTAACGCCAAACCAAGCATTCCCACCCATTTTATAAATGTAAGCCAAGTATAATGATGCCAATATAGCCACAAGCAGCCCCGAGCAAATAGCAAGAAAGACGGATAGACTATTGTGATTAATTTTCACAAATAAGCTCAGGAAAGATGAGATTTAAATAGGGCTATGGATGGCAGCCCTAATGGACCCAGCCAATCCTTATGTTAGGAGTTTGTTGCCCATAGAGCAACAGTTTAGCGATCGCAGCGAATTTCGGGCTCGCTGTCCTCGGCGACTTCAGTCTGTGGCTTCCTGCCCTGTGCCCCATCGATGTGGAGCTGATGCAGCCCTGGCATTACTGGCCAAGGCCTGACTGCCCGACACAAGTCCGAGAACCCATTGGGCCGTGTGAGTCTCAGGCAATGGGGTGGGCGGGGAGCCATGGGAGCTTGGGGCTGCGAAACCAATCCAATCCCCCGTGGATCCCGAAATCCGGCTTCTTTTTGAACTGATCGGCCTCCTGCGTCAACACAGCCGCTGCGCCGACCAGCGGCACCTGGTGCTCCTGAGCTGGATGGTCGCCGGGCTGCTGCTCAGCCGGACCGTCTGTTTTGACCGCTGGAAGACCATGCTGCCGCTCGGGAATTGCCTGGCCGCCAGCTGGCAGCGGAGATGCCGGCGCTGGCTGACCAATGGGCACATCAATGTTGAGTCGCTCTACGGCCCACTGATCCTCTGGTCACTTCAGCACTGGAAGAAGCCAGGCCAGGACTTGCATCTGACCCTTGATACCACGATGGTCTGGAACCGCTGTTGCGTGGTAGTGCTCTCCTTGGAGGCCCACCTTCCGGAGGCGGGCCGGCGAATTGAGGTTGTCGCTGATCAGGTCGCCTGATCGCCCCACTAATACCGCTGTACGGGAGGTTGGGGCTCCAGATTTCTCAGAAGTCCCAGTTTCATATAGCTGATGACCCTGGTGACCGTGGCGCAGGTAGGCTTCTAGCGTTTTGCGAATTAGCGCAGATGCATCCGCTGGTGCCAGAGGTCGATGTCTTTGTCCCGCCGGTCATTCCGTAATGGGTCTTCTGCCTGAGATTAAAATCTTAGAGTCTTTTCATATATGCTGCCGATATTTTTATGCGTTTTCAGGAAGCTGTTTTCATTTGTCCCCATGGCATCGTTATGCCTATTGTCTTCAACTTCTTTTTTCTAATTGCATATATGGCGCCTTACCTTATTTTGTGGGCGATAAAATCTAAGCCTCAATCTATAGCCTAATTCCCCAATGCATGGATCGATGCTTTTAGCGCTTGGGGTTGAGCGATTATGAGGTGGCTGCAGTCCGTCAGTCAGCGGCTTATCTCTTTCAGGCCTAGTAAATCTTCTTGGAGATTAATTATAAATCCTGTTCAGCAAAAGCAGGCCATTTCAAATGTGTAACTTGAGTTTGCGGTATTAACCACCAGTGAAACAGACACTTCCCTTGGCCTTGCTTCATGGAGGCTTGGCAAATCAGCTTTTACAGATAGCTCTAGTTACGCATATAGAGCAAATCACTTTTCATGAATTATCTGTGTCAGACTGTTTATTTAGTTCTCGACTGAGAAGACTGCGTTCAGTTACCCAGCGCCGCCTCTCTCATGTCTTTGATACTCAACTCTTAAGTATTCCACGTTATCAGGAACTATTCTCTCGTTTTTGCTTTCGTCTTCCTTCCTTCGCAGAGAGCCTCCATGATGGAGCAATCTTCCGTATAGAGCATAATAGACTGCGCATCTACAGGGGAGACGGGCTGACGCCTGCTGTTTTTTATCCAGAATACAATAAATACTGGTTTTCGATCATAGACTATCTTGATCGTCGCTTCGGCGCCTGCAAGTATGCCCCCAAATTAGCAATTCATGTGCGACGTGGTGATTATGCTGCTAGTAAGACGCAAAGGGGATCTGGCTTGTATCCGCTGCCTGTAGGCTACTATCTTAATGCGATTTCTTTGCTAAAGTGTTCTGAGGTAAATTCAACGCCAATCTTTTTCTTTTCTGATTTCCCTGGCCAAGTGCTTAAAGAGTTTGGTCCATGCCTCACTTCTCCTTTTCAAGTTATTGATGGAGGATCTCCAGAGGAAGACTTATGGAGAATGTCATTTTCTCCAAATCTAATCCTAAGCAATAGCAGCTTTTCGTGTGTTGCAGCGCACCTTTCTAAGTTGCGGAATACTCGTGTTAAAATAGTCGCCCCTTCTAGGTGGTTCTTGCGTGACGGCATTCCCCCTAGGCTAGATCTCAGGCAGCCAGACTGGATTCAAGCATGAACAGTCTTGAATTCGTGGGATCTAAGTTTAGCCTTTCCCCTGACGCTCAACTATCATATAGATGATAGTTGCATCTAATGCCTCGCTTTTCTCGCGATAATTTCAGATTATCCATGCTCTCAATCACTTGTCTTGGCTCAGTATATAGCGCAACTGTTGTTTCGCAATTCCGTTCATCAGTTGATTCGTTGCTGGCTGGAGACTGTCAGCCAGATGAGATAGTGGTTGTTATAGATGGCCCCATCTCCTCCGATCTTGACTTCGTCATTCAGTTATACTCTAAATATGGCTATATAAGAACCGTTCGCCTATCTAGTAATCAAGGGCTTGCCAATGCACTTAATGCTGGCATGTCAATATCTTCGTCGGATATTATCTGTCGATTTGATACAGACGACATAAGTTTGCCATCAAGGCTTTGCCATGTAAGGCGAGCATTTGAGTCGAACTCGAGGCTTGATGTTTTTGGTTCTACTATAATTGAGTTTAGAGTGGGGGATGATGGAAGAGTTGCTACAAATCTAAAGAAAGTTCCACTTGGGCATCCTGCCATAGTTAAAAGAATGCGATATGCTAATCCAATGAATCATCCATCAGTTGCATTCCGAAGATCCTCTGTTCAGGCGATTGGCGGTTATCGCCATATGCAGTACTTTGAGGACTATTACCTTTGGCTTCTCGCGAGCAAAGCGGGTCTCCGCTTCGGCAATGTGGAAACTCCTCTTGTGTGCATGCGTAGAACTGATCTATTGTCGCGACGAAGCGGGCTCCGTTATGCACTAAATGAAGCTAACTTTTACTTCTGTTGCCTTGCACAGGGGCTAATCAGTCCCTTGCTTGTGCCTTTATTTGCTCTGAGATGCTCGTCTCGTCTCGTGCCCGGTTTTCTACAGTCGTTTCAGTCTTTTTTGCCATGGCGTATTAAAGCAAGCCTTCAAGATTGTCCCCAACTTCCTCTTTGGTTATCTTCGGAAAATAACGCTGACCTCGTCCCTGGGGTAGGTGTCCCTTATTGGACAGACTGGTCTCGTGATGTCGTTAATTCCAAACTGGCAGAGTAAGACACGGTTTGACTGCCGACACACGGCCAGTTCCGCCTCTCTTAGTGGTGACAGTGTTTCTGCAGGGGCTGAGCCGTTCGGCCGCCGCGGCGATCGAGCTGCTGGGGAACAGCTTTGGCGGGATCGTGGTGAGCGATCGCTTCTCCGCCTACAACCACCTCCCCTTGGAGCAGCGCCAGCTGTGCTGGGCGCATGTGATCCGCGATCTCACCACCATCGCCGAACGCTCGGGTGCCAGTGCCCAGTTCGGAGCGGAGCTGCTGATCCTGCAGCAGGAGTTGTTTGGCCAGTGGCATCGCTACAAGGACGGAACGATCGACTGGCCGACATTGCAACAGGGCTGCCGGCCAATTCGGTTGGCGTTTGTAGCCACGTTGCAGCGGGTGATCGATCTGGGTTGCCAGCGGGGAGAAAAAACGCCATGGGCCAAAACGATGCGCACTTGCCATAAGTTGCTGAAACAGAAGAAAGCACTTTGGACCTTTCTTGATATCCAGGGCATCGAACCCACCAACAACGCCGCCGTAGACGAAGTCTTCTCCGCAGGAGTACGTGCCCTGCGCCCGTCGGTGATTCAGCGCAAGATCAGGGATTTACCGAGCAACAGCCATGGCGTCCAATCCCGCCAAGGTGGGATCTGCCGCAGCCAATTGCTCACGGTCACCACAACCCTGCGACAACAAAGCCGGGATACCTGGCAGTTTCTGGAACAGGCATGGATTGCCCATCACCACAACGGGGTGATGCCATCACTGCTGCCGGATAGCTGATGAAGTCAGGTCAACACGCTGCGCCGATCGCCAACGATCGGGGTTGAATTGCGGTGCCTGAGCGTCTCGCCCTCTGAACGGGTACGTCATCATGAAGTCAGGGCAGTTCCAGCCAGCTGCGCAGGGCAAGATCGAATTCGACCATGGTTCCTGATCCCAAAATCCGCACCACGGCTGGTCTTGGCTTACCTGAGGTCACCCCAGGGGTGGCAATCGTCGGCTGAGGAATTGTCGAGCACCCGCACCTCATCGCACAACGGGATCGACGCTTGCACCTGAGCCAGCATCCGCGGGATGCGCTGGAGCAGCTTCTCGGTGGATACATCATGCCCGCCCTCACTCACCCTTTGTGCAACCCGTGCGGCATTGAGTTCAGCTCGCTCCAGGTGAATCACCACCATGATCACGGCGTAGCCGAGGGCTTTGGCGCGGGCGACGAAATCAATCTTGGATGGGTGTGAATACACCGTTTCAAAGCAGAAGCTTGCACCACTCAGCAGCAGGGTGTTGCGCTGCTGTTCCGCCAGCAGGGCCGCTTCATAGCTGCGCGCTTCCGGTGCTTCTGGATACACAAGCCGGGCCAGGCGATCCGCATTCACAAAAGGAAAGCCCAGGGGCTCCAGCACCAGTCGATAGAAGGTGCTCTTGCCAGCTCCATTGCCACCCACCAGCAACCAGAGTTGCTTCATGGTGTGTTGTGCTGTGCACTCTCTTCCAGAGGTTTAAACACGCCATGGCGAAATTGGCCCAGCCGGCGCATGCCGTTTGGGTTGATCTCTTCCAAGAAGCCCGGATGTGCTGTGGAGGCTTGGTATCGCAGCACGGCACTGCTCACGGCGCCGCCCAGTTGCCCCGAGCGGCGCTGCTGCTCCAGTGCCGCAAATGCCTGCTCAGGCGCAACGGCCGCAGTGGTGACCGGCTCCACCCTCACGGCCGCCAAGCCGGCGAGCACATCCAGCAGTTTGTCTGGATCCAGTACGCCAGCCACCTGTCGCCCCAGCGTTGCCCAGTACTAAATCTGTTCGGCCGCACTGCGATGGTGCCGAGCTCCGGCCAGGGTCGCTCTCTGCATCAGCTCCTGCTGCAGGCGCACGGGTGAGGCTGATTTCGGCACGGGGCAGCCTCCTCAGAATCAACAGATTGTAGCTATCTGCTACGTGGCGATCGCCGCCTCTGAGGGGTTTGCGCCTGTCAGCGCCAAGTGGCTCCGTGATCTGCTCTTTGATCCATCCCGCTTCCCTCCCTCCCGATTCATGCCCCTGATGTGATCGCGACAACGGCTGTCGCCTCCTGTTCTTGGACACACGTCACTGCATGACCGCGCCAGGAGCTGGTCATGCCCAGTTCCCCCAGGACAAGCCGCTCATCCAGGCTGAAGAACTTCATCTTTGGATGTACCAGTCATGGAGCCAGGCGTGGGCAAGGTTGCTTGGGTTTCTGGTCGTTGAGCGACTGGCGGCGTCGAGGGCTGGTGTCCGAATTCAACGCACGAAGGGTCCGAGATCTGATCTCCCTTATGGAGGAGTACGGCGGATTTGGCTGAACAGCCAAGCTCAGTGCCTTTGAGCCTCCGCCCCCACCTGGCCATGGTCCGCTTTGGCAACGTGTTGGGGTCGTCGGGCTCGATGGTGCCGCTGTACTTGCCTGCGGTGGCGAACTCTTCCCAGGGCTTAGGAGAAGTTATCCCGAGTTCAGTGCCTGAGCGGGTTCTCGCCAGCCGAGCAGCTCGGCCAGCCGCTGCTGAGCTGAACGCTAAACCGAACGTGCTGCGGGCCTTTGATGGCTTCGCTGCTGCTGCTCAATACCTCGGCGCTACTCCCTCTCCGTGACCATGGCAGTCGGGGGCAAATCAGTTTCAGCCAGGCATTCAGACCCGCCAGATCTCCTCCAGATCGATCTGCAGCCTGGGGAATAGGGGGCCGGCATCGAGGCTGGTGGCGTCATCAAGGCGCTGGCTGGCGCCGCCGCCGCTGGCGGGCCACACCTCTACCGCCCGCTGCTCAGGGATCAGCAGCCAGCCGAGCTGGGCCCCGTTGGCCTGGTAGCGGCTCAGCTTCTCGCGCAACGCACTGAGACCACGGGGTCCTTCGTCGCTGGGGCTGGCCAACTCCACCACCAGATCGGGGCAGAGGGGCGCGAAGCCGCGGCGCTCCTCGGCGGTGAGGGCATCCCAGCGCTCTTGCCGCACCAGCGAGACATCCGGACTGAGCACCGAGCCATCGGGCAGGCGAAAGCCGCTGGAACTGTCGAAGACCTTCCAGCCTCCCTGCTGGTCAGCCCAGAGCAGCAACCGCATCACCAGCCGGGAGTTGCGGGCGCCGGTTTCACTGCCGGTGGGTGTCATCTGGATCAAGTGGCCACTGGCATCAAGTTCCAGCACGGCGTCGGGGTTGGCTTCGCACACGGCGGCAAACTGATCGGCCGTGAGCCGCAGACCCTTGGGCAGCAGCAGCGGCGCCAAGGCATCGGCTTTCCGATCGGCGGACCTCGATGGTGCTTTGAGCGTCATGACCACAGGGCTTTGCCAGGTTCAGCGTAGGGGTGGTGGCACTTGAAAGCGTCTGGCGATCCACGCGGGCAACCCGGCCCACACTGCGCCTACCTAGAAGTACAGGCGTGCTACAGCTCGTGGGCTGTGGGGTCTGGCTGCAGCCTGGTGGCGCGGGCTTGTGGATGGGTGCATCGAGCTGGGTTGACCCCGATCAACGCCGGCTATTAGTGCCGCACGAAAGCTAGGATGTTTTGCAGAGTCGTTGCTTTGTCTGGCCATGGCCGCCCGGGTCCATCCCCCCGCGATCAAGATCGTCGGCAGCAACGGCCAGATTTCCCTGGGCAAGCAGTACGCCGGCCGCCATGTACTGGTGGAGGAGCGCGAGCCGGGTGTGTGGATCGTGCGCACCGCCACCGTGATTCCCGACAACGAGCGCTGGCTGCATGAGCCCGCGGCGGCGGCAGACCTGCAGGCTGCGATGGCCTGGTCCGCCAACCATCCTGCAGCGGATGCCGATCTGGAGGACACCATGACGCGCTTCGGCCGTGACCAAGCCTGAAGGCGGGATCAGGCTGGTCTGAACAACCCGGTGTTCCAGGAGCAGCTGCTAACGCTGCAGAAGCTGGAGCGCCATGCGGCGCTCGACACCCTCAACAAGATTCGCCAGCTCACCTGGAATCAGCTGTATCGCGACCAGGGCATCAAGTGGGAGAAGATCACGAGCATCAAGCCCCCCGTAGGCATTGACGCTGTTTATTCGCTGCGAATCAGCCAATCACGCCGAGCCACAGCGCACCGTGATGGCGATTTCATGCGGCTGCTGACGATCGCCCCGGATAACGATGCCACCTTCGGTAGGAAGTGATTCCTGAGCGACACACGCTGACCTCACTGGCGAGAGCTGGCGGGCCCATGGGCTCAGGCCAGCTGAATTCTGCTGTTAAGGTCCTGGAAGTACTGCTTCGACCAGATCGCCAGCGGCTGAGGATCAGCGATGAACCGTTCGATATCCTCTCGGGCATTGGCCACATCCAGCGGCACCTGATCACCACCCCGGAATCCCTCTGCTGTCGGTGACGCTCAAATAGAAATATCGTGTCGATCAGAAACCGATGACACCACGGCACTGAAGTGGCCATCAGACGGGGGCTGCTATCCGTAGCCCGTGGCGCTGTTTGCCCGGCTGGACCTGGATCAAGGCCATGAGGGGCAGGCCACTGTGCAGCCCTGCTTGTGGAGGCGATCGCAGAGCGGGTAGCGCTCCTCCGCCGGAATCACCACGAACGTTTGATCCGGGGCCAGATCAACCCGTGCCTAGTGCAACCCCTTGCCCAGCTTCGGCGCCAACCCCCGCTTCACCTCATGCCCCCAGCGTTGCCCGCGGGGAAGATCCAGCACCAGGTCCATCCAGGAGTTTGCTGCCGTGCAATAGAATCAGATTCGCAGCGCTCGGATGCAATCGAGAGCAGCGTTTCCACCACAAAGCCTTCCCAACTGCCGCCAACCACGGGGTGGCCATACAACGCATCCCGATCATCCAGGCCCAGCAGGCTATGCAGCAGCCCGCTGTCGCGCACGTACACCTTCGCTGATTTCACCAGTCTCTTCGCCACATTGGCGTGCAGGGGCTGCAAGCGAAGCACCAGCAGCAGGAATCGCCCACTGCGTTGTCCTTGGCGCTGCTCCGCATCGATCAGGCCGCGCAGCGTCGCGAATAGCTCTGGCATCCGCTGCACTTCATCAAGGATCACCAGCCGGGCGGCCAGGGCCGAGAGATAGAGCGCTGGATCCGCCAACTTGGCTCGATCCGCCGGTGCTTCCAGATCCAGATACACACTCGGCATCAGCGTGCCCAGCTCAAGGGCCAGGCTGGTTTTGCCGATCTGCCTGAGCCCTAGCAGCGCCACGGCTGGGAACTGCTCCAACCCTTCCCGCACCAGCCCCAATCGCACAGATGGCCAGCTCTATTTCGATCCCCGCCAAGGCCAACCCGGGCCACAGTCAGCCAACCAGTTAATTAGTCAGTCAGCATGCCAAGGATAGCCCATCCAAGGCAATGCTAACCATGGCGCTGCTAAATACTTAATATGCGTTATCAGAGCGCAAATGCAACAGGGTTTTGATCATAATCTTGAGATCGAGCTTGAGGCTCCAGTCGCGCTGGTAGCTCAGATCAGACTCCACTCGCTTAGCCATGGCCTCAAGGCTGCTGGTTTCGCCCCGCCAACCCTGCACCTGGGCCAGGCCGGTGATGCCTGGCTTAAAGCCATGGCGTTGCATATAGCCAGAAATCAGCTTGCGATACTGCTCGTTATGTGCCACCGCATGGGGGCGGGGGCCCACCAAACTCATGTCGCCTTTTAGCACATTCAAGAGTTGGGGTAATTCATCTAGGCTCCAGCGGCGTAGGAACCCGCCAAGGGGTGTAACGCGGGGATCATTGCGACGGGCCTGCTGGAGGCCCTTGACATCGCCAGCTTCCTGCACGGTCATGGTGCGGAATTTGTAAATGCGAAACCGGTGGCCATCCAGGCCATAGCGATCCTGCACGAACAGCACCGGCCCTGGACTGGTGAGCTTTACGGCGATGGCGATCACGAACAGTAAGGGGCTGATCAACACCAAGCCCAACGCCGCGAGCAAGAGGTCGAGACTCCACTTGATCTGGCGACTGAAAAAGTTACGCTCCGAGCCCCAAAGCTTGAGGCAACACTGCTTACCCATGTGTTCGACGTTGAAGCTCATCCCCGCCTGGGCCCAGTGGGGGGCATAGATCACCGGCACGGCAGTGTCACCAAAGAGGTCCAACACCTGCTCCATATCGAGGCCACCACTACCCACGTGACTGAACACAATGCGGTCCACATCATTAGTATCTAGCCATCGGCGCATTTCCCTCAGACTGCCACCACAGGCGGGCAGGCCATTGGGATGAGCGCGATCAGCGCCAGGACCAATGCGGGAGACATCTAGACTGGAAATACCTCGACTGAACGCAACGCGATTGGCCCCGTCACAATTTGACCAATATTGACTGCCATCTTCGCAATTGAACCCATTGCGATTGATAAGGCCTTGACCTGCGATATCGCGGCTGGCAGCAAGGCGATCTGCCTGAACATGTTGTGGATTAGGGGTAAACCAGGCCGCCAGGCGAAAACCCATCCAGGGATTTCGCTGCAGCTGGCTGGCAAAGTCGGCTGCTGCCTCTGGCGAGCCGCAGTAGACGATCGCGCGGCTGTTGCCGCCGCAGCTGCGGTACCAGCGCAGCAAACCGCGCAAGCCCACATGGTTGATCAACAACAGCAGCCAGCTGGCCAGGGACCAGAAGCTGGTGTCCAGGCGGGAGAAAAAGAAGCTGGTTTTGGTGACGTCATGGATCAGCAACAGGCCCGTGAGCACCAGCAACCAACTGCTGGTTACCCGCCGGGCCAGGGTGTAAAGGCTTACCTCGCGGTAACCCCTATAGATGCCGCACTGGGGCAGCAATAGCGCCGCACAGAGCGACACCCATGCCCAGGCCGGCACAGAATGAGAAGCGAAGATAGACCGAGTAGCGAAAACAGAGTGAGAAGCGACAACAGAGTGAGAAGCGACAACAGAATGTTTAGCGACAACAGAATGAGTGGCGACATCGTAGGGATTCCCCCTCACCAGCAGCACAAACAGCAGAGTGACTAGCAGGGGATCCAACAACCGCTGTAGCCGAGAAATGTCTGAGCTATGCAGGCGTAGCGCACCTAGGAACATGAAATAATCCTTCGCGCCCTTCAACCCTGCCGATACAATCGAACCGAAGGATGAGAGTTCTGCTATATGGCCTCAATTACGCACCTGAATCGGTGGGAATTGGCAAGTACACTGGGGAATTAGCCGAGTGGCTGGCCCAGCGGGGTCACCAGGTACGGGTGATCGCCGCCCCCCCCTACTTCCCTGAATGGCGGGCCAGGGGCAATCGCTATCAACTGCAGACAGACAAAACTGTGGAAATTCGGCGCTGTCCCCTGTGGGTGCCGCGCCAGCCCAGCGGCCCCACTCGGTTGCTGCACCTGGCCAGCTTTGCCGCCAGTAGCCTGGTGCCGCTCCTGGGCCAGGCCCGCTGGCGGCCTGAGCTGGTGATCACCGTGGCACCGGCATTTTTCTGTGCGCCGGGGGCCCTGCTGCTGGGCCTGCTCTGCGGCGGGCGCACTCGCAGCTGGCTGCACATTCAAGATTTCGAGCTGGATGCGGCATTTGAACTGGGGCTACTGAGGGGTCGCTGGCTGCGGAACCTGGCGGAGCACTGGGAGCGCAGCACCCTGCGGGGGTTCGATCGGGTAAGCACGATCAGTGAGGCGATGCGGCAGCGGGCGGTGGCCAAGGGGGTGGCACCGGAGCGGGCAGTGCTGCTGCCCAACTGGGTGGATCTAACCGCGATCCAACCCCAGGCCCCGCAGCGGCGGGCCAGCAATCCCTACCGGCGGGAACTGGGCATCGAGGCAAACACCCTGGTGCTGCTCTATTCAGGTTCGATGAATAGGAAACAAGGCCTGGAGTTGCTGGTGGCGGCAATCCGACAGCTGGAGGATGTGCCGAACCTGCTGTGGTTGCTGGCGGGCGAGGGTCCCGCCAAGGCGGCCCTGGCGGCGGCCACCGCCGGGATGTCCCAGGTGCGACTGCTGAGGCTACAACCAACCGCCAGGCTGAATGACTGGCTGAACCTGGCGGATATTCACCTGCTACCCCAGAAAGCGGGGGCAGCGGATCTGGTGCTGCCATCAAAATTACTGGGGATCCTGGCCAGCGGTCGGCCGGTGGTGGCCAGCTCCCCTGCGGCTAGCGAACTGGGCCAGCTGGCGGAACAGGCGGGCCTGAGGGTGGAGCCGGAAGATGCGGCTGGCTTTGCCGCAGCACTGCGGCGGCTGATCCACAACCGAGAGCTACGCCAACAGCTGGGGCACCGGGCGCGCCAACTGGTGGAGCGACGCTTCGGGCGGGAGGCGGTTCTGGGGCAACTAGAGGCTCAACTGGAAGAAAAGTGAGGCAATTTTTGTGCTGGCAAATCCGGCACCGGGGTGGGGATCTGCGGGCAGCACAATCCAATCTTTTTCAAGGCATTTTTACGTCATTTACCCTTGGATAAAATATTATTTTGCAAGTTTTTTAGATAAGCCAGCAAGTATGTGCCAGCATAAGTTTCGAAAAAGCGGGGCGTCAAGCTTGCCGGCACATGCTTGCTGGCATCCAGCTACTGGCGCTGGCTTTCATGCCGACCAATCGAACCCGGCTCCAGCTCTCGCACCTTCAGAACAATAAAATACTCGTAGATGCTTTGCAGCAGAGCATAGGTAAAGCCAGGGCTGCCGTCAAGGAAACCGCACTTCAGCAGATAAAGGAGAAAAAACTTAAACAGTGGGCGGGCCGGCAGACGATAAAAGAGTTCCTTTTGGTGGAAGCGGCGGCGGTTGAAATCAGCCTCAAATAAGGCTGCTTGCCAGCTGAATTTTTCACGAATAAGGCGATTTTCAATGATCTGCTGCGCTTCAAAACTACTATAGGAATTGTGGCGGGAAATCCAGTGGCTGAGGCCCTTGGAAAAGGGATAGTGATCTAGCGGATAGATGAGATCGGCTACGGGGCCATCCACCACGGTGATGGGGTTCACCAGGCGCTCATAGCGCACAAACTCGGGCCGAAAAAAGCGGATGTACCAGGGAGAAGACTGAACGTGCTTAAGATGACGACCCTGGAAAAAATCGCGGCGGCAGATGCGGTAAGCAACGGCATCAGTCGTTGGAGCTGAGGCAATAGCCTGGAGTTCGCAGGCTGCTTCTGGGGTGAGACGCTCATCAGCATCAATATAGAAAACCCAAGAGTGGCGAAACTCGATGTTGCGAAGACCCCAATTCTGATGCGAAGACCAGTTATCAAAACTTCTTTGAATAAACCGGGCTCCCCTGGCCCTGGCAATCTCCTGAGTGCGATCAGTACTGAAAGAGTCATAGACAATTATGTCGTCACTCCAGGCCACGGACTGGAGACAGCCAGGGAGATCCTGCTCTTCGTTTTTAGTGAGAACAAGGATGGAAATCACAAGTTTCTCATGATGATGCCATGGGTTTGCATGCAGCTAAAATCATGCTTACTAAAGAAATACGAGATGTCGGTTTTCCAGGCAAAGGGGTAGACAAGGGGGCAGCACTAAAGCCTTCTCAATAAAACTCCCCACCAAACAGCAATTTGGCAATGGGGCGCAGTTCTGCAACTTGACATACTTTCCATGCCAGGTAGTGGTGTGGCCAGCATTAAGCTAGGGATTACAGTCATGGGGATGGTTTCGTGACTTGATGGCTCGTGCAGGATTTCCTGCACAGACCATCCAGGCTGGCTGAGATCGCATGACAACTGCACGGGCACCGATCACAGCGCCCTCGCCTATCTGTACGCCGGGGCCTATAAACGATTCGGCGCAGATCCAAGCATTGGCACCTATCCTGATGGGCTTGGCGAACAGTTGAAAGTTAGCCGCTGTGTAGTCGTGGCTGCCGGTGCAGAGGTGAACCCCCTGGGAAACAACAACCCTCTCGCCCAGTTGAACCGGAGCCATGGAATAACAAATCACCCTTGGGCCCAAACAGGAGCGGGGCTCCATCGCTAGATTCCAAGGTGCCCAGATCTGGACATCGCTATAGATGTGACAGCCCTGCCCTATCTCGGCCCCAAATCTCCGCAGCAGCCAACAGCGCCAGCCGTGCAGTGGCGGCGGCGTGGGCCGAAACAACAACAGCCAGGTGACTTGCCACAGCACCCGTGCCAGGCGATTACGACGGCTGAAACTAGGGCCTTCAAAGGGATTGGCCTGGGCAAGAATCATCGCATCAGCCCTCTACCCGCCCCAACATAGGTAGCAAACTGCCCGCGACTGATCCATAATCAAAGCGCTGGCGGAAGAGTGCAGCCGCCCGCTGCCCCATCAGGGCCCGATCAGCGGGCTCAAGAGCCAGCCACTGCATCAGGGCAATCTTAGTGCCAGCGACTGTATCCTCATGTACCAATCCAGCGCCAGCGGCGGATACCTCGCTGGCGATATTCACCGATTTGGCGATCGCCACCGGCAGGCCGCAGGCCAGGGCTTCTGCCACCACGATGCCAAAGTTCTCCTGGTGGGAAGGCAGGCAAAACAGTTCAGCGCTGCGGAAGGCTCCCCACTTCAGATCTCCCGAAAGCATGCCGGGCCAGCTGAGGCGATCGGCGATGCCCAGGGCAGCGGCCCGTTGCTGCAAGGCCACCTGCCAGCCCAGCTGATCGGGCCCAGCGATCACCAAATGCAACTTGGCATCGCTGGCGGCCATGGCGGCAAATGCTTCAATTAGCAAATCAGGGCCCTTCTTGGGGTGAATACGGCTGAGGAACAGCAGCAATCGCTTACCAGCCAACTGCGGAAACCGCTCCATAAACAGCTGCCGCTGCCGCTCGGCATCGCCTGATGGCGCGGAGGTGCCATAGCCCACCACCAGCTCCTGCGCCTGGTACAGCCAGAACGACTGGCGCGCCAGCCGCCGCTCCTGCTCGCTGGTAAACAGCACGGCGCGGGCATCGCGCAGCACCCGGTAATCGGCCCAGGGCCAGTAGGCCCACTTCTTGAGATGCTTGAGCGGATAGCTATGTTTAAACCACGGATCAAGCATGCCGTGGGGATACACGAAGTAGGGGATATCGCTACAGCGCAGGGCCCGCCAGGTGGCAAGAGCGTGGTACTGCCACAGGCCGTGGATGATCACCACATCGTGCTCCAGCGCCAGGGCGCGAAGCCGCTGGGGCAGCCCCCGGCGGTAGCCGTAGCCGCCGCTCACCGGCCCCAGGCCGATGGCAGTGGCTGGCAACCGCTCCAACCAGGGGGCGGCGGCCGAATCCAGGCTGGCCACGGTGGTGCTAGCCCCGAGAGCTTCCAGGTGGGGGGTGATCTGGCGGATGCCCTCGATCGGCCCACCGCCGGCGGGATCGACGGAGCGGATGACGCGCAGAATTTTCAAGGGCGAGGCTGCTCGGCAACGAACAAAAAAGTGCGGCTCCAGGGTGCAGGCCAGCCATTTTTCCCCGTTTCCACCGTGCTTGCGACGGCCAATGCCGCCCGCAGCATCCGCCAGGCCAGGTGGCGCAGCTGGCCCTTGATACCCGGGGAGGCGCCGATGTTCTCGGAGTTACCGATCCAGCGGAGCCCACTGGCCCGGCAGAACACCTGCATGCTCTCCGGCACAGGACACCACAAATGGGTGAGATCACCCCAATACACCGCCCCCACAAACGGGCTGAGCCCGTTGGGCACATGGCCGATCAGGCGGCCGCCAGCGCGCAGCACCCGGCTGATCTGATCAAACCAGCAGGCACAGATCTCATGGGGCAGATGTTCGAATACATCGAAGCAAGTGATCAGATCGAGAGATGCATCCGGCAGGGCCTGGAGTGTTGCCAAGGCGTCGGCTTGGGTCACGGCCGTGCAGCCATGGGCCTCGGCCTGGCCTACCTGGGAGGGGCTCAACTCCACGCCCTTCACCTCCAGACACCCCAAGCGCTGGAGCGCTTCCACCAGCTCCCCCTGGCCGGCCCCCAGATCCAATGCCCGCTGGCATGACTGGGGTAGATGGGCCGCCAGCAGGCGCTGGAGTCGCCCGATCGAAGCCTCGCGGGTGGCCGCTGATTTCTGCTTGGCCTGAAGGGTGGCGTAGTCGCTCTGGAGACGGGCGAATAGCCGACTCATGGTTTCTGCTCCCTCAAGGCGAACTCCCCCAGCGCCACCAGGCTCCAGGCCCGGGGCCAATTCAGCTGGCCGGCCTGGAAGGCCTGCCATTGCTGGGCGATCCAGCCCGAATCCAGCCAGCCACTGGCCTGCAGTGCCTCCAGACGGGCTCGGCAGAGTTCATCCAGGGGGCCCCGCATCCACAGGGCCATGGGCAGGGCGAAACCCTGCTTGGGGCGATCGAGATATCCCGGCGGGAACAAGTCCCAGCAGGCGGCCCGAAGCAGGCCCTTGCCGTGACGCTGGAAACGCTGGGGCATGCGCAGGGCGATCTCCACAAGGCGGTGATCGAGAAAGGGCAGACGCAACTCCAGCCCTGAAGCCATGCTGAAGGCGTCGCCATCGCGCAGCAGCATCGGCTCGGTATAGCCGAACAATTCCGCCCAACTAATCTGGCCCCAGGCCTGGGTGATCCGCTGCGGTGGCACCTCGGGCCAAATCAAACGATCGGCCCCAGCCGCTGCGAGATCTTGATCCGTGCGCCAACGGCGCAGGGCCGATCCCAGATGCCAGCAATCCCAGCGCGGCAGCGCCTGCAACTTGGCGGCCAGGCGCGGGCTGAGGGCCTGGATCAGCCCGTGGCGCAGATGCGGCGGCAGCCAACCCAGGTGCCGCAGCCACGGCACCAGCCGATGGCAGGGGTACCCCCCGAAGAGCTCATCAGCCCCCAGGCCGCTTAGGGCCACCTTGATCCCCTGCTCCGCCACCGCCCGGCTCACCAAATAAACGTTGATGCCATCGGCACTGGGAACATCCATGGCGGCCAGGCCGGCCTCCAGCCAGGCCTGGGCCTGGTCATCACCAACCTGGAGCTGGTGATATTCGCTGCCGCAATGGCCCGCCAGCTGGCGGGCCAGCTGGCTTTCGTCTTCCGGGGCGCCGGGGAAGGCCACGGTGAAGCTGGCGATTCGGCCGGGTTGGATGCGACAGGCCAGGGCCGTGAGGATGCCGGAATCGAGACCAGAAGAAAGGAAGCAGGCCACTGGCACATCGGCCAGCAGGTGCTGCTCCACCACCTCCTCCAGCTGCTGGCGCAGGAAGCTGCGGGCCCGATGGGCCGTGGTGATCGGCAGGGGAGACCAGTCGGGCCGAGGTTGGGGTGGCCAGTAGCGCACCGGATCGTGGGGCCGCTGGCGGTTGATGCGCACTGCCATCCCGGGCGGCAGGCTGACAAAGCCACTGGCCTCGGGGGCCTGGGGGGCAGAAAAAGCAACCGGGGCGCTGAGGTGCCCCCAGGCGAGCACCTGGCTGATCGCCTGGGGGCTGAGCTCCAGGCCGCCGGGCAGGGCGCGACGCTCGGAGGCGAACCGCAGCCCCCCCTCCTGCCATTCCAGATAGAGGGGCTTGATCCCAAGGCGATCGCGGGCCAGCAGGAGCTGCTGCCGCTGGGCGTCGTAGGCGGCAAAGGCGAACATGCCCCGCAGTTCCAGCAGCAACGCCGGGCCGCGCTGAGCAAGGCCCTCTACGAGGGTTTCCGTGTCGGAATGGCCGCGCCAATTCTGGAAGCGCAGGCCAGCGCGCACCTCATGTTGATTATAGATTTCGCCGTTAAATACCAGGGTGAAGCGGCCACAGTGGCTGGTAATCGGCTGGGCGCCGGCGGGGCTGAGATCTTGAATAGCCAGGCGGGTATGGCCCAACCAGCAGTGGCCATCGGCACTGTGCCA
Organism: Prochlorococcaceae cyanobacterium; assembly: GCA_044356375.1. Taxonomy (GTDB): domain Bacteria; phylum Cyanobacteriota; class Cyanobacteriia; order PCC-6307; family Cyanobiaceae; genus UBA5018. The sequence goes on along the minus strand of JBIKWK010000016.1, from coordinate 30,005 downwards.
GGCCCCCTCAGCATCGGGGCCGCGGTGGCGCAGGGGATTCAGCGGCAGGGGGTGGGCGGAATCCTGAAAGCGGAACTCACCAATCAAACCGCACATCAGCGTTTTTCCTGGAGCGCCAGGCAGCTCTGATAGTGGGCTTCCAGTTGATCCAACCAGCGTTCGTATTGAAAGCGATGGGCCTGGCTAAAGCCCTGCCGCATTGCCTCCGCCTTCTCGGCCGGAGAGCGCTGAAGCAGGGCCTGCACCTGCTGGGCAGCCAGCCGGGCCCAACGGGGCTGGTCCTGCAGCCGGGGGGGGGAGGGAGGGATGTAGCTGGCCGCCTGGCCGCCCACCTCGGTCATCGGTGCCGCATCGGTGGTGACCACGGGGCAGCCACAGGCCAGGGCCTCCAAGATCGGCCAGCCGAAACCCTCGGCGTGGGAGGGGAAGAGCAGGGCCGCAGCCTGGCTGTAAAGGGCCACCAATAGAGAATCACTGGCCCGATCGAGGATATGGATCCGACACTCCAGCTCAGGCCGCTGGCCAATCCACTCCCGCATCGCAGGATCAGCAGCGCCAACCAATACAAGATGTACGGGGCTATGCAGAATCTGCAGCTGCTCCCAGACAGCCAATAATCCCAGGCGATTCTTATACCAAGTTCGGCCAATATGAAGCAGAAACAACTGTCGGCCCAAGGCCGGCAGGGCTCGAGCCATCGCAGCCGCAACCTCGCTCTGCGGCAGGGGGAAAAAGTGGCTGGGCAAAGGGTTGTACAGCACTGCAGACATCAAGGGCTGGCGCTGTAGCTGCCGCTCCAGGGCAGAGCGCGTGGCCTGGGAAACAGAAAGGAAACAGCGTGCCTGGCGGAAGCCACGGCGAATCCAGCACTGAAAGAGCTGACCAGTGCAGCCAAGCTGGTGAAAGGACTGCTGATGCATAGCTGCCTCCAGGGCCAAGAAGTCGTGGCAGTGAACGATGTGGGGCCGGGATTTAAATAGCGGAATCCAGGGGCCGAGGGCCTGATCGGAAAAAACACAGAGGGTGGCGGCGGGCAGGGTCAAAGCCCGCAACCAAAGCAGCGGTGGAAACAGCACGAACCGATCCAGATAGCCCAGCCACTTGGTGAGCGAACTATGTTTGACAAGCGGACTGTGTTTGGCAAGCGGACTATGGCCTAGGGCCAAGCGAGCCAACAGCACCGGTGCCGTGAGCTCCTGCACCCGGTGGCCGCGGGACCGCAGCCCAACAGCGATCAGATCGGCAAAGCCCCGCATACTGGGGCCTTCCACGAGAGGATAGTGCCGCAGCAACAGAATGTGCATAGTTAGGCCAGCTCTACAATGGCCCCGGCCAGGGCCCGTGCCGCAGCGTCAACGCTGTAATTCTTTAGGCCATCTGCAGCCCAATCGAAGCTGCGCGGATAGGCCGCCAGATCCTCCAAGGCCAAGGCCAATTGCGGTGCATAACCCACGGGAATTGTGCGAAATCGCTGCCAGCCGGCAAAGTCAGCGGCACAGCCAACAGCTTCTGAAACAACCACTGCGCAACCGGCCTGCATCGCCTCATTCACCACCAGGCCCCAGGTTTCACCAGCCCGCCTGGAAGGAAGCACCACCACATCGGCCGCCAGATACCAGTCAACCAAAGCCGACTGATTCACGAATCCAGGGAAGTGTGTCTCCACGCCATAACGGGCTTGAGCCGTAGAGGCCTGGTTTTGAATATCAACCTGCAGTTCACCACTACCCACAAACATCAACGCCAAACGCGCCCTAAGCCACTCGGGCATGTGTGGCAAGGCCTGGAGCAACAAACCAGGATCCTTCTTGGCAATCAACTTGCCAAAGAAAGCCACAAGCAGCTGATCAGGTTGGATGCCCAGTTGCTCTCGCAGCACCTGGCGGCGAGATTGGCACTGTTGAACAGTGAGAGCTGCAGCCCTATCGGGTGTGCAGTAGTGGGCATGGCGAAGCTGATGGGACGGAAGACCATGGCGCAACCAATGCTGGCGGCTGAGCACGCCAATCGGGAATGCCTGGCGAATGCCGACATATAGGAGGCGGTAATAGCCCGAACGCAGCAGACTTTTCAGCCAGGGTCGAGAGAAAGCCTCATCCTGGGTTTCACAACGCATCCAAACCGGAATACCGCGCAACATGGCCAGGATGTAGGCCATATGGTCGTAGCGATAATTCAGAGAATTCAGCAAGATGGCCCCTGGACGAAGCCCATCCATCAGCGCAGCCACACCACGGCCATCGAGCCCACTCCAGCCCGACGGCGCCTTGGAGAGATGGGATCCGAGCACTGTTGAGGGATAACCCGCCAGCAAATCGGTGTCCCAGGAGATGGCGGTGGCGAAACCAGGATCCTGGCCGCCGCGGACAGAGTAATCGCTGGCATAAGCCACATGAAAGGTACCAGGGCACAGTTGCTGTAGCCGGGCATAAACAGGAGCCCGATACTGGATCGGATGAGACTCAAAAATCAGCAGCATAAAAGTGTTCAGGGGAATAAATCTGCAATCACCGCAAGGATCTGGCGGCAAATATCTTCATTGCCCACCCCCAGGCGGCGCACCTGCCCCAGCGCGGCCTGGCGAATGGCCTCGCCGCGCTGGGGCTGATCCAGCAATTGCTGGCATATCTCTATGCACTCAGCAGTGGAACTCCAGAACAGGGCCTCTTGGCCCTGTTCATAGAGCAGCTGATGCTCGGAGGTTCTCTCAGCGCAGAAGAGGGCACCGCAGGCCGGGGCTTCTAGCGAACGGGTGGTGATCAGGTCGCGATTTCCATGGGAGAGCAAACCGAGCGTCACGGCAGCAGAACCCAAGGCCTGGGCATAGGCGGTACCGCTGATGCCAGGCCCCAGGTGGATCTGGCGCAGCAAGGGCCAGTGGCGGCTGCGCTGCCAGCTGTTTCCGATCAAGCGCAGCGGTAGGCCAGCCTGAAGCAACTCCACCAAAAAATCATCGCGGCTTTCACCGGCAATCAAGGTACCGATAAAAGACACCACCGGCTCAGGCCCAGTGCCAGCTGCGGTGGCAGCGTAAGCAGGCCGATGAGTCATCTCATCGTAAGACATCAAAACCCGCAACACTTTTCTTGCGCCCATTGCCAATGCCTCCAGGGCAGTCTCTGGGCGGCACAAGACACAGAGATCAAAGAAATGCATAGAGGCATTGAGAGATGAGAAACAGCCTCTATCTCGAAAGCCAGTTGGGTCATCATTGTTATAAAGAACAATTGGGCACTGAAACACATTTCGAATCCAGGTCAATGCAAGAGGCCCCATCAGCTCACCCCCATTGATCCAAACGAGATCAGGGGTAAGCCCCTCCAGCACCGAACTACCCATAAGACCCATCAAAAGGCGGCGCTGCAGCCAGCGATATCCTGTGATGTAGTCAAAAAACGTCTGCCATTTTCGACGGGCTCCGATCAGATCTTGAGGATCCACCACCGCTACCTGACAGCCCAGACGCCTCAGGGCATCGGCGCGGTGGCGCGAGGTTGAAGCAGGCGAATCACAACCAAAGTATAGAATTGAACGATAGATTATTCCCACTCAAACAAAGCGCATGCGACCCAGCAGCCATCGGCCTAGGGCATACAACAAAACCGGCTGAATCAATCCTCGCAAAGGATACACCAGAAAATCTACCACAGATTCAGAATTAGACAACGTAAACCAGGCAATAAACTGCGTGATGGCGACCACAGAAAAGATTGGAGCGGATGCAAAGCCCCTCAATCCAACCAGGGCCTGAGCGTCGAGAAGGGGAAAGATCAACAACAAACTTACCAAAAGAATTGGAAGATATGCAAAACCAAATGCAGCCATGCCAGTCCCAAAGTAGTGGCCAGTTCGAAAGCTACCCAGTACATACTGTGATCCTGTAGCGAGAGAACAGAGTTTATCGCCAAAGCTATAGCTGTTCACCTCTGCCTTAGTCTCGGATGACACGCCAAGCAGTGACAGGACTGGCGAAGGCATCTGGGCCAGCACGCGCCACCAGTGGAAGGATGCCATCTCATCACGGGAAGTGCTCGATAGCTGGCCGGCATACTCCAAGGAGTTATCTGGAAACTTTGCATTGGCAAAACGTGCCAGAAAAAGATTGCTCACATACGCCTCACTCCATTCACCACTTGGCACAATATCCGATTCCTTGCGATATTTATGAATCGCCTCACGGTCCCGCAGTTGCACTAGGGTTTTATCAAGTAGCTCAGCCGGAGAAATATCACTGCGCAGGCCTCGTACCATCACCATAGCCGTAGCGAGATCGGTGACCAATGGCAACAACAGCAAAATCGTCAACGCAACAGCCATCACATACTTCAAACGAATTTTTACCAAGCCATAAAGCCATTCTAATGCCAAACCGATCGAGAGACAAGCTAGCGGCCCAACGAAACCAGCCCTAGAATTTCCACCAATCGAAACAATAATAGTCAGTATCAAGAAAAGCAAAAATAAAGCCAAAAACCGTCCAGAGGACTTTTCTTGCAAACCATAATCATTGCCAATCCATAGGGGCCGCAACACGAAAGCAATTGGAACAATTGAAAAGAGCTGAAATCCCTGGATAAATTTGTAGAGTTCTATGCTTTGCACTAGACCGGAAAACCAGGAGGAGATGGCCAGGGCGAAGAGGCCAATCAATCCCATTGCAATTATCTCACCAGTTCGTAAGGGCACAAACAGGCCGAGCCGAACGAGTAGATGTTGAACAGACGTTCTTAATTGAACTAGCCAAGCAGACTGCCTGTAGATGGCGTGGGCAACCAATGACAGCACGCTGGAGAGCAAGCCATGGCCAAAGGTGGCCACTGGCACCAGCAAGTTGTAAGTGATGGTATGACCTTCAACCGCAGTGAGCAACAGAGGGCCCAGCTGGAGGGTGACCGCAAAACCAATAACCACGAGAGTAGACAAGGGATAGCAGTAGAATCGTTGCGGGCGAAACGAATCAAAAAAAATCACAAATGTTCCAATAGCCGCCAACAAAGCTGAAAGCGAGTCATCACCAGATTGAGCTAGTAAACTCTGCCAAAGAAAGCAAAGCCAGGGAAGAATCAACACAAAGCCACGCATTTTGACAATGCGCAGATTGACAGCATGTAAATTGACAGGGCCCAAATTGCCATCGTGCAAATTGTCAGGGCACAGATTGACAGGGTTTAGATTGATTGGTCGCAAATTTTCAGGGTTCAAATTGCAAGGCCTAAATTGCCAGCGTTCAGATTGATGGGGTGCTAATTGTCAGGGTGCAAATTGGCAGGACGCGAATTAACGGCGTGTAAATTAACAGCATGCAAATCGACAACAAATGCAGGGGCACAGCCTGCATTATATACAATAAATGAGCCCAGTTCATTATATCAAAAATCCCGCCAAAAGCGATTAAATAGTTGACTAATTAAGTGATTTTAGTTAAGCAAGCTTCCCAGGCTTTTCCGTAGGCTTCCCACCCTCCCAGCTGCTGCATCCGTGCCAGGGCCGCAGAGCCCATCCGTTGGCGCAACTCTGGATTATCCGCCAATAACTGCAGGCGATCGGCAATCAGCTCAGGAGAGCGAATCGGCACAATGAAGCCATCCACGGCATCCCTGATCAGCTCCGATGCACCGGTGTTGACGCTGGCAATCACTGGACAGCCACAGGCCATGGCTTCGCCAATCACCATGCCAAATCCATCCTCAATACTGGGAAGCACAAACACCGAAGCACGGCTGTAGTACTGACGCAACTCTGCATTGGCGACAGAACCTAAGATCTCAATCGAAGTTTGGTCAATGGAATCGAGCAATATTTGGGTCTCCGAGCTGATGCCACCAATCATAATTAGCCTTTTCCGTGGATGACTCAAGAGACGAAAAGCCTCCAGAAGATCCACGGCCCCTTTACGCGGGCCTGCACAACCCACAAACAACACTCGAAATTCCTGATCATCATCAGACTGCCGCAGCTGCGTGGGCCAAAACCGCTCCAAGCGAGCCCCGTAGGGAATCTTGAGCAACTTCTCAGGAGTTATACCTTGAGCCACAAAGCTGTCAAAGCAAAATTGACTCGGTACTGAGATCCAATCAGCCTGGCCATATTCCACTTCTTCCTTAGCGATGGTTCGCGGATCAATCCCTGCCCAGATAGCACCATACCTGGCATACTCCTCCTGCAGCAACTGATCCTGCACGCGGATATGCGAGGAGCCCCGATCACAGACATGGAGGCCACCCAATTGCTGGGCGCGGCCGCCAGCATGGAGGCCAGAGCCGGACAGGGCGATCAACACCGTGGGAGAACGAAGCCGACCAGCTACATAGCGATCCAAGGTTTCGTGGGCTTGCCAAGACCACTCACGGTTCAGCCACTCCCAGCGATCCCAGCCGATGCGGCCACGGGCCATAAAAGGTGTGTGTAGCCAAGGGAAGGTATGGATCTTTTCCGAGGGCACACCAGCTTCATCCCGCAGCTTGAATCTTGGGTAACCGGTGTAGATAGCTGCGAGCAGCCCCCGCTTTTCCAGCTGACGGGCGAGATGAAAGTGATGAAAACGGCCGATGGAAATCTGGGTGATCATTTAGAACGCCAGGGTGAAAAAAAGATCGACAGAAAAGTGAATCCTCTATTTTCGAATCTCCTGGCAACTCCCCCCCCCAAAAAAACCGAAAGCATTCCGGGCAGGAGGGTTTATCTATCTTCTACTCCCATGATGGACAATAGTTCCGCAAGTATTCTGCTAAAAGCAGCCAAGAAGACCCTGGCAAGCCATTGCCAAACCAGCAAGATGGACTAGACAGCAGGGATGCCAGGAATGAAGACCGACAATTCAGCGCTGCTCCATAGCCTTCCCATCCCTCGATGATTTCACTAAAGAGTACCCAGAAAAATCCCGAATCTGATTGACCCTGCAAGAAGGGAATGACGCGATGACTGGATGCTCTGGGGACTGGTCACCCTGGAGACTGATTGCTCTGGGAACTGGTTGCTCACGATTGATGCGGGTTCGGTTATCCGGAATCGACCTGGCGGTTCGCCAGTAAAATCACGCCACTCTGTCGGTAGTTTTCGAGCTGAAGATGCAAGGCCTCCGGCTAAGTTCACTTTTGTTGAGTTGCCAGGAGCTGGAACCCCGCATGGCCCGCCTCCAGCTCCTGGAAGCTGCCAATGGCGCTGATGCGGCCCTGCTCAAATAAAACGATCCGATCACAATTGCGCACCGTGGATAGCCGGTGGGCAATCATGATTACCGTTAGCTGGCGATCGAGAGCATCAATCGCCTCCATCACCTCCGCTTCAGTGCGATTATCGAGGGCGCTGGTAGCCTCATCCAGCACCAACAACTGGGCCCGCTTGTACAGGGCCCGGGCGATGCCGATGCGCTGGCGCTGGCCGCCGCTGAGTCGCAGCCCCCGCTCTCCCACCAAGGTGGCGTAACCCTGGGGGCTGGCGGCGATCACCTCGGCTATGCGCGCCTGCTCGGCAGCGCAGCGCACCCGCTGCTGATCGATCTGGTCGGCAGGCACCCCGAAGGCGATGTTGGCCGCAAAGCTGGCATCGCTGAGGTAGATCTGCTGGGGCACATGGGCCACCCGCGCCTGCCAGGCCGCCACCAGGCCCGGTGTGGCGTGCAGATCCCCGCCCATCACCATCACCTGCCCCTGGCTGGGCGGCAGCAGCCCCAGGATCAGATCGCTGCAGGTGCTCTTGCCACTGCCAGTGCTGCCAACGAAGGCCAGCCTTTCACCGGCGGCAAGGCTGAGGTCCAGGTTCCGCAGCACCCAGGGACTATCCGCCCCGTAACGAAAACTGATGCGCTGCAGTTGCAGCAACGGGACGCCGTGGGGCAGGGATAAATCACGGTCAATCATTCCCGGGGGGTGCGCGGGCTGAGATCCGATATCCAGTGGCATAAACGGCTGCAGCCGCCGCAGCGACTCTTGATTGGCCTGCAGGGTGCCCAGGGACGTAAAACACTGTTGCATCGGTTGCAGCAGTCGATAGGCCCCCAGGGCCAGGGTGCCCAACAGGGGCAGCTGCCGCTCAATACCCTGGCCCGAAAGTGCCATCAGCAGCGACACCGCCACGATCAACAGCACCGCAAAGCCCTCAATCAGGTAGCGGGGTACCTGGCCCTTGATATTGATGGCCGCAATCGCCAGGCGATAGCTGAGGTTGCGGCGGCGATAGCTCTCCAAAAAAAACGCCTGGGTGCGATCCAAGAGCAAATCGCGGATGCCCCCCAACCCCTCCTGGGCCACCTGCAGGCTGGCCTGGTAATTACTGGTTAGCCGCTCTCCATCGGCCCGTAGGGAGCCCCGCGTGTAGCGAAACACCAGCAGGTAGAAGCCTGCCAGCAACAGCGTCACCATCAGCATCACCCCAGGCGCCAGGGCGATCAGCGAGCCCCCAAGCAACAGCACGATCGCCAGGTTCACCGCCACCACCAGCAGGGCCTGCACGCTGCCGAACACCTGATCCACATCCTTGGTTAGATAGCCCAGGGTGGTGCTGCTGTTGTGCTGGATATGCCAGCTATAGGGGCGGGCCAATACCGCGGCAAACACCTGCTCCCCCAGATCGGCAGTGATCAGGGCCGCCAACCGCAACTGGATGCGGATCGTGAGCACCCGCAGCAGCGAGCTCAGCACCACCACCGCCATGAACCCCAGCCCCAGGCTGAGCAGCAAGTGCTGGCTGGGCAGGCCCCGCAGCGGCGCCGCCAAGGGGCCGAGGGCCTGGAGGCCCTGCTGGGGATTGGCCAACAGCCGCAGAAAGGGCAGCAGGGCCCCCAGGTTCGCCACTTCCCCCAGGGCGGCCAGCAGGCTCAGCACCTGCAGCGCTAGCAACTGGTGTCGGCGCCTGAGACCGAGGGCAGCCCAGAGCGGGCGCAGGGGCTGCAATTTGCGGCTAAGTTCACGGATCATCAGGGACTGAAACAGATCACGAGAGAGGTGGGACGAGAGAGGTGGAGAGAGGTGGAGAGAGATGAAAAAGAAAACAATCAGGGGAACAGATTTATGACGAAGTAAACGGGTATGACGAAAATTTTCCCGCACCGGAGTGAATCAAAGGGATCTCAAAATTCTGAATTTCACAAATCTCCCAGCAAAAAAATAAAACAGCCAAACTTCATGCCCAACTTACCCGCACTCGCTCGGAAATAACTATGTAATTATTTTGATTCTTGGTAGGCGTTTGCATTTCCGGAAGACGCTTGCGTTCCTAGCAGCTCGTGCGTTCCTAGCAGCTTATGAGTTCACAGTAGCTTGTGCGTGCCTAGCAGCTTGTGCGTGCCTAGCAGCTTATGAGTTCCCAGTAGCTTGTGCGCTCCCTGAAGTTTTTTTACGTGCCTAGCAGTATTTGCACTCCCAGCAGACGCAAGTGTTTCTAGCACACGTTTACGTTCTTGGTTGTCGCCACAAATGAAAGAAACTGAACCCCTCGAGGGGACTAATGATGCTTGGCATTTTCAATTCCTAGATGTATACCAAAATAGAAGAGATCCGAAAATCGATGCATTTCGGGAGACTTTGGCCCCCGGCTACGGCCGAGAGAGTCATGCCGCCGCAGGGGTTTCCAGGAAGCAGAAGCGCAGAAATCGTGGTTTTTCAGAGCTTCCTTAGGGGCAAAAGTTTTGCCGGCCATCCCATCAGCCCTGGAACTTGGCTCCGATACGGCTGTCGGTGCCGATCGCCTGGGCCACCTCCCCCACGTCGGCACCGGTGGCATCACAGAGGGCTGCGATGCTGTTGATCGAGCTAATCCGCTGGGCCATGTAGGCATTGGCGGCAAGCTTGAACAACTCGCTGCTCCAGAGGTTGGTGCGCAAATCCCTTCGGGAGCCACCCACATAGCCGGCACCGACACAGCAAATCCTGAGTATTGGACTGGTCATCAACGACATTATCATCGCTGACTGGTAATCGCTGACTGGTAATCGAAACCGTGATCAGGCGATCGCCTCCCGAAAGTAAGCAATCGTGGCCCTGAGACCATGCTCGAGATCCACCTGGGGCTCCCAGCCCAGTTCGCCACGGGCCAGATCAATCACCGGCTGGCGCTGCAGGGGATCGTCCTTAGGTAACGGTTTGCAGATCAACTCCAGACTTGGGTTGATCTTATCGCGCACTAGCTGCGCCAGCTGGCGAATGGTGAACTCCCTAGGATTGCCGATATTGATAGGGCCGGGGTGGGAACCATTCATCAGCCGAATCAAACCATCTACCAAATCATCCACATAGCAGAAGGAACGGGTCTGGGCGCCATCACCGTAGAGAGTGAGCGGTTCCCCCCGCAGGGCCTGCACGATGAAATTGCTCACCACTCGACCGTCGTCGGGGAGCATGCGAGGTCCGTAGGTGTTGAAGATACGCGCCACACGAATTTCCACACCATGCATTCGCTGGTAGTCAAAGCAAAGTGTTTCGGCCACTCGCTTGCCCTCGTCATAGCAGCTGCGAATGCCGATGGGGTTTACGCAGCCGCGGTAGCTCTCCGGCTGGGGGTGCACCTCCGGATCCCCGTACACCTCACTGGTGCTGGCCAGCAGCAGCCGCGCCCCCACCCGCCGGGCCAGGCCGAGCATGTTATATGTACCGATAAAACTGGTCTTCGCTGTCTTGATTGGATTGCATTGATAGTGAATCGGCGATGCTGGGCACGCCAAATGCCAAATCCGATCCACCTCCAGTCGAATCGGCTCAGTCACGTCATGGCGAATTAACTCGAAGCGAGGGTGACCAATCCACTGGGCAATATTCACCTTACGACCCGTAAAGTAGTTGTCGAGACAAATCACCTCCTCACCCTCCCGCATCAGCCGGTCCACCAAATGGGAGCCCACGAATCCGGCGCCACCAGTGATTAAATTGCGACAGATGGAAGATGGCATAGAAAGAGTCAAAGAAAAGTAAGGCCAAGTTCAAAAATTAAAAACCAGGCTGCATCAACCTTAAATCCGCTCGTGCCTCAACACAAGGAAAGGCGTTCATCCACTATGATGCCAACCACAGGCACAGGGTTAGCCCGCTGAGAAATCAAGAAATTTGAGCATACTCCCCAAAACCATGCCCTAGAACTATAGTCCAAACGGAAGGGCAAAAACCATGGGCCACGCCAGCGGAAACCAGCTGCAACAATGACCCACCCGAGGCCAAGGCAGATATGTAAGCGACAATCCGGAGCTTTCAAATATACTTATAACTCCAATCAGCCGGCATCAACTCAGCAAGATAAGCAAGCAATAGATTAATTAATGGGCTGATGAGCCAATGGACTAATGGGAGGATGAGCCAATAGACTAATTTGACGATAAGCCAGCGGACCAATAGTCTAATGAACCAGCAAGCCAGTGAGCAAGTGAAGCAGTGAAGCAGCGAAGCAGTGAGGCAGTGAGGCAGGTCCATTCAAAGATCGATCTATTTGAAGAGGCATTTATTTAAAGACGCATTTATTTGAAAACCCATACATAGAAAGGGATTTCTCATTGGGGAACCTCGAAAAATTGCCACTAACATGGGACTAGGATCCATACACTTCAGTTGCCACTATGGTTCTCACTGGTCGGCCCGCGCGTGGAACCCACATTGTTCGAGGTGCCCATTAGAGGCAGGTAGCGAACTGACCACGCCTGCAGCATGGCCCATGGAGAGCCCAGTTACCACCATGCTTATACCAACGCGAGATCCGAAGGATTCGGGATTTTTTCGAGATGCAATTGCAGATTGCAAATTCAGCTGTTGCATTTTGAGCTATTGTATTTTCAGCTATTGCATTTTGAGCTATTGCATTTTCAATCGTTGCAAATTAAACTACGCGGTGTAAAATCTGAGATTTAAACCCTGGGATTTAGTCCCTGAGATTTAGACCCAGAGATTTAGTCCCTAAGATTTAGTCCCTAAGATTTAGGCCCTGAGATCTAGGCCCTTAGATTTAGACTCTGAAATTTAAACCATGGCATTTAGCTATGATATCTAAACTAGAGCATTTCAGCTGCGAAGCTCTACACCAGCTACCAGAGTAAAACTTGATAAAGCCTGAAAGACCTTGATGCCTGGGCTCAGCCACCAGAGAATCCATGGGACATTAGGGCCAGCCACGCAATGACTTGGGGTTTTTCAAAGCTTCCCTAATACATCGATTCGGCTAGAGCCAAGCCTACGCCATGATCAAAGCTCGTCAGAAGCCAAGGCTATGCCCAGGCTAGATACACCAGTGGCGTGAATGGCTGCCACGGCGGGAGCTGGGCTCAACCACCTGAAAACAACTATTCAATGCTAAGCAGAAAATGCATCAGTAGAAGTGTCAGTTCGGCAACAAATATACTGCAGAGCTCAGCAGGTAAGGCCTGAGCTGAGCTGAGCTGAGCTGAGCTGAGCTGCCTAAGCAAAGCCAAATGACCCCCCAGGGGGTTAGTGGCGGGGGGAGATGCATCAAACAGGCAAGGGGCCTGATCAATACTCATCCACCGCTTCCTCAGCGGCCAAGCCCAGCCAGGGCAGCGCCTAATGCTCCATGGCCGCCCCACAAGTGCACCTGCACGGGCCTGCCACTTTTAGCTCGGCGGCGGAGGACAGGCTGACCGGCTCGTCCACCATGAAGCAAATCAATAGGTAAATAACCTGGAGGCACCATTACTCAATCCGCCATCAACTGTCGAGCCAACGCAACAATTTACCAGGAATTCTATACATCTTTCCTCCCAGAGCTCGCCAACCCTGGGTAGGAAAAATGCGGGCTTGGGAATGCTGCGTTGATTCGGAGGCCGGCATGACTACCCCTGGGTATTGACTATATACCAAAGGCTCATGATTAGCAAAGCTTCCATAACTCTTGCCATAACGATTGGGCGATATGGCTCCTTCCGGCTTGATCGAGTTAGTAACTATGCCAAGCAGCGGGCAGCCACTGTTGCGGATGATCTCAACTGCTTGTTTGGGGAGTCCACGATCCACCAGGCCAAGGCTCACCAACAGCACTAAACCATCACAATTTTCAGCCACCAACACAGCATCAGCCAAGCCAACTACCGGTGAAGTATCAAACAACACCAGGTCGTAGTCGCCGCAACCGGTGAGATCCACCACTAGATCCCGCATGCGTTTAGAACTGAGCAGCCGGGTGGGATCCGGGGGGCGCAGCCCAGCGGTGATCACATGCCAGCACTCGAATCCTGGCAAGGATTGCACACAGTTGCGCCAATGCAGGCATTCATCTGAGAGCAGATTTGAAAGGCCGACAAGATTATTCAAACCAAGATTATTATCAAGCTGGGACCGACGCATGTCGGCGTCAATCAACAGTACCCGCTGGCCCATTTCGGCTAAGGTTTTCGCCAGCAATGCCGCCACCAGCGATTTACCTTCCCCCAGCAGAGAACTGGAGATGGCAATCGATCTCAGGGGCTTTTCAATGTTGAGGAAGCGCAGCGAAGTAAATAGGTTGCGAAAAGCTTCCTGGCATAAGAAATGCTGGCAAAGATACCGATCGGAAGTTTCTGATTCGAGATTGATTCTCGGCTGATCGAGCTCCCGCACCCACAAGAGATTACCTTCCGGCGCCCCCTGGAAAAAGTCCAGATGGGGAATATGGCCAAGCAGAGGCAAGCAGAGCTCTTGCTTTACCTCAGACGAGCTGTGGAAAACATGGTCAAACCGGTCACGCAACAGCCCTGCGGCGGCACCAACCGCAAGGCCGAGCATGGCACCAAGGGCCAGATTGCTAGGCAAGGATGGATTGACCGGCTTGGACTCGATTTGCGGTGGGGCAATCACCCGCCAAGGAACGCTGCGCTGGGCCATCTCCAACTGGAAGTTATCCCGAGCTGACATCAGTCCGGCCAAATTCTCCTGAGCGACCTTAAGATCCTGGATGATATCTGTATATTGCTTGATCAGAGCTGGCTGGCGTAGGAACTGAAGATTAAGCGCCTGTTGTTGGCTGCGGGCCATGGCCAGACGACCGGCATTCAGCTGGAGAGCGCCATCGACCGCCTCCAGCTGGCTAATTAGCAGCTTTGGCTGCAATTGGCGCCGGCGGTACTCTATACCCTGCACAATCGAAGAGTTGGGTTTGTATTTGGAGCGGGCTTGAGCCAGTTCACTCTCCACCTTGAGCAACAGCTGCAACAGGCTCTGGTCAACATCACCCACCGATAGGCCCCTGGCTCCATTTTCGCTGCCGGGGATACCGGTGCCCGTGCTGATTGCTTCCTGGAGGCCGCGGGCACTGAGCCTGCCGCGGGAGATTTCAGTGCGCACCCTCTGTAGTCGGTTGCGTTCAGCCTCCAGGCCCAGCAATTGAGAGTCCTGCTGGGCCAGCCGTTGCTTGATGGCCCCTCCCTCCTCGGTGGGCTCAATCAGGTTGTGGCGCTCGCGAAATCTGGCCAAATCACTCTGGAGCTGGCTGGTTTTCTGCTGCAGAGCCGGCGCGTTCTTGGTGAGGAAGTTAAGACCATCCGCCAACCGCTTTTGGCGTTGCTCCAGGGCGGCGTGCAGGTAGGCGTCGCTGATCGCCTGGAGCAGCTTTTGAGCCTGTACTGGGTCGTGGTCGGTGAAGCTGACATTGAGCACCCCCTCCGCTTCACGACTCTTTTCACCACCAATGCTAATTTTAAGGCGGCTAGAAATACTGCCGAAATAAATATTAAATTGCTTAGCAATCGGGTTTAGCAGCATCGGACTGCGCAGCACTTCAATCAAGGTGGGAAGATCGTTTCTAGTGGCATTACGTGCCAGCTGCTCGATCATGGCGCTGTTCAAAGCAGCAGCATTGCCGTTGCCACTGGAGCTGGAGTTATCACTACTAATTGGATCGGTGATCAGCAGTGAAAAAGAGCCTATATATACCGAGTTAAAGATACGTTGGTAAACGGCTACCGCAACCGTGAGGGTGAGCACGGTAACGGCGGTAACGGCCACCAATTTGCGACGGCGGCACAGGGCCAACCAGAGTTCGCGCAGATTGATCTCATCTCCAGTGGCAATTGCTCCCATGCCAAGATCATGGCCCAGGTGTCTCGCCTGCTCCAGCTGCACCGTCATCTGGGTCGCAGTTGAGAACTGGGGCAAAGGCTGGTTACTAGTTTTAACAGCCCACCCCAGGTAATTAATTTGAATTCTGGAGAGAGCCTCGAAGAACGGAAGCCAAGCCTAGGGATCCTGCAAAAACTTGTAACAGTCTCCAGGCCATGCAGGGATTCGACGAGCCCCTTGGCGGGCAGAGCTTGCGGAGTGGCATTTTTTGCAACATAATAAAGCTGCAATTGATTGGCCAAAATCGCTAAATCCATGAGACACTTATTCTCGGTTTGAAGCCCAGATGGCATACATCAAGCAGCTAAACATTTTACTTGCCTCGCTACTGCTGTCGACACATGGGCTAATCCTTTCTGGACCGCTATGGGCCAATACTGGGGCCAATGCCAATACAGAGCCGAAGGCCAGTATTCTAACCCAGACTAGTGTCCTGACCCAGGCTAATCCCAAGCGAAAAGCTAATCGTGAAAATAGCAACCGGGCCATTCCCCAGGTGATGCTGCAAGAGGACAGTTACATTATCGGCCCCGGTGACATCCTGGAGCTGAGGTCATTTGATGCAGATGAGCTCTCCGGCAAGCTGGAAGTGCTGAACGACGGCACCGTGCCGCTACCCTTAATTGGCAATGTACGCATCAGTGGCTTGACGCTACAACAGGCTACTTTCTGGGTACGCACACTGTTATCAAAGCAGTTATTGCGACCAGAAATACAACTACGGGTGCTAACACCACGGCCAATACGGGTGGCGATAGTGGGTGAAGTAGAGCGACCGGGACTCTATTCCCTGACGACAAGCGAAGCCAGTACCACAGTTGGCACCATCAATCGCATCAGTGGCTTGCCTACCGTGGTGGATGCAATCCAGAAAGCAGGAGGAATAACCCAGCAGGCTAATCTGCGCCAAGTAGTATTGCAGCGCCGCATGCCTGGCCTCGATCCCAGCTACAAGAAGACCGACCTGGATCTACTAGTGCTGCTGCAGGAAGGCAATCAAGCCTATAATCCATTTCTATTTGATGGCGACACAATTCGTATCCCCAAGGCGGCGGAAATACCAGCGGAAGCAATTGAATTGGCTGCGGCGAACCTCTCGCCGCAAATGATTCAGGTAAATGTGATTGGAGAGGTGAACAATCCCGGCAGGCTAGAGGTGATGGCTAATACGCCATTGATACAGGCAGTACTGGCAGCTGGCGGGCCAAAAGGGTGGCGCGCTAACAACGGAAATGTGGAACTAGTACGCATCAACCGCAACGGCAGCGCCACACTACAGCGATTTAAGCTTAATTTAGCCGAGGGGGCATCCAACGCCAAAAACCCTCCGTTGCGAAATGGCGATACCGTAAGGGTGAACTCCAGCGGCCTCGCCATGGTCAGCGATGCTATCGGTGCGGTGAGTCAACCAGTGAGCGGCCTGGTGACTATCTGGTCTCTCCTGCGCCTGGTTAACACTTCCAATTAAGTATTTGAATGCCACAATAATGCTTGATAACTCTGTTTCTATAGGCCCATGCTGGCCGGCGGGACCCGGAAATTACCCTTCATTCCCCTATCCTCTGATGGCTGAACGCCGGCGAATCGAGTTTTTATTGGTGCTGGTGCTGGGCGTGATCTCGATCCAGCCGCTAGGGGCACAGCCCATCTGGCAGCCGATGTCCGATGGCAGGCCGGCCCAGCCAAGCCAGCGCAATGGCACCCCCCAGTGGCACTCCCTGCCAACGGCGGCGATTCAAGCCAAGCCCTTGGTTTGGCAAGTGGTGCCGGCAGCCGCTATCGATCCAGCCACCCTCACCACCCCCACCAATGCCAACCCAGGCCGCAACGCGGTGTCAAGCCCAGCGGTGGAAGGCGGCCCAGCTAGATAAATGGCGCACAAACAGTCAAAAATCGGGGTCACTGTTTCGCTGATGGGGGCCCGCTAGCAAGGTGCAGTTCCTCAATTCAAGTCAATACGCCAGCGGTCATAGCGTTCGTTATCTAGGGGCCAGCAGGGGCAGGAACTGCCGGTAGAAGCGATCCTTCAGCGCCCAGGCCCGCTCCACCTGGCTGATGGCAATCTGGAGGGCTTGCTCGCTGGCAATCAGCTCCGCCATGTGGCGGGCCATTTCCTGGGAGTGGGTGAGGCCGCCCAGGAGCTGCTCAGCGCCGATGTCGGATTGGCGGCGATCGTGAATCATTTGGTAAAAAAAATTCGGATCGCACTCCCGCCGCCGCCGGATCATGGGCAAAGCGTTCCGAGAGGCGCGGCCAGAGGCACTCGTACTCCACCGCCACCAGCACCTCGGCCCAGAAGCGCAGGAAGGCAATCAAAGCCAGGTCGCTGTAGGGCTGGCCCAGGCAGTTCTGCAACGCTTCCAGGCTGGCCAGCCGCACCTGCCGCATCTCAGCGGATTCGCTGGTGCTCAGGATGCACTCCCGGCTGGCGCCTAGATGCAGCAGGTCGCGAAACAGCAATTCGCGATGGGGGTCACGTCAGCCTGATGAAGTGGCTTGCCGATCCCTCGGACGAGTAAGGGCAGGCCCCTGTGAAACACGCACTGACTAGGCCATGAGCTGCATAAGAGCACCATGGCCTGCTTACGTAACCAGGTAGGCCCTTATGGCCCAAGGGCTGCCCAACTAACCAAGCCCCAGACTAACTTATACCCGCACTAAATCTTTCCACACTAAATCACCCCACCCATAAACACTTACCCCCCCAGAAACTAAAGCAACCCCTCCACCACGGCCCGGGTGGCGGCGGCGGTGCGCTGCCAGCAGAAGCCATTGGCCTGGAGCAGGCCTTGCTGGCGCAGCTGTTGGCGCAGGGCAGACTGTTCCACCAGGGCCTGCATTGCTTCTGCCAGCGCCGCCGTATCGGTGGGATCCACCAGCAGGGCCCCGGCGCCGGCGGCCTCTTCTGTGCCCGAACCCAGGCTGGTGAGCACCGGCGTACCGCAGGCCATCGCCTCCAGCACCGGCAGACCAAAACCCTCCCACAGGCTTGGGTATACCAGGGCCAGGGCACCGCGATAGAGATCCGGCAGCTCGGCAAAGGGCACGTAGGGGCGAAATTCCACCCGCCGCCCCAGGCCCAGCTCCGCCACCAGGTGGCGCAGCCGCGGGCTCTCGCTGGGGTGGGGCTTGCCCGCCAATACAAGCCGCAGCTCCGGATAGCGCGGCGCCAGCTGCGAGAAGACCTGGATCAGCCGGTGCAAATTCTTGTGGGGATAGGCCTGGCCCACATGCAACAAGTAGGGCCCCGCCGCCGCCCCAGCCCCAGCCGCCGCGCTGGTTTGATGAGGCTGGGGCGCGGGTCGAAATGCCTGGCTGTCGTAGCCCAGGGGGATCACAGAGATGCGCTCAGCCGCTAGGCCGGTGCAGCGCTGAATTTGCGCGGCGGTGTAGTGGGAATTGGTGAGTACATGGCGGCAACCCCGCAGCAACGGCGGCACCCAGAGGCGGAAATAGAGCCCCTGCAGCGACAGCTCCGGATGGCTGATCGGCCGCAGGTCGTGCACCATCACCAGCTGGGGAATCCGCTGGGGCCCCAGGTAGCCCTCCGGCGCCGGCGTAAAAATTAAAGAGGCGCCCGCCCGCCGCGCCAATTGGGGCAACCGTACCTGGCTCCAGGCCAGCCGCCGCAGTCGCGCCTGGCCGCCGGCTTCGCCACCGCCCGGCACCAGCAAATGCGGCAGCTGCCGCAGCGCCGGCAGCACCCCCTCGGCATACACGCCAATGCCCGTGGGCTGGCGCAATACCGGCTTGTAATTGAGCAGCAACATCGGCTTGTATTTCAGGTTAATCCCAATAGGCGACGGCGGCCGTATTTAGCCCAGTTCAAGGCCCAAAAGGCGGCGCTGAGCGGTGTACCAACATGGCGGCGCTGGGCGCGGAAGGTTTCCGCGTACACCAGGCCAATGCGGCTATGACTCACGCCCGCCTGTTCGATATTCAAAATCACATCGCTGGTATGCACCGTGCGCAGGTTTGGCGGCAACCTCAAAAACCACTCGTAGTCGGCGCAGATGCGAAAACTGGCATCGAACTGCCCCCACCGCTCAAATAATTGCCGCCGCACCAACATGCCTGGATGGGCGATATTCATCGATTCGCGCATGCGCCGCCAACCCCAACCATGACCCCAGTGGCGCAGAAAGCGGCCATCGCCGGAGTGATAGGCATTGCGGGCGGTAATCAAGTCTGCCTCGGTGGCGCCTAAGCCAGCGATGGCGGCCAAACTGCCGGGCCCCGCAAATGTGTCGTCGGCACCAATGAAACTGAGGTAACCGCCGCGGGCCATTTGCAACCCCCGGTTCCAGGCGTCATAGATGCCGCGATCGGGCTGGCTGCTCCAGATCACCCGCCGCCCCGGCCCGCCCCTAGCCGCCATGGCCGCATCAAAGCTGGCCACCAGCTCGGCGCTGCCATCGCTGGAGGCGTTATCCAGCAGCAGCAGCTCCCAATCACTCCAACCCTGGCTGGCCAAACTATCCAATAGGCGAGCCAGCAGCGGCGCGCAATTCCAACAGGCCACCAGGATCGAAACGCTGGGCACAAACGCATTGGAGCCGGCAGCACAGCTGCCCAGCTGAAACTCATTCATGGCGCGAGCCACAGATAACCAACCCAATAGCCCAGCGACACCAGGGCGGAAAGCCCCAGCCAGGGCAGCAACAGGCGGCTGCGGGCGCTCAGCAAAGCCAGCAGCGCCAGCCCCGCCAGGTCGATCCACACCCTGGTGTAGTCGGGGAAGCGGGCCAGGATTTGGATGCTGGTGCACAGGGCCGGCAGCAGGTAGATACCCGCCGCCAACCGCAACCAGCGACCACCCCAGCCCCGCAGGGCAGTTATGGCCAACAGCGCCAGGGTGGAGAGCCAAAGGGCTAGGCAGAGCCCATCAAAAAGCCTTTCCGCCAGGCCCAGCTGGCCACCGCCCGCCAGGGGCAGCAGCCCCAGCAAATGGCCGGTTTTGAGGAGGATGCCAGCGCCGGGCCAGCCGAAGTGCAGGGCGGCCAGGGATGCATCGGGCACCGTCGGGAACCGGGCGCCAAGGCTCCCCGCCCACAGCAGCAGGGGCAGGGGCACCACGGCCAGGGGCACCAGCCAGCGCCAGCGGCGCTCCCAGAGAGCCGTTAAACCGGTGGCGGCCCAGGCCAGCAGCGCCGTTTCCCGGCTGAGCAGGGCGGCGCTGAGGCAGATCCAGGCGGCGCCCCCCCGCCGCTCTCGCCAGGCCAGCGCCGCCCCCAGCATCAAGCTGGTGGCCAGCAGGTCGGCCGTATCCAGGGTGTAGGTGACCCAATAACCCGGCAGGGCAAGCACCGCCAGCCCCCAGAGGGGCGAGCGCTGCTCCAGCTGGGCCCAGCGAGCCACCAGCGCCGCGGCCAGGCCGATGCAGGCCCCGTTGATCAAGCTGAGGGTCCAGGGGATCAAGCCGGGCTGGCCAAAGCCCAATAACCAGGCCAGCAGGGGATAGAGCAGGCGTTTTCCCCGGTAGATGGGGTTGTCGATGGCGGCGCTGGTGCCCGGATCGCTCTGCAGCGGATCGAGGGCCAGGGTTAAAAACTGCTGGCCGTCATTGCCCCGCTTGCCCCGCAGCACCACCAGCTCCTGCCCCTGCAATCGGGGCGAGAGCGGCAGCTGATCGCCGATGCGGGCCAGGCCGGTGGGGTTGCCGCCGTACTTGCCGAACACAATCACAAGCCCCAGCAGCAGGGCCAGCAGTGCGCTGAGCAGGCCAACCCCCGCCGGTGTCGATTTACTCAGCCAGCGCACAGCCTTTGCCATCATGGGCTGACGTTACACTCAGTTATCGATTGCATACGAATGGTGAGCCGTCCCCTGGTGATCACCACGGCCTTTTCCTACGGGCCCAACGAGCTCTGGCCCCTGATCCATTCCTTGCAGCAATACGCGCCAACGGCCGAGGTACTGGTCTTAACAGCTGCGGAAGATCTAGACAGACTGGCCCCTTTGATCGAGAACTTTGCCTCCGTTACCCTGGAAAGTGTGGGCCTGCCTCCCAGAGTAATACGAGGCCGATTAGCGATACCCCGCAAAGTGGGCTCCCGGACCAAGCGCTGGCTCAGGCAACGCCAGCAACAGTGCATACCCAAACCCAGCATTGCGATCGAACAGCCGCGGCGGCTGGGCCTGAGCACAGCCCATGCCCATTTCTTGATCCGGCGCTTCTTTTGGGCGCAGGCAAAGCTGAGGCAACCGCGCTGGATCAACTATGACGCCGTGATGCTCTGCGACAGTCGGGATGTGGTGGTCCAGGGCAATCCGTTCGAATTCCTGGGCGACAACCTGGTAACCGGGGAGGAATTCAACCTATTCGACAATTGTCGGATGAATCGCCGGTGGGTACGACAAACCTACGGACGTGAGCTGGAAAAAACCTTGCTCGGAAGGCCATCACTTTGCGCAGGCGTTGTGGCTGGATCTCGACGACAGATGCAGCTCTATTTAGATTTATTCTGTGAGGATACACTAAATGTAATGCGCAGCCACGGCACCAGCTGCCTAGCCAATCTCGACCAGGCCATTCACAACAAAATCCTACGCAAACCGTCCGCTTTGCAGCTGGCAATCAGCCTGGTAAATGGCATGATCGCCACCATGGGCTGCATACCTGCCGAGCGGTGCAAATTGCCCGATGGTCCCGGACCTGTCGAGGTGATGGGAACGGTGCCCAAGGTGATCCACCAATACGACAGGCACCCCCTGCTCTCCCTGCACGTCCAGGCTCGCCATGGCCGCGGATCAAACGCCAGTAGTTCAAACGGCAGTAGTTCAAGCTGCAGTGAATCAGCCGGCAGTGAATCAGAGAGCCGAGAACCTGCGTGAACATGCAGCGCTGCGATCGCTGGTTGTTGCCGCTGGCGGCCGGCGCCCTGGCCCTGTTGGTGTGGCTGCCGCTAGGCCTGGCCGGGGTGCCGCTCGACACCCCGGACGGCTTCCTGCACCTGGGCTGGGCTGCGGGCTGGGCCCGCCAGGTGGCCGGGGGCTGGTGGTGGCCCCAGTGGACTGATCTGAACTGGGCTGGGGCCGGCAGCTTCTCGCTGGCCATCTACCCGCCGCTGTTCCGGCTGCTGGTGGGTCTGCCGCTGCTCTCGGGCGTAGCCCCGGATCAGGCCTTGGCCGGGGCGTTGCTGGCCGTGCTGCTGGTTAATACGAGCGGTGCCCTGACCCTGGCCCGGGTGTGGCTGCCGCCGGGCCCCAGGCGCTGGTGGTTGCTGCTCGGGGCCAGCCTCAACCCCTATTTGATGGTGAATATCTACGTGCGGGGCGCCTGGCCGGAGGCCCTGGCCCAGGCCCTGCTCTGGTGGTTCGCGGCTGGTCTCGTGGGGGTGCGCCAAAGGCGGCGCTGGGGCCTGGCCATGGCGGCCGGGGCCCTGGCGGCGGTGGTGCTGAGCAACTGGAACGCGGCGCTGCTCACCTTGATCCTCTGGGGGCTGGCGGCGATGGCGCTGGCGGCGGGGCGGGCCTGGAGGCCGCTGCTGGGCTGGGGCCTCGCAGCCCTGCTGGCGCTGCTCGGCACGGCGCTGTTCTGGGGGCCGGCCCTGGCGCTGTTGCCGCAGCTGCGGGCGCCGATCCCGGCTGGCTTGCTGCCGGGTGAATTTTTGCTTGCCGGAGCGGCGGGAGCGGGCAGCTTCGCGGGGTTGCTGTGGATCCAGGCGCTTGTGTTGGGGCTACTGCTGGCAGCCCGCTGGCTGGGCTGGGGCGCCAAGGCCGACTGGCTTGGCTGGTGGGGCCTGGGGGTGGGCCTGCTGAGCCTGGCGCTGATGCTGCCGATTGGTGAGCCCTTTTATGGGCTGGTGACGCCGCTGCAGCGGATTCAGTTCCCCTGGCGCTGGCTGGGGCCTGGCTGGCTGGGCGCGCTGCTGTGGCTCACCTCCGCAGGGCTTGCCCCCAACCGCGCCAACCAAATGGCGCTGGGGCGCCGGCTCAGCGCCGGGCTGCTCGTGGCTGGCGCCCTGGCCGGCTGGTTCGATGGCCTCTGGCGGTTTCGCACCAACCTGGTGGGCCACGCTCCATCCGGGGCCGAACGCCTCGCCCTGCGCCGGCTGCTGGCCTGCGACCCGCTGCTGCCCTGCCCCGAGGGCATCAGGGCTCTGGAGGTGGGGGGCGAACTAGCCAAACGCTTCTCGCCGCTGGCCGATGGCCGCATCGCCCTGGCCGGGGTGCCGGATTACAGCCCCGCCAGCGTGCCCGATCGCTCCTGGAACCGGCGCCTGCAAACCTTCTGGCTGCCGGCCTGGCCCCAGGAAGGCTGGGCCCGGTTCAGCGGCGATGGCAGCGCCCG
This sequence comes from Prochlorococcaceae cyanobacterium, assembly GCA_044356375.1. Classification (GTDB taxonomy): domain Bacteria; phylum Cyanobacteriota; class Cyanobacteriia; order PCC-6307; family Cyanobiaceae; genus UBA5018. The sequence goes on along the minus strand of JBIKWK010000016.1, from coordinate 6,689 downwards.
CCTGATCGACCATGGCCCGCGCCACCGAACCCTGCAGGTGGAAGCCAAAAGCATCGGCAACCTGCGGCTGATGCAGTGGGCCCATCCGAACTGGCGCGTGCAGATGCGCCCAGCCCACTCCCCCGCCGCCGCCTGGAGCCCGCCGCTGCCCAACGGTGCCCGCGACGCCGACGGCTGGATCAGCGTTTCCCTGCCCCAGGGGCAATGGGAGGTGGCCCTCTCCTACGGCGATTCCCGATAAGCCAACTACGATCCCGCCCATGCTGAGTACAGCCGCGCTGAGCACAGCCGCCCGACCCGCCCAGCCCCTGCTCAGTGCGGTGGTGCCCTTCCTCAACGAAGCGGCCAACCTGCCGCAGCTGCTGGCCCACCTGGAATTACACCTGGCGGAACTCGGCATCCCCTGGGAGCTGGTGCTGGTGGACGACGGCAGCCGGGATCACTCCCTGGCGGTGGTGCGCCGAGAGCTGGAACTGCGACCGGCCCTGCGGGCCACTGTGCTGAGCTTGTCGCGGAACTTCGGCAAGGAGGCCGCACTCACCGCTGGGTTGGAGGTGGCCCGGGGCGATGTGGTGGTGCCGCTGGATGCGGATCTGCAGGATCCACCGGAACTGATCGCCGCGATGCTGGAGCAGTGGCGGCAGGGCTTTGATGTGGTGTATGCCGTGCGCCGGCGGCGAGCTGGCGAAAGCCGCACCAAGCGGCTCACCGCCTTTGGTTTCTACCGGCTGATGGGGCGGCTCAGCAGCACCGCCATCCCAGCCGACACCGGCGATTTCCGCCTGATGGACCGCTGCGTTGTAGATGCCCTAGCCCTGCTGCCGGAGCGCAGCCGCTTCATGAAGGGACTATTCGCCTGGGTGGGCTTTCGGCAAACCTCCATCGACTACGACCGCGACGCCAGACATGGCGGCCGCAGCAACTGGAACTACTGGAAGCTCTGGAACTTGGCCCTAGATGGCATCACCTCCTTCAGCAGAGTGCCGTTGCAGGTGCTCAGCGGCGGCGGCCTGGTGATCGCCTGCCTTGCCCTGCTCTACGGCACCTGGCTGGTGCTGCGCACGCTGCTATTTGGCATCGACCTGCCCGGCTACGCCTCCCTGATCACCGCCGTGCTGTTCCTCGGCGGCCTGCAACTTATCGGCCTGGGGGTGCTGGGGGAATACCTGGGCCGGGTGTTCGAGGAGGTGAAACGCAGACCTCTTTATCTGGTGCGGGAGCGCTGGGAACAGGGGGGCTGATCGGCAGTGCGGCCGCAGGGGCGGCTGGGGCGGGGACAGGACGGCAGTTCATCAAGGCCAACGGAGCCAGCGTCGCTACTTTCATGTCGGCCTTTTGGGCGGCGCCACTGGCGGCTGCAATGGCACCCTGTGCGGCCTGTGCCGAGAGCTCTATCCCGCCCGCCGCAAGCCGGTGCAATGGCGCAAGGCCTGAACAAAAAAGCTTGAACAAAAAAAGCCTGAACACAAAAAATCCCCCGCCGTAGCGAGAGATTTAATGATCAGCTGGGCCAAGGCTCAGCTGATTTATTCAACTTTTTTATTTAGCTTTAGCAAGGCTATTTAGCCTTAACTTCAGCCAGGCTGTTTAGCCTCAGCCAATAGCAGGAGCGGTCAGGGCCACAGGGGTGGACTGAGCAGCTGCCAGGTCGAGGGGGAAGTTGTGAGCATTGCGCTCGTGCATCACTTCCATACCCAGACCAGCGCGGTTGAGCACGTCGGCCCAGGTGTTGATCACGCGGCCTTGGCCATCGAGGATCGACTGGTTGAAGTTGAAGCCGTTCAGGTTGAAAGCCATGGTGCTGACGCCCAGGGCGGTGAACCAGATGCCAACCACAGGCCAGGCGGCCAGGAAGAAGTGCAGGGAGCGGCTGTTGTTGAAGGAGGCGTATTGGAAGATCAGGCGACCGAAGTAACCGTGGGCAGCCACGATGTTGTAGGTCTCTTCCTCTTGGCCAAATTTGTAGCCGTAGTTTTGCGATTCAGCTTCGGTGGTTTCCCTAACGAGGCTGGAGGTAACCAGGGAGCCGTGCATGGCGGAGAACAAGCTGCCACCGAACACACCGGCTACACCCAACATGTGGAAGGGGTGCATCAGGATGTTGTGCTCGGCCTGGAACACCAACATGTAGTTGAAGGTGCCAGAAATGCCCAGGGGCATGGCGTCAGAGAAGGAACCCTGACCGAAGGGGTAGACCAGGAACACGGCGCTGGCGGCGGCAACAGGAGCGCTGTAGGCGACGCAGATCCAGGGGCGCATGCCCAGGCGGTAGGAGAGTTCCCACTCACGACCCATATAGGCGTAGATGCCGATCAGGAAGTGGAACACCACCAGTTGGAAAGGACCACCGTTGTAAAGCCACTCATCGAGGCTGGCGGCTTCCCAGATGGGGTAGAAGTGCAGGCCGATAGCATTGCTGGAAGGAACAACAGCACCGGAGATGATGTTGTTGCCATACATGAGGGAGCCGGCTACGGGCTCACGGATGCCGTCGATGTCAACGGGGGGCGCGGCGATAAAAGCCACGATGAAGCAGATGGTGGCAGCCAGGAGGCAAGGGATCATCAGCACACCGAACCAGCCCACATAGAGGCGGTTGTTGGTGGAGGTGATCCACTCGCAGAATTGCTGCCAGCTGTTAGCGCCGGAGCGCTGCTGGAGAGTGGTGGTCATGAGAACGGGTAGTAATCGTCTCCAGGGAGACGGTTGGCTTTGTCTCCAGGAGGAGACGGGTATGAAGGGCGGGATCTCGCCTAGGGCGGGAAGCCGCAAAAGAAATGTAACAGAAGATTGCCGATGGGGCGCTAAATCCGCTCCTCTGATGTAGAGGCAGTACTAATACCAGCAATAAGCGCGGCTAATGATTGACTGGCGGCTGAGGGCGAACGGGGCGGGTCCGCTAGCGCCATCTGCCCCTTGACCATCACGCTGACCATCGCGGGGATCGGTAAGCCAGAGCCCCTTGAGGCATGCGGTTACTTGATTACCCAGCTCGCTCCGCGCAGGGCCGACTGGGCGCATAGATTGGTACGCATATACCAGACGGGTCATGTCGCGCAGTGTCATCCATTTCCAGAAAGCTCTCTCCCTGCCTGAGTTCCAGCGGCTCTACGGCACCGAGGAGCAATGTGAGGCTGCTCTGGAGAAGGCTCGCTGGCCCGATGGGTTCCGGTGTCCGCGTTGTCAAGGCAGCGAGCATGGGCTTGTCTATGGCCGGCGGCTTAAGCGCTATCAGTGCCGTACCTGCGGCCATCAGGCCACTCTCACGGCCGGCACGATCATGCAGGCCACTAAACTGCCGCTCACAACTTGGTTCCTGGCCTTCTATCTAATCGGCCAGGCCAAAACCGGGGTCTCCTCGTTGGAGCTCAGCCGTCACCTGGGCGTTAAATACGACACGGCCTGGCTGCTGGATAACAAGATTCTGCGCGCGATGACTGAGCGGGATGAGGCTTACCTGCTGCGGGGAAAGATCCAAATGGATGATGCCTACCTAGGCGGAGAGCTCAGTGGTGGCAAGGCTGGTCGCGGATCAGAGAATAAGATTCCGATCGTCGCAGCTGTCTCCTTGAACGAGGCTGGCCACCCGATTCACGCCAGGATCACAGCCGTGAGCGGCTTCAGCTCAGAAGCGATCTCTGACTGGGCCAAACACCACCTCGCGCCCGGCAGCCATGTTCTCTCCGATGGACTGGCCTGCTTCCGCGCCGTGACCACGGCCAACTGCCACCACAAGGCTGTCGTCACCGACGGCAAGCACCCCAACGACCTACCGCAGTTCCGCTGGATCAACACCCTGCTGGGCAACCTCAAGACCAGCTTCAGCGGTACCTTCCACGCCTTCAACTTTAACAAGTACGCCAGGCGCTACCTGGGCGGCTACTGCTTCCGATTCAACCGTCGCTTCTCGATGGCTGGGATGACCGAGCGCATCGCAAATGCGGTCTGCTGTTGCATGCCGTTCGCAGAACGGGATCTCAGGGTTGCGGAGGCTTATGGGTAATCAAGTGCGGTTATGGGCCAAGGGTCAAGGCGGTTCTCCTCTAAATATCGCCTGGAGTGCGAAGTCGAGCGAGATGCACTATTGATTAAATCGATGCCACCATCATCGCGGCTACAAGCTCTACCAAGAATGGGCAAGTAGAAAGAGATCCCGAGATGCATCAGACCAAGAAGGACAATTAGTGGTACTTCGGGATGTAGCCGCAGGCCCGAGACGGTGACCGTCAGCAAAGCTGTAATCTGTATAACGCTGCCCCTGAGTAGCGGGCAGGGGCCTTGGGATGGCGGAGCAGAGAGCTGATGGCGGCCTGTCCACTTGAGGGGTGTGTTCGAAGTGTCGCCTCTCTACAGACAACGTCTGCAGACCTTCGCCTCAACGGCAGAGGACCCTTCATTCAAGGAGTGACCAAGGGAATCATCTGTCTTCCATGACGGCGGTAAATATGAAAATCACTGTCGGTAGTAAGGAGCAATGGCGAATCGTTGATTTCCGCCAGCCGAATCAATGCAGCATCAGCGAGGGATGCAGGAACATTTTCGTACCGCTTAAACAAGGAACTGACAGAGCCAATCTGCTCCTGCAACACGAAAGGCAGTTGAACAACTCCTCGTTCGATGAACCGCAAAGCCAATGAAGGATCAAAGCCCGACCGCTTGAGCAGAAAACAAGTCTCGGCAACCACAGCCTCACAGCTCAGCAATGGAGGAGTCAACAGTCGAAACTGCTCTACAGCCCATTTGTGGTGAATATCATTGCGACTTAGGAGAGCAACCCATGGCCCCGTGTCTAGCAGCACCGCCATGATCAGTTAATGCCAAAGTCAGACAGATGAGCAGGATTAGAGGAAAGATCAGGCGGACCATCTTCACAACAACCCACGAGATCGGCCAAAAGATCAGCTGCGGATTGTGGCTGCGGGCCATCAACTCCTTGCTCTGAGACCTGGAGGAACGCGGTCAATGCTCGTCGAACCAACTCAGACTTGCTCAGCCGACGTCGTTGCGCCTGCGCTGTGAGCTGGGCATCAAGGGCCTCGGTCAGCTTGAGTGAGATCACCGCCATGGCACGCACCCCGTCAGGCCACACCATCTTAACCCCTGACAGCAGGTATTACAGCCAGCGCTGGACGACCTTATTCGGAACGGGTCAGCGGTTTCTGCCCACACCGTCGACGCCACGCTTGTCAGCAGGAAATTCTCGCTCTCTCTTCCCGATCCTTCGAACGCTCCAGATCAGCGGCGGGCATGAATCTCGGTACAGAAGTCAGCCATTGCTCCCGTCTTCTGGATTTGGATGTTAGAAGGTGTCACCTTTCAGGCAAGCAGACAGTATTTCAATAAGTTGGCAAATGACTTCTGAAAGCTTGGAATGAGTCAGCTGTCCAGCAACTCCAAGAATGAGAGCCTCATTGGCAGTGAAGAGCTTGGCGCCACGGATGAAACTGTCTCGCTTGATGCCACCGGAGAGGAAGTCAGACTCCTTGAGGGACATGGCATGTAAATCACCATATTGCTTGCTGGTGATCTGACAAAGAAGAAAATCGCCTCTGCTCGCTTCAGCAAGGACAAGGGCGGGCCTGCGCTTGGATTGCGACAGATCGGAATAAGGGAATGGAATGATGACTACATCACCTACTAAAGGTGCGCCCATGCTTCCTCTTCATCTGGATTGAGCCAATCATCTGAAAGCGAAGGTTCGCTCAATGCGATTCCGCTTAACGCAGAATCCTTGCCGCTTCGTGGCACTGCGACCAAGACCTTGAGGCCCTTTTGGAGGTGTACTGATGTATTGAGCCGTATTCGTCCGTCAGGCTCAACAACAGCATCATAGAGGTTTTCCATTTCTTTCTTTAGATCTCCATTGCATATGATTCCACCTTAGCCAAGAAACCATCGAGTTGCTATCTTAGCTTGTGAAATGGAGCCCGGACACCTCTGCCCCGAAAGGACTGACCCCTCAGCCTCCCACGCATCCTTCTAACGCTGCCCCTGAGTGGCAGGCAGGCGTGCTCGGCGATGAAGATAGCCATGCGGTGGCGGCTCAGGTGCATGGCGGTGTTAGAGAGTGGCAGGGGCGTCAGGTTCAAGAAGCGGCAACACCCTCGCAGTAACCATAGCCATTACATCTGAAGAAATACGCTCGATGAACTTCGCTTTCCTCGTTCGCCAGTAAAGGCTCTTCAGCTGATCGGACAGGACAACTCCACTCACGGAATATACATCAGGTAGCAGCACCTCAAAAGGGTAACCCTTGACCTTAGATGTAATTGGACAAAACAGTGCCAGCCCTACTTTCCCATTGTAGGTCTTTGGGGATAGAACAAGTGCTGGGCGTCTTCCACGCTGCTCACTTCCGGCCTGTGGCGTAAACTCCAGCCACACCAAATCACCGCGATCAGGCACGTAGGAAGACATCAGAACGCTTCAGAACCCACGGCATCCCCCGTATCAACGGAGGCGTGAATGTTCTCTGGCGTGATACCAGCAAGAAGATCCGCAAGCCTGAGCCGGCTCGGCAGAGAGGGCCTCAAGACCAGCTCACCATCCTTGGCGATGAGGCTGACTTCCGTCCCAACCCCCAAGCCCACCTCATCTGCCAAGCCGCGTGGAATCCTCAAGCCAAGGCTGTTTCCCCACTTCTGAACTCTCGTCTGCATGCCCCAGTGGCGGCTATACGCAGACTATAC
>JBIKWK010000122.1:0-4970 GCA_044356375.1 Prochlorococcaceae cyanobacterium | reverse complement strand
GATGGTGGGCTGACAAGACATTTCTATGCAATCTGCCGCCACCCCATCAGATTCCGGCACGGCTGTCAATGCCGCCGGCCAGGCCAGCGGTGAGCTGCAGGTGAAGGTGAGTCCCCTGCCGGCCAGTCGCGTGGCTATGGAGCTGGCCATCCCCGGCCGCCTGAGCCAGGCCAGTTACGAGGCGGCGATCAGCAAGCTCAGCAGCAGCGTCAAGCTGCCTGGCTTCCGCAAGGGCAAGGTGCCCAGGCCCGTGCTGCTGCAGCAGATCGGCAGCAAACGGGTGCTGGCCACGGCCCTGGAAGACCTGGTGGAGTCGACCTATCGCACCGCCCTGGAGATCGAGACCCTGGCGGCCCTGGGTCGTCCGGAACTCAGCGAGGGCATCGAGCTGGTGCTGCAACGCTTCCAGCCCGGCAGTGAGCTCACCATCACCCTGGAACTGGACGTGGAGCCCACCCCCAGCTTGAAGGCCACCAAGGGCCTCCAGGCCGAGGTGGAAAAGGTGGACTACGACCCGGCCCGCGTCGATGAGTTGATCGAGCAATCCCGCCGCCAGTTGGCCACCCTGGTGCCGGTGGAGGATCGCGTAGCCGAGCTCGGCGACGTGGCGGTGGTCAGCTTCAGCGGCGTCTTCAGCGATACGGGCGAGCCGATTCCCGGCGGCAGCAGCGACTCCTTTGAAGTGGAGCTGGAGGAGGCGCGCATGATCCCCGGCTTCGTGGACGGGGTGATCGGCATGGCGGTGGGCGACACCAGGACGGTCGACTGTCGCTTCCCCGACAGCTATCAGCAGGAGGAGCTGGCCGGGCGCCAGGCCAGCTTTGAGATCGGTCTCCTGGAGCTGAAAAGCCGCGAACTGCCGGCACTGGATGACGCCTTCGCCCAGCGGGCCAGCGATCAGCAGACCCTGGCGGAGCTGCGGGCCCAGCTGGAGCAGCAGCTGCTGGCCGAGGCCGAGCGGCGCGGCCAGGCCGCCCGCCATGGCGCCCTGCTCGCCGCCCTGGTGGAGCAGCTGGAGGTGGAGTTGCCAGAGACAATGGTGCAGCAGGAAGTGGTCAACCTGCTGGAGCAGACCGCCGCTGAGATCGCCCAGCAGGGCATGGATGTGAACAAGCTGTTCACCCCCGACCTGGTGCGCAGCCTGATGGACACCTCCCGGCCCGAGGCGGAGCAGCGCCTGCGCCGCAGCATGGCCCTCAAGGCCCTGGCCATCGCCGAGCAAATCGAGGTGGATCAGGAGGCGATCGAGGCAAAGGTGAAGGAGATCAGCCGCGAGCTGAGCCAGCAGCAGGGTCAGATCGACCCCAAGCGCTTATACCTGAGCGTGGCTAACGACCTGCTGCAGGAAAAGTTGCTCACCTGGCTGGAAGCCAACAGCACCATCACCGAGAAGCCCCCCAGCGACCAGGAAGCAGGCAAAGAGGAACCCAGCGAGGAGACATCCAGCAAGGAGGCATCCAGCGACCCGGAATCCAGCGATCAGGCATCGAGCGAGGCGGCTGCCCAGCAGCCTGGGGAGTGACAGCGGCAAGCCCTGGGGTCGGTAGTCCCTGGGGCCAGTAATGGCAGTCAGCGCCCAGACACCGGCCTTCGGGCCAGTGGGAGCCAGCCCCCGCAGCCCCCGGGCCAGGCATGGGGCGCCCCCGGTACCGCCAGTCGTTACTGAAGGCGCCGGACCCCGATCCCCCGCCAGTCCCAGGGACCCCAAGCCAAAAACCCATGGGGCCGCAAGCCAAAAACCATTAACCGCAAGCCAAAAACCATGGGCCGCTGGCAAAGCCCATAGATTGACCCTCAGCCCCGGCCTTATCAGTTGATCGACGCCACCATCCACCATCCGATTCGCAACCGCTGGTCGGCTTCCCCGCTCAGCATTGCGGCCAGCCCCGGGGTGCTGCCCACCGTGGTGGAGCAGTCGGGTCGGGGCGATCGGGCCTTCGATATCTATTCGCGCCTGCTGCGGGAGCGAATCATCTTCATGGGATCCGGCATCGACGACGCGGTGGCCGATGCCCTGGTGGCGCAGCTGCTGTTCCTGGAGGCGGAAGATCCAGAAAAAGATATTCAGATCTACATCAACTCGCCTGGGGGGTCCGTGACTGCGGGCCTGGCCATCTATGACACCATGCAGCAGGTGGCTCCGGATGTGGTAACTATCTGCTACGGATTAGCAGCATCAATGGGGGCTTTTTTGCTGGCCGGTGGTGCTAAGGGCAAGCGTCTAGCCCTGCCCAATTCCCGGATCATGATCCACCAGCCCCTAGGTGGAGCCCAGGGCCAGGCCGTGGATATCGAGATCCAGGCCAAGGAAATCCTCTACCTCAAGGACACCCTCAACGGGCTGCTGGCCGAGCACACCGGCCAGCCCCTGGAAAAGATTGCCGAGGACACAGACCGCGACTACTTCCTTTCTCCGCCAGAGGCGGTTGAATATGGGCTGATCGATCGGGTGGTGACTGACACCTCCTCCTTCACCGCAGCCGGTTGATCCCCTGCCTGCCTGATTCCCAAGGACCCATTACGAGACCGAGACCCGTTTTCGTAATGATCCTGCCCATTGGGCTCCCCTGCTTTCATTGCCGATGGCCAAGTTTGACGCCCACCTGAAATGTTCCTTCTGCGGCAAGTCCCAGGAGCAGGTGCGCAAGCTGATAGCTGGCCCTGGCGTCTACATCTGTGACGAGTGCATCGATCTCTGCAATGAGATCCTCGATGAGGAGCTGGTGGAGGGCTCCCCGGGCGGTCGCCCGGCTCCCGAGCCCTCCCGCAACAAGCAGCCCGCCAAGAAGGCCGCCAAGCCAGTCCCCACCCTGGCCGAAATTCCCACCCCCCGAGCTATCAAGACCTTCCTGGATCGTCAGGTGGTGGGTCAGGAGGAGGCCAAGAAAAGCCTGGCGGTGGCCGTCTACAACCACTACAAACGCCTGGCCTGGCAGCAGAACGGCGAGGCGGAAAGCAGCGAGAACGCCACCAGGTTGCACAAGTCGAACATCCTGTTGATCGGGCCCACCGGCTGCGGCAAGACCCTGCTGGCCCAGACCCTGGCAGAGCTGCTGGAAGTTCCCTTCGCGGTGGCCGACGCCACCACCCTCACCGAGGCCGGCTATGTGGGGGAAGACGTGGAGAACATCCTGTTGCGGCTATTGCAAAAGGCCGATCTTGATGTTGAGCAGGCCCAGCGGGGCATCATTTATATCGACGAGATCGACAAGATCGCCCGCAAGAGCGAAAACCCCTCGATCACCCGCGATGTCTCCGGCGAGGGGGTGCAGCAGGCGCTGCTCAAGTTGTTGGAGGGCACGGTGGCCAACGTGCCGCCCCAGGGGGGCCGCAAGCACCCCTACCAGGACTGCATTCAGATTGATACCAGTCAAATCCTGTTCATCTGTGGCGGCGCCTTTGTGGGGCTGGAGGAGGTGGTGCAACGCCGGCTGGGCCGCAACGCCATCGGCTTCATCGGCCCCGACGGCAGCAGCCGGCCCCGCAGCAGCAAGGAGCGCCAGGCCAGCGAAATACTGCGGCATCTGCAGCCCGATGACCTGGTCAAGTACGGCCTGATCCCCGAGTTCATCGGTCGGCTGCCGGTAACCGCCCTGCTGGAACCTCTCGACATCAAGGCCCTGCAGGCCATTCTCACCGAGCCGCGCGATGCCCTGGTGAAGCAGTTCCAAACCCTGCTCAGCATGGACAACGTGCGCCTGGAATTTGAGCCGGCCGCCCTGGAGGCCATCGCCGTCGAGGCCCAGCGCCGCAAGACCGGCGCCCGCGCCCTGCGGGGCATCGTTGAGGAATTGATGCTCGAGCTGATGTACGACCTGCCCTCCCGCAGCGACGTGCCCGAGTTCACCGTCACCCGGGAGCTGGTGGAGCAGCGCAGCAAGGGTCAGGTGGTGCGCCTGCCCAGCAACCACGAGGACGACAACCACCAGGCCACTGCCTGAGCACAGCCCGCCTGAACACAGCCCGCCAGAGTTGAGCTCAGGCCTATGAGCCCGCCTGATTTGAGCTGTGCTGAGCTGACCCCAGGCCCCTGCGCTAGACCTGGCGACAGCCCCCAGCCCCTGCCGACCTTGGCGGCCGCCGACCATCTGCGAGTGCCTCGACGGCACGGCCTGTTCACCCACCACGGCATCGATCTGGGCGATGGCAGCGTGGCCCACTACCTGGAGGGCCGCGAAATTCTGCGCAGCCCCCTGTTGGAGTTCAGCCGCGGTGAGCCCATCTCGGTGGTGCCCTACCCGGCCGCTAGCTGCTCAACCCCGGAAGTGACCCTGAGACGGGCCATCGGTCGCATCGGCGAACAGCGCTACAACCTGATTTTTAACAACTGTGAGCACTTTGCCCACTGGTGCAAGACCGGCCGCCACCGCAGCGCCCAGGTGGAGGGTTGGCTAGAGGCCAGCCAGCGCGGACCGAGGGCGATGGTTGCCGCCCTGCTCGATCAAGCCGGCATCGCCAATCCGCGCCAGGGGGCCGCCGCCCTGCTGGGCTCCATCCAGAAATTGCTGGCCTCCCAGCTCTCCGAGGGGCAGCTGGAGCGGGGCAGGGGGTGGGCTCTCAACTATCTGGAGCAGCTCAATGGGCTGAGACGCCAACTGCAGGAAGGGCTGGAGAGCGAACTGAGCAAGGCCGAGGCCCGCTGGGCAGAGCCCGTTGACGGCGACAGTCAGTTCGTGGCCCTGCGCCGGGCGGCCCAGCGCCTCGCCGACCAGTTGGCGGAGGTGGAGGAGCTGGAGTCGCGGCTGGAGAAGCTGCTCGGCCCGGGCCAGCGGCAGGAGCATTAGCCTCAAGCTCGCCTGCCCGAGACGGCCAATTCAGGGTGCCGGCTGAGCCCGCTGCCGCATGAGACCTACGGCCTACCAGCCGCTGCACCACAAGTACAGGCCCCAGCGCCTCGATCAGCTGGTGGGCCAGGAGGCGATTGCGGCCACGCTTGGCCAGGCCCTGCGCAGCGGTCGGATTGCGCCGGC
>JBIKWK010000015.1:0-56732 GCA_044356375.1 Prochlorococcaceae cyanobacterium | reverse complement strand
TGCCAAAGATGCCGAAATTGAGCTGTTTGCGGATCTGACAGTCGCCGCTGCGTCTTTTTGAACCAGAAATCAGCTCATGCCTGGGGAAAACTAGCTTGTGGGCTGGTTTTTCTGCAAACTCTTAAGCAAACGAGATCAACGGATGCCTCAAGGCAAGCCCGCCGAACGCTGGCCATCACCTGGCCGCTAGAAGCCAGTGGCACTGAGCGGAAGATCCCGGTGGCGGCTCAGGTGAATGGCTGTGTTCGATGGCAGAAAACTCTGAGATGGAAATCTCATGTAGTCAGGCCCGCTACTCTCGCCAACTCATTCGTTGACTCCTGAATTCTAGTAAGGTCGCCTTGCTCAACTCTGCGCTCAAGTGATGAAACACGGCCGATTGCTTCAACATACTGAGCACAGTTTCCAGCAATACTAACATCAAGGCAACTACGCTCATCCAAAGGTGATGGGACGTCTGTATAGGTGGCTCCTTTGACTAATAGGGGAAACGTAGGTATTTCACAACCCCATGCAGCACCAAGCTCTGCCAAAACGTATTTAGAGTCTTGTGCTTCTGGAGAGATTATACCAAGTACCACTTCCGCAGCCCTGATCTCAGACCTGAGCTTCTCCGAGGTCCTATCTCCAGGCGCCAATCTATACGGATGCACTGAAGTGCAACGAATATCTGAGGCACTAATCACAAATGATTTTTCAATGAGAGTGACCAAAGCTTTTACAACATCTTCGTCTTTATGCCGATGGCTGATAAAAACTCTTGGGCTTCTCGCGCCGAGATGCTCTGTAATGGCAACATCTATCTGTTTCCCCAAAACTGTGACGTCAGATTCGCTGAACTCTCCTTTTGCATTAAGCATGAGCCTAAAGCAGTGGTAATCCGAAACTAACGAAGGTACATGAAACTGTGTGGCTACAACGACTGGTAAGAGCAGAGTATTTTTTGTCTGATCCAAGATTCTCCCTGATCCTATCTCACTGGCAACGTAACTCGATTGCAACCCTTTCTCACTTAGGATTGGTATGATTACATCTGCCGACCCAAGTGCCCTGAGGATTCTTTCTCTCCAGCGGCCGGCAGGTGGTTTGTCAACTGGGAGATCAAGAGAATGTTTGAGGTCCTTAAGTGTCTTTTCAATGCATCTGGCAAGATTTGAATCTGACAAAGCATGTGAGAGAAAGATTCGAGCCATAGTCGTCATAGATCTCACGGTTACAGCAGATTGTAGTCATGACCATCGAACGCTTTCTTAGGCGGACCCGCATAATACCCCCTTCTCCGCAGTTTTGGCCGTCTAAAAGCGGGAGGCAAGCGGCAGACATCCGTGAGATCAATTGCAATGACAAGGAATCTCGCACAAGTCGGAACCATTCCGGGTTTGATGGGCGGGTCCGCCTATAAGGGTTCGCTGTGTTACAAAAGGTCGGCAGGGCTGCAAACGCCCAATGGGGCCTCGGTTGAGCACATGGGTGTCGATCACGATACTTCTCCCATCGCCATGGCCCAGTAATTCCCGAAAGGATTCAGCCGATTGAATCGGCAGCCCATCGCCGCCATCTTTGCCACCCCCAACAGCACTTGCCCTGGCTCTAGCCCTGCCCTACCCCAGCCAACAGCCATCCGGGCCGCAACCTAGCGTCGTGGCATGGATAAAACCGCTGCTCCCCAGGCGGCCCCGCTGGCGCCAGCGGCTCGCCCCGAAGTGGAAACCCTGCAGGCCTACAGCGCCCCCCTGGAGGGGCGCCGGGGGCTGTTGCGGCTCGACTTCAACGAAAACACGGTGGGGCCCAGCCCCCGGGTGGTGGAGGCGATCCGGGCCATGCCGGCAGACCACTACGCCATCTATCCGGAATACGACGGCCTGCGGCAGGCGGTAGTGACTGCGATTACGGCCCAGGCCGGCCTGGCCGCCAGCGGTCTGCAGCCCGCCCAGGTGGCGCTGTTCAACGGGGTGGACGCCGCCATCCATGCGGTGTTTCACGCCTACGGGGCCAGCGGTGATCGGCTGCTAACTACGAGTCCCACCTTTGGCTACTACACCCCCTGCGCCCGCATGCAGGGGATGGAAATTGAAGCTATTCCCTATCAACTGCCTGGCTTTCTGTTCCCGCTGGAGCAGATACGCGCTGCCCTCAGCGGCCCGTCTGGGGCGGGGCGGCCGCCGCGGTTGCTGCTGATCTGCAATCCCAACAACCCCACCGGCACCCGCCTGGCCGCAGCGGCTGTATTGGAGCTGGCGGCGGTGGCCCCAGACACCCTGGTGGTGGTGGATGAGCTATACGAAGCCTTCACGGGCGACAGCGTGCTGCCATTGCTGATGGAAAGCGCTGGTGCCGGCGGTGATCCCTTTGCCGCCCTGCCAAACCTGCTGGTGCTGCGCTCCCTATCCAAAACCGCCGGCATCGCCGGGCTGCGCATCGGCTTCGCGATTGGGGCCGCCGAAGTGGTGGATCGATTGGCCCGAGTTAGCGGCCCCTATGACGTAAACAGCTTTGCGGTGACGGCCGCCTTCGCTGCCCTGGCCGACCAGGCCTATGTGGATAACTATGTAGCTGAGGTATTGCGGGCAAAGGGCTGGTTGCTGGAGCAGCTGCGCCAATCGGGGTTGCGCCACCACGCCGAAGGCGGCAACTATCTACTGATCTGGCCCAAAATACCGGCGGATCAAATGGAGCAAAGCCTGCGCCAGGCCGGCATCCTGGTGCGCTCCATGGCCGGCAAACCACTAATCGATGGCTGCCTGCGGGTCAGCATTGGCAGCGAGGCCCAGATGCAACAGTTCTGGCAGGCATGGTGCGCAATCGATTGTCAAACAGAGGCCTAGGAGAATCCTGAAAAAATCCGAACCAGCGTCAATGGAGCACCGATATGGAAAGAGCACCGATATGGAAGGAGCACCGATCAGGAAATGCCTTCACCCCGCCAATTCCGCTTGCTTACCCCCACCCGATTTACACCTTTTGACTGGCTTTAGCTGCATTAAGCCTAACCGGCCACGCCTAGACTCCGAACAATTAGTCTATCAAGCCTCGCTTTTTGAGGGGTTCCAGGTCGGCAATTTGCAAAGTTGTAGCATCTTCAATCAAGATGCCTCGGGCGCGCAGCTTGCTGATAATGCTGGAGGCGGTGCCCCGGGCCAGACCAGCGATGGTGGCAATCTCCCGCTGGGGCAGGCTGGGGATTGGGCTGCTGGGATCCCGATTGCCACTAACCGCATAGGCTAAATCGAGCAGGGTGGCCAGAACACGGGTGGTAGCATCCTCCTGCTGACAGCGAAATCTTCTGCCCAGATCACTCAAGCGACGGGCCTGCAGGGTGGCCATCGCCAGGGCAAAATTTGTGCGCTGATCCAGCAGCTGGCGCATTCTGCTGCCCCGCAGTTTTACCACCTTTACGGGGGCTAGAGCCACCACATCGGCCGTGCGCCGGCCGCTACCAATAAGAAGGGCCATATCGCCCAAAATCGAGCCTGCACCAATCACCGCCACCACGATTTCGTCCCCCTCCAGGGTGAAGTGGCGCACCTTGGCCATGCCTTCACGAATCAAATAAACTCCATCGTCCCAATCCCCCTCAACGATCAGCTGGTGACCTGTGGGCATCTGCCCATGGCGCTGGTCTCGACAGAGGCTTTCACAATCCTCAAGCGACAGGTCTTTGAACAGGGGTATGGCTTGCAGATCCTCCTTGGTGAACAGCTCTTGTTCCATGCAAAACGCCAATGTGAACCAACTTTATGCACCTTATGCACCCAACCGACGAAGCATGGGCCAGGCTTGTGAGGAAGACAGAGCTCAACGCATCAGCTCAATCACCATGGCATCCGGCAGTGGGCTTGTCAGGCTGAGACTGGGGCCGGGGCGCTTCACGGCGGTGCCAGCCATGGCCTTCAAAAAGGGCTCGGCGCTGGTGAGGTCACAGGCCTGCAGGGGCTTGCCGCTCTGGTATTGCACCGGAATCACCCGACGGGGCTGCAGCTCGCGCACCACCTCCGCCGCCTCAGGGCCGCTGTAGGCCTTGGCACCGCCACCAATTGCGATAAAAAGTACGTCGGGGCGCCCCAACAGCACTCGATCCTCCGGACTGAGCCGTCCCGCAGTGCCGCCCAGGTGGGCGAACTCCAGCCCCCCCTGCCGCCAGCGCCAGAGGGTGGACATGCCAAAGCGGCGCCCCCCCAGGCGGTCGTGGGGTGCGCCGATGCCATCAAACTTGAGCCCGGCCAGCTGATAGCTACCGGGGTTTTGCAGATACTTGCCCGTCGCCACCGGGGCCCCTTCATCGGCCAGGCGACTGCTGGTGAGGATCACATCGGCCCGCAGTCGCGGTTCCTTCAGGCCGGCGGCGCAGGCCACCGCCTTGAAGGGATTGAGCAGCACGGAAGCGCCGCCGCCCTGGATAAGCATTGCGCTGTGGCCATAACTGGTGATCGTCACCCCACCGGCGGCCGCAGCGGGCAGGACAGCCCCACCGAGGGCAGTGATGAGCAACGCAGTGGTTACCAATGCAGTGGTGACCGGGGCGCCAAGGCCCAGGGCAGCAACAACGGGTGGCAGACGCATGGGGGGCGACCTCTCGGCGCGACCCTACTGCAGCTAACCAGGCCGGTCAGCCCCTTGCCCAGTGGTCAGGCGCTGGCTAAGCGCAAAAAATTGGCCAGTAGGGCATGGCCATCTTGGGTGAGCACGCTCTCGGGGTGAAACTGCACCCCCTGCAGGTGGGGATAGTCGCGGTGGCGCAGACCCATGATCGTGCCATCGTCCAGCCAGGCTGTGATCTCGAGGCAGTCGGGCAGCGATTCCCGTTCGGCGATCAAGCTGTGGTAACGGGTGGCCGTCAGGGGGTTGGCCAGGCCGGAGAAGACGCCCTGGCCCCCATGCAGCACCGGCGAAGTTTTGCCATGCATCAGTTGTTTGGCCCGCACCACCCGGCCGCCATACACCTGGGCGATCGCCTGGTGGCCCAGGCACACCCCCAGGGTGGGCACCCGGGGGCTCAGTTCCCGCAACACCTCCAGACACACCCCCGCCTGGTCGGGATCGCCAGGCCCCGGGGAGATCAGGATTGCCGCCGGCTCCAGGGCTCGAATCTGCTCCAGGCTGAGGGCATCGTTGCGTTCCACCCGCAGCTGGGCCGCCACCGGATGCTCGGGCGCCAGCTCGCCGAGGTACTGCACCAGGTTGAAGGTGAAGCTGTCGTAGTTGTCGAGAACGAGAAGCATCGCCGCCCCGGGCCAGCTCCCATTCAAAGGCCGAGGCGGCTCAGCAGCGGTGGCACCAGCAGCAGTAAAGCGATCAGCAACGAGGCCAGGGCGGCCACCAGCACGGCGGCGGCGGCGCAGTCCTTGGCGATCCGCGCCAGCGGGTGGAACTGGCGGCCAATCGCCAGATCCACCACCGCTTCTGTGGCGGTGTTGAGCAGTTCCAGCACCAGCACCGCCGCCACGGTGAGCACCAGCAGGGCCAAGCGATCGGCGCTCAGACCCAGCCACAGGCCCAGGCCAAACACCAGGATGCCGGTCAGCAAATGAATACGAAAATTGCGCTGGCTGCGGAAGCCATAGAGCAGGCCCTGGGCCGCGTAGCGAAAACTGGCCGGCAGGTCGCCCGCCACGGCCCAGGCCCCCTGCCGGGCACGCCCGGGCTGGGATAACCCGCGCCGACGGGACGTGCGCGGTGATGGCGCCTCCAGCGGCGGGGGAATCGGTTCCGGTAGGGGGAGGGGGCTGGTCATGGCACAACTGCACCTTACCGCCGTTGTCAGGTTTGAAAAAGGATGGCTGGAAACCCGTGTCGAGTCGCCCGTCCCATGGACAAAGCAACCGTCCAGATTCATCGCGCACGTAGTTGCGGCTGTACCACAGCAATTACAAATCTCAATTATCAGCCTCATAATATATACCTGCGGCTCTATTGGCAGCGGGGATAGCAGTAGGACCTGGGTTAAAAGCTAGTTATTCTAAGGGCTCAGTCTCCCATAAACCAACTATATCAAGAGATGCCTCAGGACAAGCCCGCTAAAAGTTAAATTGAGGGGCTGGCATGGTCAGTCTCTATCGGATGCGAGGTTGACTGCTGGTGATATTGATCAACATATATTTTGGCCATTGCGTCCAGAGAGGTGGGAGACCTGCTCCACGTAGCATCAGTCCTTACAACCTTAGCCGGAATACCAGCAGCCACTGACATTTTTGGTATATTTTTGGTTACGATCGCCCCTGCGCCGATAATAGCTCCCCTGCCGATGGATACGTCTGGGAGCAATATGCATTGCCGCCCAAGCCATACATGATCTTCAATGTCAACTTTTCTCATTTTATTATTCACGATCTGGCCCGTGCGCAGATCAACAATCCCATGCTGATCTGCGGATTGAATTAAAATTCCGCTCGAAAACATGCAGTCTTTTCCTACGGACACAGTTGACATATCACATAATACTTGGAGACCATTTGACGTTGTATTTTCGTGAATAATTATAGACGAACTTCTCCACAGGCGCAAATTGAAAGCTCCAGAGGTATTCCTACCCAAGGCAACCCGAGAATCATCTTCACCAATGAAAATCTTGATATTGCCCGATGTTGATTCCAAAGTAATTTGGGAATTGGAAATTATGGGTTTTGCACCCATCTGCCGAATCAGCACTTTTAGTCGTCCATCGCTAATAGCTTGCATGGTTTGCGCAGCCAGTCGACAACGACAAGTGTCGTCAAATTCTCCATCAATCACAATTTCTTGCGGTACTTTTGAAAACTCAAATTCAGTCAATTGACTCCTTTTAATAGCGTAATCGGTGGCAGCTAACGAGTATGGAGAGATCGCGCGAAGCTACGATCTCTCAGTTGAACAAGCCCACAACTCAGGGTCTATGGGGCTATGGGGGGGGGTACTGCAGATAAGTCAAGCCATTTTAAGGTTTCCTTGCAGATGCAGAGCAACTCCAAGGCTGCTGGTCAGCAGCGTTACGCGATCTTTGCCGACCCTGCCAGCGGGCCCAGGTCCAGCAGCTGCTCTTGGCGAGCCAGCATCGCCGCCAGGCTGGCCTCATCGGGATGGTCCCAGCCCAGCAGGTGCAGCAGGCCGTGGCTGGCCAGGAACAGCAGTTCCCGCTCCAGGCTGTTGCCGTGATCGCCGGCCTGGCGAGCCGCGGTCTCCAGGGAGATCACGATGTCGCCGAGTTCCAGGGGCTCCCAGGAGGCCAAAGCACCCTGCCCATCGCCTGTGGGCGGGTGGGCGGGGGGCAGCTGCGGTAGTGGTGGCAGCGGTGGCAGGCCATCGGCGCCCTCGTCCTGGGCGGCAAAGGCCAGCACGTCGGTGGGCTGATCCTGCTGGCGCCAGGTGCCGTTGAGGTCGGCGATTTCGGCATCGCCCACCAGGCTGAGGCCCAGGCAGTAACTCGGAGCCGCCAAGCGATCGGGCAGCTCGGCCGCCAGCGCCGCCAGCCAATCACTCAGCAATCCGTGCCAGCGGTCGGCGCCCGCCAGCGGATCGGCCAGCAGCCCCGCCTCCTGAGCCAGGCCAGGCTTCAGCTCGGGGTCCACATCAAAGGCCAGATCCAGCTCGGGCAGGGAATTGGGTGTCACCACGGTGCTCAGCCCCCCGGCAGCTGGGGCCGACCCAGCCAGGCGATCAGCAGCAGAAAACCACTGAGTCCCAGCGCCGTAAGGCCGAAGTGCACCAAACTCTGGCGCCCCTTGCGCACCATGTTGCGCATGGCCAGCTTCACGAAGCTGGTGTTTTTTTCACTGGGCTGGGAATCGCTGGCGGAATCGCTCATGGCGGTCAATTAATTAGCTCGGTTTTTGCGAAGTCGGTCTTTGCGAAGTCGGTCTTTTCGAGGAAAGTGTTTTAGATGTCGGTCTTTTGGAAGTCAATCTTAACTGGTTCGGCCTTTTTGAGATCCAGTCTTTTTGGTTCAGTCATCAGGGGCGGCGGCGATCTCCACCCCCTGGTGCAGCAGACTCTGGATAAAGGGATCCAGATCGCCATCCATCACCCCCTGCACATCGGTGGTTTCGTGCTGGGTGCGCAAGTCTTTCACCATTTGGTAGGGGTGAAACACGTAGTTGCGAATTTGATTGCCCCAGGCCGCCTCGACAATGTCGCCGCGGATGTCGGCGATCTCGGCGGCCCTTTGCTCCTGGGCGATCACCAATAACTTGGCCATCAGCAGGGCCATCGCCTTCTCCTTGTTCTGCAGCTGGGAGCGCTCCTGGGTACAGCGCACGGCCAGGCCGGTGGGGATGTGGAGGATGCGCACCGCCGTCTCCACCTTGTTGACGTTCTGGCCGCCGGCGCCCCCGGAGCGGGAGGTGGTGATTTCCAGATCCTTATCGGGGATGTCCAGTTTCACGTCCTGGTCAATTCTTGGCATCACCTCCACCCCGGCAAAGCTCGTTTGACGCTTGTCGTTGGCATTGAACGGCGAGATGCGCACCAGCCGGTGGGTGCCCTTTTCATTGCGCAGGTAGCCGTAAGCGTAGCGGCCATCTATTTCAATCGTGCAACTCTTGATGCCAGCTTCCTCTCCCTCCGAGAGTTCATCCACGCTCACCTTCATGCCGTGATCTTCCCCCCAGCGGGTGTACATGCGCATCAGCATCAGGGCCCAGTCCTGGGCATCGGTGCCGCCGGCTCCGGCGTTGATGCTGATCACCGCCCCCTCCTTGTCGTAGGTGCCGCTCAGCAGCCGCTCCAGCTCCCAGCGATCCAGATCCGCCTTGAGCTTCTGCAGCCCGGCGTTGGCCTCCGCCAACAGCTCCGCGTCGGGCTCCAGGTCATAGAGCTCCAGGGTGGCCTTGCCGTCGTCCACGGCCGCCCGCCATTGGCTGAGCTGCTCCAGCTGGGCCTTCACCTCATCGAGCTGGCGCATCTGGGTCTGGGCCTGTTTCTGGTCATCCCAGAAGTCGGGCTGGGAGGCGAGCTGTTCCAGGTCCCGTTGGCGGGCGGTCAGGGCAGGTACGTCAAAGACAGTCCTGGGCATCGCCCAGGCGGTCGGTTAGCTCGGAGAGGTCGCGCTTGAAATCGGTGAGGTCGAGCACCGGGCAGCAGAAAACATTGGCTTGACGGTATCAGTAGCGCAATATCCCCCACTCGACGGCCATCTCCCCAGAACAGCCCCGCCAGATCATCAGTAGCGCAATATCCGCCGCTGGACGGCCATCTCCCCATAACAGCCATCTCCCCATAACAGCCATCTCCCCATAACAGCCATCTCGCCAGAACAGCCCTGGGTGGGCATCGACTCCGGCCCAGCCCTGGAGAGCCCAGCCCCGGGGGGGCCAGGTCGCCAGGCTGAATCGGGCTTCCCTGGTTTGCCTAGGATCCAATTCACCCTGATGAGGCCCTATGGCCGCAACGGTCGAGATCTACACCTGGAGCGCCTGTCCGTTCTGCATTCGAGCCAAGGCACTGCTGGATCGCAAGGGGGTGGCCTACACCGAGTACGCAATCGACGGCGACGAGGCGGCCCGCCAGGCGATGGCCGCCAAGAGCGGCGGCCGTCGCAGCGTGCCCCAAACCTTCATCAACGGCCAACACGTGGGCGGCTGCGACGACCTCCACGCGCTTGAGCGCAGCGGCGAGCTGTCCACC
Source organism: Prochlorococcaceae cyanobacterium (assembly GCA_044356375.1). Lineage (GTDB taxonomy): Bacteria > Cyanobacteriota > Cyanobacteriia > PCC-6307 > Cyanobiaceae > UBA5018. The sequence goes on along the minus strand of JBIKWK010000015.1, from coordinate 47,138 downwards.
CTGCTGGCCGCCTGAGCGTGGTCACGGCATCCCGGATCGCCCCCGCCGCGGCGAACCAGCAGCTGTTCGTAATCGATCCGATCGGCAGGCTGAATCCAGCCAAGGACAGCAGCGTTGCCCTGATGCAGGCGGCGCAGCGGGCGGGCCTGCCGGTGTGGGTGGCCACCCTGGCGGACCTGATGGCCGCCGAGCCGCAGGAGGCGGGATCTGGCAGCGGCCATGGGGGCTGGGTGCTGGCGACGCCGGTGACCCTGGCCGAGCGGGGTGACGGGCCCTGGTACCAGCTGGAGGAGCGCCAGCTGCGGCCCCTGGAGCTGTTCAGCCACGTGTGGATGCGCAAGGATCCGCCGGTGGATGAGGCCTATCTCTATGCCACCCATCTGCTGGAGCTAGCCGAACGCCAGGGGGTGCGAATCCTTAACCGCCCCGCCTCGCTGCGGGCTTGGAATGAAAAGCTCAGCGCCCTGCGCTGGAGCCACCTGATGGCCCCCACCCTGGTGAGCAGCCGGGTGGAGCAGCTGGCGGCCTTCGCCGCCGACCAGGGCCAGGTGGTGCTCAAGCCCCTGGGGGGCCGGGCCGGCCAGGGGGTTGTCTTTGCCTCCGCCAGCACGCCGGGCCTGCGGGCCCTGCTGGAACTGGTGACCGGCCAGGAGAGCCTGCCGGTGATGGTGCAAGCCTTCCTGCCGGGGGTGACTGCCGGCGACAAGCGCATCCTGCTGGTGAACGGCGAACCCCTGGGGGCAGTCAATCGCCGGCCCGCCGGTGACGACTTCCGCAGCAACCTGGCGGTGGGCGGCAGCCCGGAAGCCACCGCGCTCAGCGCCACCGAACTGAGCATCTGCGCCGAGCTGGCCCCGGCCCTGCGGGCGGAGGGCCTGTTTTTTGTGGGCATCGACGTGATCGACGGGCGCCTCAGCGAAATCAACGTCACCAGCCCCACCGGCATTCGCGAGGTGGAACGACTCGGCGGCATCCCGGTGGCGGATCTCACCATCGAGCGGTTGCTGGCGAGCTGATTCAGCCAGGAATGATTTAGCCAAGCCAATTAATTCGCCGCGTCAAATAGTTCGGCGCGTCAGATAGTTCGGCACGTCAATTAGCCCGCCGCGTCAACCAATGCCCTGGGAATGCAGCCGAGCCTGGCTGGTCCAAGTCGAGCCGGGGCGAGCTTGCTGGGCTGATTATGCCTGGTTCAATTTTGTCGCGGCCGATTATGCGTTAGCGGCACTTCTGAGCCGATGCAATTGCCTGCGGCATTGATGGCCGGCAATTGCAATTGGCGGCGCAGCACCCCCAGCTTGAGATCCACCTCCCGCAACTCCCGCTCCAGCGACGATCCCCGCACCAGACCAGCGCCGGCGGTGAGTTCGAGGCACTGGCCCCGCAGGGTGCCGCTGCGGATCGCCACCCTTAAATCGGTGTCGCCACAGCTATCGATCCAGCCGATCGGCGCGGCGTAGTGACCCCGTTCAAACGGCTCCAGACAGCGCAGCCAAGCCATGGCCTCCCGGCGCGGCACGCCAGCCACGGCGGGAGTGGGGTGCAGCATCGCAGCCAGGGCCAGGGGATGCTGCCCGGCCAGGGATGCGGTTATGGGAGTGTGCAGGTGCACCAGATGCCCATGACGGGCCAGGCGCGGATGGCGCGGACTGCGCGGTTCCAGGCCCGCCGCCCGCAGGCCGTCGCCGATCGCCTGCACCACCAGCTGGTGTTCCAGCCGCTCCTTTTCCGAGGCCAGCAGGTCGGCGCTGGCTTCTGGGGTGGCGGTGCCGGCCAGGGCATCGCTGCGCAGCTGCCCCTGGCGCACCGTGAGCAGTCGTTCGGGCGAGGCGCCGATCAGGGCACCGCCGCCGTTGCGCTGCCAGAGGAAGCGGCAGCTGCCGCCCTGGTGGCGGCGCAGGGGAGCCAGCAGGGTGAGCGGATCGGGCTCACCCACCAGCAGCAACCGCTGGCGCACCGCCAGCACCAATTTCTGCAGTGCGCCCCGCTCCACCAACTCCAGGGCCTGCTCGGCGGCCAGCCGATAGCCCTGCATCCAGGCCGCATCGCCGTGGCCATCGCAGACGCCGACACCATCGCCGTGGCCAACGCCGGCGCAATTGCTGGCAGAGGCACTGGCGGAGGAGCTGGCGGCATCCGGCCCCCCGGAGCTGGCCAGCCGCGGCGGCTGCGGGAGCTGCTCGCCGCCACTGGCCGCCTGGGCCAGGGCCTGGCCCATGGCCCACAGCTCCTCCGCCAGCTGCCGGGCCGTCACTTCGCCCCCCAGGCAGCGCTGCAGCCGCAGCCAGCAGTGCTGGCCGTGGCGGCTGAGCTGCCAGCGGGGCAGCACCGCCTGCACCCCGGGCGCACTGGTGTCCTGGAGATCGAGGGGCGCGTCGAAAAAGGAGAAGGCCAACAGCACCCGGGGCCGGGCCAGGGCCGGCACCTCCTGGGCCACCCCCAGCCGGCCCAAAGTGGCCGTCGCGTAGCGCTGGGCCAGCTCAAAGCGCCGTGGCCCGCTCAGTTCCAGCCCATTGGCCCGACCCGCCGCAGCAATGCAGAGGCCCGGCGCCCCATCCCAGAGAAACCGAAAGCCATCGGCCAGCCCGGCACTCAACCGCGGCAAGGCCAGCAGGGGATCGAGGGGCGCCAGGGGCAAAGCCAGGCTCAACACCCCCTCGGGTTCCAGCCGGCTTGCCGCCTCAGTCGCGACCGCCAGCAGCTCGCTGAACGTCAGGGGAGCCTGCACCAAGGCCTGGCGGATGGGGCGGGGGTAGCTGCTCAAATGTATGGGCCTTGCAGCGATCGCCGGTGCCGGCGCCCCTTACAGAGCCCGAGGTCGTCGCAAGCCGTTACGCCAGACGCCACCTGTGGCGGGCGGCGATCAAGTGGCCGATGTATTCGGTGGCGGTGATGCCGGTGCTGCTGGCGGCCGGCTGGCGCTTTGGCCAAGGCGAACCGGTGAGCTGGTGTCGGCTGCTGCTGTTCCTGGCGGCGGCGGTGCTGCTGCTGGCCTGGGAGAACCTGGCCAATGACGTCTTTGACGCCGATACCGGCGTCGACGCCTTGGGCAAGCCCCATTCGGTGGTGAACCTCACCGGACGGCGCGATCGGGTGGCCTGGCTGGCGCAGCTGTGCCTGCTGGTGGGCCTGGCGCTGATGGGCCTGGTGGCCCTGGGCAGCAGCCTCTCCGTGCTGTGGCTGGTGCTTGCCTGCTGCGGCCTCGGTTACGTGTACCAGGGTCCGCCCTTCCGGCTCGGCTACCGGGGCCTGGGGGAACCGCTCTGCTGGCTGGCCTTCGGACCGCTGGCCACGGCGGCGGGTCTGCTGGCCCTGGCCCCACCGGCGGCTACTGCGGCGGCGACGGCGGCGGCTGGGGCGACGGCGGCGGCGGCCATTCCCTGGCGCGACGCCCTGATCCTTGGCAGCGGCCCTGCCCTGGCCACGGCCCTGGTGCTGTTCTGCTCCCACTTCCACCAGGTGGAGGAGGACGCCGCCAATGGCAAGCGCTCGCCGGTGGTGCAACTGGGCACGGCGGGGGCGGCGGCGCTGGTGCCCTGGTTTGTGGCCCTGGCCCTGGCCTTTCAGTGGGCGCCGGTGTTGACGGGCCATTGGCCGCTGACGGCGCTGCTGGGTGCCCTGGGGCTGCCGCCGGCCCGGGCCCTGATCGGCCTGCTCCAGAGCCACCACCGACAACCCGAGCTGATCGCCGGCAGCAAATTTCTCGCCCTGCGCTTCCAGACCCTCAATGGCCTGGGCCTGGCCCTGGGGCTGGCGTTGGATCGCTGGTTCTAGGCGATGGCCAGGGTGCGGCTGGAATGGCGGAGCTTCGCCTTTGAGCTGGGTCGCCCCCTGGTCACCTCGGCCGGAGTGGTGCGAGAAAAACGCGGCTGGCTGTTGCGGCTGCGCAACGAGCGGGGACAACAGGGCTGGGGGGAAGCGGCACCGCTGCAGCTGGAGGCAAGGCCTGCCCTGCAGCTGGAAACGGCATCGACCCCGCAGTTGGCAGCGACGCCGGCCCTGACGGCCCTGCCTGCCCTGACGGAGCTGGCCGCCGCCATTGCTGAACTGGGGGAGGAGCAACCCCGGGAAGTGCTGGAGGCCTACCTGGCAGGGGCCGCCTGCCCCCCCAGCCTCGGCTTTGCCCTGGGCGCGGCCCTGGCGGAGGCCGATGGGCTGGTGGGTGGTGAGGGGCCGCCAGCACCGCCCGGGGCGGTGCTGTTGCCCGCCGGCGAGGCGATGCTGCCCGCCCTGGAACACGTTCTGCACTGCGCCGATGGGGCCAGCGGCCGCCTGAGCGTCAACCCCTTGAGCGTCACCCCCTTATGCGTCAAATGGAAGGTGGCGGCCGGCGCCGATGGCCAGGAGCGGGCATTGCTGGAGCTGCTGCTGGCGCAGCTGCCGGCGAATGCGCGCCTGCGGCTGGATGCCAACGGCGGCTGGTCGCGGGCCACCGCCTGGGGATGGGCGGAGCGGCTGGCGGACGAACCCCGGCTGCAGTGGCTGGAGCAACCGCTGGCCAGCGACGACCAGGCCGGCCTGGAGGCCCTGGCGGCCCGGCTGCCGGTGGCCCTGGATGAATCGCTGCAGCAGCGGCCGCAACTGCGCCATAGCTGGCCCGGCTGGCAGGTGCGGCGGCCTGCCCAGGAGGGGGATCCAAGACCGCTGCTGGCGGCCCTGGCGGCCGGCCAGCCCCGGCTGATGCTCAGCACCGGCTTTGAGACCGGCATCGGCCGCCGCTGGCTGCATCACCTGGCGGCCCTGCAAATGCGGGGGCCCACCCCAGCCGCGCCGGGGTTGGCGAGCGGCTGGCAGCCGCCCGGGGCCCTGTTTGCCACCGACCCCCGGCAGGTGTGGAAGGCGGCCCAGCCAGGGGGAGATCGCCGCTGATGGGGGGGCCATGGGCCAAGGATTGGCAGAAGGATTGCCAGGAGGATTGGCCGCAGGATTGGCAGCAAGCCAGGGCCAGTGGCGGCTGGCTGGTGCTGGCCGGGTCGGGGGAGTCGCCGCCGCCCCTGCCGCCGCCGGCGCTGCTGCCAGCGGGGCCGGGGTTGGTGATCGGCAGTGGCGGCAGTACGGGCGGGCGGCGCTGGTGTCTGCAGCCCTGGAGCCACCTGGAGGCCTCTGCGGCGGCCAGCGGCCAGTGGCTGGTGGCGCAGGGGCTGGAGCCGGCCAGATGCCTGCATCTCAACCCATTGCCCCAGCACCACGTGAGCGGCCTGATGCCGGCGGTGCGGGCTGAACAGTGGGGCTGCGCCGAGCTGCGCCTGCCGCCAGCCCTGATGCGCGACCCCCGGGCCCTGGCGGCAGCCGTGGCGTTGCCCCAACACCAACAGCCGCTGATCGCCCTGGTGCCCACCCAGCTGCAAAGGCTGATGGCGGCCCCGGAGGGCATCGCCTGGCTGCGCCAGATGGCGGTGATCTGGGTGGGGGGCGCGGCGCTGCCGGAGCAGCTGGCCACCAGAGCCCGCCAGCAGGGGCTGCGCCTGGCCCCCTGTTACGGGGCCACCGAGACGGCGGCGATGGTCTGCGCCCTGGCCCCGGATCAGTTCCTGGCGGGCCGCCAGGGCTGCGGCCCGCCCCTGGCCGATGTGCAACTGAGGCTCGATGCAGCCAGCGGTGCGGTGGAGGTGCGCACGCCCCGGCTCAGCCCCGGCTGGCTGGGGGAGCGGGGGCTGGTGCCGCTGCCCACCACGGCCGCTGGCTGGTGGCGCAGCGGTGACGCCGGGCGGCTGCAACCGGAGGGCCTGGAGATCCGCGGCCGGCTGGACGGGGCGATCAACAGCGGCGGCGAAACGGTGTTTCCCGAACAGCTGGAGCAGCGCCTGCAACTGGCCGCCACCCAGCTACCCCTGGCGGCGGTGCTGTTGCTGGCGGAACCACACCCGGAATGGGGCCAAATACTGGTAGCCCTGGTGCGGGCCCAGGCCTGCGCCGACGCCGACACCCTGATCGCCGCCCTGCAAAACATCACCCAAACCTGGCCGGCGGCGGAGCGGCCGCGGCGCTGGTGCAATTGCCCCACGTTAGCTACCACCAGCAGCGGCAAGTGGCAGCGGGGCCAATGGCGGGCCTGGCTGGCTGGATTAGCCGGTTGAGCGTTGCACCCCTGGGGCTGGGGTGCACTGGCCGCTCAATGCAGGAGTTGACGGCACATACATCCACCGGGGGTAGATCTCTTTCCGGGGCTGGCCCCGCTGGAGGCGAGTGAGTTTGCTCAACTTTTGTGTCTATATAAATTTGCGAAAATCATCCCCGTTAGCCACTCCGCCCAATCGACCATTCAGAGAGTGTCTTGAGCATAGCGGGCTGGAAACGGGCAATCCTGGGAATTCAATTGCAATTTCAAAAATATAATGAATGTGATATTGACCAGGCAAGGGGGAGCTTGTCGTCAAGAAATAGAGATGCTGACCACTGTCCTATGCTGAACAAGCTACCTGGCGTAGCCCAGCTTGCCTATTGGCCGCGCCCCCATCCAAGAAGCAGCTGCCGAGCATGAGCACCAGTTTCCAACAGCTTGCCAACTTCATCTGGTCTGTAGCCGACCTGCTGCGGGGTCCCTATCGGCCGCCCCAGTATGAGCGGGTGATGTTGCCGCTGACGGTGCTGCGTCGCTTCGACGCCGTCTTGGCACACAGCAAGGCCGTAGTGCTTAACAAGTTCGTAGAGCTGGAAGCCCGAAACGAACGCCTACGACAGGAGAAGAAAGAAACCATCAATGTCGATGCCATTCTCAACATCCTCGCCAAGGATGAGGACGGCAACTCGCTGGGCTTCCACAACCACAGCCAGCTTGACTTCCCCAAACTTAAAGGTGATCCAGACAACATCGGCCGTCACCTGGCCGACTACATCAACGGCTTCTCCGAAAACATCCGCAAGATTTTTGAGCGCTTCGAGTTCGAAAAAGAGATAGAAAAGTTAGAGGAATCAAATCGCCTTTACCAGGTGGTTGCACAGTTCTGCGATATCGATCTGCATCCGCGAACGGTGGATAACATCACCATGGGCTTGGTGTTTGAGGATCTTATCCGTCGTTTCAATGAAGCAGCCAATGAAACAGCCGGGGATCACTTCACGCCGCGGGAGGTGATCCAGTTGATGGTGAACCTGCTGCTGGAACCGGATACCCAGGTGCTCACCCAGCCAGGCGTGATCGTGACCATCTGCGATCCCGCCTGCGGTACCGGAGGCATGTTGGCGGAAGCGCAGAACTGGATTCGCGCCCATAACGAACAGGCCACGGTGAAAGTGTTCGGCCAGGACTACAACTCGCGTTCGTACGCCGTAGCCGCCTCCGACCTGCTGATCAAAGGGCACAAGGATGGGCAGGTAGAGCTGGGCAACACCCTCATTGTCGACCCATTTCCGGAGCTACGCTTCGACTACCTTCTGGCCAATCCGCCGTTTGGCGTGGATTGGAAGGCGGAGAAAAAAACCATCGACCGCTGGTCCAACTTTCGGGGCTACGGGGGCAAGCTGCCGCGCATCAACGACGGGGCCCTGCTGTTCCTGCTGTTCATGATCAGCAAGCTCCAAGATTACAGGCCTGGAGATCGCGACAGATCAGGGTCGCGGATTGCCATCGTGTTCAACGGTTCACCACTGTTCACCGGCGGTGCCGGTAGCGGCGAGAGTGAGATTCGCCGCTGGATCATCGAGCGCGACCAGTTGGAGGCGATCGTGGCTCTGCCGGAGCAGATGTTTTACAACACCGGCATCGGCACCTTCATTTGGGTGGTCACCAACCGCAAGGAAGCCCACCGCAAGGGCAAGATCCAGCTGATCGACGCCCGCGAACGGCATACACCCATGAAGCGCAGCCTGGGCGACAAGCGCCGCTATCTCAACCAGACGGCCATCGACGCCATCACCCGTGAACATGGAGCCCTGGAAGACAGCCGCACCAGCCGGGTGTTTGACAATGCCGACTTCGGCTATCGGCGCATCAGCGTATTGCGCCCCTTGCGGCTGCGCTTTGCGATCACGGACGAAGCGCGGGAGCGTTTTCTCAACACCTGCCCCGAACTGTTTGATGCCCTGCAAACCATTGAAGATCTGTTCGGAGATGAGCCGCAGCTGGATTGGAACGACACCTGGGACGAGGTGCAGAAGCTATTCAAGCGATTGCCCCGCGGCATCGAGGGCTGGGCCAAAGGGGCCAAAGGTACTGCACAGAAGAAGATCTTCCGCGACTGCTTCACCACGGTAGACCCTGACGCCGAACCGGTGATCGCCAGGCACCACAGGGTGATGAGGGTGGATAAAGAGGCACTTTTCCCAGGCCAGTCTCTGCCTGATGCGGTTGACAAGAAGGGACTTTATCAATTGTTGGGCCTGCGCGCCGATGGCCATGGCGGATTCCTTGAATATGAACCTGATTCAGCACTCAAGGATGCTGAGAACATCCCTTTGAAAGAAGATATCGCCAGCTACTTCCTTCGTGAAGTGCGCCCCTACGTAGCCGACGCCTGGATCGACCGCGAAACGCTGGACGAGCAGGATGGAGGAATTGGCAAGGTGGGCTACGAGATCAATTTCAACCGGGTGTTCTTTCAGTACCAGCCGCCGCGCCCGCTTGCAGAGATCGATGCAGAGCTAGCTGGCGTGGAGCAGCGGATTCTGGAGTTGCTGCGGGAGGTGACGGCGTGAGCAGCACCTCTGTCCGCGTGAAATTCATATGTCGGCTCGGATACGGTGATGCTTTGCCAAAGGATGAAGAGTTCGCTGGTGATGTAGCCGTCTTTGGTTCGAATGGCCAGTACGCGACTACCCGTGAAAGAAATACGAATGTACCCGCCATCGTCTTGGGACGCAAGGGCTCATACGGAAAGGTCAACTGGGCACCAGAAGGATGCTTCGCATCAGATACAACATTTTTCGTTGACGATCGTTTCACTACTGAAAATCTGCGATGGCTGTATTGGAATCTCCAGTCGCTGGGCTTGGACAAGGGATCTCAAGAAGCGGCAGTTCCTGGAATAAATCGTGAGTCCGTGTATGAAGAGCGCATTTGCCATCCTAAACTTGCCAATCAAGTAACCGTCGCCAAATATCTAGACCGCGAAATCGCTCGCATCGATGGGCTGATTACCGAGAAGGTACGTATGTTGGCACTGCTGGAAGAAAAGCGCGCCGCCCTCATCAGCCGCGTCGTCACCCAAGGGCTCGACCCCGACGCCCTAGTCAAAGCCTCGGGACACGCATGGCTAGGAGAGATTCCTACGCATTGGGAAGCCATACGCATCAAGCTTATTACTGCTTCACTAGATCAAGGCAGTTCTCCAATTGCAGCCAATACACCAGCAGCAACAGACGAACTGGGTGTATTGAAACTGAGCGCTGTTACAAAAGGCCGATTCAAGAGAGAAGAGAACAAGGCGCTTCGGGGAACGGATCATGAGGAGCACCTGCTCGCGCTTCGCAAAGGAGATGTACTCATAACTCGGGGAAACACTCCAGATCTTGTCGCTGACGTAGCGTGTGTCCCAGAGGACGAGCCAAACCTATTACTCCCTGACCTCATCTACAGGCTTAGAGTTAAAGAAGAAAAGATTCTCGCTGAATATCTGACTGCTTTCTTGACTACAGCAGAGGCACGCTTTCAGATTCGCCGCGATGCAAGGGGTTCAAGTGGATCAATGGTCAAAGTTTCGCAAGGGCATGTTTTGGATTGGCTAACGCCATTGCCTCCGCTCTTCGAGCAAGTGGAGATAATGAATTATCTTCGACGCACTGAAGAGCGATTTCAATCGATCGCGAGGGAGGTATCCTCCTCTTTGTCTTTACTATCAGATCGCCGCGCCGCGCTGATCTCCGCCGCTGTCACCGGCCAGATCCCCCTGGAGGAGATGACCTAATGAAACTGGAAAAGATCACCCTCGCAAATTATCGGGGTTTTGATCAGATTGACATCGTCTTTGCTGACAATGTAACGGTGCTTGCAGGCGTTAATGGCGTGGGCAAGTCCGGCGTGTTGGAGGCACTGACGAGCGCGCTTTCGCTGGCGATGCCAAAATTCACGGCTTCCAAAGAGCCCACCCTTGGCTTGAGCGATACAGACGTTCAATCGGGCAAGCCTGGGCTCTCCATGTCGGTCACGCTCCACCTTGATGCGGCCAAGGTAATTGTCGATTTAACCCGCGCGGCTCCACTTGCTGCCGACAAGGTTGAGATTTTGATCAAGCGACGCGACGACCTGCGCTTTGCGATCCGCGAAACGAAGAAAGGTTCAAAGGAAGCGCTAGACATCAACGACAAAATTAAGTTCATAGAAAATCAGCTGGACCAAGCTAAAGATCAACCGACCGTGCGCGTCTTGCCCGACGACACTTCGACAGATAGGGAAGCTTTCGTCGCTCAACGGAAAGGGCTTAGTAGGCAGCCATTTGCTGTGTACTATTCAACGAAGCGCTTATTGACCAGGCTCTCACCTACGTTGTCCAACACACAGGATCTTGATGTGGAGACCGCCTATAAAAAGGCACTCGACCAATTGGAAGTGTCCCTCCACGAATTCGCCAATTGGTATCGAGTTGTCGAATCAAAGGCAATCCCGAAAACGAGAGAACGGCTGTTTCAGCAACTAGAGCAGGCAATCAACACTTTCCTGCCTGAAGTTCTTGATCTGTCTTTCCACGACTCCCTGCCTCCTCGTTTCAGTGTGTCAAAGAATGGCAAGTTGCTCTTCTTAGAGCAGCTTTCCGATGGCGAGCGAGGCTTGCTGGCCCTGGTGTTCGACCTCACCCGGCGACTGGCCCTAGCCAACCCGGACAGCGTCAACCCAATCGCCGAAGGCGTGGCATTGGTGTTAATCGATGAGATTGAGTTGCACCTACATCCGAAGTGGCAGCGCGATGTCTTACAGCGCCTTAGCGACATCTTCAGGGCCTGCCAGTTCGTCGTGACCACCCATTCGCCCCTAGTGTTGGGCGAGGTGCCCGCAGGTTGCGTGCGCTTCCTGGAATTCGTGGATGGGAAGGTCTGCGTGATCGTGCCCTCAGAGGCCTATGGCATGGATGCAAATCGCATGCTTCAGGAGAACATGGGTGCTCCAGTGCGCAACCGACAGGTAGATGCTGCCTTGAACACCCTTTTCCAGTTGATCGATCAAGAATGTTTCGACGAAGCCCGCGCCGCGATTGCCAACCTTGTAGGCGATCTTGGTTCAAACGAACCCGAGCTAACTCGGGCAAGCTCCTTGATCAGGTTCTTGGAAGGGGGCTAGATGCGAACGATCAGGAAGGGTAGAGAGCCGAGATCCCTGCAAACGTATCGGCTGACTAAAGACTCTACCTTTGAAGACTTGCCGACAGAGACCAAGCAAGACATTCGCGATCAACTCGTTAACGAGCAACGCGGCCTCTGCTGTTACTGCCAATCTCGGATTCGTGCAAAATGGAATTTGATGAAGGTTGAACATTGGCAAAGCCAGAGCGATGAAAAGTACCCTGAGAGGCAGCTTGACTACTCAAACATGCTCGGGGCATGCCTAGGAGGACAAAAGCATGGCGAGAAAAGTCCGCCCGATACCCACCACTGCGACACCGCAAAGGGTGATACTGACCTTTGCTTTAGCGTTTGTGAGCCAAGCAGCCCCATTGAAGAAAGAATCCACTTCCTGGGTAACGGCGTTATCGGATCACAAGATTCTTCTATTAACGACCAGCTAAATAAAGTCCTGAATCTGAATCTGCCCCATCTCGTGAGTAATCGCAAAGCGCTTCTAATGGCATTTAAGCAGCGATTAGATAGTGGGCGCCGCTTCGATCCAGTGCGCGAGATGCCGAAATGGGACGGCAGTCAGCCCGGCGAACTGGAACCATTTGCCCAGGTTGTTGTTTATTACTTGCGAAAGCGGCAAGCGAGGGCCGGTTCATGAAGACCAACCCAGGCGACCATGGCGCCAACCCACCCACCTGGTGGATCATCGCCGGCCCCAACGCCGTTGGCAAAACCATCTTCGCCCTGGAGTTCCTGCCTAGGGTGGCTGGCTGTACCCGCTTCATCAATACCGACCTGATCGCCGGCCTCGCTCCCCTGGCCCCTCTACGGGAGGTGCTGGCCGCCAGCCGCATCGTTCTCCGCGAATTGGATGCCCGTATCGAGGCTCGCGACAGCTTCGCTCTCGAAACCACCCTCGCCGGCCGCTCCTACCTGCGGCTGACCAACCGGCTGCGCCGTGGAGGCTGGCGGGTGGAACTGATCTATCTGGCCCTCCCCAGCGCGGAGATAGATGTCCACCCTGCGAGTGGCGGAACGCGTGGCCCACGGCGGCCACTCCATTGCCCGGGCCGACATCCTGTGGCGCTTCCCTAGCAGCCTGCGGTACCCGTTCAACGACTTCAGCCCGCGGGTGGATCACTGCACCTGCTTCATGAACCTCGGACCAAGCCCAGTGCTGGTTTTCGAGCAAGATGGGGTTCAACGAACAGTGGTCCATCCGGGCTGGTGTCAACAGTTGATCGAGGAGGCCAAGCCATGAACACCACCAACAGCAACGAAGCATCCGCAGAGGGGCGCCAGTTGCTTGAAGCTCTCCGGCAGTCTGTTGCGAAGACCCTCGACCAGAAACAGCGGCTTGGGCACTACACGGTCACCTGGCAGAACGGCAGGCCAGTGGTGGCCGGCGATGATGCACCCCGCCAGCAGGCGGCACCACCTGGCCCATGACCAACAAACGCACCTCAGAAAACGCTTTTGAAAGCGCCATCGAGGCAGTGCTGCTCCACAACGGCTATAGCCGTATTGATGGCAAGGGCTTTGATCGTGAGCATGCCATCTTCCCCGAGGAGGCCCTGGCCTTCATTCGCAGCACCCAAGCCAAGGTGTGGGCCAAATTGGAGGCTCTCCACGGCGAGCACACCGGCGCTCGGGTGCTGGAAGCACTCTGCAAATGGCTCGACACCCACGGCACTTTGGCCACATTGCGGCACGGCTTCAAGTGCTATGGCAAGACCCTGCGGATCGCCTGCTTCCGCCCGGCCCATGGCCTCAATCCAGAGCTGGAGGCGCACTATCAGGCCAACCGACTCGGGCTCACCCGCCAACTGCACTTCAGCCCGAAGACGGAGCAGTCTCTGGATGTGGTGCTATCCGTAAACGGCGTTCCTGTGGTCACCCTGGAACTCAAAAATCCGCTCACTGGCCAGACTGCTTCCAAGGCCATCCACCAGTACCGGCACGACCGGGACCCCCGTGAACAGATCTTTGTATTCACCAAGCGCACACTGGTGCACTTTGCGGTGGATACCGAAGAGGCACATATGGCCACACGCCTGGCTGGGTCGTCCACCCACTTCCTGCCCTTCAACCGCGGCCTGAATGGCGGTGCGGGCAATCCACCCGATCCCCAAGGGCGCAACTACAAGACCGCCTATGTGTGGGAAGAGGTGCTGCAACGCGACAGCCTGCTCGACCTGCTCGCCCGGTTTCTGCATCTCGATGTGGAAGAGAAGACGATGGACGACGGCAAGAAGGTCCGCAAGGAAAAACTGATCTTTCCGCGCTATCACCAGTTGCAGGCGGTGCGTCAGATAGTGGCCGCTGCAGCCAGTGAAGGCGTAGGCCATAACTATCTGGTGGAGAATTCAGCCGGCAGCGGCAAGAGCAACACCATTGCCTGGCTGGCCCATCGCTTGTCCAGCCTCCACAACGAGCGCGACGAGCGGCTGTTCGACAGCGTGGTGGTGATCACCGACCGCGTGGTGCTGGATCGGCAATTACAAAACACCATCTATCAGTTCGATCACCGCCAAGGAGTGGTGCAGAAGATCGATGAAGATTCGCGCCAGCTCGCCGAGGCCCTCGAATCAGGAGTGCCGATAATCATCACGACCCTGCAGAAGTTTCCCCATGTGTCTGGGCAGTTGGCCAAGCTGAATGAAGAGCGCGGCGAAGGAGGCAAGAGCCATTTGCCCACACGTCGGTACGCGGTGATCATCGATGAGGCCCACAGCTCCCAATCCGGCGAAACGGCGACGGAGCTAAAGGGTGTGCTGGGTGGTGCCGAGCTGCGCAAAAAAGCACAGGAGATGGCCGAAGAAGAGGGAGAAGTTGAGCTGGAGCGCCTGTTCCGAGCCATGGCAAAGCGAGGCAGGCAACCAAACATGAGCTTCTTTGCCTTCACCGCCACGCCCAAGCACAAGACGCTGGCAATTTTCGGCCGTGATGGCGAACCCTTCCATCGCTATACAATGCGCCAGGCGATTGATGAAGGCTTCATCGAAGACGTGCTGAAGTGCTACGTCACCTACAAGACCTACTACAAGCTGATCAAGAAAGCAGAAGATGATCCTAATGTTGAGCGCAAAAAAGCCGCCAAGAGCCTGGCGCGTTTCATGCGCTTACACCCACACAACATCGGCCAAAAGACCGAGGTGATGGTGGAACACTTCTATCAATTCACTCGTCACAAAATTGGTGGCCATGCCAAGGCCATGGTGATCACAGGTTCGCGGCTCGAGGCAGTTCGCTACAAGCAAGAGTTCGATCGCTATATCCAGGAGAAATCCTATCCCATCAAGAGCCTGGTGGCTTTTTCGGGTTCCGTAGAAGACGACAAGATCCCGGACAAGGCATACACAGAAGTGGAAATGAATGGTGGCATCAAGGAAAAAGATCTGCCGGAGACCTTTGCCAGCCCCGAGTATCGCGTGCTACTCGTGGCCGAAAAATACCAAACCGGCTTCGATCAGCCTCTTCTGCATAGCATGTATATTGATAAGCGCTTGTCAGGTATTCAGGCAGTACAAACCCTTTCCCGCCTGAATCGAACCAATCCACTCAAAGACGACACTTTTGTGTTGGACTTTGTTAATGATGTGGAGGAGATCCAGGAGGCTTTCCGCCAATACTACGAAGGGGCGGTGATGGGTGAAGAGGTTGACCCAGACAGGCTCTACGAGATCAAGGCAGAGCTGGATGCATCAGGTATCTATCTACAGAACGAAATCAATGAGTTTTCAAGGGTTTTCTTTGCGCCCAAGCGCCGTCACAACCCCAGTGATCACAAGGCGATGAATGCCATTCTTGATCAGGCCGTTGCTCGCTTCGGCCAATTTCAGAATGCGGAAGAAGATGAGGCCGAACTCTGGCGGGGTAAACTCCAGGCCTTCCGCAATCTCTACAGCTTCCTGAGCCAGGTCATTCCCTATCAAGACAGCGACCTGGAAAAGCTTTACACCTATTTGCGCCATCTAGCACTGAAGCTCCCGAAACGCAAGCAGGGGCCTGGTTACCAATTCGATGAAGATGTTGATCTAGAATACTACCGCCTTCAAAAGATCAGTGAAGGGTCGATCAGCCTTGACAAAGGCCCTGCCAAGGCGCTGGACGGCCCAAGCGAAGTGGGCACCGGCAAAGCCAGGGAAGAACAGGTAGCCCTTTCCCGGTTAATCGACATCATCAATGAACGATTTGGCGCTGAGCTCAATGATGCTGACCAGCTCTTCTTTGACCAGATTGCAGAAGCCGCCGTTCAAAACGAAGGACTTCAGAAGGCTGCCAAGGCCAACTCACTGGACAAATTTAAACTTGTCTTCAATCAGGCCCTGGACACATTGTTTATTGAGCGCATGGGGCTCAACGAAGAGCTATTTGCCGAGTACATGGGCAAACCTGAGTTGAGGGATCTGATCACAAGTGCCCTAGGCAAACAGGTTTACAAGAAGCTTGAAGAAGCGCGAGGAGACGGCTAAAAATGACATGGGTGCAAGCCCAGTTGAATCGATCATCCCCCAGCGGGAGGTCATCGCGATCCAGCTGTAAGGCAGAGGCTGATCCGGATCTGGATGAGGCACCCCGCCGCAAATGCGGCGCCTGGGGGTGGGTCGTAGCAGCGGCAACACCCGTCCCATGGGAAGTTGGGGCTGAATGGGGCGACCGTGCCTCCCCCCCTTGAGCCAGTTCCCGCTCCGTATCGCCGTGGTCGGGGCCGGCAGCACCGGTCTCTACCTCACGCGCCTGCTGCATCGGGCCGGCCAGCGGGTGACGCTGTTCGAACGCGCCGCCCGGCCCCGCACCGATGGCTGCGGCATCCTGCTGGTGTCCGCCGGGGTGGAGGCGATCGCCGCCGGGGGGGATGGGCGGGTGAGCGCAAGGCTGCTGGAGCGCTCCCAGCCCGTGCGCCGCTTCGTGGTGCGCAACCTGCGGGGCGACACCATCAATGCCGCCCCGGCCGAGCAGGATCCCGACCGACAGCCCTCCCTGTTGATCGATCGCCCGGCCATCCTGGAGGCCCTGCTCGAGGATCTCCCGCCGGAGCTTGTGGTGGGCGGCGCCGAGCTCAGCGGCTGGCGGCAGAGCCCCGAGGGCGTGGAGCTGGATTTCGTCGACGGCAGCCACTGGCGGGGCGACCTGCTGCTGGCCGCCGACGGCATCCATTCGCGGGTGGCCCCCCGGCTGGTGCCCGAGCGCCATCTTCACTATCTCGGCGACCGGGTGTGGCGCGGGGTGGTGGCGGACGACCGGTTCTGCGCGAACGGCGACTTCTACGTCTACGCCCGGGGCCGGGGCATCTACGTGAACATGTTCGATCTGGTGCCGGATGCCGATGGCCGCCCACGCACCCACTGGGGGTTTTTCCATGAAGAACCCCTGCCCCCGGACCGCGACCAGCAGCGCCGCCTGCTGCGGGAGCCCATCCCGCCCGAAGCCCTGGCCAAGCTGCACCCCGAGGCGGCGGCTCTGATCGCCGCCACGCCGCCGGATGCTGTGGTTGCCAACTGGTCATTCGATCTCGATCCCCTGCCGCGGCTGGTGCAGGGCCGGGTGGCCCTGCTGGGGGATGCGGCCCACGCGATGAGTTCATCCCAGGCGCGCGGCATGACGGCGGGCCTGGAGGATGCGCTGGTGCTGGCCCGAGCCCTGGACGGATCGCAGGCGGATCCCGAGGCGGCCCTGCTGAGCTACGAACGGGAACGGCTGCCGGTGGTGCACAGCTACCAGCGGCGCAGCCGCGAGGTGAGCAGTCGCGTGGGCCGCAGCCGTCCGCCTCGCCGCCCGGCGGAACCGGCCGCCGCCAGCAGCTGAGTTGAATTGGAAAAAACCAGTGCTTTTTAAAGGCAGTAAATTAGCTGGGCTTAGATATAGCAATTGAGCGAGTAAGCGATTCATAACATGCCTCTCGGTTGAACAGGGATCCGGAAGCTCTGGGAAGCTCTGGGAAGCTCTGGGAAGCTCTGGGAAAATCGAGTCAAGGCCAAATCGAGCGATGCTGCCGCAAAGGCTTCCATGGGGCAGGATCTCAAAAATCATCGCCTCCAAAGCCCCCAAGCGCCCAGGGCTCAAAACTATAACTCTTGCTGGAATTATTTCCGGCCCAGGGCTAGTCGACTGATGGGATGCGGATGCGACGCATATATGCAATACGGAGCAGATTTGCCAGAATGCGATCTTGATGGTGTAAAGTGAGGTCACATCCTTGAGATTTCAACGGAGGACAATGGCAGATACACGGTCTTACGGCAAGATAAATGGCCTTACGGCAGTTCCACCTGGAGCAATCAAATTCCCATGGCGACATTCATCCATGGCTTGCACGGCATTCCACGAAAGTCATTTTTAGGCTTATTTAATTATGCCAAATGCCCACTAATTGGCCATTCTGCTGGCTAGTTGCTTCATTCGGTTGCCACTCTATTGATTGGCCACTCCATCAAACAGCCACCTCATTCGGCTGCCGCTCCATTAATTGACCACTCCATCAGCAAATCACCTAACTAATTGGCTGCAACATTAAGCACCGGCCCCGCCAAGCGGCCATCAAATATATATCTTTTGATTCCATCCGAGATTGGTGCTTGGTCAAAATTTGCCGCTGAAGCTCGGGGTAACACTAGTTTGCATAGGCACCATGGCTAGACTACCAGATACAAAATAACATCAATCATCGACAAGATTACTGCTGATTAGATTTTTACTGGGAGAGCAATTTCTCAAACTAACTTCCCAAACTGACTACCCCCAGCTGGTTTTCCCTACTGACTTCCCAAACTGACTTTCCCAGCTGGCTTTCGCTACTGACTTCCCCGACTGTCTTTCCCAACCGGCTTTCTCGTCTGACCTTTACAGCTGACTTACCCCGCTGACTTACCCAGTTTGGAAATATTGCACATAATCAAGATACAACGATTATCACCAGCAATGCCTATTGAATGTATATCACTACTGCCGGCCGCCAGTCTTTAGCGTTCCGCGATTTTGATCATTCGGCAATTTTTAGCAACACAAGACAAGGCAATAATCTATTGCCGAACAACCCAGGCTTGCCCATGACTGGACTGTCACCGCGGATTTTACTAACAGATCCTTTGCTTAGCCCTACGCTGATAAATTCCGTCGACAAGAGAAGGCGTGACATGCTGCCGTCAGTGCTTGAACGGGCAATGCACGCAAGCCTTGAGATAAATGAGGGCCGACTACTCAGATTTGCCCTGCTGCTTGAGAATGACATTGTGAAGTCAGGCCCTACAGCACGCTTTGCAAGCCACATGCCTCTAGATTCAAGACATTTACATTCCTTAGGTATTGCTCTCGATCCGCGCAAGAACTGCCTTGTAGTTGACACTTCTAATTCCAGCACTTCTTGTCTTGAGATTATTGGCATCGCCCCCAGGCCTGTGCCAGAGCTGCGCTTGACGACAGTAAACCAAATTACCATCGTCGTAGAGGCGGAAAACCCCGGCGTGATTTCCCTGGAAATCGGCGAACTTAAAGCGGTGTACAACAGGGGCAACATTCATCACATAAATACCAGCAGCATTGAGCAACTACAAATTCAATCAAGCCTGCCAAGTAGAGCACTCTCTCCAACTCGTCTTGGGCCATGTCTACGTCTTGGCATAGGAGAAGTTGTGCCACTTGACGCCATGCAATGGAGGAATCACCAGGGGGAGCTCGCCGAATCTGTAAACAGCTATTCCCCCAGACTCTTCGCGGGCTTTATAGAAGCAATTGCCAGAAAAATAAGAAACAAAGGCCACGGCGGAGGATTCATACTTCTGCCAAACTTAGATAGTTACGCAGGCCTATTTGAGGGCGGAAGATGGTTCAAGGAGCCAGATAAGCGCGTGACTCATTGGCTTTCCAGGGCATTATCCCTTCAAGGCCTTCTATCGCTAGGGCTAAGAGGAAAGAGAATTACATCCGATTTGGATGCCCACTGGCAAGATAATATACAACAATGGGCCAGGGATATCGTGCATCCCTCGTTCCGAGATGCTCTTATAAATCTAGATCTTACCAGTGAGGAATGTGCGCGTCTAACCGAGGCAGATGGCGCAACTGTATTGACCCATGATTTCGAAATATTAGCCTTTGGCGCAAGTATTGTTGCTGCCATGCAGGAATTGCCCCGGGAATGGATTGAACATCTCGGAACCTATGGGAATAGACACAGGTCGATGGCCAGGGCCGTTGCCGCAGTAAATGGATCCCTGGGAATTGTTGTCTCGCAAGATGGAGGCGTTACGATCTTCAGCAATGACAACACCCATGGGAAGAAGCTCCTAAAGCTCACAATGTAGGGCGGCACATTAATATTGCCTGAACTATAGCCTAATTCTCTTTCTAGCCTGCCGAATTCCACAAATCCACGGCAGATCCATCTGCTTTTGAGCCAGTAACCGCCAGGGCAGGCTGATCCGTGGCGGGCTGATCCGGCCATGGCGATGGCGGGGAGGCTGGGGGCGTGGAGGCCGATGGAGATGCCGCCGCCACCCCTTGCACCCCAGGCATTGGATTAAACGCATCAGGGGTAGTAGCCGCCGTAATCACATCTAAACCAACGGCAGTGTCAGCCTTGGCAATTACCTTTGGCTCCTGTATTTGCCGGGTCCACTCGCTGCGCTCTTCTTGCATGATTGCCTCTGCTTGGAGCACAAAATTTTCAAAGGCCTGGTCGGTCGCATAGACTTCCGTCGTGTGGGTGAGGAAAAGAAGCTTTTCTCTTTCCAGGGCCTCAGCGGAGCTGCGATAGCGAACCCAGTTTTCCTGACTGCGATTTAGAGATAACAGGGCCAGGGAGAGGGTGGCGCTGGCACTGGCCAGCTGTACAACGAATGGAATCCAGCCAGCAAGGGCGGAAATATGAGGATTTTTACTATCTCTATAGCTCATATAAGAAGGGAGAATTGTGGTAAGACTAGATAGCGCTAGCGCAATAACACGATAACGCATGAAGCCTTTTTTGTATTTACCACTCGATTCATTAAGCCACTTAATTTGAGGATTAATCCTTATCTGTAGATAGCACTTGGCATCTTCCCCGAGACCTTCCCTGGTTTCCAGATAGCTGATGGCTTCTGGACTTTCTGCTTTTTTGAACAGATTTTTCATGGCGGGCATCGCATGGATTGCTGGTCCGTAGGGGCAACCTTACCGCTTTCTCCGCTCCATGGTGTATCAAGGCACCCATCTCAACCCTCGCAATCGGCAATCGCTTATCCAGCCCAATCATTCAAGGACAACTCGATAAATTTCTAATCGCGTCCCCCGAGCCGGAGGGAAAGCCAGTCATCGCAATGGTTCTCGCATGATGATGCCAGAGAGACCTTAAATTTTCGAGACATTTTTAATTCAATCAATTTCGCCAAAATAGAGATTCATCAATCTAGCCCTGGGAGCAAGCGTCTGCGCAACAACGGGCTACGCAACAACAGCCTGAATGCTGGCTGCCTGCGGAATGGTCGCCAACATAACAACTGCCCACATAATAACTGCTCACACGGGGACTGCCACTATAATTGCCGGAGAAGCAATGGCTGGGGACCAGATAAAAATCGATGGTATAATTGTATCGGCGCTGATAGGTCGCAGCTGGCAGGTGGGTGCTGCTAGCGGCTAGGTGCCCGACAGGTCCATGACCTCAGGCCCCTCTGGCGGCGCACCAATCACAAACACGCATAAAATTTATTTGAAAAACTCTGCTTATTTTGCACCCCCTGCTTGTAAATAAATTTCCATTGCACTGCCTGCCACTTTAAAAGCGCCTCGAAAAATTGCCCATCCCGCCGCTGCAAGTCGGGGTCAAGCCAGTTTTCGCAATGCTTCTCGCGCTGGGAGTCCAGTGATATCTGCAATTTTTCTAGCTGCCCTCAAGCAACTACTCCCACCAGCCCTCCCGGCCAGGCAGCCGCAACGGCGGCTGCCCGCCAGCGCAGAGCAGGGCGGCCAGGGGCACCAGCACAAAACTGCGCTCCAGCATTCGCGGGTGGGGCAGGGTGAGCTCGGGGGTGGAGAGCCGCAAATCTCCCCACCACAGCAGGTCTAGATCGAGGCTGCGGGGCCCCCAGCGCTCGCGGCGCTGGCGGCCGAAGCGCCGCTCCAGATCCAGCAGGTCGGCGAGCAATCCCTGGGCCGCCGCCGCCGCAATAGCGACATCCAGCGGCGGCGGACAGCCCTCCAGCAACAACACCGCGTTCACATAGGCGGGCTGACCCGCGGGGCCGCCCACGGGCTCGGTGCGAAACAGGGGCGACCAGCGAGCCGCGGCCGCAACGCAGGCCATGCGGGCGGCAAATTGCGCCAACAGCAGCTCCAGCTGCGGGCGCACGGCGAGCAGGGTGGCCAGGGGATCCCCCAGGTTGGCCCCCAGGGCGATCGCGAGGCTGCCGGGCTGATCAGCGAGACTGGATTCCACCTCGATGCGGCACGGGCCATCCATGGTTACAAGCGGACCCGCCAGCGCCCAGGCCGCGGCCCGCGCCTTCCCCCTGGCCGCCATCACCGGCCACGGCAGCCTCAAACTGGCCCTGCTGCTGGCGGCGGTGGATCCCGGCCTGGGGGGCGTGGTGATCGCCGGTGGGCGGGGCACCGGCAAATCCGTGCTGGCCCGGGGGCTGCATGCCCTGCTGCCCCCGATCGACGTGCTCGACCTGGGCGCCGATCGGCCCGACAGCCCGCCCCAGGCCCTGAACATCGACCCCAACCGGCCTGATGACTGGGACCTGGCCACCAGGGGCCGCATCCTCGAGCTGGGCGGCGACCCCAGTGGCCAGGACAGCGGCGCCCTGCTGCCCACCAAGGTGATCCCGGCACCGTTTGTGCAGGTGCCCCTGGGGGTGATGGAAGACCGGCTGGTGGGCTCGGTGGACGTGACCGCCTCCCTGGTGGCCGGCCAGGCGATCTTCCAGCCGGGACTGCTGGCCGAGGCCCACCGGGGGGTGCTCTACGTGGATGAACTCAACCTGCTGGACGACTCGATCACCAACCTGCTGCTGGCCGCGGTGGGCAGCGGTGAAAACCGCATCGAGCGCGAGGGGCTCAGCCTCAGCCACCCCTGCCGCTGCCTGCTGATCGCCACCTACAACCCAGAGGAGGGGGCCGTGCGCGACCACCTGCTGGATCGCTTCGCGATCGTGCTCAGCGCCAACCAGGCGCTCGATCTCGAGCAGCGGGTGGCCATCAGCCGCAGCGCCATCGACCACGGTGAATCCAGCCAGCTCTTCCGCGTCCGCTATCAGGAGGAAACCGAGGCGCTGGCCACCCAACTGCTGCTCGCCCGCCAGTGGCTGCCAGATGTGAGCATCAGCCGTGAGCAGATTGAATACCTGGTGAGCGAGGCCCTGCGCGGCCGCGTAGAGGGGCACCGCAGCGAGCTCTACGCCGTGCGGGTGGCCCGCGCCCACGCCGCCCTCAGCGGTCGGGATCGGGTGGAGGCGGAAGACCTGCAGGTGGCCGTGCGCCTGGTGATCATGCCCCGGGCCCTGCAACTGCCGCCGCCAGAGCAGCCGCCCCTGGAACCACCCCCACCACCCCCCCAGGGGGAACAGCCGCCGCCCCAGGAGGAGCAGCCCCCCGAAGACTCCGATCCCGCCGATGAGCAGGACCAGGACGAGCCCCAGGAGGAGGAGGAGGAGGAGGAGGAGCCGGATCTGCCCGACGAGCTGCCGCCCCCCTCGATCCCGGAGGAATTCATGCTGGATCCGGAGGCCACCGCCATCGATCCCGAGCTGCTGCTGTTTTCGGCCGCCAAGGCCAAAACCGGCGGCAGCGGCAATCGCTCCGTGGTGCTCAGCGACTCCCGCGGTCGCTACGTAAAGCCGATGCTGCCCCGGGGCCCGGTGAAGCGCATCGCCGTGGATGCCACCCTGCGGGCTGCTGCCCCTTATCAGAACAGTCGCCGCGCCCGCGAGCCCCACCGCAAGGTGATCGTGGAGGATGGCGACCTGCGCGCCAAGCAGCTGCAGCGAAAGGCCGGCGCCCTGGTGATCTTCCTGGTGGACGCCAGCGGCTCCATGGCCCTCAACCGCATGCAGAGCGCCAAGGGGGCCGTGATCCGCCTGCTCACCGAAGCCTATGAAAATCGCGATGAAGTGGCCCTGATCCCCTTCCGGGGCGAACAGGCCGAAGTGTTGCTGCCCCCCACCCGCTCGATCACAGCCGCCCGTCGGCGGCTGGAATCGATGCCCTGCGGCGGTGGTTCACCGCTGGCCCACGGGCTCAGCCAAGCGGCCCGGGTGGGGGCCAATGCCCTGGCCACCGGCGACCTGGGCCAGGTGGTGGTGGTGGCGATCACCGACGGCCGGGGCAATGTGCCCTTGAGCCGCTCCCTGGGCCAACCCAAAATCGAGGGGGAAGCTCCGGTGGATCTCAAGGAAGAGGTGAAACAGCTGGCCCTGCGCTATCGGGCCCTGGGGATCAAGTTGCTGGTGATCGACACCGAACGCAAGTTCATCGGCAGTGGCATGGGCAAGGAGCTGGCGGAAGCCGCCGGTGGCCGCTATGTGCAATTGCCCAAGGCCAGCGACCAGGCCATCGCCGCGATCGCCTTGGAGGCGATCAACAAGTTCTAAACCCCCAGCTTGCGAGCCCCCACCCTCTCACCTGGACTGTTCGCGGCTGAAGATAGCGCCAATCAGGGCGTCAACGGGTTTTTCAGCAAGCCCTAATCACTAAGTTTCACGGCGCTGACGAATTGTGCGCTGACGAATTGAGCGCTGACGAATTAAATGCTGAAGAATTAGGCGTTGGCGAATTTGGCCCTGGCAGATTAGGCGCTGGCTTTTGCCGGGCGCCATCAATCTGGCCTGGGTAGAGCTCATCGAAAAATCTACCCAGGCCGATGGACACGCTGCGAATCCCCTCCATGACCTTCGGGTCGGAGGAGAGCTTGTTGATGTCCCCACCCACGGCGTTCAGGCGCGCCGTGAGCTGCTCGGCGTTGCTGAGCGTGTTTTGCAGGTGCTGCAGGGTCTTGGGGTTGTTCAGGGCAGCCACCAGCCGGCGCGATTCGGCGGTGGTGGCGTTGAGATTGTCTATGGCTGGCTGAACCCTGCCAACTGTTCCATCCAGATTGCGCACCAGCTGGCGACCATCATTGATGAACAGCGAAGCATTCGTGGATGTTTGATTCAAACTCTGGGCCAAGGTGGCAAATTTGCTCACCACTTGCTCCCGATCTCCCTGCTGAAGCAGCTTCTGCATCAAGGCGGTGACACTCTCCAGGCTTGCCCCGGTAACGCCCTTGATCTGGCTGCCATCGCAGAGCATCAGGGCTGGATCGCAGTTGCGGGCGCCGGGCAGGGGGGTATTGGGGGGCAGCGACTTGGCGGCGGGGATCAACTGCACCTGGGCCTCACCCCCCAGCAGCGAGGCCTCGCCGATCTGGGCGATCACCGGCCTGGCCAGGCGCAGATCGGGACTATTGATCTCGAGCTGGGCCAGCACCGCCTGAGGCGTCACTTGCACCCGGCGCACATGGCCAATCAGTACGCCGCGAAACACCACCGGCGAGCGCTCGGCCAGGCCGGCGGCATCCTGAAAAGAGACCGCCAGGCGCCAGTTGCCGCTAGCCAAAGACAGGCCCCGCAGCCAGAAGGAGAAACCCACGGCGCTGGAGACGGCGGCAATCAGGGAAAAGCCCACGATGGCCTCTCGCACACTGCGGCGCATGGATTCAGTGCTCTCCGGGCTGCATCGGTCCGCGCAGGCTACCGCTGCGGAACTGGACCACGTAGGGATTATCCGAGTGCTGGTAGTCCGCCAAGCTCCCAGCCCATCGAAACAGCCCGTCGTAGAGGAGCACCACCCGCTCCGCCGTGCGCTCGATGGTGCTGTGCACGTGGCTCACCACCACCGAACTGCCCTGGGCCATCTCGGTGGTGTGCACGATCAGATCCTCAATGCGGGTGCAGGCCATGGGATCGAGGCCGGCGGTGGGCTCGTCGAACAGCAGCAGCGGCAACTGGCTGCTGGGGATGGTGGGATCGTTGATCAAGGCGCGGGCAAAGCTCACCCGCTTTTGCATGCCACCGCTGAGTTCCCCCGGCAGCTGATCGGCAATGCTGGCCGAAAGGCCCACGGCCTCCAGGGCCTGGTCCACCCGCTGGCGAATCGCCGCTTCCGCCAGGCGACCGCAGCGATAGAGCAGGAAACCCACGTTCTCCCGCACGCTGAGGGAGCCGAGCAGGGCCGGGTTTTGAAACACCAGTCGCACGTCGGGGGGTTGGCGCTGGTCGAGGCGCAGGTAGGTCTGGGGGATGCCATGGATGCTGATGCTGCCGCCCGTGGGCAGCTGCAGGCCAGCCAACAACCGCAGGATCGTCGACTTGCCAGAACCGGAGGGCCCCACCACCACCAGCCGCTCACCAGGCTGCAGCACCAGATCCACTCCGGCCAGCACCGAGCGGGCGCCCCAGCGCATCTCAACTCCCCGCAGCTCGGCAACGGGCGCCACCATGGCCAGGAGAACCTCAAAGCTGCCGAACCATCCTGACGCCTGGAACCGGCTGGCCGTTCTCTCTAAAGTTCCGCCAGTAGGGGCCCGTCCCAGAGCCAATTGAGCCCAACCGCTCCGGGTCCAAATCCGCGCCCCCGCCAGCGGCAGTCGCTGCGGAGACCCAGCTGGGTGAGCCGGGGCAACCTGCAACAACACGACCTGATGAGCCGCTCGCGGCGGGCCGTGCGCTGGCTGCAACCGGGGCTGGTGGTGAAGCGCTGGGTGCTCACCTCGGGCCTGGGCCTGCTGATCGCCCTGGTGGGGGCCGCCGTCTGGGCAGACCTCCAGCCCATCTACTGGACCATCTCCTCAATCCAGTGGCTGTTGCGCAACATCACCAAGGTGCTGCCCAGGGAAATCACCGGCCCCCTGGTGCTGCTGCTGGGGGGTGGCCTGATCTGGCTCGGCCAGAGCCGCAGCTTCGGGACGATCCAGCAGGCCCTGGCCCCGGAAAAGGGCACGGTGCTGGTGGATGCCCTGGTGGCCAAGCGGCGTTTGAACCGGGGCCCCAACATCGTCGCCATCGGCGGCGGCACCGGGCTCTCCACCCTGCTCAGTGGCCTGAAGCGCTACAGCAGCAACATCACCGCCGTAGTCACCGTGGCCGACGACGGCGGCAGCAGTGGCGTGCTGCGCCGGGAGCTGGGGGTGCAACCCCCGGGGGACATCCGCAACTGCCTGGCGGCCCTCTCCAATGAGGAACCGCTGCTCACCCGCCTGTTCCAATATCGGTTCAAGGCGGGCAGCGGCCTGGAGGGTCACAGCTTCGGCAACCTGTTCCTGTCGGCGCTGACGGCCATCACCGGCAGCCTGGAAGCGGCCATCACCGCCTCCAGCCGGGTGCTGGCGGTGCAGGGCCAGGTGGTGCCCGCCACCAACGCCGACGTGCGGCTCTGGGCTGAGCTGGAGAACGGTGAGCGGATCGAGGGGGAGTCGCAGATCGGCCATGCCACCAGCCCCATCGTGCGCCTGGGCTGCATCCCCGAGCGCCCTCCCGCCCTGCCCAAGGCCCTGGAGGCCATCGCCCATGCCGATATGATCCTGCTGGGGCCAGGCAGTCTCTACACCTCGCTGCTGCCCAACCTGTTGGTGCCCGAGCTGGTGAGCGCCATCAGCCGCAGCAAGGCGCCGCGGCTGTACATCTGCAACCTGATGACCCAACCGGGCGAAACCGATGGCCTGGACGTGAGCGGCCACCTGCGGGCCATCGAGGCCCAGCTGGCCAGCCTGGGGGTGCAACAGCGACTGTTCACCGCCGTGTTGGCCCAGGAAGAAATTGGCGATTCCGCCCTGGTGGAGCACTACCGCCAACGCGGCGCCGAGCCCGTGGGCTGTAACTCCCATGAGCTGCGCAGCCGGGGCTACGAGGTAATGCTGGCGCCGCTGCAGGGAGCGCGGCCCACCGCCACCCTGCGCCACGATCCCCGCAGTGTGGCCCTAGCCGTAATGCGCTTCTACAAAAAACAACGGCGCGAACCGGTCATCAACCAACCGATCTGATAACCAGGGCCAACTGATACCCAAAGAGCCAACTGGGAGCCGCGCCTAACTCTGGGACAAACCTAATAGGCGTCCTGCATCTCGTAGAAATCGGGCTGCACGTAGTCCTTGCGCAGGGGATAGCCAATCCAGTCCTCGGGCATCAGCAATCGCTTTGGATGGGGATGGCCCGCATAGCTGATGCCATACATGTCGAAGGTTTCCCGCTCCTGCCAGTCGGCACCGCGAAACAGCCCATAGAGGCTGGGGATGGTGAGATCGCCATCGCGCTGCAAAAACACCTTCAGGCGCACCTCCTCCAACTTGGCCTCGAGCGGCAAATTTTGACTACTGCCTGCCGCTGAGGCGGGGCTGGCGATGCGATCGGCCAGGGCGGCCAGCTTCACCAGGTGATAAAAACTCACCAGCCGACCACCGGGGCCCTCGTCGTAGCCGCCTTGGCATTGCAGGTAATCGAAGCCGATCGCCTTGAGGGCGGCGGCGACCACCGGCAGAAAGACCGCTTCCACGCCAATAACTTCAACCGCCAGGTGATCGGCCGGCAGCAGCTCATGTTCAAAGCCTTGGGCGGTAAGCCAATGGCTCACGGGGCCCGGCGCCAGGCTGGCGATGGCCGTGCCAGCCGCCTGGTCTGCCGAGGGGGAAGCGGGGGCGGTCTCGTCGGGCATGACTGGAAGCAGGCGGCGGGAATGGCTGTAGTAGTGGCAGGGGCTGGCTAGGCGCCCGGAGCCGTGGCTGGGGTCGTGGCTGGAGCACTGGCGAGGCTGGCTGATTCCACAGGGGTGGCCAGGGGCAGACCGGCGCCGGCCGCCAGGGCCAGTTTCTGGGTTTCAGCGGCCAGGTACTGGCCATTGACGATCGGCTCGACCACCTTCATCTGATGGCCGATGGTGAAGTAGCGGTGGCTGGGCAGCAGGTTGCCCCGCTCGGCCAGGGCCTCGTTGCCCACCTTTTTGCGCAGCTTGATCACCGCATCAAAAATTGCCTCCGGCCGCGGCGGGCAGCCCGGCAGGTAGAGGTCTACGGGAATCAGCTTGTCGACGCCGCGCACGGCGGTGGTGGAATCGGCCGAAAACATGCCGCCAGTGATCGTGCAGGCCCCCATGGCGATCACGTACTTGGGCTCGGGCATCTGCTCATAGAGCCTCACCAGGGCCGGGCCCATCTTCATGGTCACGGTGCCGGCCACGATCAACAGATCCGCCTGGCGGGGGCTGGAGCGGGGCACCAGACCAAAGCGATCAAAGTCAAAGCGGGAGCCGATCAGGGCCGCGAACTCAATGAAACAGCAGGCGGTGCCGTAGAGCAGCGGCCAGAGGCTGCTGAGCCGAGCCCAGTTATGGATGTCGTCGAGGGTGGTGAGGATCACGTTCTCGGACAGATCCGAGGTGACCTGGGGGGAGGCCACAGGCCCGCAGGTGGAAGCCCGCAGATCCTTTAGAGCGGCTACGGACAGGGCCTCGGCCATGCCGGATTGGGCGGTGGGAAGGGTCATGGGTTCAGGGGAGGATCAGCTCCACTCGAGGGCGCCCTTGCGCCAGGCGTAGGCCAGGGCCACCACCAGGATGGCGATGAAGATCAGGGCCTCGATAAAGGCCAATAGACCAAGGCGGTGGAAGGCCACCGCCCAGGGATAGAGGAAGACGGTCTCCACGTCGAAGATCACGAAGACCAGCGCGAACATGTAGTAGCGGATGTTGAACTGAATCCAAGCACCGCCAATCGGCTCCATGCCCGATTCGTAAGTGAGTTCCCTTTCGCCGGCGCGGCTCTTGGGAGCCAGCAGCTTGTTGGTCACCAGGGCCAGCACAGGCACGGCGGCCGAGATCAGCAAAAAGCCGAGAAAGGCGTCGTAGCCGGAGAGCACGAACATTCAGGCCAGCCGAAGCGTGGCGGGCAGTCTGGCACCCACAGGCCAAGACTGGGGGCTCTTTGCGGGCGGCCTGGCCAAGATGCCGACTGGGGGCAGGACAGGAAACGCGCTGGCGGAGCCACTGAGCAGCAGAACCAGCCTGGATAGAGTTCGGCGCAGCCAGTCGGCCCAGGGATGAACGCGACATCAGGCGATCAGCAGGATCCGATCGGCCCGGGGCCAACCGAGCTGCCAACCAATGTGCCAGCAAATTTGCCAGCCAATTCACCGGCCGACACCGCAGCTGAGCCTGCGGAAAGCCCTCCTGCTAACACCTCAGCTGACCACCCAGCTGGCCACCCCGCTGACCCTGGCGACGACACAGGCGGCGACACAGGCGAAGACACAGATGACGACATGGGCGACGACATAGCGGTCGCCGTTTCGGCCCCTGCCGGCCTCGATCCGGCCGCCGACTTGGCCACCGATCCAGCCACCGATCCAGCCGCAGATCCGGCCGCCGAACTGGCCTTGCATCGGTTTGAGTGCCGCAGCTGCGGCTTTGTCTACGACCCCCAGGAAGGGGTGAAAAAGGTGGGCATCCCGGCCGGCACCCCATTTCTGGAGCTGGATGCGGCCAGCTTTCGCTGCCCGGTTTGCCGCAGCAAGGTGGGCGCCTTCAAAGACATCGGTCCCCGCAACAAGCCCAGCGGCTTCGAGGAGAACCTCAATTACGGCCTGGGGGTGAATCAGCTCACCCCCGGCCAGAAGAACGTGCTGATCTTCGGCGGTTTCGCCCTGGCCTTCGCCTTCTTCCTCTCGCTGTACTCGCTGCGCTGACCCCCCGGATCCCAGCCCCCATCAGATCCGTCTCGATCAGATCCACCCCCCAGAGTCCCTCGCGCCCGATTCCGTGCCCCAACGCCCTATCCAACGCCCGCTGCAACGCCTGATCCAAGGCCTGATCACCCCCCTGTTGACCCTGCTGCTTGCCATCGGCCTGGGCGGCTGCGTCACCACCGGCCTCAGTGCCGCCCAGATCAGCCCCTGGCAGCCAGTGGAACTCCACACCCGCTCCAATCCCCTGGATGTGGCCTTCAGCGACCAGAGCCATGGCTTCCTGGTGGGCAGCAACCGCCTGATCCTGGAAACCAACGACGGCGGCGCCAGTTGGGCGGAACGGTCCCTGGACCTGCCGCCCGAGGAGAATTTCCGCCTGATCAGCATCGACTTCAACGGCGACGAGGGCTGGATCGCCGGCCAACCCGGCCTGCTGCTGCACAGCACCGATGGCGGCCAGAACTGGAACCGTCTGTTCCTCGATACCAAGCTGCCCGGCGAGCCCTACTTGATCAACGCCACCGGCCGCAACGCCGCCGAGCTGGCCACCAACGTGGGCGCCATCTACAGCAGCACCGACGGGGGCAACAGCTGGCAGGCCCAGGTGAGTGACGCCGCTGGAGCGGTGCGGGAACTGCGCCGCAGCGACGATGGCCGCTACGTGAGCGTCAGCGGCCTGGGCAATTTCTTCTCCACCTGGGATCCAGGCCAGCAGACCTGGCAGTTGCACCAGCGGGTGAGCAGCCAACGCCTGCAAAGCATGGGCTTCCAGCCAGAAGGTGGCCTGTGGATGGTGGCCCGGGGCGCCCAGCTGCGCTTTAATCCCGATGCCGCCGACCCCGACCAGTGGGGCAAGGCGATCATCCCGATCACCAATGGCTATGGCTACATGGACATGGCCTGGGATCCCCAGGGCTCGATCTGGACCGGCGGTGGCAACGGCACCCTGCTGGTGAGCGGCGATGGGGGTAAGAGCTGGCAAAAAGACCCGGTGGGCAGCCAGCAGCCCACCAACTTCACCCGCATCCGCTTCACCGACGACGGCAAGGGCTTCGTGTTGGGCGAACGCGGCGCCCTGCTGCGCTGGGTGGGCTAGGCGCCAGCGCAGCCCCCACAGCCCCGGACCTACCAGTTTTCCAGGTCCGCTTCTCTTTCCCTGTGTAACCAAGCCACCGGATCGGGAGCGGAGCTCGCCGTTGGGCCCCTAGTATCAATTCGCTGAACGCTTGTCGCTATGGCTGCCGGCTCTACAGGGGAACGCCCGTTCTTCGAAATCATTACGAGCATCCGCTACTGGGTGATTCATGCGGTCACCCTGCCGGCCATTTTTTTGGCGGGCTTCTTTTTCGTTTCCACTGGGTTGGCCTACGACGCCTTCGGCACCCCCAGACCTGATGCCTATTTCCAGGCGGCAGAGAGCAAGGCGCCCGTGGTGAGCCAGCGCTACCAGGGCAAGACCCAACTTGACCAGCGCCTGCAATAACCCCAACCATGACCCAGTCCCCCACCAGCACCACGCCGCGCAACTACCCGATCTTTACGGTGCGCTGGCTTTCAATTCACGCCCTCGGCGTGCCCACGGTGTTTTTCCTGGGCGCCTTGGCTGCCATGCAGTTCATTCGTCGCTGATTCCATGGGCCTGCAACGCAACACCAACCCAAACAACCTGCCGGTTGAACTCAACCGCACCAGCCTCTACCTGGGGCTGCTGTTGGTCTTTGTGACCGGAGTGCTCTTCTCCAGCTACTTCTTCAACTGAGCCGCCCCGGCGACTCCCCCGTTCCGATTCGCGCATTCCCTCCGATGAGCGGCAAAAAATCCAAACTGCCTGACGGCCGCATTCCCGACCGTCTTCCCGATGGCCGACCCGCGGTTGCCTGGCGCTCCCGCTGGACAGAAGGCGTGCTTCCCCTGTGGCTTGTGGCCACGGCCGGTGGCATTGCCGTGATTTTTGTGGTGGGCCTGTTCTTCTACGGCGCCTACACCGGCGTCGGTTCCGCTTGACCCGCAGCTCCAGAGCTTGAGCTCCAGCTCCGGTCTGGATTCTCTAAAAAGCGGACCCGATGGTCCGCTTTTTTTATTGCTCAGCTCCAATTTTTTATTGCTCAGCTCCAATGGCCAGGTCC
Organism: Prochlorococcaceae cyanobacterium; assembly: GCA_044356375.1. Lineage (GTDB taxonomy): Bacteria > Cyanobacteriota > Cyanobacteriia > PCC-6307 > Cyanobiaceae > UBA5018. The sequence continues at coordinate 15,118 of JBIKWK010000015.1, read as the reverse complement.
AATGGCCAGGTCCAATAGCCAGGCCGCTCAGCTGAGCAGGCTGGGCTCCAGCGCCAGCACCCAATCGGCAAACCGCTGCAACCCCAGTTCAAGGGAGGTACTGGGCCGAAAGCCCAGCCAGGTTTCCAGGCGACTGGTGTCGGCGGCCGTGGCCTCCAGGTCACCGGGTTGGATCGCCAGCAACTCCATGATCGCCGGCTTGCCCAGGGCCCGCTCCAGCACCCCGATGAAGTGCAGCAGCTCCGTTGGCTGGGAATTGCCGATGTTGAACACTCGATGGGGGGCCCAGCTGGTGGCCGGATCTGGATTGGCCGGATCAAACTGGGGGTCGGCGCTGGCCGGCCGATCCAGGCAACCGATCACCGCCTCGACGACGTCATCGATGTAGGTGAAATCGCGGCGCATGCGGCCGTGGTTGAACACCCGAATCGGCTCACCGGCCAAAATCGCCCTGGCAAACAGCATGGGGGCCATATCCGGCCGGCCCCAGGGACCGTAAACCGTAAAGAAGCGCAGGCCCGTGGCCGGCAGGTCGTAGAGGTGGCTGTAGGCGTGGGCCATCAGCTCATTGGCCGCCTTGGTGGCGGCGTAGAGACTCACCGGATGGTTCACCGAATGCCATTCGCTGAAGGGCAGCTGGCGATTGCCGCCATATACCGAGCTGCTGGATGCATAGACCAAATGCACCACCCGCTGCCGGCGGCAGCCCTCCAACAGATTCCCAAAACCCACCAGGTTGCTCTGGATATAAACGGCGGGATTTTCCAGCGAATGGCGCACCCCAGCCTGGGCCGCCAGATGCACCACCGCCTGCGGCTGTTCGCTCTCAAACAGCTGGGCCATGGCGAGCCCATCCTCCAAATCCAACCGCAAAAAATTCCAAGCTTCCGGCCGACCCAGCTGGGCCGCAAACTTGGCCAAGCGGGCCAACCGGGCCTGCTTGAGGGCCGGATTGTAGTAGGTATTGAGGTTGTCTATGCCCAGTACGCGCTCACCGCGGCGCAGCAACTGGGCCGCCACCGCGGAGCCAATGAATCCCGCAACGCCGGTTACCAGTATTGGTCGCTGCGATTGTGCTGAAGTCAGGATTCAGATCGCCAAGCCAATCAGCCTAGCTGAACTATGTATCAACAGCAGCCAGCGGGGCCCAACGCCCAGGCAGGGACTACAGCAGCTTAGATCGCAGCAGTGTAGCGCGAAGCAGTGTAACGCTAGGCAGTGCAGCTCGCAGCAGGCAGAGCGCAGCCGCCAGAGCGCCTCAGTCATACAAATCCTGCGGCGGCTGATCCCGCAGCCGCGGATTGGCCAGATCCTTGCTGGACAGCTGGATCTCCACCCCATCGCCGCAGGGGGGCCAGGCGATGGCCACATCGGGATCATTCCAGGCGATCCCCCGTTCACTCTGGGGGTGGTAGTAGTTGGAGCAGAGATAACAAAAGTCTGCAATCTCACTGAGTACCAGAAAGCCATGGCCAAAACCCGGGGGCACCCAGAGCTGGTGATGGTTCACATCGTCCAGCACCGCTCCCACCCATTGGCCAAAGCTGGGGGAGTGGCGGCGCAGATCCACCGCCACATCAAACACCGAACCCCGCGCACAGCGCACCAACTTGCCCTGGGGCTGCACCAGTTGGTAGTGCAGCCCCCGCAGTACGCCCTGGCGGCTGCGGGATTGGTTGTGCTGGATCAAATCCGGGATGCCGGCCTGCTGCAGCACGTTCTGCCGCGCCGTCTCAACAAAAAAACCGCGCTGATCGCCAAATACCTGGGGCACCAGCAGCAGCACCTCGGGAATCGACTGGGGAATGATCTGCATGAAAAACCTCAGTTGCCGAGGGCAGCGCCATACTGGCCCGCCAGATAGCCCGCATATTCAGCCGAGAGCAGCGGCTCCCACCAGGAGCGGTTGGCCAGGTACCAGGCCACGGTGCGACGCAAACCCTGCTCCACACTCACCTCCGGCTGCCAACCCAACTCCGCTTCAATCCGGGTGGCATCGATGGCATAGCGCCGATCATGGCCGGGCCGATCGGCCACGAAGGCGATCAATTCACGGCTGGGGCGCCGTGGCAAATCCGGCGCCATTTCATCCATCAGATCACAGAGCAGATGCACCAGATCGAGGTTGGCCACCTCATTGCGGCCACCGATGCAGTAGGTGCGACCGGGGCTGCCCGCCAACAGGATGCGCTCCAGGGCCCGGCAGTGATCGGCCACATACAGCCAATCGCGCACGTTGCTGCCATCTCCGTACACCGGAATCGGACGGCCCAGCAGGATATTGATCAAGGTGAGCGGAATCAACTTCTCGGGGAAGTGATAGGGCCCGTAGTTATTGGAGCAATTGCTCACCATCACGGGCAGGCCGTAGGTGTGCTGCCAGGCGCGGGCCAGATGATCGCTGGCCGCCTTGCTGGCCGCATAGGGGGAGCGGGGGCCGTAGGCCGTGGTTTCAGAGAAGGGCGGATCACCGGGCTCCAGGCTGCCAAACACCTCGTCGGTGCTGACGTGCAGGAAGCGCCAATGGCCTGGCTCACCGGCCCGCTGCCAATGGGCGCGAAAGGCCTCCAGCAACGTGAAGCTGCCGGTCACATTGGTGGCCAGGAAGGCCCCGGGGGAGCTGATCGAGCGATCCACGTGGCTCTCGGCCGCCAGGTGGGCCAGATGGCTGATCTGATGGTCGGCGAGCAGGCGATCCACCAGGGCCCGATCGGCGATGTTTCCCTCCACAAAAGTGACCCGCTGAGCCTGGATCAGGGGTTCAATCGTGGCCCGGTTGCCGGCATAGGTGAGCGCATCCAGCACCACCAGTCGATCCTTGGGATGGGCGGCACACCAATGGTGCACCAGGTTGCCGGCAATAAAGCCGGCGCCACCGGTGATCAGCAGATGGCGGCTCATCGCCACGACTCCAGGCACTGGCGTAGATCTTCGCGCCACAGGGGCAGGGGCAGCCCAAAGGCCCGGCTAAAGCCACCGCAATCCAACCTGGAATTGAGCGGTCGCGGCGCCGGCAGGGGGTAGTCGGAGCTGGGGATCGCCAACAGCTCGGGAGCTTTGGAGATCAACCCCAGCTCCAGGGCCTGGTCGATGATCTCCTGGGCAAAGCCATGCCAGCTCACCACCGGCTGGCCCGCGTAGTGGTGAATCCCCCAGGGGAAGGGGCCCGTCAGGGGCGAGCGCTGGGCGATGGCCGGCTCCACCAGCTGTAACAGCACCCGCGCGATCGACTCGGCACTGGTGGGTCCCCCCACCTGGTCGTCCACCACCCGCAAGAGGGGGCGCTCCGCAGCCAGGCGCACCATGGTGCGCACAAAATTTGCCCCCTGTTGGCCAAACACCCAGCTCACCCGCAGCAGCAGGGCCTCCCCCCGGGCCGCCAGCAACTGGCGCTCGCCGGCCAGCTTGCTGGCTCCGTAGACCCCCAGGGGATTGGGGGAATCGCCGGGACTCCAGGCCCGCTCCCTATCGCCGGCAAACACGTAGTCGGTGGAGATATGGACCAGCGGCAGACCGCGCTCGGCGCAAAGGCGAGCGATCACGCCCACGGCATCGCCATTCACCGCCATGGCCAAGGCCACTTCTATCTCCGCCCGATCCACGGCGGTGTAGGCGGCGGCGTTGATCACCAGGGCGGGGCGATGCAGATCGAGCAGCGCCCTGAACTGGTGCTCCAGCGATGTACCTGCGGCTTCTGCCGCTGCGGTGCTGGCGCTGGCGGCTGGGCTGGCGCTGGCGGCTGTGGTGCTGGGAACTGCGGCCAAATCGAGCTGCGGCCTACCCACCACCAGCAGCGGCCGCTGGGGCAGCAGGGCGGGGGCCAGCCGCTGCACGGCACTGGCCACCTGTCCGCTGCGGCCGATCAACAACACCGGTTGGCCAGGGCCAGTCATTTGCAATTCCATGATTTCAGCTTAAATGATTTCAGCTTCCATGATTTCAGCCTCCATGATTTCAGCTTCCATGATTCAGCTTCAATTAAGTGATCTACAATTCAGGGAAACTCTGGGAAACCTCGACCCACGGCCAAGGGAGATGAAGAGGGAGAGGGAGTCATGGCGCCACAAGGGTTTCAGGAAGCAGGAGCGCCGAAATCGTGGTTTTCCAGAGCTTCCTTAGATCCATGACCAGGTAATTTATCTATATCTTGGCAACTCTCTGGTCAATCCGCTGCAGCGACACGCTTCAGTGATCAACACGCTTCGGTGATCAATGCGTCCAGATAGGCGCCGTAGCCACTCTTGCGCAGCGGCGCCGCCAGGGCCGCCAGCTGCTCGTCAGCGATCCAGCCCTGGCGCCAGGCCACCTCTTCTGGGCAACCAATTTTGAGCCCTTGACGCTTCTCCAGGGTGCGGATGTAGCTGCCGGCCTCATGGAGCGAATCACAGGTGCCCGTATCCAGCCAGGCCATACCGCGGCCCATCAGTTCCACCTGCAGTTGACCGGCCTCCAGGTAGAGGCGATTGAGATCGGTGATCTCCAACTCCCCCCGGGGCGAGGGACGCACCTGTTTGGCCAGCTCCACCACCTGCTGGTCATAGAAGTAGAGGCCGGTGACGGCGTAGTTGGAGGCGGGTATCTCGGGCTTTTCCACCAGCGACACCACCTGCCGCTCGCCGCCCTCCCCCTGCTGCCAACCCACCACCCCATAGCGCTGGGGATCGGCCACCCGGTAGGCAAACACCGTGGCGCCCGAGCTGCGCTGGGCAGCCGCCTGCAGGCCAGAGGAAAGGTCGTGGCCGTAGAAGAGATTGTCGCCGAGGATCAGGGCCGCCGGAGCGCCGGCGAGAAAGGCCTCGCCGATTAAGAAGGCCTGGGCCAGGCCATCGGGGCTGGGCTGCACCGCATAGCTGAGCGACAGTCCCCAGCGGCTGCCATCGCCCAATAGTTGCTCAAACAGCGGCAGGTGATCGGGGGTAGAAATCAGCAGAATCTCACGGATACCCGCCAGCATCAAGGTACTGAGCGGATAATAAATCATCGGTTTATCGTAAACTGGCAACAGCTGTTTACTGATCGCCTGGGTGATCGGATGCAGGCGAGTACCACTACCACCGGCCAGAATGATGCCGCGGCGCTGGGATGGTGAAAACGACAAGCTCATCGGGATTGGCTGTTATTTAGGCAGTGAAGGCAAATTGAATTGATGGCGGGGCTTGGTGACGGAACTTGGCGACGGAGCTTGGTTACGGAGCTGGGTTACGGAGCTGGGTGGCGGACCTGGGCGACGGAGCTTGGCTGAGTGCTGCTGACCAATCCAGCAGGGGAACCAGGTGGAGAATCTGGGCCTTAGGCCATCGGCAACGCCCCCCGGCCGATGGGAGGTTGCTGCCGATGGCGACCCCAAGGAGCGCCTGCGACATCGGAGCGAGACATAGGCGAAAGTAGGGCTGAATCTTAATCCAAGCCCTGGCTTCTTAGCCCGCAAACCAATGGCAACACGAAAGCAGGCTGGGCTCAATCTCCCGAGAAATTAATATATTCTTGCTGAATCGCTGGCATGGGCCCATCAATCACTGCTTTAATCAGCCCCCATTCCCCCTCCAGCAAACCGCTAAAATTGTTTGCTGGGCCAGCTTCGCAACCCAGCCGGTCGCCCCCATGGGAACCACCAAGCTGGTTCCAGCAAATAACTGACAGCCAATAACTACCATCTAACAATTGGCGTCTGATAACCGCCCCCAGGGCGCGTCGCCGAGCTGCCTCAGCAGCGCCCAATGCAGCGACCAGCGTTCATCGCAGCCGGCGGCCAGGGCAAGCCAGCCAGCGGCACGCCCAACCAGCGATCGGAATAGGGGTGGGTAGATGGCGAGCGCGAACGTGCCGGCACCGGCCCAGTTCAGATGCAGGAGGCCATAGGGGGGATCCAGGGAGACTCCGGCTAATCCCAGGGGAAGCCAGACCAGCAGGGCGAGGCAGGCGGCCGCCAGGGAAACAGTACGTTCTTGGGCATCCTTATCGCCCTCGCTGAATACAGATCCTGGTGTCGGCAGCAGCCCAGTGACATCGGAACCTTTGGGCCAACATGGTTTCCCCGGCTTCTACGAATGCGTTCCATCGGGATGTGATTACCGCGCCCTGCGCTTCCTCGGGCAACCAGCTAGGTATGCTATTCCAGCGAGAAAAGCTTGGGCTAACCAACACTACCGGAGCTTGTTCAGTGCACTTAAGAATTGCGTTGAGCCGCGTAAGTCCATAGAAGCCGTATTGATGGAAATCGGCGCAGGCGAGTTTGCTGCCCTTCCAGCCCACTGGAATTCTCTCGCTATTTCCTCCCAGGCGGGCGAACGAGTGCAGGCCATGGGCAAAGGTATCGCGCAGGGCCAACTCCTCAACAGAGAGTTGGTTGATCCGCTCGATTTTATCTGCAATTTGATTTGGCTTCAGCCAGTAGGTTGGCGAAAGATCCAGCGTGCCGCTGAGAAAGGCGGTAAGCAGCAACAAGCTCGGCAGACGAAGGGCCCGTTGCCAGCTCAGATTGGGCCGCCACTGGTTCACCACCAGCAACAGAGCTAAGCACTGGCCCGGATAAAGCAGTTGCAGGTGCCCTGCCCACAAACCCGTCGACAATGTGATCGCTGCACCGGTGAGCAACAGCGCCAGGCTGGCTTGGGCCAGCCGCCGGTGCGGTCCCCCCGGACTTGGCTGCCTGAATGCAGATGGCTGTTGCGCTGACGAGTGCAAGCAACATCAGCAGGTTGTTCTTGCTGCTCAGAAACAGTGTGCGGCCGTGTGAGGCAAGAACGTCCAGGGGACTGCCAGCTTGAACCAGCAGACCTTGGGAGTAGAGAATGTTGTTGGCAAGGGCCTGTGCGTATGCCCACAACTCTCCGCGAAACGCCAGCACCAAAGCACCGGTTGACAAGGCCAGAGCAAGGCCGCTGCAGTAACGCTTGATCTGTCCAAGCTGCAGCGTTGGCGCCAGCCAGCAAATGGCGAAGACGATGGGCAGCGGCAAGCAAATCAGCTTGAAGCCGGCCACCACACCAGCTGCGAGACCCGCTCGAAATTCATGCCCCTGGCAGAGCAGAAGCAGGCTCAGCAAAGTGAGCGCAGATGCTGGGAGCTGGGGCTGTCCGGCACCCCAGAATCCGCCGCTCATCAACAGGGCCCCGAGGATGCCCAGCAACCAGTCTTCCCTGGTCTGGTGATTGCCTCGAAGCCACTGTTGCAAGCTACTAAGGCTCCATGAACCAAGGCCCAGAGCGGTGATTTCAAACAGCCAGCCCCCCATGGGCCCGCAAAATCTTTGAAAAGCAACCGCATAAAAAAACAGTGGATCCTTGTTGTCGTAGACCTCCGCGTAAAGCTGCTGGCCGGATCGCAGTCCATCGGCCACGGCTTCAAAGATCGCTCGATCGCCCGCAGGTTCTGGCACCAGCCGCAGGCCGAATACCACCAGCGCTGCCGCCACGATCACGGCAAGCAGGATGGGTTTAATTGACTGGGACGCCTTCAGTTCTAAGGCCGTCGTGATCACCAAGGGGCGACTAAATCTGGTTCCGCCTTTTGGGCCCAAGCGTAACCTTGGACCATGGAGCCATCCCAAACACCCTTGCCTGGCATCTGGCAGCCATCAGTGGTTGGGCTGCTCACTGGTCTGCTGGCCCTAGTGATTCTGCTGGCCCTGGTGATATGGATATGGGCGCTTTTGCTGTTCGGCAAGTACGGCGGCAATTCCTCGGGCCTGACCCGCATCGCTGACCAGCTGCCTCTTGATCCGCTGCTGGCCTGGCGGCTGGGGCTGGGCCAGCCGGACCGGGCCGCCGTCGTGCCAATCGGGTATGGAGCCGGCTACCTGGTGCTGGCCCGATGAGGGTGCTGCACCTGTCCGCCGGCTCGCTGCGGAATGGGGCCTCGCGGGGGGCGCTCTGGCTGCATCAGGGCCTGATGGCCGCCGGCGTCGACAGCCGCTTTCTAACCACCGATGCTGCGGCCTGCGAGCCGGGCGCGCGGCCGGTGTTGCCGGGCCGGGCCGGGTCGCTGGCGCTCAGTGGCCTGAAGCAACTGGATCGGTTGCCGTTGCGGGCCTATCGCTTTGATCGCCGCGGCACCCTCAGCCCCGGCTGGATCGGGCTGCCACTGCAGGCGATGCCCGGCTATCGCGAGGCCGATGTGATCCATCTGCACTGGATCAACAACGGCTTGCTGGATCTGCGCTCGCTGGTGCGTTGCAGCAAGCCGATCGTCTGGACGGTGCGCGATCTCTGGCCCACCACGGGCCTCTGCCACTACCCCCAGGGCTGTGAACGGCAGGTCGGCGGCTGTGGCCACTGCCCGCTGCTGCCGGCACCGGCCTGGCCCTGGCCGGATCCCTCCCGCCGGGGCTATCGGCGCAAGCAGCGGGCCTTGCGCCAGGCTCCGATCACTTTCGTGGGCATTTCCCCCTGGGTGAGCCAGCAGTTGCGGGCCAGCCCGATCACCAACGGGCGGCCGGTGGAGATGATCTGGAACTGCATAGATGTCCAGCGCTTTCAGCCCCTGGCCAAGGCGGCGGCCCGCCGCGCCCTCGGCCTTGATCCCGCCGGCGGCCCCTACGTGCTGGCGGAACTGCGCTCGCCGGCGAGTGAACCCTGGAAGGGGTTCCAGCATCTGCTCCAGATCCTGCCGGAACTGCAGCGCGCCGGCATCCGCCTGCTGTTGTTCGGTGCGCTGCCGCCCGATCTGGCTGATTTCTGCGCCGAGGGTGTGCGGCTGTTCGGCCGGATCGACGACGACGCCCAGCTGCGGCGGTTGTATTCAGCCGCCGATGTGTTCCTCTGCCCCACCCTGGAGGAGGCCTTCGGCAAAACCATGGCGGAGGCGATGGCCTGCGGCACGCCGGTGGCTGCTTTTCGCTGCTCGGCCCCGGCCGATCTGGTGGAACCCGGGCGCACCGGGTTTCTGGCGGAACCCGGCCAACCTGGGTCACTGCTGCAGGGGCTGCTGCAGCAAGGCCCCCGGCGGCTCGGATGGTCTCGGCCTGTGCCAGGCGCGCGGTGGAGAGCTATCCTGCCGCAGCGCTAGCGCCCCAGAGCCCCTGGTGGCATGAAAATCGCTGGTTGCGCCAGCTTTGGGGGGCCGGCCTCGCGTTACCTGGTTGGCCATCCTGGCCAGTGTTTAAGCAGGCGGTTAAAGCCCTTCTCCAAGGCAGTTCGGGGGCGATCCAGCCCCGGGCCGTTGGCCTCCTCTCCGGCTTGATTGCCCTGCTGGTCTGGGCCCTGGTGGTGTTCGGCAAGTACGGCGGCAACCCCACGGGCCTGGCCCGCATCGGCGACCAGTTGCCCCTCTCCCCCCGGCTCCAGGGCGCCGATCTGGTGATCCTGGCCGGCAAGCGCGGCAACGACGGCCAGCAATTCCTCAGCCTGGCCCTTGATCCCCTCCAGCAGCTGCCCGGCACCAGCGCCGCCCTCGATAACCCGATCTACCGAGGCAAACGCCTGCTCTATCCCCTGCTGGCCTGGCTGGCTGGCTTGGGCCAGCCGGCCCTAATCCCCTGGAGCCTGGGCCTGATCAATGTCGCCCTGATCGGCTGCTGCGGCGTCCTGGTGGCCAGCTGGGCCCAGCTCGAGCAGCGCTCCCCCCAGTGGGGCCTGGCCGTATAGGCCCTGCCGAGCTACTGGGTCACCCTCAGCCTCGACACCGCCGACCTGCTCGCCACCACGCTGCTGCTGGCATCAGCGGTCGCCTTCCGCACCCAGCGCCCTGGCACCCTGGTTGCCAGCCTGTCGCTCGCCCTGCTCAGCCGCGAAACCGGCCTGCTGGCCTGGGCGTCTTCTGGCCTTACCAGCCTGAGGGAGTGCCGCTGGACCTGGCTGCTTCCCTTGGCCTTGGTGCCCCTCCCCCTGCTGGCCCGGACCGCCAGCCTCAAGGCCCGCTTTCCCGGCCACGGCCGATGGCCTGCTGGTGGGTCTCCATTTCACCTGGCCCGGCCTGGGCATCGTCACCAAGGCCCTCCAGTTGCTGGGCCAAGCTCCCCTGGCTGGCGGGCCCATGGGCGGCGCCGAACGCCTGTTCGACACCCTCTGTTTCGGCCTCTGGTTGTTGGGCTTGGGCCTGTTGCTCGCCGTTGCCTTACGGCCTGGGCTGAACCGTTGGCTGCGCTTCACGGCGGCCCTGTATCTGTTGCCGGCCCTGTGCACCAGCACCCAGATCTGGGCCCGGTTTCCGGATTACACCCGGGTGTGGATTGATGTGGCCAGTCTGGCCTTGCTAGGCTTGCTTAGCCTGAGGAATCGCCTAGTATTCCTTGGCTGGTTAATGCTCTCATCCATAATCAGCTTTGGTTATGCTGTTGGCTTCTTTGCTGAGCACTAAAGCGCAATGATTGGGATGGACATGACTGTTGATTCTACTTTCCCCGCCCCTTAGAAATTTATGTGTGGCATTGCAGGATTTATTGGGGTTGGAGGTGCTGTTTACGCCCAAAAAATGGTTGATAAGATCAAGCACCGTGGGCCTGATGCGGATGGGATATGGATCGCGCCAGAGTCGGAAAGTCCAGCGGTTTTTTGCCATACCCGTTTATCCATCCTTGACTTGAGCGACGCTGCCGCGCAACCGTTTCACTCACCAGATGCTCGGTATGTGCTTGTATTTAATGGGGAAATCTACAACTTTATCGAGCTCAGGGAAGCGCTCATTACTAAAGGGTGGATTTTTAGGAGCGATAGTGATACTGAAGTTTTGCTTGCTGGCCTGATCCTCGAAGGTCCTGCCTTTCAGGCCAAATGCAATGGGATGTGGGCGTTCTGTTTGTGGGACAGACATGCCCATACGGCATTGTTTGGTCGAGACAGGTTCGGCGTTAAGCCGTTGTTCTATGCCCGTCTACCCGGTAAAAAAATTGCCTTCTCTTCTGAGATGAAAGGCATTGCCCATCTCTTGCCCAGTATTAAGCCTGCCTGGGATATAGATTACTGCTTTAGCCATCAATTTGAATACGAGTCGACGTCTCATTCTGTCATCGAGGGCGTGCATAGGCTGCCTCCAGGCCATGTTGCGACATTCAAGGATGGCGAGATGGTTTTAAGACGCTGGTGGTCAACTCTCGATCATATTGAAGCCGCACCTTCTGCCTATGCTGCCCAGGTTGAGCAGTGGCGACATATTTTTCTTGATGCCGTAAAGCTTCGCATGCGAGCCGATGTGCGTATTGGCACTGCGTTGAGCGGGGGGTTGGATTCTAGTTCAGTATTGGCGGCTATGCATTATATTTCTGGATCCGGAAAACACGCCAGGCTTGCCAGTGACTGGCGCCATGCCTTCTGTGCCAGTTATGATGGAAGTTCGCTCGATGAAACCTCATGGGCAAGATCTGTGGCGGAATCATGTAGCACTCCCTTTAAAACTGTCGCCATAGATCCGTTAAGCTCTCCATGGAGCATTAAGCAGGCTCTCGCCCAGGTTGAAGATCCCTATTTGACAATACCTTTGCCGATGCTTGCCACCTATAGGGCGATTAAGAATGCCGGCATTAGTGTAACCATTGATGGCCATGGTTCGGATGAGCTATTTAGTGGTTATGGCCATCTCAAAAAGGCCCTGGCTTGTGTTACAACTAGAAAAGAGTTTGCCGAGATTTTGTCTATCGATGAATCCTGCCGCACCGGTGTGTACACTGAGCGGGAAAAGCTAACAGTTCAGACGCTCCTTCGTCATCGGTTAAAAATCTTGATTGGTGATTATTTGCCCCCTAATTTAAGGCGATTTTTGGGCGGGTTATTGCCCTCTAGATTGGCGAGAGGAAGTGCCAAATTCCTCTTCAGAGAATCCCCAGTGGAATCCGATGTGAAATCAATTACAAGTCACCCTGCCTTCCAGGCAATGGATGTGTTTAGCCAGGTTCTGTATGAAATTTTTCATGTCACAATTTTGCCCACCTTGCTAAGGAATTATGATCGATATTCGATGGCGAGCGGCGTTGAAATTAGGATGCCGTTTATGGACTGGCGGCTCGTCTGCTTTACCTTTTCGCTCCCATGGCAATCCAAGCTAGGCGGCACTTATACCAAGAGGATTCAAAGAGATGCCCTCGCAGGTATCTTGATTGATCCCGTTCGATTGCGGCGCGATAAAATCGGTTGGAATGCCCCTTCCCATGAGTGGTTTAGGGGGCCCCTCGGTAATTCCGTTGATTCTTGGTTGAATGACTCCTCCTTGGCTCCTTACCATTCAAGGGCCTTGAAAGCATGGCATTTGTTTCAAGACATTGAAAAGCCTTCCTTTCGAGATGGTGAAGTATTTTGGAATGATCTTCTCCCCTTCCTGTGGACCCAGTCCTTAACTGAAGAGGCTTGGTCTTAAGTGTTGTATTGGCCGTTGCCTTGGCAATCGATTAAATGACCATGATGGATCAGTTCCACTGCCCGATCCTATTGATTGCTTGGCGCCGGACTGAGACGCTGCGTCAGGTGATTGATGCTATCCGTCCCCTTGCACCATTAAGGATCTTTGTCGCTTGTGATGGTCCCAGTCTGGAGCGCCCCGGCGAAGTGGAGAGAGTTGCGGCTACTCGCAATCTCATCGCCGAAGAGATTGATTGGCCTTGTGAGGTCAAGCACTTTTATAGTGATACCAATCAGGGCTGTCGCCTTGGTGTTAGCCGGGCGATAAGTTGGTTTTTTCAGCAGGTGGATGAAGGTATTATCCTTGAAGATGATTGTGTCCCCCATCCTGACTTCTTTTCCTACTGCGAGGAATTGCTGCAGCTCTATCGATATGATACGCGAGTATGGTGCATTAGTGGTAGCAATTTTCAAGACGGCCAATGGCGCGGCGATGCGAGTTATTACTTCAGTCGCTACAGTCATTGTTGGGGTTGGGCAAGTTGGCGTCGTTGTTGGGACCATTATGATGGTGAGCTAAGTCACTGGATGCCATTGCGTGACTCCGGCCTTTTAGATAGCGTTTTTCAGTCCCCCCTAGAGCGCCAGTATTGGAGCAATATTTTTCAACGGTTGCTTGATCAGGGCAAGCCCGATTCCTGGGCCTATCGTTGGACGTTGACTTGCTTATTTAATGGTGGATTGGCAGCCCTTCCTAATGTCAATCTTGTGAGTAATGTTGGCTTTGGTACCGATGCAACCCACACGAAAGGTCCAGCAATGTCTACCCCGATCGACAGGGATCTTTCTCCAATTAAGCATCCTAAGTTTATCCTACGCAATTCAGTGGCCGATTCTTACACGTTTGCCAATCATTTTGGCGGAAGATTTCAGGGCTTTCCCTATTCTTGGCTTCGCCTGCTGAAAAAATCTTTGGCCTATGCCTATCGCCAGTTGCGGCCATAAGCTCAAGAGATACCGTTTAGTGGGACATCCGAGCGCCGCCTGTAACAAATGGCGAGCACTTAAGCCCCATTCATTTGAGAATCATTGAAGGGCACCTCGAAAAATTGCCCATCGCGCCCTTGTAAGCCGCAGGCAAGTCAGAGCTTGCAAGGCTTCTCACGTTGTGTGGCCCATGAGATTCGGGATTTTTCGAGGTGCCCTGAAGCAGTGTTGATGAATGCCCAGGTCGATGGTTTGCCCTGATTTGATGTCATGGCAGTTGCAAATCGCAGAGCCAAGCTGTAGCGTTACGCGCTAGGGTAGCGCCCCTTGGAGTGGTGTAACTCAGGAGGTCCTGTGACCCTTTCTGGAGGGTGAACAGGAGCAGTCAAGGGATGACTGCCTGGAAGCTGATTGCGCAGCTCCATTGATCCACTATGAACCCTGATCGCTGAATATGCAACTCAGCGACCGATGCGAATCGTGTAGATCGAGGAAGGAGCTGGGCTGTTTCAGCTGATGGTTGTTTCTGCCTGCTGTGCCGGATCACCATCGGTGAGCTCAAGCGGCTCCTCTGGTGCGGGGATTTTGGCCATGGTGGCCTCGGAGAAGAAGCGGCGGCGTTCCAGCTGCCATTCCTCTTGCTGCTCCAGCAGCTGGCTGCCCACCAGCCTCACAATGGCGGCGTCATTGGGGAAGATGCCGACGACGTTGGTGCGGCGCTTGATCTCCTTGTTCAGGCGCTCCAGCGGGTTCGTGCTCCAGATCTTCCGCCAGTGCTCCTGCGGGCAGTGGAGGAACGCCAGCACGTCGTCACGGGCGGCCTCCATCACCGGCACGGCCTTGGGGAACTGCTTGGCCAGCATCGCGGTGACCCGCTGCCAGTGGGAGCGCACCTGATCAGGCGCCTGGATCACGAACACCGCTTTCATGGCGGCGGCCACCATGTCCTGACCAGCCTTGGGCACGTGGCTCAGCAGGTTGCGCAGGAAGTGCACCCGGCAGAAGCTCTTCTACCCAGCGCACCTGTAGGTGCGACGCCAGGAGCAGCCCTGGAACATCCGCTTGATCGCCGCCGTCAGCCCCGGGTGGGCATCGGAGATCACCAGCCGCGTTCCAGTGAGGCCACGCTCAACTGCTTCGCAGAAGCCTGCGGCTATGAGCGAGCACAGGAACTGACGCCAGAAACCCTCGGCCTCGCTGTCGCCCACGGCGTAGGCGAAGCCTTCTCCGTTGCCGAAGGCTTCTCGAAGAGAAGGAGTTGCCCAGCACTTCGCGGTAGCCGAGGGCATTGATACCGATCGCCACCACCACCGCCCGTAAAACCAACTGCAGGTTGCGGCCGAGCCGGCCGTGGAGGTAGGTGGCGTCGAGGTAGACGTAGGGGAAATGGGCGTGCTCCAAAGGCCGGCCCAGAAAGGCTTTGACCTGCTCATCAAGGCCCTGGCAGATGCGACTCACTTCCGATTTGGAGATGCCGCTGTCGCCGCCCAGAGCCTCCACCAGGGCATCGACCTTGCGGGTGGAGATACCGTCGGTGTAGGCCTCCATCACGACTGCATAGAGGGCCTTGTCAACCCGGCGGCGGGGCTCAAGCCAGTCGGGGAAGAAGCTGCCATGGCGCAGCTTTGGGATGGCCAGGGTCAGGTCGCCCACCTGGGTGGTGAGCAGCCGTCTGCGGTAGCCGTTGCGATGGGTGGAGCGCTGATCGGGGCAACGCTCGTGGAGTTGGGCGCCGGTAAGCGCGGAAACCTCGGCCTCCAGCAGGTCCTGGAACCCACGGCGCACGATCTCAGGGATCAGGGCGCCAGCGGTTGTGCCCTCCATGAGCTGGCTCAGCTCGGAGGCGCCACTATGGGAGAGGGTCA
>JBIKWK010000014.1:0-57286 GCA_044356375.1 Prochlorococcaceae cyanobacterium | reverse complement strand
GCTGGAACTCAAGCAGGGAGAGACCTTTCTGGAAATGGATGGCACTGCGCGACATGACCCGCCTGGTATATGCGTACCAATCTATGCGCCCAGTCGGCCCTGCGCGGAGCGAGCTGGGTAATCAAGTCTGGAGTTGGTCTCCGGTGGCAGGAAGTGGTCTTTCGAGGGTGACGGAGACCTGTTTCGCCTGGTATCGGAGGCCGAACGCATCCGGCTCGCCTACCTTTTTGACCCCTATGTGGCGGTGAGCAGCAGCGCCATCGACCCGCTGCCCCACCAGATCAGCGCGGTCTACGAGCACATGCTCCCCCGCCAGCCGATGCGCTTCCTGCTGGCTGACGACCCCGGTGCTGGCAAGACGATCATGGCTGGACTGCTGATCAAGGAGTTGCTGATTCGCGGAGAGCTGGAGCGCTGCTTGATCGTGGCGCCGGGCTCGCTCACGGAGCAGTGGCAGGACGAACTCAAGGAGAAATTCGAACTGCAGTTCGAGCTGCTCACCCGCGATCTGATCAACGCCACCGGTCTGGGCAACCCCTTTGCAGAGCGGCCCTTACTGATCGCCCGCATGGATCAGCTCTCGCGGGACCAGGAGCTCCAAACCCGGTTGGAGCAGGCCCCCGAGTGGGACTTGGTGGTGTTCGATGAATCCCACCGCATGAGCGCCCACTACTTCGGCAGTGAGGTGAAACGCACCAAGCGTTACGACATGGGCAAGCGGGTGGGAAATCACGCCCGCAACCTGCTGTTGATGACGGCGACGCCGCACAACGGCAAGGACGAGGACTTTCAACTGTTCATGGCCCTGCTGGATGAAGACCGCTTCGCGGGGCAACAGAAGGAGGGCGTGCACCGCAGTGACCCCACCGACCTCATGCGCCGGCTGGTGAAGGAAGACCTATATACCTTCGCGGGCACAAAGCTGTTCCCCGAACGCCGCAGTTACACGGCCGAATATGAACTCTCGGAGCCCGAGAAGGTGCTGTACGAGAAGGTGACCGAATACGTGCGCGATGAGATGAATCGCGCCGACCGCAATGCCCAGGCCGAGGGCGGCGGCAAGAAGCGTGTGAACGTGGGCTTCGCGCTGATGACCCTGCAGCGGCGGCTGGCAAGTTCACCGTTCGCGATTCACCGCTCTCTGGAACGGCGGCGGGAGCGGCTGGAGAGCCGGCTCAAGGAGGAACGGCTGCTGCTGGAGGGCCGCGAGGCGGGCAGCAAGCTGCTTCTTGATTCCAAGTACGACCCAGGCGCCATCAGCGACGACGACATCGCCGAGCTTTACGAAGAAGACACCGCCGGCGAGGTGGAAGCCACAGAAGAAGCCTTTACCGATAACGCCACCACAGCCCAGACCCTGGCCGAGTTGGAGCTGGAGATCGAAACCCTCAAGGGCCTGGAAAGGCTGAGCAAGAAGGTGGTGGATCAACGCTGCGACGCCAAGTGGAGCGAACTCGATCGGATCCTTGATGACGAGCAGATGCGCGAGCCCAATGGCGGCCGCCGCAAGCTGGTGCTGTTCACCGAGTTCAAGGACACCCTTTCGGATTTAGCTATCAAAATTCGCGATCGGCTCGGCAGGCCGGAGGCGGTGGTGGAGATCCACGGCGGAGTGGCGCGCGACAAACGCCGTCAGATAGTGCATGCCTTCATGAACGACCCGCAGGTGGTGGTGCTGCTGGCCAATGACGCCGCCGGGGAGGGGGTGAACCTGCAGCGGGCTCATCTGATGGTGAATTACGACCTGCCTTGGAACCCAAACAGGCTGGAGCAGCGCTTCGGGCGCATCCACCGGATCGGCCAGAAGGAGGTGTGCCATCTCTGGAACCTGCTGGCCAAAGACACCCGCGAGGGTGATGTCTACATCCAGTTACTCCACAAGCTGGAGATCGCCCGAGCAGCCCTCGGCGACAAGGTGTTCGACGTGCTTGGGCAACTTTTCTCCGGTCGCTCGTTGCGGGATTTGCTGATGGATGCCGTGCGCTACAACCAACAGCCCGAGCGGCAACTCCAGATGGAGCTGGAAATTGAGGGGGCCGTGAACCAGGAGCACCTCAAGCAGTTGCTCAATCAGCGGGCCCTGGTGCAGCAGGGCATGGACGCACACAAGGTGGAGCTGCTCCGTCAGCAGATGGAAAGGGCGATGGCCCGCCGCATCCATCCCCACTACGTGCACGACTTCTTCATCGAGGCATTCCGGCGGCTCGGCGGCAAGGTGTTCGAGCGGGAGAAGGGCCGCTACGAGATCACCTACGTGCCGCCGCTGCTGCTGGATCGCAACCAGCAAATCGGCTTCGGGGTACCCGTGCAACCTCGCTACGAACGGATCTGTTTCGAAAAGGAACAGGTGGGCGAGAGCCCGCGGGCGGAGCTGGTGAGCCCGGGCCATCCGCTGCTGGAGGCTTGCCTCTCCTTGGTGCTGGAGCGAGATGGCGCCGTGCTCGGCCAGGGGGCAGTGCTGGTGGATGAACGGGATCTGGGCACCGAACCGAGGATGCTGTTCTGCCTGGAGCATGGGCTACAAGACGGCCGCCGCAACCGCCATGGCCAGCAGCAACTTATCTCCAATCGGCTGCAGTTCCTGGAAATCAATCGCCAGGGCGAAGTGGCGATAGCCGGCTCTGCGCCTTACCTCGACTACCGGCCCTTGAAGGATAGCGAACGACAGCAAATCGAAGGGGTACTCAGCGAGAGCTGGTTGGCGCAGGACTGGGACCAGTTGGTGATCACCCAGGCCCTCAACTCCCTGGTGCCTGAGCACCTGGAGGAGGTGAAGGGCGAACGGCTGGAGCGGATCGCCAAGGCGGGGCAGGAGATCCAGTCAAGGATGCAGCGAGAGATCAACCACTGGTTTCGCCGCCACCAAGAGCTCAAGCTGCAGGAGTCGGCTGGTAAGCAGGTGCGGCTGCCGGCCCATGTGGCGAAAGAGCGTTACGAGCTGCTGGTGGCCCGACTGGAGAAGCGCAGGGCCCAACTGGCGCTGGAGGCTCAGATCAGCGCCAAGGTGCCCATCCTCAAGGGCGGCACCCTGTTGATCCCCGTGGGCTTACTTCTGGAGGGAAGTGGCGCCGCAGAAGAAGAAGGCGGGCCCGATGCAGCCGCCCGCAAGCGGATGGAGCTGCTGGCGATGAAAGCGGTTTTCGAGGCGGAGAAGGCAATGGGCCGCATTCCTAAGGATGTGAGCGCCCAGCGAGGCCTTGGATATGACATTGAATCGATGGACGACCAAGGCGATCTGTTTTTCATCGAGGTGAAGGGCCGTATTGATGGGGCCGACTCGGTGACGCTCACGATCAATGAGGTGAACACCGGCCGCAACTCGCCCCACCGTTTCCGGCTGGCGCTGGTGACCGTGACGGGAGATCAGGCATCAGCTCCGGTGTACGTGAGCGGCATCGACTGGGGCGTGCCTGGCTTTGGCGACACCCAGATCACCAAGAACCTGCAGCAGCTGCTGGCGGCGGGGAGGGCGCCCCATTGAACATGACCAAAGCACCAGGTGATTCCGAGAGCCAAGAACTGGAATTGATCGATGAATGGCCCGTTGATCTTTCTGGCATCTTTGAAGGAATGATGGTCGAGGCGGATGTGGGCAAAGTCTTGGTTGCCTTGGAACTGCCCAACCGACGTGAGGATGGCTGTTTTGTCTTTGACATAGAAAGTCGTTCTTACCATCTAGAGAAGTGGTTCCAGCCAGATTGGGTTAATCAGCAGTGGAAGGTATGGAACAGGGGACCAGAAAAGGGCATCAGAGACCTATCAGTAGCCAGGAACGGAACAAGAGCAATCGCTGCCGTGGCGTCCAAAGCCGGCTACGCGGCTTGCTGGGATCTTGGCAGCGATACAGGCTGCACCATTGAAGCCCAACAAGAGATTCAGACAGTCGCCGTTCATCCGAATACAGATTGGCTGGCCATTGGCACTGGCAGAAAAGTGCTCGACACCGTTTCCCAGGCGATCGCCGAGGTTCAGCTCTGGACAACCGATGGCAAGGAGATGTTGGACAAACGCAGACTTCCGGGAGCCTGTGTGATCAGGATGCTCTGGGTGCATAATCAAGATGGCCTAATGCCTGGCTTCAAGCTCCGTGCGGTGGATGGCAAACCGCTTGGCATTAAAAGGGCCTGCGTTCTGCTGGAAAACGATTGGATAAATACGGTTCTGGTGGTAACTACGGAATCAAGGAATCAACGAGGTGGATTTGTCACCATTCTGGACCCGCAGCTTTTTACGATTCTTGACATAGCTGAAATCCCAGAGTCTTACGGATTCTTAACTCCTCTAGGTGCATGGCCAGAATCCAGACAGGTCTGGGCTGGTCGCCTAAGGCAACTTGACGATCTATACGAGACATTCGGACGACATGGCGTTGATGTGCAATCAGCTCCACAGAAAACAGCCTGGTCCGCATTCGGTGGAATTTGGCTCAGCAATGACAGGCTCTTCAGGTTTGCGTTTGATAGTTGTCATCACTTGACCGCTCAACTTTGGAAAAGGCCGATATGAAATTCAGTTTGGGTTCGCGGCCTCAGCCCCCAATCGTGAAGGCCAGCCCATTGGGATGGTTCTGGCCAGCCCCTGTGGCAAGCGACCCCCAGGCCTGCCATGCTGACTTCAGAGTCCGACTTCTGGAGGCCAAAACCATGAAAGTGACCGTTGAGCTTTCGGATAGGGAGATGGCCGAAATCCTGGACCTTACCGGCGAGCGCAAGAAGGGCCCCGCCATCCGCCGCCTGATGGAGGAGGCCCTGCAGCAGCGCCGCCGCGCCCAAATCGCCCAGCGGTTCCTCAGCGGTGAATGGGGCGTGGAGCTGGAGACCTACGAGGCCGACCAGGAGCGCAAGCTCTAGTTTGCCAGGGAGTACGCCTTATGACCCCTCACCCCGTCCACCGCCGCAAGATGCTGATCGAGGATGCCAAACTGAAGGAATCCGCATGAACGGGGAAGGTTCAGGCATGTTGTCGCAACCGTGCGAAGAAGATATCAAAGCGGGTTGGGTCGTTCTTGGCAATGACCGCTTCGGGATCAGCTCGCTAACGCTAGAGCGGTACCGCTGCTTTAAGAAGCTGGATATTGAATTTGATCCTAATCTCACCATCATCTCTGCTCCCAATGGAGAAGGCAAAACTGCGATTCTTGATGCTGTTGCCATTTCACTAAGATTTTTTATTGATACTCTTCAAAAGAGGCAAAGTTCTTTAGGTTTTACCAAAGATGATATTCAACTGGTTGCCGGTGCCGATGGAAATATGGAAAACTACTTGCCTCACGAGCCAACAAAGCTTAGCGCTGAGGCATGGTTTCTCGGAGAGAAAGTGAATTGGACAAGAAAGTTGAAGTCTATGGCGTCAAGTGCAAAGACAATAACTGAAGACGGTAGCGGGCTTAGTTCGATTGCCCTTGAACTCCTTCGCGCTATTCAGCCAGATAGCACCATTAATGAAGAGAAAAAGAGTTGCATTCTCCCCATGATGAGTTATTATGGAACGGGTCGACTTTTCTCACAAATCAAGGCATCAAATGCTAAGCAGTCTGGTCGTTCTCGCTTGGATGGTTACGAAGATTGTCTCAATCCCAATTCAAGCTATAAGGCATTTCTCGCCTGGTATGGTCCGATGAGCAGCGAGGCCCAGGCGGAAATTCAAAGTGGCCTTATTGCTGGCCATCGTGCACAAGAGCGAGTCAAAGCGGTGAGTGGCGTGATCCAGAAAGTTCTGGAACCGACAGGCTGGAAGGGAATTCGTTGGGATTTTGTTAATCGGGAGCCAAAGGCTTACCACTCCGATGGAAGAACGTTTCCAGTGCGGCTCCTGTCTGATGGTGTACGAAACATGTTGGCCATGGCCGCCGACATGGCTTTTCGTTGCTCGCAGCTCAATCCTCAGCTGGGTGAAAATGTAGCAAACGAAACACCAGGCATTGTGTTGATCGATGAAATTGATATGCACCTTCATCCTGAATGGCAGCAGTCAGTCTTATCACGGTTGATGACTGTATTCCCGAAAATACAGTTTTTAGTCTCAACTCATAGCCCAGAGGTGATTAGCACCTTCAAAAAAGAACATATCAGAGTGGTTAACCATGGTCAAGTCATGTCCCCATGTTATCAGACGTCAGGGGTACCTAGTGACATAATTTTGGCAAATGTGATGGGAGTTGATCCGGTTTGGGGAGAGCTTGAGGCCGCAAAGTGGCTTACCCGTTACCACGCGTTGATTAGTCAAGGTTTCGATAAGACTGAAGAGAGCGCTATGCTGAGAACCAAGATAATAGATCATTACGGAATCAACTCACAACAAATACTTGAGTGTGATCAGGCTATTCGCCTTACGCTAATCCGCAATAAGATCTCGAGTCGCATTACTAAGGTGTCTTAGTAATGAGACATTTGGAACGCCCCCCGTTAAACCCTAACTGCCTTGACAAATATAATTATATTACTGACGCCTGGAGACCAAAGCCTGAGAGCGGTCTGCCGCAAGCTCCATCCGAGACTGACAGAAAGCAGATATGGAATACCCTAAATGACATGCAACTTAACGTTTGCGCCTACTGCGAAGGAGGGCTAGAGGCTGGTGGCCACATAGAGCATTTTGCAAAGCGCAGTTCATATCGTGAGCTTACATTCGAATGGACTAATCTCTTTGGAAGTTGCAACAGAGAAGACTGCTGTGGACACTTCAAAGATAGCAGCCATAGCCAATATAAGAATTATAATCTACAAGATTTAATCAAACCTGATGTTGAAAATCCTTGGGAATTCCTTGTATTTGGTTCTGATGGGAGGGTATCTGTTCGTGATGGTATTTCCCCAGAAAACCAAAGGAAAGGCCAGACAACGATTGATGTACTCAATCTGAAGGCATCTTGCCATATTCCAGAAAGAATAAGTAAATTTGCTCTTATTCGCGACATATTACTGCTTCTAGAAGACGATCCTACGGATGAAATAATTTCGCTGATTGTAGATGAAATTATATGCGTATTGCCCTTCCTAAATACCTATTCTTCTGCTGCTTTACAGCATTTGCCTGTCGAGCTCGTTAAACAGTCAAGGTCAACCCCATGACCCCCCACCCTGTCCACCGCCGCAAAAAGCTGATCGAGGTCGCCATCCCCCTCGAAGCCATCAACGCAGCCTCGGCGCGGGAGAAGAGCATCCGCCATGGGCACCCCAGCACCCTGCACCTGTGGTGGGCACGGCGGCCGTTGGCGGCGGCGCGGGCGGTGATCTTCTGCCAGATGGTGGACGACCCCTCGGCGGTGCCGGAGGAGTTCCCCACCGATGAAGACCAGGAGCACGAGCGGCTGCGGTTGTTCGCCCTGATCAGCGATCTGGTGACCTGGGAGAACACCACCAATGAACAGGTTCTAAATCGGGCGCGGGCAGAGATCCGTCGCAGTTGGCGGCGGGCCTGTACAGACAACGCCGATCACCCCGAGGCAGCCGAGCTGTTCGACCCGAATAAGTTGCCGGGCTTTCACGATCCCTTCGCCGGGGGTGGAGCATTGCCGCTGGAGGCGCAGCGGCTGGGACTGGAGGCCTACGCCAGCGACCTGAACCCGGTGGCGGTGCTGATTAACAAGGCGATGATCGAGATCCCGCCCAAGTTTGCGGGTCTGCCGCCAGTGAACGCCGAGAGCCGGCGGAAACAAGACATCAACTCCTGGAAGGGCGCCCAGGGGCTGGCGGAGGACGTGCGCTATTACGGCAAGTGGATGCGCGACGAAGCCGAGAAGCGCATCGGCCACCTCTACCCGAAGGTGGAGGTGACGGCAGAGATGGCGAAGGAGCGGCCGGATCTAAACCCGTACGTGGGCAAGAAGCTCACCGTGATCGCCTGGCTCTGGGCCCGCACGGTGAAGAGCCCTAACCCGGCTTTTGCGCAAGTGGATGTGCCCTTGGCCTCCACCTTCATGCTCTCTACCAAGCTGGGCAAGGAGGCTTATATAGAGCCCATAATTGAGAATGAAGGGTATCGGTTCACTGTGAGGGTGGGCAGACCAAAGGATTTGGAGACTGCCAAGGCAGGAACCAAACTTACCCGAGGCGGTAACTTTGGCTGCCTAATGTCTGGGTCTCCGATGAATCCAGAGTACATCAAAGCTGAGGGTATTGCTGGGCGTATGGGCGCACGCATGATGGCGATCGTTGCAGAAGGAGTTCGAGGTCGTGTCTTCCTGGAACCGTCACCAGAGCAGGAAGTTGCTGCAATGCAGGTTCAGCCCAGTTGGAAACCAGAAGGGTCAATTGTTGAGGACGCACGAGCCTTCACTCCCTGCATCTACGGCATTAAGAAGTGGAGCGATCTGTTCACCGATCGCCAGCTCATAGCGCTTACCACCTTCTCGGACTTGGTGCAAGAAGCTCGGGAGAAGGTGAAAGTGGATGCGCTAGCAGCAGGATGGATGAAAAAGGAGATGCCGTTCCGCCAGGGAGGGCGAGGAGCCAAAGCATATGGAGATTCGGCAGCAACTTTTCTTGGCTTTGGCTCCAGCAAGTCTGCCGACTATTGGTCGAATATCTGTACATGGCGCTCAGACCCTAAGAACCTGGGAGTTGGCCACGTTTTTGCAAGGCAAGCAATTCCAATGACGTGGGATTTTGCAGAGGGAAACCCGCTTTCCTCGTCATCGGGGAACTTCCTTGTTTCGCTGGATTGGATCACTAGATGCATTGATTCCTTTTCATCCATTACTCACGGGCATTCCTTCCAAGCAGATGCGGGCAGCCAGGAATATTCATCCGGTAGAATTGTATCCACAGACCCCCCTACTACGATAATATTGGCTACGCCGATCTGTCCGACTTCTTCTATGTCTGGCTGCGTCGCTCCCTGAAGTCCATCTATCCCGAGCTCTTCGCCACGATGGCTGTACCAAAGGCAGAGGAGCTAGTAGCCACGCCATATCGCCATGGGGGGAAGGAAAAGGCAGGGGCATTTTTTCTTGATGGCATGACGCTTGCCATGCAACGAATTGCGGCGCAATCGCATCCAGCCTTTCCTGTCACGATCTACCACGCCTTCAAGCAATCCGAGACGAAGTCTGTATCTGGCACTGCCAGCACAGGCTGGGAAACCTTCCTTGCCGCCGTGATTAAGGCAGGCTTTGCACTGTATGGCACTTGGCCGATCCGTACGGAGCTTGCCAACCGCATGCGTGGAATGGAATCCAATGCCCTCGCAACAAGTGTTGTGCTTGTTTGCCAGCGGCGCATGGAAACAGCGCTCTCGCTTTCCCGCAACGATTTCCGCCGCCAACTTCGGCAACAGATGCCTAAAGCTCTCAAAGAGCTCGAGCGCGCCAACATCGCACCTGTGGATGTCGCCCAGGCGGCGATCGGCCCCGGCATGGCCATCTTCAGCAGTGCCAAGGCTGTGCTCAACCCCGACGACAGCCAGATGACGGTGCGGGAAGCCCTGATCGAGATCAATAACGCCCTCGATGAGTTCCTCTCCCAGGATGAAGGCGAACTCGATGCCGACAGCCGCTTTGCCCTTACATTCTTCGAAAGCTTCGGCTACAAGGAGCGCGACTTCGGCGATGCGGAAGGCCTGGCTAAGGCCCGAAATCTGTCGGTGGCTGGAGTGGCAGAAGCTGGCATCCTGCGCTCCATCGCTGGCAAAGTGCAACTCCTGCAGCGCTCAGACTTGCCAGTGGATTGGGATCCCGCCAAAGACAAGCGCCTCTGCGTCTGGGAGGCTACCCAGCAGCTGATCAAACGCCTAGAAGCACAGGGCGAGGCCAGCGCGGCGGCCCTTCTTCTTCAGCTCAAGAACCTTCCCGGCCACGGTGATCTCGTCGCCAACTGCCGGGCCCTCGCCTATCGCCTCTACAACCATTGCGAAAAAACCAAGCAAGCAGAAGAAGCACGTTCCTACAACGGCCTGGTGATCGCCTGGCCGGAGCTGGAGCGGCAGGCCTCCGCAGCTTCCACGGCTGCTGGAGCGCCCCAGCAGCTGACGCTGGCTTGATCAGCTCACCCATCCCTCTTCATACCCAGAGCCATGTCCTCTCCCATGCAACGTCTCAAGCTGATCGTTGAACGTCATCAAGACGGCTATGTAGCCTATCCCCTCGGGATTGAGGGCATTGTGGTGGGCCAGGGAGATAGCTATGAGGAAGCCGTCGCCGATCTGCGTTCCGCTATTGCCTTCCACATCGACACCTTCGGCCCAGGGGTGCTGGACCAGGCAGACCCGGTGCAGGAGGTGTTTGTAGCGGAAGCCGTGGTGCCGGCCTGATGCCCAAGTTTCCAACTGATGCACCCCGCGACCGGGTGATCAAGGCTCTCGAGGTGCAGGGATTTGCCGTGGTGCGAGAAGGGAACCACATCGCTATGGCTCGCAGCAATCCTGATGGCACTCGCACGCCGCTCATCCTGCCCAATCACCGGCTGATCAAGGGCTCCACGCTACGGCTGATCCTGCGGCAGGCCGAAATCAACCGTGATGACTTCCTTTCTGCCTACGAGCAGTCCTGACTCTTCCCTCCCGCTGATCTGAGCCCTTCCCCATGGCCATCTCCAACCGCGACCGTGTCGGCAGGGCTCTTGATCAGCTC
This sequence comes from Prochlorococcaceae cyanobacterium, assembly GCA_044356375.1. Taxonomy (GTDB): domain Bacteria; phylum Cyanobacteriota; class Cyanobacteriia; order PCC-6307; family Cyanobiaceae; genus UBA5018. The sequence goes on along the minus strand of JBIKWK010000014.1, from coordinate 46,719 downwards.
CGGGATGGTTTGCTGCCCTACATCAGCCGTGAGCTTTACCAGGGGATCGGCAGCAACTGGCAGGAGGGACTAGCGCCCAACACCAGCCTTCAAGACGTATCGGTGCTGCTGAAACTGTTCATGGAGCTTTGGCATGCGGTGTTCAAGCGGCTGCTCGGCCAGGCGGATCGTTCCTATGTGAGCGAGCTACTCGACGCCCGCAACCGCTGGGCCCACCAGGAGGCCTTCTCCTCAGAAGACACCGACCGCACCCTCGACACCGCCGCCCGCCTCTGCCGCAACATCGCGGCGCCCGAGCCCGCCGAGGCGATCCGTCGGCTGCGAGAAGAGTTGCAGCAGCAGGTGTTCAACGATCGGGCCCGCAATCGCACCCGCTATCAGGTGTCGATTGAGAACCAGGTGCAGGCCGGTCTGTTGCCCTGGCGCGAGGTGATCACGCCCCACCCCGATGTAACCGCCGGCAAGTATCAGCAGGCCGAGTTCGCCGCCGATCTCGACCAGGTGCGCCGTGGCATCGGCAGCAAGGAGTACACAGATCCCGGCGAGTTTTATCGTCGCACCTTCATCACTTCGGGCATGCGAGCCCTGCTGCGCATTGCCCTCGAACGGCTCAACGGCCAGGGCGGCGAACCGGTGATCGAGCTGCAGACCAACTTCGGTGGCGGCAAGACCCACTCCATGCTGGCCCTCTATCACCTCTGCTCCGGCCAGAGCCTCGCCAGCCTTCCAGGCCTCGATGAGGTGTGCAGCGAGGCGGGCATCTCCTCCATTCCCAGAGCCTCCCGCGCCGTGCTGGTGGGCACCGCCTTCAGCCCCTCGAAGGCCACCACCTATCCCGATGGCACCGTGGTCAACACCCTCTGGGGAGAGCTCGCCTACCAGCTCGGGGGGCCCCAGGGCTATGCCCTGATCGCTAGCAGCGATCAGCAGCGGGTGGCCCCCGGCGCCCAGGATCTTGCCGCCCTGTTCACCGCCCATGGCCCCTGTCTGATCCTGGTGGATGAATGGGTGGCCTACGCCAGGAATCTTGTTAGCAATGTCACCCTGCCGGCGGGCACCTTCGATTCCCAGGTGTCCTTCGCCCAGGCGCTCACCGAGGCCGTCAAGCAGGTGCCCAATGCCCTGCTGCTGATCTCCGTGCCCCAGAGCGTCAATGAGATCGGCGGCAGCGATGGCGAGAAGGCGGTGGATTCACTCAAAAATGTGGTCACCCGCCTCGCTTACCAGTGGCGGCCCGCCACCGGTAACGAGGGCTTTGAGATCGTGCGGCGGCGGCTGTTCGAGCCAATCACCACCAAGGAGGCCGGCGCCGCCCGCGATGCCGTTGTCCGCAGCTTCACCGACCTCTATTCCCAGAACCCGTCCGAGTTCCCCGCCGAGACCCGGGAAGCCGGCTATCGCGATTTACTGATCAGCGCCTATCCAATCCACCCTGAACTGTTCAAGCGCCTCTACGACGACTGGAGCACCCTCGATCGCTTCCAACGCACCCGGGGCGTGTTGCGCCTGCTGGCACTCACGATCGAGGGCCTCTGGAACGGCAATAGCAAAGACCTCTTGATCATGCCCAGCTCGATCCCGCTGGACGACAACGACGTCAAGAACGAGCTGGTGCGCTTTTTGGACAACCAGTGGGAGCCGATCATCTCCCAGGATGTAGATGGCCCCCAGTCCACCCCCACCCGGCTGGACATGGAAAACCCCAACTTCGGTCGCGTCAGCGCCTGCAAGCGGGTGGCCCGCTCCCTTTACATCGGCACCGCCCCGGATGCCGATGCCCTGCGCAAAGGGATCGGCGATCAACGGGTGAAGCTGGCCTGTGTGATGCCCGGCGAGCCGATCGGTGTGTTCGGCGATGCCCTGCGGCGTCTTGGTGATCGGGGCCGCTTCATCCAGCAGGACGGCGATCGCTACTGGCTCGACACCCGCCCCAATCTCAACCGCACCGCCGAGGAGCACCGCGAGAGCTACCTGCGTCAGCGCGAAGAGCTGCTGGCTGAACTCAACACCCGTATGGCCCAGGAGGCCTCCAAGCGTGGCCACTTCGCTGGACTTCATGCAGCACCCCTGGAAAACAGTGCCGTGCCTGATGATGCCGCCACCCGGCTCGTGCTCCTGGCGGCTCAACACACCCACCGCCGGGGCGTTGAGTTCAGCGCGGCCCGTCAATGGGCCGCGGCCTGCCTGCAGAGCCGGGGCAACAGCCCCCGCCAGTTCGCCAACACGCTGATCTTCCTGGCTCCCGATGAAGCCAGCCTTGAAAACCTGTTCCAGGCGCTGGCTGATCGCCGCGCCTGGCACCACATCATCGACAACGAGCTGGAGCTGAACCTCACCGTTGCCCAGAAGAACCAGGCGATCGGCAAGATCGCGGAAGCCACCCAAGCCGTGGCCAGCCGCATCCCCGAAACCTGGTGCCACCTGCTGATCCCCTATCAGAGCCAGCCGGGCCCCGGTGGGGCGCTCTGGGACGAGAAGAAGCTCACCAGCGGCAAAGGCAGCTTGGCCGAGCGGGCCAGTGAGCGCTGCGTGCAGGAAGACTTGCTCTTTCAACAGCTCGGTGCCCGCCGCCTCCGCGACGACCTCAACCGCTTCCTCTGGACCGACAAGTCCCACATCGCTGCACGCGATCTCGTGGACTGGTGCCGCAAGTATCTCTACCTGCCCCGCGTCGCCAGTGATCAGGTGATCCTCGATGCGCTGGTGAATCCCCAGGCCGCCCTCACTGGTGAAGCCACCTTCCACCTGGCCGATGACTTCGATGGGGAGACGAAGCGTTATGGAGGCCTGAGAGCCCAGCAGACTTCGGGTACCAGCCCGGCGACACTGAAGAGCCTGGTGGTGAAGGACGAGGTGGCAGCCGTCCAGATCGAGGCGGATCGGTTGGCTGAAGAGGAGCGGAGGCGGCAGGCGTCGAAGCCAGAGGAGGTTGGGGGCGGTGGAACTGGCCCGAGCATCGTCAAACCAGATGTGCCGCATGGACGAGGGCACGTTCCCCATGGACCAGGGCCCATTGCTCCACCAGCTACACCACAACGGGGTCCAGTCGCTGCCAAGTTGCCTACTACCTACACCGCCTCTGTGAAGTTGGACTCGGTTACGGCTGGGCCCCAGGTTGGCAAGTTCCTAGATGAGGTGATGTCGCACCTGCAGGCTCTACCGGGGATAAATATCGCAATGACCCTGGAGGTTCAGGTGCGGGCACCTGGCGGTATCGATGAAGCGACGGCTCGGATTGTGCTGGAGAATTCGGCGGCGTTAAAGGTGGAGAAGCCTGGGCTGTACTAATACAACTGACCTACATTTTATTGCTATTTATATTTATATTACCCCTTTGCAACCTAAATTCATCTTCGATCTAAATATTCTGCAGCCTTTTCAATTCCGCCAATACCTCGGAGCTGTGGCCGCTGGGTTGTACGCCCAGCCAGCGGGCCCGCAGCACTCCTTGCGGATCAATCAGGAAGCTGTGGCGCTGGGAGAATGGAGGAATCCAGGAACCGTAGCGACGACTCACCACACCACCGGGATCGGCTAGCAGGGGAAAGGCCAGGCCTTCTTGGTCACAAAAGGCGGCGTGGGAGTCGGCATCATCGGCGCTAACCCCCACCACTTGGGCATTGGCAGCCCGATAAGCGGCTAGATCGGTTTGAAAGCGTCTGGCTTCGAGGGTGCAGCCGCCCGTGAAGTCTTTTGGATAGAAGTAGAGAACCAGCCAACTACCGGCAAAGTTGCTCAGATTTAAACTGGTGGCCTGGGGCTTGTTGCCGGCTCCAGGCGCGACGCCCTCCAGCTGAAAGCCAGGTGCCGGCTGATCCAGAGAAGGCAGAGTGCCGCCCATAGCAAAAGCCCGCCGGGGATTAGCCAGCAGGCCTGCGATGACAAACAATGCACTGGCAAGGCCGGTGCGTAAAAGTTCACGGCGATTCATGTGGTTTAGTGAACCAGATTAGGGGTCGCCGTTAAGGCCGATCAGAACTCGGCCAGGTTCACACCCAGTTCCTTGGCGTAGGCACCAAGGCCTTTCTTTTGGATGGTCTTGAGGGCGCGGGTGGATACGCGCAGCCTCACGAAGCGGTTGCCTTCCTCCCACCACAGGCGCCGCTCCTGCAGGTTCACCTGTTGCAGCTTTTTGGTGCGAACGTGGGAGTGGGAAACGGCCATGCCGTTGTTGGCACGCTTGCCGGTGAGTTGGCAGACCCGGGACATGACCTTCAACCTGAGAAAAACATTGCGGGCAATCACCCACCCGTGCATACTACCAAACGGCCGTTAGCCTCCTGGACGGTTCAGCCAGCTGCCGGGGCCGTTCAGCAGAATCCGTTCCCCGTTCACCGGGTCGAGCCCCGCCAGTGGCCACAGGCTGAGCTGGTCGAGCAGGGCACGATCGCCGATCCGCCGGCTCAGTTGCCGCAGCTCCAGGGCGTTCATCGAGTTCGCCTCATCCCTTGGCGGCTCCCTGGCTGAGGCCCGTGCCGCAACAATACCCGTCAGCCAGCACCAACAAAAAATCGAGGCTGGCGGCGATTGGCCACCAGCCTCTGCTGGGCAACGCAGCGGTTTGAGCCAGGCCCTGAAGCGATTAGAGGCCGCGCTCCATCAGCATGCCCATCAAATCGCAACTGCGCTGTTGGAAGCCGGCCAACTGGTTGGGTTCCAGGCCACCCACCGCCAGCCGTGCCATCTCGTAGATGTGAGCACTGAGCTGGTCGGCCAACTGTTGGCTGGGGGAGCTGCCGGCACCGGTGATCACTGAGCCCGCCGAGAGCTTGAGCAGGCCTTCCACCAGCTTGTGCTTGCGATTCACCAGCAGCACGTGGTGGTCGGGCAGCCCCGGCAGCCGCTGCTCCATCAGCGCGCCCATGTCATTAATGCGGCGCATTTGCTCCGGCAGCAGGATCAGTGCAGCGGGGGCGCCCTCGCCCTTGAGGGCCTGCACCTGCACCGTCACCTTGTCGTTGGCCAGGGCGTCCTTGAACAGCTGCCGCAGTTTTTCGGAGTTGTCCTTGCCATCGGCGTCGGCCAATTCACTCTCCTGCTCCTGCAGGGAGTCGTCGAGCTCGGCATCCACCCGCTGGAATTTGAGCTCCTCGTGGCGATACTCCAGCCAGGGGATGAATTGGGTGTCTATGAAGGTGTCCGCCAGCAGCACCTCGGCCTCCTGGCTCTTCCACAGGGCCAGGGCACTGGCCTGACCGGCCTCATCGGTGCAGTAGAGGATGCGCTTGTCGTGGTCTTCCCCCAGGCGGCTGCGGTATCCGGCCAAAGTGGTGTAGGCCTTGCCGTCCTGGCCGGGAATGGGATCGAGGTTTTCAGCATCGCCGGCGGCGGGCTGCTCCTGCCCCGGCTGATCTGGGGAGGCCGTATCCGCCTCGGTGCTGGCTGCGGCGGGGGTGGCTGACAGGGGAGTGGCTGGCAGGGCGTTGGCTGTCAGGGCGGTGGCGGTGGTGCCAAACAACACCAGATCGGCCACCTGTTCGGCAAATTTGTCGTCCTCCATCGCGCCGATCTTGATGAACGGTGCCAACGACTCCCAGATCTCGGCATAGCGGCGGGGATCCTCCCGGTGCAGCTCCTTGATGCGATCCCCCACCTTCTTGGCCACGAAGCCGCCAATCGAACGCACCCGCCGATCGGTCTGCAGGGCGGAGCGGCTGACGTTGAGAGGGATGTCAGGGGAATCGATCACCCCGCGCAGGGGCAGCAGATAGCGGGGCACCACCTCCTTGATCGAATCGCTTACAAATACTTGGTTGCAATAGAGGCGAATTTCACCCTTGTCCCAATCGGCTCTGCCGGTGGTCTTGGGGAAATAGAGAATGCCTTGAAGCGTGTAGGGATAATCGGTATTTAGGTGAACCCACAGCAGGGGATCCCCCTGGAAGGGGTATAGGTAGCGATACAATTCGATGTAGTCTTCATCGCTGAGATCCCGAGGGCTCTTGCGCCAGGGTGCCTCCCGCTTGTTGACGGTCTCCCCCTCCAGTTGCACCTCCACTGGCATGAAGTCGCAGTAGGTGGTGATCAGGGTGCGAATGCGGGCGGGCTCGATGTACTCCAGCTCCTCCTCCATCAGGTGCAGGATTACGTCTGTGCCCGCCGCGCTGCGCTCTGCCGCCTCCAGTTGGAAGCTGGGGGAGCCGTCGCAGCTCCAGCGCACGGCCTCGGCGTCAGGGCGAGCCGAGAGGCTCACCAGCTCCACCTGCTTTGCCACCATGAAGCTGGAATAAAAACCTAGGCCAAAGTGGCCAATGATTGCATCGTCTTCCTGTTTGTATTTCTCCAGGAAATCCTCGGCACTAGAGAATGCCACTTGATTGATATAGCGCTTAACCTCATCGGCGGTCATGCCGATGCCGTTATCGCTGATGGTGAGGGTATTTTTTTCGCGATCGATGCGAATTGAGATCTGGCCCGCTTCGCCCTCGCTGCAATCCCCGGCCATGGCGGCCATGCGGCGCTTGCTGATGGCGTCCAAGCCATTGCTCACCAATTCCCGCAGGAAAACCTCGTGGCCGCTGTATACAGCCTTCTTAATTATTGGAAAGATATTTTCGGTGTGGATCTGGATTTGACCCTTTTCGTCTAGTACCGGCATCGTCAAGCTGAAATCGCTGATCAACACCTTAAGGATCAGCTGCCTCCCAGCTCAATGGCCCCAAGGGAGGGGTGACCGAACCCACCCTCGCCTCATCTCCCCTGGGATAACCCCTGGGATCAGCCGACTTGCTGCAGTTCGGGCCGCTCCTCGGCCAGAATCGCCCCCTGCACCGGACACACCTGTAGGCAGATGCCGCAGTCGATGCAGGTATCGGCGTCAATCCAATAAAAGCTGAGCCCCTTTTTATTGGCTCCCTTGCCCGGGTGAATGCAAGCCACCGGGCAGGCATCGACGCAGTCGGCCACGCCCTCGCACACGTTGGTGACGATCGTGTGGGCCATGGGACGAGTTTCCAGTTGGCTGGATCCTAGAAAGCGACAGTGGCTGTCCCACCCCGGATCGCTGGCAGCTCCCGCCTGGGTTGAGTTGGGATCGAGCTGGGATCGAGTGGTGATTGAGCGGGGATCGAGGGCCAATCGCTTCAATCGAGAAACTCCAAGGCGCTGCAGCCCCTTTGGGCGGCCAGGGCCTCGGCGGCGGCGCGATTCCCCAGGGGCTGGCCGTGTAGTTCGGCCACAAGGTCCGCTGCATGCAGGGTTTCCAGGGCATCCAGGGCGGCTGCCAGCGAAGCCCTTTCGCTGAAGGCCACCAGGTGGCGGCCGTTGAATGGGGCTGGCTGCTCGCTCTGGATGGCCAATTCGCGGATTGCGTCGATATCGAAGCCAAAGCCAACGCCGCAGGCCAACTCGGATTCGGGGCCTTCCGGCGGACAGAAGCGCCCCACCAGGGCGTCGTAGCGACCGCCACTGGCGATTGCCACCGGCGCATCGCTTCCCTGGCACACCAGCTTCAGCACCAGGCCGTCGTAGAGGGAAAAGTGGGGCTGGAAGGTGGGATCCAGCTGCAGGCTCACCCCATGGCGGGCGGCGGCGGGCATCACCAGCTCCAGGGTGGCCGTCAAATTGGCCACCAGGGGATGCTGGCCGAGCCAACCGGTCAGCACCTCCAGTACCGGTGCAGGAGCGCCCCGCAGGCGGCTCAGCTCCTGGAGCCAGAGGCGCTGCTCGTCGCCCACGGGCAGGCTGGCCAGGGCCAGGGCATCAAGGCCGCTCAGCGCTGTGCGAGCGGCGGGGCGCAGGGGCTCTGGCAGGCGCTCCAGCAACAGGCTGAGCAGGCCGTGGTGGCCCACCAGTAGCCGGGGGCGTTGCCTCTCTTCCAGTCCCAGGCTGCCCACTGCCGCCAGCAGCAGCCGCAGCAGTTCAGCTTCTGCGGCCGCAGAGGGCTCGCCCAGCAGTTCCACCCCACTTTGCAGCTGTTCCTGGATGCGCTGGGCTCCCCCTTCCCCCAGCCAGCTGCGGAAGATCGTGCCCTCGCTCCACAGGCGCAGCGGGCGTGGCTGGGAGGCGAGCCGCGTGCAGGCCGCCCTGGCAATCGGTGCGGTCAGCTCTGGCCGCAGCCCCAGGGGCTCGCCACTCACCAGGCGCACAATCTCGCGCTCATTGATGGCCCCACCAGCCGCCAGGGTGTCCGAGCGCTCAACGCTGGGGGGAGTGAGCTGCTGATAGCCCCAATGCCTGTAGACCGCTGACAATTGAGCGCAGATTCTGCGGTTCTGCTCCACCTCGCCGGGATTTAGATCCCTGACGCCGGCGGCGGGTTGCAGAGCCATGGACTGGGGCGGCGATATCACCGCTCATCCTCTTACGCAAGCCGCCCAGCCAAATCAGATTTGGTCGCACCAGACCTGGCCGCACCAGGCCCAGTCGAAGCAGGCCCAGTCGAACCAGACCAGGTCACAACAGACCCGGCCGAGCCATGCCCAGAGAGCACCAAGGGCCAGACGAACAATGGTCAGGACCCCAGGGCCCAGACCAACAGACGAACAATGGCCAGGGCCCAGGCCTGGCAGCTCAGCCGCCCTCCAACTCAGGGGCCCTCCAACTCAGGGGCTCCATAGCAGGCGCCGGGCAGGGGCTGGCAGGCGGCCAGACCATCGATCAGGGCCCTGTGCAGGGCCGGGCCACAGGCGATCAGCCGGCCACTGGCCAGGTCGAACTCACCGCCGTCATAGGCGCTCACCAGGCCGCCTGCCTGTTCCACCAACACCACGCCAGCGGCCAGATCCCAGGGGGAGAGGCCGCGTTCCCAGTAGCCGTCGCAGCGACCAGCAGCCACAAAGGCCAGATCGACCGCCGCTGCTCCGCCGCGGCGCACGCCATGGGTGCGATGGGTGAAGTAGGCGAATTCGGCGTAGTTGTTGTCCAGGCGGCTGCGGCGGTCGTAGGCAAAGCCGGTGGTGAGCAGGGCATCGGCGAGTTGGCCGCAGCCACTTACCCGGATCGCCTGGTCGTTGCACCAGGCCCCCAGACCCGGTGCCGCCCAGTAGAGCTGGTCGAGCACGGGAACGGCCAGGGCCCCCAGCAGGGGCTGGCCTTGCCAGCAGAGCCCCACCGAGGTGGCGAACAGCGGAAAGCCATGGGCGTAGTTGGTGGTGCCATCCAGGGGATCGACACACCACTCCAGACCGCCCTTTTTTTCCAGCCGGCCGCTCTCCTCGGCGAGCACCCCGATCTGCGGGGTCTCCCGCTCCAACAGCTGCAGCACCGCCGCTTCCGCCGCCAGGTCGGCCTCGGTGACCAGATCGCCACTACGGCCCTTCTCTCGCACCTGCTCCAGCTTCCCGAAGTGCCGGCGCAACTGCTCCCCTCCAGCCAGGGCGGCCCGGCGGGCCACTCCAGCCAGTTCCTCCAGGGCTTCGCCTTGGAGACCTGAAGCCCTGGCCGCCGCATCGGAGCGGCGTTGCAGCGGATTGGGCTGGTGGGAACTGGGCTGGTTCACTCTTCTTCCAGGGGCAGACCGGAGCGCACCTTGCCACGCCCGAAGAAGCGGCCGAACTGCAGCTCGTACACCTCGTCTTTCGCCTGGGTTTCCACCACCAGGGGCCCGGTGGCCCTGGCCACGCAGAGCAGCCCATAGCCCTGGTCTCGCAGGGCCTGGGACAGGCCGAGGGACTCCCGTTGGTCGATCGACCCCTGCAGCACCCGCACGGCGCAGGCGGTACAGCAGCCCTGGCGACAGCTGAAGGGCAGGGGGTCTCCCTGCTGCTCAAAGCTGCGCAGGATGTATTCCCCCGCCGGCACCTGGTGGTGGATCACCTTGCCCTGCTCTCGCCAGTGCACCGTGATTGGGAAGCTGGGCGCCGGGCCGTCTCCCGGGGGGCCTTGGGATCCATTGCCGTCGCCCGCCAGGCCATCGGCAGCGATGGCGGGGGGCGTCAAGCCTTGGGAAGTCATGCTTTTGGCCGCGATGCTGTTGGCCGTGATGCTGGAGGACGTCAAGACTTGGGGAGCCGGGGGGGGCGGAGGTGGACTGCTACATTGGCACTTGGTTGCCCCATTTTGCCCCTGGAGAGGTGGCCGAGTGGTCGAAGGCGCAGCACTGGAAATGCTGTATAGGGGCAACTCTATCGAGGGTTCGAATCCCTCCCTCTCCGTTTCAAAGCCGGCCCTCGGGCCGGCTTTTTTTGATGGTTGCTTTTCTTGGCGGCGGGTTGTTTGTATAAGCCATGGGCTACTTGATGGCTATTTGGCCATTACTTGAAGGACCACCAACAGGGCAAATCAAAAAAAATTTTAGCGCCTCCCCTGGCAGTCAGGGGAATGCCAATCGCCACCATTCGTGTAGCTTCGCCACACTTGTAGCTTTGCCACACTTGTGGCTTCGCCATACTTCTAGCTTCGACATGGTTCTAGACCTGCCATACTTCTAGACTCACCATACTTTTTGCGCCTTGAGTCCTGGAATATTTGGTATGTGTCGAGATGCTCTTTAGCGAGAATTTGAACAACCACCACTTCTTCGCCTCAGACGACTGAGAGCAATTAGGGCATCAGGGCTTTATGGGCCTTGGCTCGCGTTTTCCAGAGCTTCTGCCTGCTGAAAAACCTTGCGGCGCCATGAGTTTATCGGTAGGGGCCGGGGTTTTCCATAGCTTCCTCAGCCGAAACGACCACTTACATAATCTTGAGTTGCTTTTTGGCCGGGGGCGTTGAAGATTTGTTCTGTATCGTTGTACTCAACAAGGTAGCCCACTTTGCCGGTGCCGCCCTCTACTGCTTCAGCATTAAAGAAGGCGGTCATGTCAGAAACTCGTACCGCTTGCTGCATGTTATGGGTCACAATGATAATCGTATAGCTGCGTTTCAGTTCATGCATCGTCTCTTCGATCTTCAAGGTGGAGATCGGATCGAGAGCTGAGCAGGGTTCATCCATTAGAATCACCTCGGGCTCAGTGGCAATGGCGCGGGCAATGCAAAGTCGCTGCTGTTGGCCCCCAGAGAGGGCTAGACCGCTTTGCTTGAGTTTGTCTTTGCATTCGTCCCAGACAGCCGCCTTGCGCAGTGAGCGCTCAACCAATTCATCCATATCGCCCTTGTAGCCATTAATTCTGGCACCAAATGCAATATTTTCGTAGATTGTTTTGGGAAAGGGGTTAGGCTTTTGAAACACCATGCCGATTCGTCTGCGCACCTCTACAGGGTCAACGCGCTTGTCATAGAGGTCATAGCCATCAAAAACAACCCTCCCTTTCAGACCGCAGCCTGGAATCAGGTCATTCATGCGGTTTAGCGCCCTCAGAACCGTGCTCTTGCCACAGCCAGAAGGTCCGATGAATGCAGTAACCTTGCCGCTGGGAATGTCCATGAAAACATTCTTTACCGCTTCAAATTTTCCATAGGAAATGGTTACATTCTGTAGGGACATGCATGCCCCGGCTTGGGCGTTTCCAGATGTCTTGGCTTCCTGGAGAGTGCTGGCCATCGGTTTAGGGAAGAGTGGGAATGGGAGGGAAAGGATTGGATTTGGATAGGCGAATTAGGAGCGGGCCATTCGGCTGATCCAGCGTGCAAATAGATTAGCAGCTAGGATCATCATAACCAGCACAAATGAAGCCGCCCAGGCAAGAGAGTTTTGGGCCTCATAGGGCATAATGGCAAAATTAAATATAAGTACTGACATTGATGCAATCGGATTGAATACACCTTCTGGCCAAAAAGGTGAAAATAGTGCCGTAAATATTAGGGGCGCTGTTTCTCCAGCGGCTCGGGCGATGGCCAAAACAATGCCCGTGGCAATTGGAGTGAAGGCGGAAGGTAGGGTAACCTGCATTATGGTCACAAATTTAGAGGCGCCTATGCCATACGCTCCCCAGCGAAGCTCTTGAGGTACTAGCTTTAGACCCTCGTCGGTGGTTTTTATAACTGTTGGCAACATTAACACCGCCAGAGCAATGCCACCGGCAGCGGCGCTGTAACTCTGATCAAAAAACACTCTAGTAGCTACGACGGCGCCATAAACAAACACTCCGCAAATAATTGATGGCACCCCTGCTAGTACGTCATTGCCAAAGCGTATAAACTGAGCAAACCAGCCCTTATTAGAGTATTCGCAAAGGTATATCCCGCCACCTACTCCAATTGGGATAGCTAAAAGCGAGGCGATTGTGGCGACGAGAATAGTGCCCATTATGGCGTTGCCAATACCCCCTCCACTGAGGCCTGGGGCAGGGGGGAGCTGGGTGAACAGACCAATACTGATAAGTTTTCCGCCCTGGATTAATACATAGACCAACACTAAAAATAGTGGCAATACTGCTATGGAAGCGAAGATGCCAGCAATTAATGTGAACAGTTGATTTATTCTATTGCGGCGCAAGGATGGATCCCTGGTGAGAGGTCTGCGGTCGAAAAGCTGATCGCTGGAAAGGTTTAGGGAGGTGGGGGTAGACATGGTTGGAGTTGATGGCTAAATTTTTAAATTAATAACGCAGGCTAAGGCGTCTTACGATCCATTGAGCGAGTACATTCACCCCAAAGGTAAGCACCATCAAAATCAAGGCTGCGTACATTAAAGCCGATACTTGTATGCCATCTGCCTCCCCAAATTGGTTGGCCAGCATTGAAGCTATTGTATTGCCGGGAGATAGAAGTGAAAGGTTGAAATTTAGTGAGTTACCTATGATCATGGTTACGGCCATGGTTTCGCCCATCGCTCTACCCAGGGCCAGCATAACCCCACCAGTAATTGCAGATACCGCCGATGGCAGGATTACACTAAAGATTGCGCCCCAGCGTGTGGTGCCAACGCCATAGGCTCCTTGGCGCAGTTCCGGGGGCACCTGGTTTAGGGCATCGCGGGAAATGGCCGTGATGATTGGCAAAATCATCACTACCAGAATCAAGATTGCAGGGGCCATGCCTGGTCCCTGGGGCACCGTGTTGAAGAATGGGGTCCAGCCCAGTAGCTGGTTCAGCAGATCCAGGACCGGCCGAATGGCCGGTTCCATCACGAAAATTGCCCACAGGCCCAGCACCACCGAAGGGATGGCCGCCAAAAGTTCGACCATCAGACCGATGGCCTCCCTGAGGGAGAGGGGGATCAGATCTTCAGTAATGAAGATTGCCGTGCCCAGGCCAAGTGGTACGGCGATCACCAGGGCCAACAGGGAGCTGACCAGGGTGCCGTAAATGGCCACGAAAGCACCGTATTGCTCGTTGACCGGATCCCAGCTGGAGGTGGTAAGGAAGCTGAGGCCAAAGTTTTGGAAGGCCTCCTCGGAACCGTGCAGCACGGTGAGGAAGATGCCAAGCAGCAACAGCGCCACCACTGATGCCAGGCATAATGTGAGTTGGCGAAAGCCCAGGTCCACCAGCTTTTCGCTCGGTGGTCGCCGACGGAGGGTGAACTGGTCAACGAGCAGTGCGGGCGGGATGTCCGGCGTCATGCGGAATTCAGAGCTGAGTGGACCAATAACGCCGAGGCGTAGGGCCAGGCTTGAATCTATGCATGCCACCACGGTAGATGTTTAAGTCTGGATTAACCTTTGAGGCGCCAGTACTTTGGGGCGCCAACAGCGCTTGGATCGGTCAAGGGAATTTATGGGTGGACGTCCATGGGTCGCATAGTTGGCATCGACCTGGGCACCACCAATTCAGTGGTGGCAGTGCTGGAGGGCGGTCGGCCCCAGGTGATCGCCAATGCCGAGGGCGGCCGCACCACCCCTTCAGTGGTGGGTTTCAGCAAGGATCGAGAACTGCTGGTGGGGCAGCTGGGGCGGCGGCAGCTGGTGCTCAACCCCCGCAACAGCTTCTCCAACCTGAAGCGCTTCGTGGGGCGCCAGTGGGAGGAGCTCGACGAGGGCAGCCTGTCGGTGCCCTACACCTTGCGCGCCAACCCCCAGGGCAACGTGCGCATCGTCTGCCCTGCCACCGAGCGCGAATACGCCCCGGAGGAACTGCTGGCCAGCATCCTGCGCAAGCTCTGTGACGACACGGCCACCTATCTGGGCGAGCCGGTGGAGGCGGCGGTGATCACCGTGCCGGCCTACTTCAACGATGCCCAGCGCCAGGCCACCCGCGACGCCGGTCGTCTGGCGGGCCTGGCGGTGGAGCGGATCATCAACGAACCCACCGCCGCCGCCCTGGCCTATGGCTTTGACCGCAGCACCGCCAAGCAGGTATTGGTGTTCGACCTGGGCGGTGGCACCTTCGATGTGTCTGTGCTGCGCATTGCCCAGGGGGTGTTCGATGTCAAGGCCACCAGCGGCGACACCCAGCTGGGCGGCAACGACTGGGATCGCCGCATCGTCGACTGGCTGGCCGATGGCTTCCAGCGGCAGCACGCCATCGATCTAAGGCGCGATCGCCAGGCCCTGCAGCGGCTCACCGAGGCTGCCGAAAAGGCAAAAATCGAACTGAGCGGCGTCCAGAGCACGCCAATATCGCTGCCCTTCATCGCCACGGCTGAGGCCGGCCCCCTGCACATCGAGACCAGCCTGGAGCGCGGCAGTTTTGAGGCCCTCTGTCCAGATCTGTTGGATCGCCTGTTGCGCCCGGTGCAACGGGCGCTGCGGGATTCAGACCTGACCGCCGAGGACATCGACGAGGTGGTGTTGGTGGGCGGATCCACCCGCATGCCGATGGTGCAGCAGTTGGTGCGCACCTTGATTCCGCTCGAGCCCTGTCAGGCCGTCAATCCCGACGAGGTGGTGGCGATCGGCGCCGCCGTGCAGGCAGGCATCCTCACCGGCGAGTTGCGCGATCTGATGCTCAATGACGTCACCCCCCTCTCGCTCGGGCTGGAGACGATCGGCGGCGTGATGAAGGTGTTGATCCCCCGCAACACCTCGATCCCGGTGCGCAAGAGCGATCTGTTCAGCACTTCGGAGTCCAATCAAAACTCGGTGGAGATCCACGTGCTCCAGGGGGAGCGCCAGATGGCCGTCGACAACAAGTCTTTGGGCCGTTTCCGCCTCTCGGGCATCCCGCCGGCCCCCCGGGGTGTTCCCCAGGTGCAGGTTTCCTTCGACATCGATGCCAACGGCCTGTTGCAGGTGTCGGCCACCGATCGCACCACGGGCCGCCAGCAAACCGTGAGTATCCAGGGGGGCTCCAACCTCAGCGAGGAGGAGATCGCCCGGCTGTTGGAGGAGGCCGAGCTGAAGGCCGCCGAGGACCGGCGCCAACGGGTTGCCATCGACCGTCGCAATCGGGCCCAGACCCTGGTGGCCCAGGCCGAGCGGCGGCTGCGGGATGCCGCATTGGAACTGGGGCCCTATGGCGCCGAGCGCCAGCAGCGCGCCGTGGAGATGGCCCTGCGGGAGCTCCAGGATTTGCTGCTGCTGGAAGCGAGGGGTCAGGGGGAGCCCGGCGACCTGGAGCTGGCCGTCAGCCAACTGCAGGAGGCCCTGTTTGGCCTCAACCGCCGCCTGCTCAGCGAGCGCAAGGTGGACAGCAACCCCCTCCAAGGCCTGAAAAACACCCTGGGCACGCTCAAGGACGAGCTGTTCTCCGATGACGACTGGGAGGACGATTGGAGTCGGCCCACGGCTGACCCCTGGGCCTCGGCGCCGGGCCGGCGGGCCGAAGCCGAGGGCGGTTACCGCCGCGACCGGTTGGGGGGCTCGATCGAGTCGAGAGACAGCTACGCCAGCGACCGCCTTAACAGCGACCGACTCAATAGTGATCGAGTTAACAGCGACCGATTCAATAGTGATAGATTCAATAGCGACAGATTTAATATTGATCGACTTAATAGCGATCGCTACCAGCCAGATGGGAGCCAGTCCAATCGCTACCAGTCCGATCGCTACCAGCGCGATGCAACCGTTTCCGGCTCCGCCTGGGATTCCCAGCCGGGAGCTGGGGGTTGGGATTCCCCCTCCCCAGGCCAGAGCTCTGGGGCGCAGCGCGGTGATCCTGCGCGACCCTTAGACGAACCAGGCCGCCGCGAGCAGGACCGAACAGCCCGCCAGAGCGGCAGGCCAGGCAGCTCTGGGCGCCAGGGGGGATGGAATGATGCCGATCCCTGGGGCGACATCTAAATTCCGTGGCCCCATCCCCAGATCAGAGCGACTACTGGGCCATTCTCGGTCTTGAGCCCGGGGGCGACGCCGCCGCCTTGAAGCGAGCTTTTCGCGCCCAGGCCCGGCGCTGGCATCCGGATCTCAATGGCAACGATCCGGTGGCCGAGGAGCGCTTCAAATTGGTGAATGAGGCCTATGCGGTTCTCTCCGATCCCAGACGGCGTCAGGCCTGGGAGAGCGGCGCCATGATGGGGCCAGATGCCTCCGCTGCCGCCCTGGACCCATTTGCCAGCGGCTTTCCAGCCTTCGAGGACTACTGCGACGCCCTCTTCGGCACCGGGCCAAGGCCAGGGCCAGGGCCAGGTTCAGGTTCAAATTCAGGTTCAGGTTCAGGGCCAGGGCAGCGCGGTGACAGCTACGACCCGGGGGAGCCCTCGGTGGACAGCGCCAGTGCCAGGCCCGCTTCAGTGGCGGAAGCTGCTGGATCCATGGGGGTTACCCACGCGCCGCCCCCGCCGCCGCCGGTGACGGCCGCCAGCGATGCCGAGACCCTCGTGTACCTCACTCCGGAGCAGGCCTTGAGCGGGGCCCGGGTGGAACTGGAGCTGCCGGATGGCACCTGCGTGGAGGTGTGGACGCCGCCCCTGGCCGGCGATGGCTGGCGGCTGCGGCTGGCGGGGTTGGCCCCGGGCGGCGGAGACCATTTTTTGCACCTGCAGGTGCGCACGCCGGAGGGACTGCGCATCGATGGGCTGCGGGTGGATTACCAGCTGGAGTTGCTCCCGGCCGATGCGGTTTTGGGCTGCAGTGCCGTGGTGCCCACCCTGGCGGGGGCGGTCAAGCTGCAGGTGCCGCCGGCCTCCTCCAGTGGCCGCCTGCTGCGGCTGCGCGGTCGCGGTATGCAGTGGGGGGATCGCCGCGGCGATCAGCTGGTGGAGGTGCGCATCGTGGTACCCGAGCAGCTCGATGACGACGAGCGGGCTCTCTACCGGCGGCTGCGGGAGCTGGCCGAGGACGAGGAACGCCGGCCCTGAATAATCGCCCGCCCGGCTGACAGCGGTACTGCTGACAGCGGCACTGCAGCTGCAGGAGTGGCGGTGACACACTGAACTGATCTTGCCGTTGGGGTTTGCCGTGGCTGTGCATGTGCTGCTCTTCGACGCAGGCAGCGATCAGGAGGGAATCCACTCCCTAGAGTTGAATGGCCGCACCGTGGTGCTGCTGTTCGAAGCTCAAGACGATGCCGAGCGCTACGCCGGCCTCTTGGAAGCCCAGGACTTTCCCGTGCCGACGGTGGAGGCCCTGGATCTGATGGATATGCAGTTGTTTTGCCGGGAGGCTGGCTATGAGGCCCAGTTGGTGCCCGCTGGCTTCGTGCCCCAAAGCCAGGAGGATCGGCTGTTGATCGCTCCGCCAGAGCGCAACATGGATGTCAGCAACTGGCAGCAGGAGTTGGCTACCAGCGGCGGGGCCACCCGCGAGTTCTCCGGATCCGCCGGCGAAGAGTTGCCCGAGCGGGCAGCTGAACAGATCAGCTCCGGGGATCCGGAGCTGGAGGCCTTCCGGCGTCAGTTGGAGGGCCTGCTGTGACGGGTTCTGCCATGACTGGCTCTGCTGTCAGTTGGACTGCTGAGACGGGCTCTGCTGAGAGGGGGGCTTTTGGCGGTGGCGATCGCGGCCATCTGCTCACCGAACAGGCCAATCCGCTCAGTGCGGAGCTCGACAAATTGACCACCAGCGAGTTGGTGGACCTGTTTGTGGCCAACGACCTGGAGCCCCAGCGGGCCGTGGCCGCCGCCGCCCCCCAGCTCGCCCGCGCGGTGGATGCCATCGCCGAGCGCCTGGCGGCCGGGGGCAGGCTCTTCTATCTGGGAGCCGGCACTTCGGGTCGTCTCGGGGTGCTGGATGCGGCCGAATGTCCGCCCACCTTCTGCAGTGAACCCGAGCAGGTGCAGGGGGTGCTGGCCGGCGGCTCCGCCGCCCTGCTGCGCAGTTCGGAGGGATTGGAAGACCAGGCCACAGCCGGCTGCGCCGATCTCCAGGCCCGGGGCTTTGGCGCTGGCGACTGCCTGGTGGGCATCGCCGCTGGCGGCACCACCCCCTATGTAATCGGTGGCCTCGCCCATGCCCGGGCCATCGGGGCCCTGGCCATTGCCCTGGCCTGCGTGCCCAGCGAGCAAGCGCCCATGCCCTGCGCCATTGACATTCGCCTGCTCACCGGAGCGGAGCTGCTCACGGGTTCCACGCGCCTCAAGGCCGGCACCGCCACCAAGATGGCGCTCAACATCATCTCCACCGGCGTGATGGTGCGGCTGGGCAAGGTGCACGGCAACCGCATGGTGGATGTGGCCGTAACCAACAGCAAGTTGGAAGATCGGGCCCTGCGCATCCTGATGGACCTGGCCGGCGTCTCCCGTCAGCAAGGGACGACGCTGCTGAAGGCCGCCCATGGATCGGTCAAGCTGGCTCTATTGATTTCCCTCGCCGGGGTGGATGCCGACAGGGGGCGAGTGTTGCTGCAACGGCACTCGGGCAACCTGCGACAAGCTCTCGCCGCCCTCTAGCCCCTGGCAGCATCGGCCGACATTCAGGTTTCCGGTTGATCAGCCCCAGGGCCCTGGAATTCGTCGACCCCCGAGATCGGGACGCCCGAGATCGACCCCAGCGATTCGGCTGGCACCACGATCCAAAGCCGGCGCAGGTTTCCGCCCCGCAGGGCGGGGCCCGTACCGGTGTAAATCGCGATCAAACCCTTGCTTCCCTGTTTGATCAGCCCAGGGGGGTAGCCATGGCGGGCGCCCAGATTGGCCAGGCTGGTGGCGGAACGCAGGCCGAGGGCCCGGGCCGCCTCGCTGGCCGGAATCGGCACCTGGTTGCCGAGGCGGGCCATGGTTTCAGGGGACAGCAGCACCGGGGTTGACTTTGCCGCCGGCTGGGATAGGCCCTCCAGCTGCTGCGCAGCCTCGGTGTCGATCGGCCCCTGCAAAACCTCGGTTTCTGGATCGGCTGGCTGGGCGAGGAGCCTGGCTTCCAGGGCCTCCACACGCCTGACCAGGTTCGCCAGGAGCTCCCCAGTGGCTGCGCTTGGACCATCACCTCCATTGGACTTGGCTGGTGAGCTGGCAGGTGAGCTGGTAGGTGTGCTGGCTGCCGCCGGGTTGGTGGTGGGGGCGATGGCCTCCGGGGCCGGGGGAGCCGGGATTTTCGGGCGGCGGAAGATCATCATCAGCAGTGCTCCCAGCGGGTAGACCCCGATCAAATCCCAGCCTTGGCCGCCCTGGCGATTCAGAAAGTTCTGCAGCTGTTGGGCCGGGTGCTGGGGGGTGGCGGGGTTGGACCCGGGCGAGTTGGCCTCATAAAATTGGGGAAACTCTTTGCGCAGGAAGCTTTCGGAGAAAATCCCCCGGCTCGCACCCGTTGACTGGGAGTCGGCGTTGCTGTCGCTGGAGCCCTTGGCGGACTTGCCATCGGTGTTGTTTTCCACGTTCAGGTGGATCACCAAGTAGTCCCAGCCGTTCATGATTTAAATCCTGGACCCGGGGTCGCTTACCACGCTGTCAGATTACCTGCGAGGTTGATGCCACACCAACCACACACTTGGCGAGATGACGGGAGGCTGTTCAGGGTGCAAATAATTGGTAGTCGCTTTCCTGCCGGGGCCCAGCAAAGGTGCTGGCATAGATATTAATAGGCTCTAATCCGTTTTTGCGTTAATACGCATTATTTAAATTAAATTAATTTAGTGAAGATCAAAACGGCAATTCCGCAAACTTGCAATTCCGCCAGCTGATAAGTCCCCAAATTGACAATTCCGCAAAATTAGAATTCCGCCCAGGCGGTTGCTGGCAGCGTCCAGGTCCACTCGCCACAATTGCTATTCCATTGCGAGACCTATGAGATTATTGATTAGGCGGACAACTTTGCTGGTAGTGGGGGTAATTTTTTGAGATTAAATCATAAAGGGTTTTGTGTTTATAGATTTGACCAGTAGGGATCTGTGAACAGGGCCGTGCGCCTGCGGGTTTCTTCTGGCACCGCCGAGGGGGTTGTCATCAGGGCATGGCGGAGGGCGTGATGGGCCGAGCTGGGGGGGCGCAGGGCTCCCAGCCGCTCCGCTGTCATGGCAATGATCTGCTGGGCCAGGCCGGCGTTGGTGCGCAGGTTGTCGATCACCATCGCCACCGTCACCGAATCGTGCCCCTGGTGCCAGCAGTCGTAGTCGGTGACCATGGCCAGGGTGCTGTAGGCGATCTCGGCCTCCCGGGCCAGCCTGGCTTCCGTGTGGTTGGTCATGCCGATCACCGAGCAGCCCCAGGATCTGTACAGCTCCGATTCGGCGCGGGTGGAGAAGGCCGGACCCTCCATGCACAGGTAGGTGCCGCCCCGGTGCAGCCTTCTGCCCTCGGGCATCACGCTCTCCCCCACATCGGCCAGGATCCGACTCAGCACCGGACAGAAGGGATCGGCGAGGGTGACGTGGGCCACGGCGCCCTCGCCGAAAAAGCTCAGGGGCCGCTGCTGGGTGCGATCGATGAATTGATCTGGCACCAGCATGTCCAGCGGCTCAAACTGGGGCTGCAGCGAGCCCACGGCCGACACCGACAGGATCCAGCGCACGTTCAAGGAGCGCAGCGCCCAGAGATTCGCCCTGTAGGGCACCTCGGTGGGGGAGAGGCTGTGGTGACGGCCGTGGCGGGCCAGAAACACCACCTCCAGATCGCCGAGGCGACCGAGTCTCAGGCTGTCGGAGGGCTGGCCGTAGGGGGTTTCCAGCTCGATTTCCTGGATATCCTCCAGGCCATCCATGGCATAGAGCCCGCTACCACCGAGTACGCCGAGACGGGCCTGGCGGAGGTCGAGACCAGGGCTGAAGCTCATCGGCGGCGGAACGCGGCGTTCCCGGTGAAACAGATCCAGTTCTACCGGACGGCAACACGCATACTGGTTGCCGTTTGCTTCCAGCAGCCGTGACCAAGGCCCTGATGGATACCGATGCCGGCAGCATCGAGTTGGAACTGTTCGATGCCGATGCTCCCAATACCGTGGCCAACTTCGTGAAATTGGCCAAGGAAGGCTTTTACGACGGCTTGGCCTTCCATCGAGTGATCCCGGGCTTTATGGCCCAGGGAGGTTGCCCCAACAGCCGCGAGGGTGCCCGGGGCGTGGCCGGCACCGGCGGCCCTGGCTACAAGATCAACTGCGAGATCAACAGCCAAAAGCATCAGGCCGGCACCCTGGCCATGGCCCATGCCGGCAAGAATACCGGCGGCTCGCAGTTTTATATCTGCCATGGAGCCCAGCCCCATTTGGATGGAGTTCACACCGTTTTTGGCCACACCGGCAACCTGGATGTGGTGATGGCCCTCAAGGGCGGCAGCCGCATCAATAAGGTGACCATCCAGGATTGAGGCCTGGGGAAAAGCATTGTGCGTTGCTATGCATGGCCTTTGGCTATGCATGGCCTTTGGCTATGCATGGCTTTTAGTTATGCGCAGCCTTTGGTGATGCATAGCCTTTAGCAATGTATGGCCTTTGGCAATGCGAGATCTTTGACTATACCAAATCCCAGGCCAAACCGCAGGCCAATCTGCCTAGCTCCATCTGCCTAGCTCCATCTGCCTAGCTCCATTCGATTAGCAGCTGGGAATCCAGCCGCAGGTCTGCGATATCTGAACTTCTGACTCTCAGTTCGATCAGGGGGCGCCGTTGGGGTTCCAGCCCAGCGCTGGGATGAGCGCTGCGCTGGCCGTCGCTGGCCAGCAACAGGCTGACGCGACTGGTGCCTGGCCAGTTCGCCAATCGCTCCAGGGCCGTCAGCAGGGCCGCCCTGGTCAATTCGACGCCGCTGAGTTGAATCGCCAGCTGCGGTTGGTTGAGCAGGGCCAACTGGCGCGGCTCCTCGTGGCGCTCCAGCTCCAGACCGCTGGATGCTGCCCAGGCCTCCAACGCCTGCCACAGGCCCAGGGGATGGTCAAGGGAACCCCCCCCAGCTCCAGCTACGCCCCGCCAGCCAAGCAGCGCCAGGGGGCCGCCCAGCGGACAGCTGGGGCCCTTCTCCAGCAGGTGGCCCAACTTGGTGCGCTTCACCCGCAGGTAGTTGGCGTTGTGGAGGCCGGGGTCGATCACCAGGGGCACCCGGTCTTCCACCAGCAGTCCATAGCCACCTAGGCCGGCAATTTTGCGCGGATTGTTGGTGATCAATCGCAGCCTTTGCACCCCCAAGTCGCTCAGAATTTGGGCGCCTACGCCATAGTTGCGCAGGTCGGCGGGGAAGCCCAGTCGCTCATTGGCTTCCACCGTATCCAGGCCGATATCTTGCAGGGAATAGGCCTTGAGCTTGTTGATCAGGCCGATGCCCCTGCCCTCCTGGCGCAGGTAAACCACCACCCCCTCTCCGGCCTGCTCGATCATGCGCAGGGCCGCCTCCAGCTGGGGCCGGCAATCACAGCGCAGGGAGCCAAAGGCGTCTCCGGTGAGGCATTCGCTGTGCACCCTCACCAGCACGGCCCCTGTGGCGGCTTCTGGCTGGCCTTTGACGATGGCCACATGTTCACCGCCATCCAGCTCGTTTATATAGCCAATGGCCTTAAAATCGCCAAAAGCGCTGGGTAGGTTGGCCGTGGCCTGGCGGCGCACAAAGCGTTCGGTGTCCAGGCGATAGCTGATTAAATCGGCAATGCTGATCAGTCTCAATCCATGGCGCTTGGCATAGGTCACCAGTTGGGGCAGCCTCGACATTGAGCCGTCGGGATTCTGGATTTCACAGATCACCCCGGCCGGATAGAGACCAGCCATGCGGGCCAGATCCACCGCAGCCTCGGTGTGCCCAGCCCGTTTGAGCACGCCGCCGTCTCTGGATCGCAGCGGGAAGATATGGCCTGGGCGGCGCAGATCATCGGCTCGGGTATCGGGGTGGATCGCCACCTGGATGGTGCGGGCCCGGTCCTCGGCGGAGATGCCGGTGGAGACGCCCCGCTCCGGGCCGGCATCCACGCTCACGGTGAAGGCGGTCTGGTTGTCGTCGGTGTTGCGGGTCACCATCAGGGGCAGGTCGAGGGCATCGAGCCGCTCTCCCTCCATGGCCAGGCAGATCAGCCCCCGGGCTTCGGTGGCCATGAAATTGATCTGTTGTGGCGTGGCGAATTGGGCCGCGCAGATCAGATCCCCCTCGTTCTCTCGGTTCTCGTCATCCACCACCACCACCATTTCGCCGCCGCGGATGGCGGCCAGGGCATCGGGGATGGCATCGAAGCGGATGGCCTCGCTGGTGAGCGTCACGGCAGGCGATCCCGGCCCTAGGCCCGATGTCAATGATCCTTTATAAATCCCGAGTTGTTCCGGGTTGGGCGCCTCGGCCATGGCCAGCAAGCAGGACGGGGTGAATCGGGAGCTGGCTCACCGGGCCAGGGGCCACCGGGTGGCGGTGATCGGCGCCAGCGGCTACGGCGGTCTGCAGACCCTGCGCCTGCTGCAGGACCATCCCGTCTTCCAGGTTGCTTTCCTCGGCGGCGAGCGCAGCAGTGGCAAGCGCTGGAGCCAGCTGTGCCCCTTCCTGCCGCTGCCGGGCGATCCCCTGGTGCACAGTCCGGATCCCGAGGCGATCGCCGCCGCCGCCGACCTGGCGGTGCTCAGCCTGCCCAATGGTCTGGCGGCCCAGTTGGTGCCGCCGCTGGTGGAGCGCGGCGTCAAGGTGGTGGATCTCTCCGCCGACTACCGCTACCGCTCCCTGGCCCAGTGGCGGGAGGTCTATGCGGCCGAGGCCGCCCAGGTGCCCAGACAAGATGGGGAGCTGTGCCGGGAGGCCGTCTATGGCCTGGTGGAGTGGGAGGAGGCGCGGATTCGCCAGGCCCGGCTGGTGGCTGCGCCCGGCTGCTTCCCCACCGCCAGCCTGCTGGCGCTGCTCCCCTTTCTGAAGCAGGGATTGATCGAGCTCGATGGCATCGTCATCGATGCCAAGACCGGCAGCTCCGGCGGCGGCCGCGCCGCCAAGGAGCACCTGCTGTTGGCGGAGGCGGGGGAGGCGGTGATGCCCTACGGCGTGGTGGGCCACCGCCACACCAGTGAGATTGAACAGATGGCCAGCCAGGTGGCGGGCCAGGCGATCCAGCTGCAGTTCACCCCCCACCTGATGCCGATGGTGCGAGGTCTGCTGGCCACGGTTTACTGCCGTCTGCGCGATCCGGGCCTGACGGCAGAAGACTGCACCACCTTGATGCAGGTTGCCTATGGCGACAGGCCCTGTGTGCAGGTGCTGTCGGTGGGCACCTACCCCTCCACCAAGTGGGTGCGCCAGACAAACCGGGCCCTGATCTCGCTGCAGGTGGATCCCCGCACAGGTCAATTGATCTTGATGAGTGCGATCGACAACTTGATCAAGGGCCAGGCGGGCCAGGCCGTGCAGTGCCTGAATCTGCTGGCGGGGCTGGAAGGGGCCACGGGCTTGCCGTTACTGCCTTTCTACCCCTAAGCCAGGTATCCCCCTAAAACAGCTCTATCCCTAGGCCGAGCCGCTGGGCCGCCAGCTTCACCGCCAGGGGCAGGATTTGATGCTCCTGGACCAGGATTCTGGCCGCCAGGCTCTCCCGGTCGTCGCCGGCCAGCACCGGCACCGCCGCCTGGGCCAGGATCAAGCCGGCATCCACCTGCTCGTTCACCAGGTGGGCGGTGCAGCCCGCCAGGGTCACCCCCGCCGCCAGGGCTTGGCCCACCCCATCGAGGCCGCGAAAGCTGGGCAGCAGGGAGGGATGGATGTTCACCAGGCGCTCGGGGTAGGCGGCAATCAGGTGAGAGGTAACGACGCGCATCCAGCCAGCCATCACCACCAGGTCCACCTGCGCCGCCCCCAATTCCGCTACCAGGGCTGCATCGAGGGCCTCGCGGCTGGCAAAGCCGCGGTGATCCACCAGGGTGCAGGGGATGGCCAGCCTGGCGGCCCGGGCCCGGGCTGGGCAGCCGGGATTGTTCACCAGCAGCAGCACCACCTCGGCGGCCAGGCCACCGCTGCGACAGGCCTGCACCAGGGCTTCAAAGTTGCTGCCGTTGCCAGAGGCCATCACCCCGAGCCTCAGCCGCCGGCGAGGGCTTACGCGCTCAGAGGTGCCGGGATCAGAGGTGCCGGGATCAGCGAGGGCGGGGTCAGAGTTGACGAGGCCAGAGTTGATGGGGTCAGCGTTGACTGGGCCAGGAAGGGCAGCGCCAGCTCTGGTGGGGCCGGTGTCGGCCGAGTTAGGGGTCGACGGAGAAATGGTCGACGAAGAACTGGTTGCAGGAGAAGTGGTTGCAGGAGAAGTGGTCGCTGCAGAAATGGTCGCTGGAAAAGTGGTGGCGGGGGAAGATTTTTCTCGGCCGGTTTGGGCTGTAAAGGTGTTGCAATTACCAGTGCTCAGCGCCGCAGCTTCCCCTGGATGGCCTGCCCGGGTCCCAGCTGTCTGTGATAACGGCCACTGGATTGCCAGAGGTTGATCGCTAGGGTCGTTCAATGCCGGCCTTGGGCCATGTCCCACCTCTCTATTTTGCCCACCGTGCTGCGCGATGCCGCGGGGCTGACGGCGAGCCTTGAGCACCTGGGCCACCGTCCCATCCAGGGCGGAGAACTGCATGGTTTTGCCGGTGAGCGCCAAAGCGTGGAGTTGCAGCTCACCCTGCCGGAAGGCACCACCATCGGCTGGGCCCGCCAGAGCGATGGCTCCCTGGCCCTGGTGGGGGACCTGCAGCGCCTCAGCCATTGCCGCTCCCTGCAGGCGCTGCTGTCCCAGTTGACCCGGGGCTATGCAGCCCACATGGCCCTGCGGGATGCCCTGGGCCAGTTTCCTGGCGCCGAGCTGCGATTGAGCGTCTGAGGATCCAGCCGCAGTGCCAGATGTCTCCATTGCGCTAACCCAGCCCCACCGCCAGCTGGTGCGGGTAAGGATCGCCGTTCAACCGCAGCGGCGGCAGCTACGGCTGTCGTTGCCGGAATGGACCCCGGGGTCCTACCTGATCCGCCACTACGTGCGCCGGCTGGAGGGCCTGGAGGTCTGGCAGGGCGATCGCCTTCTGCTGCCCCAGCGGCGCACGGTGGCCAGCTGGCAGGCGCAGCTGAGCTGCCTGGAGCCGATCGAGATCCGCTACCAGCTGCTGGCACCGGAGCTCACGGTGCGCACCAGTCAGCTCACGGCGGAGCACGCATTTTTGGCTATGGCGTCGGTGGTGCTGGCGATCGAGGGGGAGCGCTGGAGTGCCCATCGCCTCAGCCTGGAGTTGCCCGAGGCTTGGCAGCCCTTTGTGGCGCTGCCCCGGCAGGCCGATGGCAGCTGGATCGCCGCCGGTTATGACCAGCTTGTCGATACCCCGGTGGAGGCCGGTCCCCATCCCTGCCACGGCTTTGAGCTGGCGGGGGTGCCGCACCGCTGGGTGGAGTGGGGTGGTGACCTGGCCCGGGAAGATCCGGCCTGGCTCGGCGATCTGGAGCGGTTGTGTCTGGCCTGTTGTCGGCTGATGGGGGTGGAGCGGCCGGCGGCCGACCACTATTTATTTGTGCTGCACCGCACCGCCACCGGCGCCGGCGGCCTGGAGCACGACAGCGGCAGCGTGTTGCAATTCGGCCGGCGGGCCCTGGCCAAGCCCGAGGGGCGGCGCCAGCTATTGCAGCTGGTGGCCCACGAATATCTGCACCAGTGGAACGTGCGCCGGCTGCGGCCCCTGGAGCTGGCCACCTACGACTACGACCAGCCGGTGGTGATCCCCAGCCTCTGGTTCGCCGAGGGGGTCACCAGCTACCTGGACCAGCTGCTGCCCCTCGCCGCCGGCCTCAGTGGCGAGGCCGAGCTGCTGGAGGATCTGGGGGCCGATTTGAGTCGCTATCTGCTGGCCCCCGGGCGGCGGGTGCAGAGCCTCCAGGCCAGCAGCGAAGAGGCCTGGGTGAAGCTCTATCTGGCCGATGCCCACAGCGGCAGCAGCCAGGTGAGCTACTACCTCAAGGGGGCGATAGTGGCCCTGGTGCTCGACCTGCGACTGCGCCAGCGCGGCCATTGCCTGCCCCTGGTGCTGCAGCAGTTGTGGCGCAGCCATGGCGCTACAGGGCGGGGCTATCGCCAGGCCGAATTGATCGCCGCCTTCGCCGCCCGCGATCCGGAACTCCAGGAGCTGTTGCCCCAATGGCTCACCGGCACCGAGGATCCGCCCATCGATGCCGCCCTGGCGGTGGTGGGCTTGCGCCTGCAGCCCGAGATCGCCGCTGAACCCTGGTGGGGATGGCAGTTGGAGGCCACCAATGCCGGCCTCACCGTGCAGCGGCTGCAGCGCGATTCCCCAGCCCAGCTCTCTGGCCTGTTGGTGGGCGATGAACTGCTGGCCCTTGATGGAGTGAGGCTGCGCACTCCGGAGGATCTCAACAACCCCTTTTGGGCCCCAGCGCCACCAGCGCCGGCGCGCCAGCTGCTCTGGGCGCGGGATGGGCTGGTGCGCAGTTGTGAGATCACCCCGGCGGCGCCGGCGGTCCAGCGTTGGCGATTGCTGGTGGATCCCGACGCCGAGCCGGCCAGTGCGGTCCGCCGCGCCAGTTGGTTGAGGCTGCAACTGCCATGAGCTGGTCCAGGGCGCTGGTGGCTGCGGCGATATTGAGCCTGGGCAGCATGGGCTGGATGGCCAGGGATCTGGCGGAGCCCAACCCCGGCCCCCGGCGCGAACCAAATTTGATCGAAATGCTGCAGGCCCTGGGGACGCCGCCGGCGGACCTGGAGCGCCCGCCAGAGCCCCCGGGCGGGATCCGGTTGGCGCCGCCGCCTTCCAACCCCTGGCGATCCCCCCTGCATCGGGCCTGTGGCCCCGGCGACCCCGAGCTGGCGGCTCGCCTGCGCCTGCTGTTGGCCAAGCTGCCCCGCAGCGCTGAGCGGCTGACGATCGATCCCTCCAATTACGGCCAGCGCTATCGCCGCGATGCCTATGGCCAGCCGGTGGATCCCACCCCAAGGGTGGTGGTGTTGCACGAGACGGTGTACGGCATTCAGTCGGCGATCAATACCTTCACCACGGCCCATGCCAATGACGACGACCAGGTGAGCTACCACGCCCTGATCGGCGAGCAGGGCCAGGTGGTGCTGCTGATGGATCCGTTGCAGCGCGCCTTCGGGGCGGGCAACTCGGCCTTTAACGGCAACTGGGTGATCACCAATCCCAATGTTGGCGGTTCGGTGAATAACTTCGCCCTGCATGTGAGCCTGGAAACGCCCCTGGACGGGGAGGATGACGACCCTGGCCACAGTGGCTACAAACAGGCCCAGTACGACGCCTTGGCGGTGCTGCTGGGCCACTGGATGGGTCGGTTTCCAATCCCCTTTGACCAGATCACCACCCACCGAGCCGTGGACCTGGGCGGCGAGCGCGCCGATCCCCGCAGCTTTGATTGGTCTCAGCTGCAGCGTCGCCTGCACAGCCTGGGTCTGCTCTGTTGAGAGTTTGGGCCGCTCAGATCAAGGGGGAGTCAGATCAAGGGGGGGATGGGCTGCTTGCGATCGCCAAACAGGACTGCATGCAGTTCCGGGTCATCCATGGACCGCAGGATGCGGCGCGGGTAGTCGAGTTTGCCGTTGTGCAGATAGGCAAGGGTGGCGATGGCCTTGGCATCGCGGGCACTGCGGCTGGCCTGCAGCATGCGGCCTTTGGGCAGGCCCAGGTCTCGGCTGAGGCGCGCGAACTTGCCAACTAGCACCCGCACGTTGGTGTCGGGATCCAGCAGTTGCTCGCGGGCTGTCGCCAGCTGCTCTGGAGTGGCATCCGCCGGCAGCAGGCCCTGATGGATCAGTTCTCCCACGCCCAGTTGGGCGGGCCCATGGGTGCTGAACAGCCCTGACCTGGCGGCAATTGGCAGGTCCTCGCCGGGTTTGGCATGGCGCATCTCGTCGAAAAGCACGGCCGCCACGAACACCGGGTTCACCTGCCGCCGGGCGCTTTCCTGGCGAATCACCGGCCGCAGTTCCTCAATGCGGGCAAGGGTGTTGTTGCGCAGCGGTTGCAGCTGATCGATGCCCTCGCTGAGCAGTTGGGTGAGCCGTGGCTGGGGGCCATGCACGCCAAACCGCCGTTGCAGCTCCTTCAGCTCTTCGGCGGAGAACTGCACCGGATCGCCCGCTTCTGGGTCGGCACGCCCAGCCGTGATCCCCATGGCCCCCGCCCCAAAGCTCGAGCTGGGGTTTTGGCGTTGGCCGAGGGGCAGGGCGGCCAGGCAGGCGGCCACCAGGGCAATCGCCCAGTACTGGCGCCAGATCAAGGGAAGTCCGATCACGGAACGCCGGAACACGGAACGCCGAAACCCGGAACGCCGAAATACGGAATGATTGATCGGGCTGCTAGGGGTAGTGAGATGACTGGTGAGCTGCTGGACAAAAAAACGGCGGGGGGCCCGGAGAACCCCAGCCGGTTTGTCGGAGCTGTCGGCTGCCATCCCCTGCAGCTGGGGAGCGCTTTGGCGGCAACTCAGTTGCAGGCAAGCCCTTTTCAGGCAAGCCCGTTGCAGGCTGCACAGGGCTTGCCGGCCGCTCTGGAGCCAGCGGGTCGGCAGGCTGGCCAGATTGGAAGGCTGTGGGGACAAAGGGGAGCTAGACAAGAAATAAAAAAGTTGTTGGGCAAGGAACTGGAGGGCCAGGCTTGCTAGGCAAAAATTTGCTTGGCGGGAATGCCCTTGGCGAATACCGGCTTGACGAGCATGGGCTTGGTAGGCACGGGCTTGGCGAGCATGGGCCCAGTAGTCACGGGCTCGGTAGGCATTGGGAGCTCTGGAGAGGGCCCCAGGGGGCCAAGCGCAGATATGGACTTAGGCGAGCACTGGTTTCAAGGCGACAGCTGCTTTTAGGGCGAGATCTGATTAAGGGCAAGCACTGGACCAATTAGGGGGAACTGCTCAAGCAGGGAGATTTGCAGCAAACGGCAGACATCTGGGCGATGGGAGACCGGGGCTGTGGGAGACCTAGGCGGCAGAAGACCTTGGCTGTGGGAGACCTTGGCTGCGGAAGAGCTGGACGAGGAGGGGGGGATTGGGCGAGGGCTATAAGGGCCCATCGAGCGCCAGTAAGTCTGATCCGTTGGTTACGGAGCCAATAAATCTTAAGCAAGATTGCGGGGGTTGGCCGGCCAAGTCAACCGGCAAGCCAATTGTCTGTGGATTTGAGCTCGGCAAGGAGCCCTGATCGCTTTAGGTTCGCCGCAGCGATTTTCCGCCGCCCCGCCCATGGCCGTAGCCGACGACGTGCTCGCAAACTTCAACGCTGCAGATCCGGCCACCCAGTGGCGGCGTTTTGAGCAACTGCTCTGGTTTGACGAGGGCCTGGGGATCTGGCTGGATGTGAGTCGCATGGATCTGGGGCCAGCGCAGCTGCAGCAGTTGAGACCTCGCTTTGCCAAGGCCTTCGAGGCGATGGCGGCTCTGGAGGCCGGGGCGATCGCCAATCCCGACGAGCAGCGCCAGGTGGGCCACTACTGGTTGCGCCAGCCCCAGCTGGCGCCAGATCCCCAGAATGGCCAGCACATCGAGCAGGAAATTCAGCGGATCGAGCAGTTTGGTGCCGCCATCTGTGCCGGTTCCCTCACCAATGCCGCCGCCGCTCCCTTCACCGATGTGCTTTGGATTGGCATTGGCGGTTCGGGCCTCGGCCCGCTGCTGATCACGAGGGCCCTGCGGGATCCAGGGCGGGGTCTGCCCTTCCATTTCTTCGACAATGTCGATCCAGACGGCTTCAGCCGCACCCTGGCCGGCCTGGCTGGTCGCCTGGCCACCACTCTGGTGGTGGTGGTGAGTAAGTCGGGTGGCACCCCAGAGCCCTACCTGGGCATGGGCCAGGCCCGCCGGGCGGTGGAGGCGGAGGGCGGTAGCTGGAGCGCCCAGGCCGTGGCCGTAACCATGCTGGACAGCAAGTTGGACGCCACCGCAGCGGCCGAGGGCTGGCTCGCCCGCTTTGACATGTTCGATTGGGTGGGAGGCCGCAGCAGCGTCACCAGCGCCGTGGGCCTGTTGCCAGGGGTGCTGGTGGGGGCCGACATGGGCGGCTTCCTCTCCGGTGCGGCCGCGATGGATGTCTGCACCCGGGCCCCCGGGTTGGAGAGCAATCCCGCCGCCCTGCTGGCCGCCGCCTGGTACGCGGCAGGCGAGGGACGGGGCCGCCGCGACATGGTGGTGCTGCCCTATCGGGATCGGTTGGAACTGTTCAGCCGCTACCTGCAACAGCTGGTGATGGAGAGCCTGGGTAAGAAGTTGGACCGGGCTGGCCAGGTGGTGCATCAGGGTCTAGCCGTGTACGGCAATAAGGGATCCACCGATCAGCACGCCTATGTGCAGCAACTGCGGGATGGGGTGGATAACTTCTTTGCCACCTTTATTGAAGTGCTGGAAGATCCCACCGAGATTGCCCCGATCGATGGCGAAGTTCCAGCTGATTTTTTGAGTGGTTTCCTGCAGGGCACCCGCTCGGCGTTGATGGAGGGCGGCCGCCAGTCGCTCTCGATCACCCTGCGGCGCCTGGATGCCACCAGCCTCGGTGCCCTGATTGCCCTGTTCGAGCGGGCGGTGGGCCTGTACGCCGAATTGGTGAACGTGAACGCCTACGACCAGCCTGGGGTGGAGGCCGGCAAAAAGGCCGCGGCTGGCATCTTGGAACTACAGGCCAAATTGGAGGCCCTGTTGGCCGATGGTGTGGCCCGCAGCCTCGAGGAGCTGCAGCTGGCATTGGCACTCGACTCGCCTGAGCCCCTGTTCTGGATCCTGCGCCACCTCTGCGCCAATGCCCGCGGCTACCAGGCCGCTGGTCACTGGGGCCAGCCCGCATCCCTGAGCTTCAGGCGGGGCTGACGCCCCTTCAGCAATGACCGCAAACCAAGCTTAATTATATTTTAATCATCGAGGCTCAGTAGTAAGCGAGACAGACAAGACGGTCTGGCTCGCATCAGAACACCCCCACTCTCAAATCGCAACCCATGGCAGACGCTATCGCCTTGAGCCCCAGCTCAACGGATCAAATGGCCGCAGATCTGGCGGAGTCGATGCGGCGGCACCTGTTCTACAGCCAGGCCAAGTCGCCCTCTTTGGCCACTTCCTATGACCACTACATGGCCCTGTCGTTGGCGGTGAGGGATCGGCTGTTGCAGAACTGGGTGGATACGGCCGAGACCTACACCCAGCGGCAGGTGCGCACGGCCAGCTATCTGTCGGCTGAATATCTGCTCGGGCCCCACCTGGAGAACAACCTGGTGAATCTGGGTCTGCGGCAGGCGGCGAGCCAGGCCTGTGGGCTGTTGGGGGTGGAACTGGATGCCCTGATCTCCCAGGAGCCCGAGCCCGGCCTCGGCAACGGTGGTCTCGGGCGCCTGGCGGCCTGCTTCCAGGAATCGATGGCCAGCCTGGAATTGCCGGCTATTGGCTATGGGATTCGTTATGAATTTGGCATCTTTCGCCAGCAAATTGGCCCCCATGGCCAGCAGGAGATGGCCGATCACTGGTTGGCCCGGGGGAATCCCTGGGAGGTGGTGCGTCCAGAATGGTGCTTTCCAGTGCGGATTGGCCAACACACCGTGATGGGGATGGCCTATGACACGCCCATTTTGGGCTATGGAGTGCGCACGGCAAACACCCTGCGCCTCTGGTCCGCTGTTGCGGAAGACTCCTTTGACTTTGCCTCATTTAATGCCGGTGACTACAGCCGCGCTGTCCAGGCAAAGATGCAGTCAGAGACTCTCTCTAAGGTGCTCTATCCCAACGACGAACTGGATCAGGGCAAGCGGCTGCGCCTCTCCCAGCAAATTTTCTTTGTGAGCTGTTCTCTGCAGGATATGTTCCGGATCCTCGAGGGTCAGGGACTCAAGCCCAATGAATTTCACCACAAATTTGCGGTACAGCTTAACGATACCCATCCAGCCATTGCCGTAGCAGAACTGATGCGGCTGCTATTGGATGAATACCAGCTGGGCTGGGATGAAGCCTGGGCAGTGACCACCGCCAGCTTGAGCTATACCAATCACACCTTGCTTCCCGAGGCTCTGGAAACCTGGGGAGTGGATCTGTTTGAACAGTTACTGCCGCGCCAGCTGGAGATTATCTACGAGATTAATTCTCGATTCCTGCGCCTGGCCCGTCTGCATTATCCAGGCCAGCCTGAATTGCTCAGTAGACTCTCCCTGGTGCAGGAGCAGCCCCAGCGGCGGGTACGCATGGCCCATCTGGCGGTGGTGGGCTGTCATCACACCAACGGCGTTGCAGAATTGCACAGCCAATTGTTGCGCGAGCAGCTATTTGCCGATTTCGCCAACCTCTGGCCTGAGAGGTTCACCAATGTGACCAATGGGGTCACCCCTCGCCGCTGGCTGGCGGTGGCCAATCCAGCCCTGGCCGGCCTGCTGGATGAGCTTATCGGAGACCACTGGGCCCGCGATCTCGATGCCCTCAGCCTGTTGCATAGCCATCGCGACGACAGCGGCTTTCAACAGCGCTGGCGCCAGGTGCGCGACCAGGGCAAGCAGCGCTTGGCCAGCTATATCCATAGCCAGCTGGGCCTGCTGGTGGATACCAATTCTATTTTTGATGTACAAGTAAAGCGCATCCATGAATACAAGCGCCAACACCTGGCGGCCTTGCACATTGTGGAGCGCTATATGCGCCTGCATGCCGGTGAAGACCTGCCGCCCCGCACTTATGTTTTTGGTGGCAAGGCTGCCCCCGGCTATGCCATGGCCAAATTAATCATTCGCCTAATTGTAGGTATAGCCGAAATGGTGAATCTAGATCCGGCCGTCAGGGGGCGTATACGGGTGGTATTTGTGCCTAATTTTAGCGTTAGCCTCGGGCAAATAGTTTATCCAGCTGTAGATTTATCCGAGCAAATTTCCACGGCTGGCAAGGAGGCGTCTGGTACTGGGAATATGAAGATGGCCCTAAATGGTGCCGTTACCATTGGCACCTTAGACGGGGCAAACATCGAAATTCGCGATCATGTTGGAGCTGAAAACTTCTTCCTATTTGGTCATACTGCCCAGGAAATTGAGGCTCTCAGTTGCAGCGGTTATCACCCGATGCCTTGGCTTGATAACGATCCGATCACTAAATCTGCCCTGGATCTGATCAGCTCTGGCCACTTCAGTGATGGTGATCGCGATCTCTTCTATCCACTGCTGGCCAACCTGACTAGCCATGATCCGTTCAAGGTGATGGCGGATATAGGCGATTATCGCCGTGCCCAGGCGGAGGTGGACCAGGCCTGGCAGGACCCCAGTCGCTGGTCACGCATGTCGATCAGTAACACAATGGGCTGTGGCTTCTTTTCCAGTGATCGCTCAATTCGCGACTATGCCGATCGCATTTGGAAGCTACCTTCTGTGCCCGTGCAATCTTAGTCGTATTCCCTGGGCAATTCTAGGCATATTTAATGTCGGCGCCAGGGAACCTCATGGCAATGGGGCCCCCTGGCAGCCCCCAGACTGGTCGCCCCCAGCTTGGCAGCCCCAAAGCTGAATACTCATAATTTAGTGTTGCCGCCATTCAGTTCTAGTAGCCCCTCGATCCCCCAGGAGCCGGCTTCTGCGCATTAGTTGTGCGCCTACCGCTGGGCATGTCTGGGGCCAATTGCCGTAGGTAAGCTTTCCCCATAGCGGTAGTACTATCAATTGCCCTTGTTGGTCAGATGCATTTCCAGATCCCGCTTCCCTTCTGGCTCTAGTGCCTCCGGCGCTCTCGGCCTGGGGTCGAGCTAGGGCCTTGGTCTGCTCGCAATCAGACCAGCTAAGCTATCAGCCGCCATTCAAATCAGTTCTGGCCTGCGAGTATGACTCCATTTTCCTGTGGCTTGGGCTCAGCTTTTCAAAGTCTTCCCAGCTTGATTTGCCACATGTAGTCTCTGATACTCAAGCGCCTTGCGGCATAGCTTATAATTCTAAGTGTCTTCAATTATTGGCTATTGTAATAGTATTTTCTTGGAGGCCCGCCCATCTTCCGGGATTTTGCATTTTATACTTTCTTGCAAGTGAGCTGGCTTGCGGAAAGGCGAGCGATTGGGTACCCCTGCATGGGAAATGCCTTTTCGACTCAATATACAAGTCAATTATGATTGAATTTGCCTTGGTTTACCATCTTTTTTTGCCCTCCTGAGCCATGCCTGTTTCTCCCACCCCTGCCTTGATTCTAGGTGCCGACTTCATTGACACCGGCTTTTCTGCTAACGATCGGATCACCAATGACACCAGCTTCTCCCTGGATGTGATCGGCACGCCAGCGAGTGGCAGTGCTAGCTATCAATTTAGTGTCGATTATGGCAGCACTTGGGCCAATACGACCGCCAGTCAAGTTGATCTGGCTGATGGCGTTTACCAGTTCCGCTCCCAGGTGACCTACGGCTACGAGTTAGGATTTTCGGGCGACTTTAGCCTGGCAAATTGGACTATGTCGACTGGGGGCGATGGCTCCATCACCGCTAATGCTGACACAGTCTCGCTGCTTGGAGCGGATACTGGCGACTATGTTGATTACTGTGTTGACCTGACTATATCATCATCCCTGGAATACGCTGCTACATTCAGATGGGAATACAGCACTGATGATTTTCTCCCGTATTTTGATTCTTTTGGGTATCTTATAAATGGCAATTATTATCAACTGACCGAGGATTTTGGCCCAACAAATCAATCGGGATTTGTTTCAGTTTTGCTTGGTGCTGGTGATGTATTTGGCTTCAGACAGGACTCGATTGACTCTGGCTATGGCAGGGCAACGACTATTGTTAGCGATTTTGCAACCATTTATAGCAGTATCTACACCAATGTGCAGCATGTCACCATAGACGCCACTGCGCCTGATGCTCCTGATCTCTATCTGGCCAGTGATACGGGCCTCAGCAGCACTGATGGGATTACCAATAATGGCGGATTAAATATAGTCGATTTGGAGGTAGGTGCTAGTTTTCAATATTCCACCAATAGCGGTGGCAGCTGGTCCGTTGGCACTGGATCCCCCTTGCTGTTGGCCAGCGGCAGCTACGGTGCCGGCAGCATCCTGGTGAGCCAGACAGATATTGCCGGCAACACCAGTGCCAATGGCCAGCTGGACGCCGTCATCATTGACACCACAGCAGCTGCGGCCCCTAGATTGGCCCTGGCCAGCGACACCGGTGTCAGCAATAGCGACGGCATCACCAACAAAGGCACAGTGAATGTAAGCGGCCTGGAGGCTGGCGCCAGCTGGCGATACTCCACCAATGGGGGCACTAGTTGGACTATTGGCACTAAATCCTCTTTCCTATTGGCCAGCGGTAGCTACGGTGCCGGCAGCATTCTTGTGCGCCAGACCGATATCGCCGGCAACGCAAGTGCCAATGGCCAGCTGGGCGCCGTCACCGTTGACACCACAAAACCGGTTACTAGCGCAGCCATTACCGCAGTTATTGACAATGTCGGTTTTTTCCAGGGCATAGTCGATGAATTTTCCGGTACCGATGATGCCACCCCCACCTTGCGTGGCACCATCTCCGCTGCCCTCAGTGCAGATGAAACCCTGGCTATCTACAATCGCGATTCCCTTTTAGGCAATGCCACTGTAAATAATGCTACCAAAACCTGGTCTTTTGCACCCGCAACACTTCCTAATACCACTGGAGTCAATTATGCCATTACTGCCCGGGTGACCGATGTCGCCGGCAACTACAGCCAATCCCCCATCCGTTATTTCTGGCTCGACACCACAGCTTCCACCACC
Source organism: Prochlorococcaceae cyanobacterium (assembly GCA_044356375.1). Lineage (GTDB taxonomy): Bacteria > Cyanobacteriota > Cyanobacteriia > PCC-6307 > Cyanobiaceae > UBA5018. The sequence continues at coordinate 10,053 of JBIKWK010000014.1, read as the reverse complement.
ACCACTTCGATCACCTCCGTAGCCGATAACTTCGGCAATAGGCAGGGCGCCCTGGCTAGCGGTGCAGTCACCGACGACATCACCCCCACCATTTCCGGAGTTCTCTCCGCCCCCCTCGGCACGGGGGAAACCCTGCGTCTCTACAACGGCAATAAATATCTGGGCCTGGCCATTCCGGCCGATGGAGTGAAAACCTGGGCTTCCACTTCATATCTTGCCGATGGTTTTTACTCAATCAATGCTAGAGTTGTCGACGCCGTCGGCAACATCGGGGCCGCAAGTGCGACGCAAAATTTTAGTATTGATTCCACTTCTAACCAGTTGATTGGCAACGCAAGCGCCAACACACTCACGGCGACTGGCGCCAAAGACCTAATCACGGGTCTCGGTGGTGCCGATACATTTCGGTTGGCTTCATTGACGCAATCAACCCTGGCCAACTTTGATCGGATTACCGATTTCACCATTGGTACCGACATCCTCGATGGCCCCACGGCGGTTTCCGCTGCAAACATAAATAAGCTTGGCAGCGTAGCCGCGCTTGATGCCCAATCCATTTCTACTATATTAACTTCTAGCTACTTTGCCGCCAACAAAGCCGCCACCTTCTCCTATGCTGATCCCTCTGGCACCCTGCGCAGCTTCCTCGCTCTCAACAATGGCGTCGCCGGCTTCTCCGCAAGCACCGATGCCATCGTGGAAATAACCGGTTATTTCGGTTCTCTCAATAACCTGCAAATTATTTAAAAATATGGCTTACTGATAAAGGTGGGCGCCCCCAGTGGGTGCCCACCCGGTGGGCGCCCCCAGCTGCCCCGCCCTAGAGATCGGGCAGCTGCGGTTCGCGGTTGGCGGCTTCGATGGGTCGCGCCAGGGCCTGGCCGCTGCTATCGAACAGGCGCCAGCCGCGGGGGTCTAGTTCCAGATAAATGGTTTCGCCCACCACCAGCCGGTATTCAGGTCCGCTGCGCACCTGCACCAGGTGGCCCGTCTCCGCCAGGCGACAGCTGAGCAATTGCTCGTTGCCCAGGGCCTCGATCTGCACCAACTCGGCGGCCAAGTTGCGATTGGTGGCCGGTGCCAGCCGCAGGTGCTCGGCCCGCAGGCCGCCCCAGAGCTGCTGGCCGATGCGGCTGGCCAGCTGATCCGCCAGCGGTCCCTCCACGGCAAAGCGCCGCTGGCCCAGTTGCAGCTGGCCAGCGGCCACCACCTGCACCGGCAGCAGGTTCATCGGTGGGCTGCCGATGAACTGGGCCACGAATTGATTCGCCGGCCACTGGTAGAGCTCCAGCGGCGTGCCCAGTTGCTGCAGGCGGCCGCCGTGCAGCACGGCGATGCGATGGCCCATGGTCATCGCCTCCACCTGGTCGTGGGTTACGTAGATCGTGGTGGTGCCCAGCCGGCGCTGCAGTTCCACGATCTGGCTGCGGGTGCCGGCGCGCAGCTTGGCGTCCAGGTTGCTGAGCGGTTCATCCATCAAAAACACCGCCGGCTGCCGCGCGATGGCCCTACCCAGGGCCACCCGCTGCTTTTGGCCGCCTGATAGCTCCTTGGGCAGGCGTTGCAGTAGTGGCTGCAGCTCCAACATCTCGGCCACTTCGGCAATGCGCCGCTCAATCCGCTGCTCCCGCGGCGATAGGCAACGCAGCGGCCCCGGCAGCTGGCCAGTGGCCCGGTGCAGGCTGTCCGCCAGCTGTTGCCGCAGGCTGCGGGGCCTGCTGCGCCGCAGGCCAAAGCCGATGTTGTCGGCCACCGACAGGTGGGGATAGAGGGCGTAGCTCTGGAACACCATCGCCACATCCCGTTGGGCGGGCCTCAGCTGGCTTACCGGCCGATCCGCCACCCAAATCTCGCCACTACTCGGCTGCTCCAGACCCGCCAGCAGCCGCAGCAGGGTGCTCTTGCCGCAGCCAGACGGGCCCACCAGCACCAGGAATTCGCCGTCGGCCACCGCCAGGTCCAGCTGCTGCAGCACTGGCCCCGGTGCCGCCCCGCCCTGGCCGCCCCCCCGCCGGGGGGGATAGGTCTTGCTGACCTGTTGGAAGCGAACCTCGGCCAATGCGGCACTCCGACCGGCGAATCCTAGGTTGGGAGATTGATCGGATCGGGCCGCCGCCCGTAACCAGCGCCCTTGCAATTCATCGATCAGGCCCGCATCGCCGTCAAGGCCGGTCGCGGTGGGGATGGAATCGTGGCCTTTCGCCGCGAAAAGTACGTGCCGGCGGGGGGACCCTCCGGGGGCGATGGCGGTCGCGGTGGCGATGTGCTGCTGCGGGCCGACGCCAACCTGCAAACCCTCCTCGATTTCAAGTACAGGCGCCTGTTTGAGGCGCCCGAGGGCAAGCGCGGCGGTCCCAACCGCTGCAGTGGTGCCAGCGGTGACCACATGGTGATCAAGGTGCCATGCGGTACGGAGGTGCGCGACTGTCGCACCGGCATCCTGCTGGGGGATTTGATTGCCGCCGGCGATGAGTTGCTGGTGGCCGCCGGCGGTCGCGGCGGCTTGGGCAACGCCCACTACCTCAGCAATCGCAACCGGGCGCCGGAGAAATTCAGCGAGGGCCGCGATGGCGAGCAGTGGTTGCTGCAGCTGGAGCTGAAGCTGCTGGCCGAGGTGGGCATCATCGGCCTTCCCAATGCAGGTAAGAGCACATTGATATCGGTGCTCTCGGCGGCACGGCCCCGCATTGCCGACTATCCCTTCACCACCCTGGTGCCGAATTTGGGCGTGGTGCGGCGACCCAGTGGCGATGGAACCGTGTTTGCCGATATCCCCGGCCTGATTGCCGGGGCGGCCCAGGGGGCCGGCCTGGGCCACGACTTCCTGCGCCACATCGAGCGCACCCGCCTGCTGATCCACCTGGTCGACGCCAGTTCAGAGACAGCGGGAGCCGATCTGGAGATTGTGAGCCGGGAATTAGGGGCCTATGGCCACGGCCTGGACAGTCGGCCGCGCCTACTGGTGCTCAGCAAGATCGAATTGCTGCAGCCTGCGGCGGTAGAAGAGTTGCAAACAGAATTGCAACAGCTGACGGGTCAGCCGGTGTTGGCCATCTCGGCAGTGTCCGCCATGGGGCTGAAGGAGCTGCTGGCCGCAGTGTGGCAACAGCTCGGAATTCAGGCCTAGGAAAGGCTTGGGGGGGCGCCCCCTCGTTAATCGCCAGGCGTTTGGTTTTGGCCGTCTGTCAACTCGTTGGGCTAGGGGCTGACCGAGAAGGGCCAGGGGTCAGCCCTGGAGCAGGGCTGCTCAATCGTCGTAGACGCGGCACTCGGGGGCTTCTGGGTTCAGGTCGCAGTAGACCTCCAGGGGGCTGGGATCGTGGCTGTCTTCTGGGTGGTGCTCCTTGTACTCCGTGAGGCCTTTGAGTTCCTCTTCCAGGTGGCGCACTTTGCCCAAGTTGCCCTCAGCGCGGGCAGCTTCGATTTCCGACTGATCCTTCTGGATGTGGTCGTCGATTGTTTTCATGCAGGTACCGGCTGACAGGGTCCGGAGCTCATCGGGGTCACCATACGGGCCTCACGAGGCTCTGTGTCTGTCCATGGCCAGCTGCCCACAGGCGCGGCTGGGCGTTTCGCCGCTCATCTGCGCTCCCAGGCCAGCGGCAGTTGAGCTCAGTGCAGCGCCTGCCAACTGGGCTTGAGGCCCGAAAACGGCCGTCACTATTGGCTTTTGCCAAGGGATAAAGCCACCCTCACCAGCCCTGGCGCAAGCAGGGCCAGAGCGCTGGAGGGGCATGTCTTGGATTGGAAACAATCGCTGCCCTGGTCAGCTCTGCAGTTCGCTGAGCTCCAGCCAGCGCTCCTCCCCCAGCAGGATGCGCGCCTGCAGGTTGGCCAGATCTTGGGTGATGGTCTCCAGGGCGGTGTAGTCGCTGCCGCCGGCCACCAGCTGGGCCTCCAGCGCCGCTCGACTGGCCTCCCACTGGGGAAGTTCCAACTCCAGGCTCTGTAGTTCGCGGCTTTCCTTGAAGCTGCGCCGCCGCGGCTTCACCGCCCCGCCCTTTTCCCCTGGCAGGCCAGCCCCCCCCCCAGGCGCCCCGGGGCCAGCTGCACGGGCCGGGGCCGGCTGGCCGGCGTTCAACCCGCCGAGATCAGCGCTTGAGGCGGCAGGAGCTGTCCCAGAACCCATCTCTGCTGAACGGCTGGCTGTTGAACCGCTCGATCCGGAGCTGCCGCCGCCCTTGGCCCCCAAGCCGCTGCTTTGCCCCTGGCTGCGCTCGGTTTGGTCTCGCTCCAGATAGCTGCTGTAGTTGCCCTCGAAGCGGCGCAGCTGGCCGTTTTCAAAGGCGAACAGGCGATCCACGCTGCGGTCGAGGAAGTAGCGGTCGTGGGACACCACCACCACGCAGCCGCGGAAGTCCTCCAGGAAGTCCTCCAGCACGGTGAGGGTCTGCACATCCAGGTCGTTGGTGGGCTCATCCAGCAGCAGCACATTGGGGGCCTCGATCAATAGCCGGCACAGGTGCAGCCGGCGCCGCTCGCCGCCGGAGAGCTTGTTCACCGGCTGGTGCTGCTGGGCGGGCGCAAACAGGAACCGCTCCAGCAATTGGCTGGCGCTGAGGCTGGTGCCATCCACCTCAACGCTGCTGGCCGCCTCCTGCACCACGTCGATCACCTTGCGTTCGCGGCCGGCCGCGTCGCGATCGGCCAGCAAAACGTGGCTGTGCTGGTCGAAGTAGGCCAGCTTCACCGTGGCACCGAGTTCAAGTCGGCCCTGCTGCACCGCCCGGCGCCCGGCAATCAAATCCAACAGGGTGGTTTTGCCGCTGCCGTTGGGGCCGATGATCCCCACCCGATCCTCCGGGCTGAAGTCGTAACTGAAGCCCTGCAGCAGCGGCGCCTGGCCGCTGGTCTGGGCCTCGTCGCTGGCCCAGAAGGCCAGCTCTTGGGCCTCGATGGCGCGCCTGCCGAGGCGGCGCTGGTTGCTGGCCAGGCTCAGGTTTCCCTTCACCTGGCGCTTGGGCGCCTCCCGCATCGCCTCAATCCGCTGGATGCGGGCCTTTTGCTTGGTGCTGCGGGCCTTGGCACCGCGCTGCAGCCACTCCAGTTCCCGGCGCAGCACGCCCCGGAATTTGGCCTCGCTGGCCACGGCGGCGGTCTCTTGCTCGGCGCGACGGGCCAGGTAATAGGCGTAGTTGCCGCTGTAGCTGCGGGCCACACCCCCGTCCACCTCCACGATGCGATCGCTCACCTGATCGAGCACGTAGCGGTCGTGGGTAACCAGCACCAGGGCGCCGGGGAAGCGGCTCAGGTGGCCCTGCAGCCACTGGATGCAGTCGGCATCCAGGTGGTTTGTGGGTTCATCGAGCAGCAATACGTCGGGTTCGGCCACCAGCGCCGCCGCCAGGGCCAATCGCTTCCGGTAGCCCCCCGAGAGGTCCCCCACCCGCCGGCCCACATCCCCCACCCCCAGCTGCTCCAGCACCTCGCGGATCTGCTGCTCCAAGCCCCAGGCCTGGCTTTGATCCATGCGGCTGTTGAGGCTGCCCAGCTCGGCCATTAGAGCGCTGTCGTCGGCGCCATGGCCGTGGGCTTGGGCCAGGGCCTCGCTCACCGCCGTATAGCGGCGTAACAACTCCATTTTTTCGCCGCTGCCGGCGAACACCTGATCGAGCACGGTGCGCTCGGGATCCAGCTGGGGCTCCTGGCTCACCAGCACCATCCGGGTGCGCGGCAATACCCGCCGCTCTCCGGCACCGGGGGGCTCCAGACCCGCCAGCACCTTGAGCAGGGTGCTCTTGCCGGCGCCGTTGGGGCCGATCAGCCCCAGCCGCTCCCGCTCGCCCACGTGCAGGTGCAGGTTTTCAAACAGGGTGCGGATGCCGTAATCCTTGCGGACTCCCACCAGGCTGATCAAACTCACGCGGCGGCGCTGCTACGGCGATCTTCCAGGTAAGCAAACACGCTCTTGTCCCCCACGTCGGCGGCGGCGGGCATGGGGAATTTGCGCAAGCAGAGCAGCAGCAGCAGGCCGGCCTCCAGCGCCAGCAGCTGGCCACAGGCCTCAGCTGAAACCAGGCCGCCCAGACGGCCCAGCAGCGCCACCGGCAGCAGCAGCGTCACGCCGATGGCCTCTGGGCGGCGGAAACAGAAGAACTCCTTGAAGCCAATGCCGGCCAGGGCGGCAAAGAAGGGGCCGACGGCCCATATCCAGCCGCCGTTGACCGCCAGGGTCTCGGCCATGGCCCCGGGGCCCACCAGCAGCGCCAGGGCCCCAAAGCCTAGGCAGCCCAGCAGCCACAGCAGCTGCAGTGCCCGGTGCAAGGGCCGCAGGTAGATGTGGATCCAGCGCAGGGCCAGCCCCAAACCAACGACCAGGGGCAGCAGCCAGGGCCAGATCCAGGCGCCGCCCAGCCAGTGCCACTGGGCCAGCAGGGCCACCTGGGCGAGGGCCACCGTGAGCAGGGCCAGGCGGTAGCCCAGCACCTCGCGCCGATCCTGGGCCGTGATCGTGAACGGGCCGTAGACCCCCTCGTAGATCGGATCGGCGGGCATGTTTGCGGAGGTCATGGCCTGGCTGGGGCGGGGTTCATGCCCATCAGTGTGGCCAAGTCGGGGCCCGCAGGCACGATGCCGGAGGGATGGAGTGGGAACAGGGCGCCAAAATAATCCCGGCGCCAGGCGTCGGGGAAGCAGCTGGCGGCAACCCCCGGCAGCTGCCAGAAGCGCTGGCGCCAGGCCCACAGCTGCGGGAACTGCCACAGCGGCCGGCGGCTCACCCCGAACAGGGGCGCATAAACCAGCTCCAGTCGCACCAGGGTGGCAAACAATTGCACGTCGGCGAGGCTGGGGCCGGAGCCCTGGTCGCCTCCGCCACATAGCCAGGGCCCACCGCCAGCCAGCTCCGCCTCCGCCAGATCCAGTACGGCGAACAGCTCCGCTTCCGCCCTGTCGTAGGCGGCTTGGCTGCGCGCAAAGCCACAGCGGTAGACGCCATCGTTAACGGCAGCTTGCAGCCGCTGCCGCCAGCTGGTGATGGCCTGCCGCTGGGCCGGAGGTTCCAGATCCAGGCTGTCCTCGGCTGCGGGCCAGCAGTTGAGCAGCTCGATCAGCAGGGCACTCTCCCCCAGCACGATGCGCCTTTCCAGCTGGTCCACCAGCACCGGCACGGTGGCCCTGGCGCCGGGATCCGCGCCAGCCAGGAGGTAGAGCTCCTGGAGAGTGGTGCAGCCCAGAAAGGGCTGCTGGAAACACCAACGGCCGGCCTGGGCATCTGGCTCCACCACCAGCAACTCGATGCTGGCCTCCAGCTGCCGCAGCCCCCACACCAGCCAGGCCCGATGGGCCCAGGGGCAGCTGCGTCCCACGATCAGCACATGGCGACCTGCCTGCCGGGCCCCGGTGGGCAGGGGCGGTAGCTGGGCAAAGGGGCTGTCGGGGCGGCGGTAGTTACCGGCGGCATCGGCGGGGCCGAGTCCCCCCATCAGTTGCAGCCACTGCCAATGCCAGGCCCAGCGGGCCGTGCTCACCACCAGGGGGGGGATTGGCATGGATTGATAGGGAGAAGTTCCTGCCAGGCTGACGGCCTGACTGGCAGAGCAGCGGATGCAGGCGCCCCGGGTATTGGTGTTGGCGGCCACCCATGGCAATGAGCGCAATGGCGGCTGGCTGGTGGAGTCGTGGCGCCAGCAGCCCAGCGGCTTGAACAGCAGCGGCCTGGAGCTGGTGCTGGAGATCGGCAATCCCGCCGCTTATCGCGCCAATCGCCGCTACCTGGACCGGGACCTCAACCGCAGTTTTGTGCCAGAGCTGTTGGCTGATCCGGCCAGCGATCAGCGAGAGATCCTGCGCGCCCGGGAATTGCTGGGCAAATACGGCCCCACCGGCAGCCGGCCGGCCGTGGCGGTGCTGGATCTGCACAGCACCACCAGTTCCATGGGCAACTGCTTGGTTGTCTACGGCCGGCGGCCCGCTGATTTGGCCTTGGCCGCCGCCATTCAGGCGCGGCTGGGTTTGCCCATTTATCTGCACGAGGGAGATGCCGCCCAGAGGGGGTTTTTGGTGGAGGGCTGGCCCTGCGGCCTGGTGATCGAGGTGGGGCCCGTTCCCCAGGGTGTGATTGAGCCGCGGCTTTGTCGTCAGAGCCAGTTGGCCCTGGAGGCTGCTCTGGAGGCTCTGGCCAGCGCTGGGCAAGCTCGCCTGAGCCAGCCCCCGGGGCTGGTGGTGCATCGCCACCTGGCCAGCCTCGATCTACCAAGGGATGGCGGCGGTTGGCCGCTGGCCTGTCTGCATCCCCAGCGCCAGGGTCGCGACTGGCAACCGATGGGGCCGGGGGATCCCCTGTTCCGCACCGCCGCTGGCGCTGCGATCAGCTACCAGCCACCTGCCGGGCTCGAGGGGCAGCAGGTGTGGCCGGTGTTCATCAATGAGGCCGCCTACGGCGAGAAGCGCATCGCCCTTTCACTCACCAGCCGCGAGCGCTGGACCGTCGACCCCAGCTGGGCAGAGGCCCTGGAGGCGCTGATGGCGATAAACAAATAGAAATCAGCTCGCCCGGTCATCGGGGCGCGCCGTTGTAATCAATGCCCAGCACGCTGCGGCCATCTACTGCGATGCGGATCTGGGTTTCCAGACTGGGCGGTTGGTTGAGCTGCTGCCAGCCGGGGGAGCCGCCCAGGAAGCGGAAGGTGTAGCCATCGGGCCCCCGTTGAATCAAGCATGGGTTCTCGCTGGGGGTGCTGTCGAACATGCATTTGGCCGGCTGATAAACCACCAGGCCGCCGTTGAGCTGCACGGCGGCATTGCGAGCCATGTTCACGGCTCGGGTGGAGCTGAAGTTGTCTTCCGACTGGGCCTGAACTCCGCTGGCTGCCAGGGCTAGCCCAAGGGGAGCGGCCAAAAGGCTGGAGAGGAGCCGCATGTTCAAGGCAGGAAAGAGATTTCCGCCAGTTTGGCGGCGATCACAGCAGCTGTGCAAAGCGCCTCAACCAAAGGCAAAGCAACGTCATCACAGCCCAGCCATCCAGACAACCGGACCATCAATAAGCCCTTGGGGCCCGGCCTCTTTGCGGGCCTCAGCCGCAAACCAGAGTGCCCTGCTCCTTGGTGCAGGGCAGGTCGCTGCTGCTGCCATCGGCCCAGTAAATCCGCAACCGATCATCTGCACTACCGCTGCGGTAGGTGAGCGACTTCACCGGGCCGGCGGGCGGTTTACCAGCCGAATCGGCGGCGCCCCGGGGGGTGGGGGCGTTCAGCTTCTGCTCCAGTTGCTGCAACTTGAGCTCCAGCTGCTCCTGGCGGCGTTGGAGCAATAACAGGTCGGGGCCCGGCCTGGACTGGCAGCCGGCGGCGAAACCACCTATTGCCAGCAACAACCCCAGCAGGGGCAAGGCGAAGAGGGGCTGCTTGGAGGCCATGGGCCGTCTGGCCGCTGCTGCCCGCACTCCTAGCAGCGGCCTGGCGCCCAGCCCCGGGGTGAGCACACTTGGTGACAGCAGCTTCAGCCAGCGGGCTCACGAAAAGCGCAATCTTCTGTTACAGTTCCTTTGACGGCTTCCCGCCCTAGGCAGGATTCCGCCCTTCTTACCCGTCTCCTTCTGGAGACAAAGCCAACCGTCTCCCCAAGAGACGATTACTAACCGTTCTCATGACCACCACTCTCCAGCAGCGCTCCGGCGCTAACAGCTGGCAGCAGTTTTGCGAGTGGATCACCTCCACCAACAACCGCCTCTATGTGGGCTGGTTTGGTGTGCTGATGATTCCCTGCCTTCTGGCTGCCACCATCTGTTTCATCGTGGCTTTCATCGCCGCGCCCCCCGTCGACATCGACGGCATCCGTGAGCCCGTAGCCGGCTCCCTGATGTACGGCAACAACATCATCTCCGGTGCTGTTGTGCCCTCCAGCAATGCCATCGGCCTGCACTTCTACCCCATCTGGGAAGCCGCCAGCCTCGACGAGTGGCTGTACAACGGCGGTCCTTTCCAACTGGTGGTTTTCCACTTCCTGATCGGCATCTACGCCTATATGGGTCGTGAGTGGGAACTCTCCTACCGCCTGGGCATGCGCCCCTGGATCTGCGTCGCCTACAGCGCTCCTGTTGCCGCTGCCAGCGC
>JBIKWK010000062.1:0-17685 GCA_044356375.1 Prochlorococcaceae cyanobacterium | reverse complement strand
CCCGGTGCCTCGATTCAGTGCTCGCGTTCAGGTGTCGCTCAGACCCTCGGTTCTCGATCCGGCTGGGGAGGCCACCCGGGCCGCCGCCGCCCGCCTCGGTGTGGCTGGGGTGACCCGCCTACGGATTGGCAAGTCGATCGAGGTGGAACTGGAAGCCGCCGATCTGGAGGCCGCCCAGGCCCAACTGGAGCTGCTCAGCGATCGGCTGCTGGCCAATCCGGTGATTGAAAATTGGTGCCTGGAGCAGCTGGAAGCATCAGGGGGCACCGCGGCATGACTATTGGCATTGTCGTGTTCCCTGGTTCTAATTGTGATCGGGACGTAAGTTGGGCCCTGGAGGGCTGCCTTGGCATCCCCAGCCGCTTCCTCTGGCATGAGGAGCGGGATCTCAGCGGCCTAGAGGCGGTGATTCTCCCCGGTGGCTTTAGCTATGGAGATTATCTGCGCTGTGGTGCCATCGCTCGCTTTGCGCCATTGCTGCAGGAGGTAATTCAGTTCGCCGCCTCTGGTGGTCCAGTACTGGGCATCTGCAACGGTTTTCAGGTGTTAACCGAGATGGGGCTGCTGCCTGGGGCCCTTACCCGCAATGCCAAATTGCATTTCCTCTGTGAACCGGCCAAGCTGGCGGTAACCCCCGGTAGCTGCCGCTGGCTCCAGGGCTACGGCGATATGGAGACGGTGACTTTCCCGATAGCCCATGGAGAGGGTCGCTATCAGTGCGATCCGGATCAGTTGAAGTTCTTAGAGGATAGTGGTCAGATTGTGCTGCGCTATAGAGCTAATCCTAACGGTTCTGTGGCCGACGTGGCTGGCATCACAAATCAGGCTGGCAACGTGTTGGGCTTGATGCCCCACCCAGAGCGGGCCTGTGATCCCCAAATCGGCGGCATTGATGGCCGCCGCCTTCTCACCAGCTTGCTGGGCTGAGCTGAAATTATGCTCTAATGAATCATAGATAAGCCAGGTGATTTTCCGGCTACAAAAAAAGGGGCCTCTGGCCCCTTTGTTTTATTTGGTTTTATCGCTGGTCAATGAGTAACCGGATTTTTTGATGCTTACTTACTTACTTACTTACTTACTTACTTACTGATTAAATTATCAGTCAGTAAGTAGATCTCTAAGTAATTAGCCCCTTTCGCCTCAGTTGACGGCGGCAAAGAAGTCTTTGGACTTCACGGGATCTGGATTCATGGTCTTCTCGCCGGGCTGCCAGTTGGCGGGGCACACCTCATCGGGATGGGAATCCACGTACTGGAAGGCCTGCAGTACCCGCAGGGTCTCATCGACGCTGCGGCCCACAGGCAGGAAATTAATTGTGCTGTGGCGAATCACGCCATCGGGTCCGATGATGAACAGGCCACGCAGGGCAATGCCGGCTTCTTCATCAAGAACGTTGTAGTCGCGGGCAATTTCTTTCTTGAGGTCGGCGACAAGCGGGTAGCTGATGTCACCGAGGCCGCCGTTCTTGCGGTCGGTTTGCACCCAGGCCAGATGGCTGAACTGGCTATCTACGGATACGCCCAATACCTCGGTGTTGCGGCTAGAGAAGTCTGCGTAGCGATCGGAGAAGGCGGTGATTTCCGTGGGGCAAACGAAGGTGAAGTCCAGCGGATAGAAGAACAGCACCACATACTTACCGCGGTAGTCGGCAAGGGATACCGTTTTGAATTCCTGATCCACCACGGCGGTGGCGGTGAAGTCCGGAGCCGGCAGACCAACGAGTCTGGACATGGTCGAGAAGAACAGTGAAGGGCAGGGCAGGGGAAGGGGGGTTCGGCTTGGCAGCACTAAACCCCTGGGACCGGAACCGACATGGCACAGACCCGAAGTCGGAACGACTTCCACTTACCTCGTTTCAACTTATCACAAAACCACGGCCGGCTGGGCCATAGGCTTGCTGTATTCGATCAATCACTATGGCCTGGGATCCCAGCGTGCTGCGCAAATACAACACCACCGGTCACTTCCGGCTGCTCAACCAAGTGCGCAGTGAATTGAAGGACAATCCATTGGTGCGTCCTAAGGAGGGGGAAACCGTAGGGGATGCCAACCGCAGTCGCGCCCTGATTCGTCTATTGGAGGGTCGCCAAGGGCTTGCCGCCAGGGCGCGACGTCAACTCAAGGCTGTCAATTTGAGTGAGAGCCTTGAAAATGCCAGCAGCCAGGTTGCCACCACCCAAGTTGTTGGCCAACCCTCTGCTGTACCGCCTCTGCCAGGCTTTCAAAATTCACTTGATAGCAACGAAGACCTTAGCTTGGCCAGCTTTCGCGGCCGACTAAACGCTATCCAAATGCGCTAATTCAAGTAACTTTTCATTCAATGTCTCAGGATCGGCTGCAGGAGGGTTGCCTGCCGGAGCCCGGCACCCCCATCGAGTATTTGAGTTCCGCCAAGGGATGGGTTGCGGCTCTGTTCGTGGCTGAGAGCGATAACCAAGACAGCAGCCGCTGTCTGATTCGCATTGGCGATTCAGAAGCGCTTTCTCAGGTTTCGTTGCGAAGCCTGCGAATGCCGCAATAGCGTTGAATTGTTGAGGCACCATCAAAACTGTCCCCCTTCTTCTTTAGCTTTTGTGGTAGATGGAGGCCAAGCTCAGCCCGAAAACCAATCCGGCAATCCCTCGTAGCAGCCAGCGTTGTTTTCGTTTTCTCGGGCTTCCGCCTTCCAGCAGCAGCAGCGGCCAGCTTCGCGGCCGTGCAGCAGTTCATTGGCCCAGCCCCACACCAGCTCCGCACTGGCCTCCATGCCCACGTTGGCCATCACCCGCAGGTCGAGGGCCCCTTGCTCGTGCAGCTGTTGCCAGGTGGGCAGCAGGGGGTCGTCTTCGTTCACCAAAAAGGTGTGATCGAACTGGGCTGCCAGGCGAGCCTCCAGGGCCTTGAGACTGGAGAAATCCACCACAAAGCCGCAGTCATCCAGCGCCGTGGCCTGGAACCAGAGGGTGAAACTGCGGCTGTAGCCATGCACAAAGCGGCAATGTCCCGGATGGCGCCACTGGCGATGGCTGCAGGGGTAACCCCGGAAGCTCTTGCTGCAGGTGTGTAACGCGCGGGAGGGCATGGGTGAGGATCGAAGCGCTGGCCGCTGGTGGGCCCCTGGAATCATTCCAGTTCAATTCCCACCTGGCTGTCCTCCCCTGTTTGCCCTCTCCCTGGGGCGGGCCAAGTCAGACTTTCCCTCGGCTGGCCGCTCCGGTGCGAGCCCAGTCAGACTTTGCTCCCTCAGCAGCTCACCCATGTCCGCCAGCGCCCCCCCCGCAGATGCCCCCATGGGCGCTGGTGCCTCGATCGATGCTGGCGCCCTGATCGAAACCCTCCGCTTCAACGAGGCCGGTTTGATTCCAGCCGTGGCTCAGGACTGGCTGGATGGTGCCGTGTTGATGGTGGCCTGGATGAACCCGGAGGCGATTCAGCGCAGCCTGGCCAGCGGCGAGGTGCACTACTGGAGCCGCTCCCGCCAGGAGCTCTGGCACAAGGGCGCCACCAGTGGCCAACGCCAGCGGTTGCGGGGGCTTCGCTACGACTGCGATGCCGACGTGCTGCTGCTGACGATCGAACAGAGCGGCGATGGGGCCTGTCATACCGGCGCCCGCAGTTGCTTTTTTGAACTGGCCGCCCAGCCAACGGCGGGGGGGGCCAGCGCCCCTGCCCCTCCGGCCGACATCTGCACCGAACTGATGCGGGTGATCGAGGACCGTCGCGATCAGCCCGTGGCTGGCAGCTACACCAACAAATTGCTGGAGGGCGGCGACAACCGCATCCTCAAAAAGATTGGCGAGGAGAGTGCCGAGTTCGTGATGGCCTGCAAGGACGACAAAGCCGCCGCCATCGCCGCCGAAGCGGCCGATCTGCTCTTTCACCTGCAGGTGGCCCTGGCCCACCATGGCGTCAGCTGGCGGCAGGTGCAACAGGTGCTGGCGGAGCGGCAGGGGGCGCAAAGGCGGAGCTGAGCGGCGTGAGGGGCTGAACGGGCTGGGGGGCCCAACTTGGAGCCGGGCACGGCTTGCAGTAGCTCAGCGGAGCGGCTCGCCGGGGGCGGGCTTGGATGGAACCGGTTTTGGAGCAGCATCCCAGGGCTGCCCGAACTGGCTTGGCAGCTGCCGCAGCCAGCGCCAGGTGGCCCGATCGCGGCTGCTCAGGGCCAACACGGGAGGATTGGCTGGGCTGGCGGCCATGGCGTCCCCGGCCTGGTCGCTATGGCCCCACAGCCCGAAGGCGTGGCCCAGTTCATGCAGTGCCGCCGCCTGAACCACCTGCTGTCTTTGCTCGGGATTCACCTGCACGATCACCCGTGGTTCCAGTAGCAGCTGTTGGTGGCGTCGCACCAGCACCAGGGCCAGTTCCGAGCGGCCATTGCTGGCCCTCAGCCTGCCGCTGCCGTCTTCCCGGCGGGGGGGACGGCGCCTCAGCAGCAGCACCTGGGCCCGCTGGGGATCCTCCACCCGGTTCAGCTGCACCAATTCCCCCCAGCTGGCCAGGGCGGCCTCCACGGCCAAGGACCAGCGCCCAGCCTCCGCCCCGGGGTTTTGGGCTGCCGGTTCGATCCACACGCACCAGGAGGGCAAAATCGGCGGCCCCCAGGGGGTGGTGGCGATCCGGTGGCGGTAATCGTTTGTCGGCGGCTGAACTGGCGGCGAATAGGGCGCGGTGAGGGGATCCGGGCCCTGGCCAGCCGCTGCCGCTGGCGGCTCCAGCGGCGAGCTGGCCAGGGCCGCTGGACAGGGATCTGGCTTGGCAATTACCTTTGGGGCGGCAATTAACTTTGGCCTGGTAATCAGCTCTGGCGCAGCGGCCGTTTGAGCAACGGTAGTTAGCGCAGAGGCAGCTGACGCAGCGGAAGTGGAGGCGGTGCCCCAGAGGTAAGCCCCGGCCGCCAAGAGGCTTGGCCACCGGGCCCGGCCATGCATCAGAGCCCTTGGCCGCTGTTGGCCAGGCCGACGCCCCGGGCCATCAGAGTGGCCATCAGGGGAATCAGGGCAAAGCCGGCCAGCTCGATATTGAGAATCCAGGCCAGGCGATTGGCCAGGGCTTCACTTACTTTTGGCAATTCACCCTTGCGCAGGGGGATTGCCCATAGGATATAGGTGATGGTGGGATATAACGACAAAGTGCCAATGCCTATGTATAGGCCAACTTTCCACCAGAAAAGGGGATTTTCGGTATAGAATTCTGCTCCCTGGCCGAAATACAACACCCGCAGGATGCCGCTGCCCAGCAGGGCCAGGGCCGCCAGGCCATACACCACATCGGTGATCACCATCAATGTGGCGTCGGCCTTGTTGGGATTTGGCTTGATCAGTCGCCTCTCCAGCACCAGGGCCCCGAAGCAAACCATGAAACCGAGGTAGTGCAGGTAGGCCGTCCCAGCGCGCGGCAGGACCTCGGGGGGGATGGCGTCAAGGAGGGGCATCGGTTTGGGGTTGTCGGCTTGCAACCGTAGCCATCGTGGCGACCTGCCTGGGCCAGAGCCGTTGGCCTCCCCACGAGATTCATCAGCAGCCTGGAGGCCGTGGTCAGCGGGGTTGCGGGCAGGCCAGTGCAGCTGGCCGACTGAATCTGGCCGGGGGCATCGGTGCCGCTGGATCCTCCCCGGTCGATCCGCTCTGCTAGGTAGGTGATGGTCGATCCAGCCCAAGCCCCCCAGCTGCCGCCAGTCTGCTGCCACCAGTTGGCTGACGCCAGTCAGCTGGCCCTGTGCCGCTCCGTCTCTCCCCCCTCTTCTCACCCCTCAGCTACCGCCCTTGGCCCAGGTCATCAATGCCCAGGTGCTGGAAAGCACCGTGATCGATGAATCCGTATTGCTGCGGCCGCTGCGTCGCGCCGGTCGCCTCGTTGCCTTACCGGCCTTGGAGTGCCTGGAACTGCTGCTGGATGCAGCCACCCCCCCGGCAGTGAAAATGACTGTGCTGGCGGCCCTCACCTATCTGCTGATGCCAGTGGACTTGATGCCTGATTTCATCCCGGTGGCGGGCTTCTCCGACGATCTGGTGGCTCTCACCAGCCTGCTCAGCCTGTGTGGTCGTCACCGCAGTCCGGCCATCCGTCTGCGGGCCAAGCGCAGACTGGATCGGTGGTGCCCCCCAGGTCGCTGATCGCCATGGCCAGCCTCAGCAATGCACAATTCGATGACCTGCAGGCCTTCATCAAGGACTGGCTGCGCCATACGGGCCGTACCCAGTCGGATTTACGCCGGGCTCTGCAGGCCAGTTCGATCCGCTTGCCCGCGTTGATCGACGAGCTGCAGCGCACCTACGACCAGGAGGGATTGACCGGGCTGGCAGCCCAGCTCTGCGGCATCGAAGAACTCTGGCAGGGAGAAGAAGGCTGGATCCGGCCCCAGCGAGCGGTGGCCCTGGATGGTTCCTTCGATCAACTGGATCTGCTGTTGCGGGAAATTCGCCAGGATCAGCTGGCCTGAAGCGGCCGCTGCCGGTGCCCCCAGGCAGAATGGAGCTGCAGCCCTCAAGTTAAATCCATCAAGTGAAATCCCTCAAGTGAAATCCATGGCAATCAGCCGAGCTCTGCAAGCTGCGCTTGCCATCTGCGCTCTCAGCTTGGCCCTGGCGCCTGGCCGGGCCAAGGCCCAGGTGGAGAGCTACCTGCTGGGGCCAGGCACCAACGTGGGACCTAACACCAAGGTGGTGCCAAAAAACTGCGTCATGGCGGCAGACGGCACAGTAACCTGTGACACTCAGCTGCAAAATCCCCCCAGCGATACCCAGGCCAAACCCCAGTACAGGCTATTTAACCAATGAGCCGATGGGTTTAATCCCCAATCTTAGGTTGGTTCTGGCAAACTTTACCCACCGCCACTAAACCGATTGTACTTTTAGGCTAATAATAACTCTGGACCGATAGGTCCCTTGTCAGGATATTGCCTTCTTTTGATAGTACCTCCAAGTGGACGGTAACTCCATGTTGATTATTCCCCGCATGGATGTTGACTCCGTGTTGATAATTCCCCTCATGGATAGTAACTCTACGCTAATATCACCTCCACGCCGATAGCACCTCCGCGCCGATAGCACCTCCGCGCCCATAGAGCCGTCGGAGCCATATTGCTGCCCGATTGAGAGCGCCGCAGAGGTTCCCACCCACTTTGATTGCAAAAATCAGCTTTTCCCACAGCTCCCTGGGGCGGGGGCAGGGTTATGGTCGGCTCCAGGCCCATTGCCATCGTTACCGCAACTCTTGTCGGCAAGCCTTTGCAGCTGGTCCGCTCCAGGATTGTCGCCTGGGGGCTTTGCGGTGGAAACCTTGCTGTGCTAATCCTCCCCTGCTGATTCGAGGCCTGTGATCCGATTCTTCAAGCATTTCTGGGGGGATGCCGGCTACCTCAAAGCTGTCGACCGCTACGAGCGACAGTTGGCCAAGCTGCTGGGTCTGGTGTTGCTGGTGCTGATCGCCGCCGCCTGTCTGCAGTTGGCCTGGCAGGTGTTCTGGTCGCTGGTCAGCCCCGGCACGAACTGGCTAAACACTCGACTGATGGAGGTGCTGGGCGATCTGCTCAGTGTGCTGATCGCCTTGGAGGTGTTGCAGAACATCACCTCCTACCTGCGCAAGCATGTGATCCAGATCGAGCTGGTGCTGCTCACGGCCATTACGGCGGTGAGCCGAAAGGTGATTGTTTTGCCCCATGGCGCCGAGGCCAAGCCCCAGCTGTTGGCCGGTCTGGGGCTGGCGGTGTTGGCCCTCACCGCCAGCTACTGGCTGGTGCATAACTTCAGTCAGCAGCCTTCTGGCTCCACCAGTAAAGAGCCAGCCACAGGGAACCAGGAGCTGGATCCGTAGCCACCAGCCGATGACGCCTCCGGGGCTCAATCACCAGGCTGTCGCCCCGGCTGAGGTCCCTGGGTTGTTGTTCATCCTCGAATTGGAGCCTGGCGCTGCCCTGCAACAGGGTTACCCATTCATGCTCCGGCTGGTCGTACCAAAACCTCTCGGCGGAAGCGGCGGAGCAGGAGTGAATCAACTCCAAGCGCAGGCCAGGCAATTCCAACAGCAGCCTGGTGGACTCCTGGCCTGCCGGCGGACAGGCACTCCGCAGCAGGTTGTCATCACCGCCGGCGCTGCCGGCTTCCTCCCCCCAGCGCCGGCCAATTTCGAAGCCTCGGCTGCGGGCCAGCTCCACCACCTGCTGGTGGCAGTTGCAATCGCTAAGGGCAGCCCTTAGGCCCGGTTCAGCTTCCGTGAGCGAAACGAACCGCTGGAGCTGGTCCACCTTGTGGAGAAATTGCTGCAGCTGGGCCTCAGCCATGGGCTTCTTTATCCAGGGATTTGATCATCCGCCAGCGCAGGAAGCCCACCCCGGCGAATTGCACCCGCTCCTCGGCCTGCAGCTGCCAACCCTGCCGCAACAACAGCGGCCGCGATAGCTGGCTGGCCTCAGTGCGCAGCTGCCTGCAGCCCTGCTGGCGGGCCAGGTTTTCCACGGCCTGCAGCAGGGCCGTGGCTCGGCCCTGGCGACTGGAGCGGCCGCGGCAATAAAGCAGGGCCAGCCTGTCGATGGGATCCAGTAGCGCGAAGGCCTCAATCGTGGCTGGATCGTCGGCGGCGCAACTGGCCAGGCCGCGACCGCGCCGCAGGGCGTCAGCCACCGCTTCTGCGGCATAGGGATGGGCTGACCAAGCTTTGATCTGAGCTTGCTCATAAAAGGGGCCCGCCTGGCTGGTCACGGCATCGCTATATACGGCAAGCAATTGGTCCAGGTCATCAGCATCAACGGATCTCAGGTGGGGGATGGCCATGGAATGAGACTAGGCAATGAGACTAGGGCTCGGTTTATCCATGAGACAGGCAGCAGGCACCAGCACCAGCACCCCTGTCATCTAAGTGACAACCCAACAACCACTTTGAGTGCGTTAAATTTCTGCGGTCTTCGTTGGGTTCACCCCTAGGATTCATGCTTACAGGTTCTGAACTGCTCACTAAGGTCAAGGAACTTGGCGATGCAGGCAAGTCAGAGATCGTCCGTGCCTGCGGTTATGTGTCAACCAAAAAGGACGGGGCGGAGCGGCTCAATTTCACCGCCTTCTATGAGGCTTTGCTGGATGCCAAGGGAGTGGAGTTGGGCGCCTCCTCCAAGCTGGGCAAGGCTGGTCGCAAGCTGAGTTATGTGGCCACGGTTCAGGGCAATGGCAATTTGCTGGTGGGCAAGGCCTACACCGCCATACTCGATCTCCATCCCGGCGATGAATTTGAGATCAAACTGGGTCGCAAGCAAATCCGTCTGATCCCCGCTGGAGGGGTTGATGATGGTGGCGCAGAAGAAGAGGAGCTGGCCAGTTAGCTCTCAACCCCTGGGCGGTGCTTTCAGGTCAAGACGACTGCCAATCCGCTCGGCCAATTCGCCGTAGGCGTTGGGGGTGCAGGAGAGCAGCAACACCTGCACTCCGGATTGGCAGGCCCGCTCCAGCATTTGGTGCAGTCCCTGAATCCGCTGCGGATCGCTGTTGGTGAAGGCATCGTCGAATACCAGGGGCAGGGTGCCGTCGTAGGCGGGTGCCAATACCTCCGCCAGCGCCAGTCGCAGGGACGCCGCCAGTTGCTCGCGCATGCCGCCACTGAGCCGTTCAAAGGCGTAGATCTCCTGGGCTTGCCTCAGTTGCAGATCGTTAAAACCCGAGCTGCCATCAAAGTTGAGCTGCACGGATGTGGCGCCAGGGCCCAATAATTCAAGGTAGCTGGCAATTGCCCTGGCCATCGGCTCGCCATAGCGATCCGCCAGGGCTGATCGCACGCCGCTAAAGCGCTCCACCAGGGTGCGCAGTGCCATCGCCCGCTGCGTCAGTGCTTGGCTGTGGTCGTGGCAATGGTCGAAATCCGCCTGGCACTGTTCGCAGTCGGCCTGGGGATTGGTGGCCCCCAGGCTGCGGCATAACTGCAGATTTTGGCCACGGCGGATCAACAGCTCTTCCTTTTCCGCCAACAGTTGCTGCAGTGCTGCGGTGATGCCCTCCTCGCCGCCGGCAGCTGGCCACCCCTGATCCGCCTCGGCCCCAAGGCAAGCCAGCTGTTGCTCCTGGCTGAGCAGTTGTTGGTCTAGGGCGGCGAGCTGCCGCTCCAGTTCCTGCAGCTCCCCATTAAGACGATTGGCCTCACGATTGGCTTCAAGATTGGCTTGAAGATTGGCCATACGCTCCCCCTCATGCTCGCCCTGAGGTTGGTGCTGACGCTCGCGCTGATGATCGGCCCCTTGCTGGCCGCAAGAATTTTCGGCCCCATCAATTTCAGCTTCACAAATTTCAGCTTCACCGGCCCGCAGCCTTTGCTCCAAAGCGGCCAGCAGACCCGCTAATTCCCCCAATCTGGAGGCTGCCTGTCTGGCTAGCTGCTGCAACTGCTGCTGTTCGCCCAGCAGTTGTTCGTAGGCTTTTTGCTCGCTCTGCTGCCGATCTTGCAGCAGTCGCAGTTGTTGGCGTTGATCCTGTAGCCAGTATTCCAAGGCCGCCGTATCCAGATTGTCTGGATCCAGCGGCAGCTCCCCGCCCTGTTGCAGCTCCTGCAGCTCGGCGCTCGCGCCCCCAATGGCGCTATCCAGCTGCTGGTGGCGGTTTTGCAGGGCGGCCAGCTGTTCATCGAGCCGCTGCCAGGGGATGGCGGCGGCATTGCGGCGCAGCTGGGCCAGTTCGCTATCCAGCCGCTGCCGTTGCTGAACGATTGATTCGGCGGCGTCACTATCAGCCAATTGCCAGGCTTGCAGCAGCCCTGCCAGCTGACCCTCGGCCTGGAGGCGCTCGGTGGTGGCGCTGGCCAGGGCCTCGCCGCCGCCAGGGCTGATCTCCAGCTCCACGCCAGCGCCAACCAGCAGCCTGCTGGCTTGAACGAGCCGCGTTTCGCGGCCGCTCAGCAGCGGTTGGCCATCGAGCAGCACCGGTTGCTCTGCCCTTACCAGCGTCACCGTGGCCGCCATGGCCTCACTGCGGGCCCGGGCCTCCCCCACCCGGCGCTCCGCCTGGCGTAGTTCCTGCAGGTTTTCGGCAGTGAGCAGGGGCAAAGAGGCCAGTTCGGCCTTGAGGGCGGCGGCCTGCTGTTGCAGCAGGTTGAACTGTTGGCGATGTTGCTGTAATTGGCTGGCCTCCCGCTCCCCGGCGGCTCGATCCAGCAGTAGTTGGCCCAGCTCCAGCCTCTGTTGCAGCTGCCTGCCGCCCCGCTGACCATCGCGCAGCTGGCCCTGCAGGCGATCGAGCTGTTGGGCCATGGCCTGCAGCTGGTCGCCATGGGCCCTGTGGCTCTCCTTCAGTTGGAGTTGTTCGGCGGCGGCCTGCCGCCTTTGGCGCTCCCATTGCAGGCGCTGCTCGATCTGCTCCTGTAGCGCCTGCCAACGCTGGGCCAGGGGTTGCCGCTGACTGCGCAGCAAAGCCAGCTGGGCTCTGGCCTGCTCCAGCTTGCGTTGCCGTTGCCGCCACTGGTGTTGGCTGGCTTCCAGGGCCGGCCGCTCGCGGCCATCGATCAGCTCCAGCCGCTGCTCGATCTGGGCCAGTTCCTCCATTGCGGTTTCCAGCTGGGCCAGCCGCTCCTTGGCGAGCTGCAGCCGTTCTGCCGCCTGCTGCTGTTGGCTATGGGCCTGGGCCAGCACCGAGCCGGCCCTCACCTTGCCGGTGGCGGTGAACAGTTGGCTGAGTTCCAATTGCAGGTTTGCCTCCACCTGCCGATCCAGGGGCGACTCCAGGGCGGCACTGCTGCCCCGCTGCTGCAGTTGATTCAGCAGTCGATCCAGGTCGTAGCTGTTGCCGCCGCCGGCCAGCGGATTGGCACCCGCCTCCCCCTGCCGCACCCAGAGGTGGGCCCAGCGCTGGGGCAATTGGGCGATGCGGCGGCCCTCCACCGCTGCTTCCACCCCCAATAGTTCAGCCAGCCGCTCTTCTGCGATGGCACCGCTGAGGCTGGTGCTGACCCCATCGGCCAGCTGCACGGTGCCACTGCTGCCGGCAAAGCGCTTGCGCAGCAGCCAGCTGCGACCCTGGGCTTCAAAGCCGATTTCCACCTCCGGCAGGCCGCTGTGCTGGCGGGAGCGCAGTTCCTCCACCCCCTTGCCCGTGGCGGTGGCCTTGAGAAACAGCCCTTTATGCAGCGCCTCCACCAGGGTGCTCTTGCCCGCTTCATTGGCCCCACCCAGCAGCGTGAAGCGAGGATGAAATTGCAGCTCCAACTCCCGATGCAGGCGCAGCTGGCGCAGGCGCACGTGTAAAAGTCGCATCGCTCTAGCTGTCCGCCAATTGCACGGCCCGATGTAACTCCACCAGGGCCAACCTGGCCGTGGCGGCGGTGGTCGCATCGGTGGCGGGATCCGCCAGTTCGCCCAGTAAGGCGGCACTCACCTGGGCAATTAGAGGGTCGGCGGCGCGGCCCACCAGGGCGGCCAATTCGGTTTCGCCCGGTGCCTGGCTGCAGCTGCCCCGGCGTTTGAGTCGCAGTAACTGGGCCTCCAGCCTTTCCAGCAGGGCGCCATAGCGCTGGTGGGCCGCCAGGCTGAGGCTGCCGCTCTGCTCCAGCAACACCAAATCCTGCCCCACCCGCCCCTGCAACAACTCTTCCAGCTGACGCTCCAGTCGATCCAGATCGCCATCTTGGTGGAAGTTGGCGGTGAGCGGATGCCAGCCGAGTTGGCCGGTGGCCAGGGTTTCCACCCGGGGAATCTGGCCCCGCCGCAATTCCACCCGCAGCACCTGACCGGAGCGGTAATCGCTATGGCGGGGAAAGCGATCGGTTTCTGGCGTGCCGCTATACCAGGCCTTTTCGTTCACCTGTTTGAGACCATGCCAATCGCCCAGGGCCAGGTAGTCCACCTGCTCCAGCCAGTGGGGATCGAGCCTCAGCAGGTTGTTGGCATTGGCCGGATGTTCGTCGTCGGCGTCGCTGGCGCCACTCAATTCCAAATCCGCCCCTCCAAAACCCTGGATGGAACCATGGGCGAGCACCAGCCGCGGTTTATCGGCCGGCAGGGCCCGCCAGTCGAGCTGGCGCAGCCAATTACAGGGATCGAGGCTGTCACTGCGCCGCAATAGGGGGCAGGGCAGAATCACCAAATCGTTCAATTCCAACGGTTGGCGCTGCAGCAGCACCTCTAAATTGGGTGCCCGCCGCAGGCGCTCTTGCTCAAAAAAGGTGTAGTGCCAGATGCTGCCGGGGCCGCCATGGTCGTGGTTGCCAGGGATCACCAGCACCGGGCAGGGGATGGCGCCGATGGCGGCACAGACAGCGCTCACATCGCTGGCGGCCGGGGTGGGCGAATCAAACAGATCTCCCGCCACCACCAGGGCGGCGGCGCCGGAGCAGTGGCCAGCGATGCGGCCGATGGCCTCGATGCGGCTCAGGCGCAGTCGCGCCCGCTTGTCTGGGTCGCCAACGCGGCCATAGGGCTTGCCGATCTGCCAGTCGGCGCTGTGGATTACAGGGATGGCAGGGGCGGAGCTCGCCAGGATTGCAACTCTTGCTAGGCACCTGTTTAGCGTCTGCGCCAACCTCCTGCCGGCCCAGCCCGGTCTGTTGCCAATGCCGATTCGCCCCATCGCCCGGCGTCTGCTGTCGCTCGCCCTTTGGCTGTCGCTGAGCTTGACCCTGCTCTGGCCTCAACCCAGCTGGGCGGCCAGCCCGGAGGTTGCTGGTTCCAGGGGCGCCCAGCTGTTTGGCCAGCACTGCGCCGGTTGCCACGTGAACGGCGGCAATATCATCCGCCGCAGCAAAACCTTGAAGCTGGCGGCCCTGCAAAAGGCTGGCCTCACCACGCCCCAGGCGATTGCGGCAGTGGCCGCTAACGGGATCGGCCAGATGAGTGGCTACGCCCAGGTGCTGGGCAAGGGGGGCCCTGAGGCGGTGGGCAATTACGTGTGGCAGCAGGCCCAGGCCGGCTGGCCCCGCAAATAAGTGGCGTGGGGCTGCAGGCCTGGGCAGGCGGGCAGCTCACGCCAGCAATCAGGGCGTCGGTTCAGGGGGCAGGGTTTGGGAAACAGTTCAGTCAGGCAACCAGGAAGGCCCTGGCGGCGTTCAGAAGGCCTGGATCCAGGGGTAGATCTCCACCTCGCTCCAGATGCCATGGCGCCAGTACACGTCTCCCTTCACCCAATCCTCCACCTGCTGCTTGGTTTCAGCCTCGTAGATCCCAAACACGTGCGTGCTGTCTTGCGTGGGACCGAGGGTGATCAAGCCGCCCGCCTGCTGTTGCTGCTGCAGCCCGGCCAGATGTTCCTGGCGGTAGGGGGTGCGCAGTTCCAGTGCGTTGTCGCAATAGCGGCCCCAGAGCACAAAACGCATTGATCCATCGGCAACAATCAAATTCCAGCATCCGCACCGGCGAGCTCACCAATCCGGGCCCATCGGGCCCAGAAGCAAGCTCAATAAGCCTGGTTAAAGCATTGAGAGCATCGCCAGGTTGGCCATCGCCAGTTTGTGAGTGGTGGCAGGCTGGGGGCTGTGGTTGTCAGCGCCGATGTCTCCCGGCCCCGCCCGTCGGCTCGATGCCGTGCTGGAGCCGGTGATTCCTGTGCTCGGTGAGCTGATCCGCGCCCACCCCAATACCCTCTCCCTGGCCCAGGGGATGGTGAATTGGGGGCCGCCGCCGGCGGTGGCCCAAGCGCTGCAAGCAGCCCTCCAAATTCCGCTGACTGGCCTGGATCGCTACGGGGCCACCTATGGAGATCCGGCCCTGCTGGAGCTGATCGCCGCCAAGCTCCGCCGCCAAAATGGCCTCGACCTAAATGGCGCCGCCCTGCTGGTAACCGGTGGCAGCAACATGGCCTTCCAGGTGATCGTGCAGGCGATCTGTGAGCCGGGCAGCGAGGTGATCCTGCCGCTGCCCTTTTATTTCAACCACGTGATGGCGGTGCAGCTGGCCGGGGGCCAGCCGGTGGGGGTGGCCGCTGGAGCTTTCCCCGATCCCCTGCAGCTGGCGGCGGCGATCACCCCCCGCACCAGGGCCATCGTGACCGTGTCACCCAACAATCCCAGCGGCGTGGTGATGCCGCCCGAGCTGTTGCGCCAGATCAACCAGCTCTGCGCCGAGCGCGGTTTGTTTCACATCAGCGATGAGGCCTACGAGGTGTTTGTGCATGGCGCCACAGCCCATGCCAGCCCGGGCGCCCAGCCTGGTGCGGCGGCCCACACCATCTCGCTTTATTCGCTGTCTAAGGCTTATGGCATGGCTGGCTGGCGCATCGGCTACGGGGCGGTGCCCCGCCAGCTGCTGCCGGCCCTGGCCAAGGTGCTGGACACTGTTCAAATCGCACCGCCGCTGATCACCCAGCTGGCGGCCCGGGCTGCCCTGGCGGTGGATCCCGCCTGGTGCCAGCGCCAGGTGGCCAGCCTGGCGCCGCGGCGACGGCAATTGCTGGCGGTGGTGGCCCAGTGGCAGCAGCAGGGGCTGCCCGTGCGGCTGTGGGCCGAACCCGACGGCGCCTTCTATGGCCTGCTGGCGGTGGAGGGCCTGGTGGCAGCAGACGGCTCACCCCTCGGCAGCGATGCCCTGATGCGCCAGTTGGTGGAGCAGCAGGGGGTGGCGGCGGTGAGCGGCCGGGCCTTTGGCTTTGCCGCAGCTGGGCCCCAGTGCCTGCTGAGGCTCAGCTACGGCATGCTCGACGGCCAGGAGTTGGCCACGGCGTTAAAGCGGCTGGAGGCCGGCCTGCGCCAGCTGCTGTCAAGCGGCTAGTTGTCCAGCGACTAGACGCAATTCAGCGATCGAGGCCCTGGCGCAGTTCGGCGCAGAAGCGTCCGGCGGCGGCGGCCACGTCTGCTCCCTGGGCTTGGGCCTCTGCCATCCGCTTCACCAGGGCGCTGCCAACGATGGCGCCATCGGCGCCCCAGCCCTTCACCTGCTGGGCCTGATCGGGGCCTGAAATGCCAAAGCCCACGGCCACTGGCGTGCTGCCCTGGGCCTGGAGTTGGGCCACCAGCGGCGCCACCCTGGTTTCCATGGCGGTGCGCACCCCGGTGACGCCGGTAACGCTCACCAGATAGGTAAAACCGCGGCTGGCGCCATGGATGCGGGCCATGCGCTCTGGCGGCGTGGTGGGGGCTACCAAAAGCACCAGATCCAAACCATGGGCCGCTGCAATGGTGGAGAGCTTTTCGGCTTCCTCCAAGGGCAGATCCGGCACCACCAGGCCAGCGGCCCCGGCGGCGGCGGCGGCGGCGCAAAAGGCCTCCATGCCGCGGTTGAGCAATGGATTGGTGTAGGTGAACAGCACCACCGGCAGGTTGAGCTGCCCCTTGAGTTCGGCCAGCATTGCCAATACGGCGGCGGGGGTGGTGCCGGCGGCCAGGGCGCGACCGGCGGCCGCCTGGATCACCGGACCATCGGCCAGGGGATCGCTATAGGGGATGCCAAGTTCGATCAGGTCGGCGCCATTGGCTTCCAGGGCCAGCAGGGCGGCTTTGGTGGTGGCCAGATCCGGATCGCCAGCCACCAAAAAGGGCATCAGGGCACAGCGACCCTCGGCCCGCAGCCGCTGGAAGCGCTGCTGAATCAAGCTGGTGGACGCGTCGGCAGGCATGGCGGCGGTCACGGCGACGCGTCGGGGGCAGGTGCTGTGAGCCTATGCCGCAGCTCCTGGGAAAGCCCTCCAGGTACTGCTGCACTGAAGGCAGCCCTCCTCTGGGCAGTAGCCAAGCCAATGGCCAGGCCAGTGGCCTGGCGGGAAGTGCCCAGCACAAGTGCCCGGGGGCCTAATCGATTTGGCCGGTTTCCCGCAGCAGCAGCTCCTGTTCGGCGGGGCTGAGCGACTCAAAGCGCTTCTGCAGCTGTTCATCGGTGTAGGCGTCGTAGGCCTGGCGGTACTGGCGCCGCTGTTCGATGAACGACATGCGACCGCTGATCACCCGGAACAAATAGCTGCCCGTCCACACCAGCACCACCAGCATCAACAGGGCTGAGGTGGCGATGCCCGTGGAAAAACCCTCAATACCACTGGCCTTGAGCAGCAGGTAGCCCAGGCCGCCAAGCCCAAACACCCCTCCTCCCACCAGGATCACCTGAGCGCGGTTCATCGGCTCAGGCCTCGCTGTGGCCGGCCATCCGCAGGTTGATGAACGGCGCAAACAGGATCAGGCCAGGGAAGAACAGGAACACCAGTCCGTAGACCCCCAGGCGCTCGTACTTGCCCATCACGGTCCAGCGCTTCACCATCCAGGCATAGAGGGCCAGGGGTACCGCCACCAGGTAGGCGCCGAGAATGGCGCCATAGGCCGCCAATACCAGCAGGGTGTCGGTGGAGATCGAGCTCAGGAACCCGGGCACGGCACAGCAGGCTGAATTGCCGTGAATCTAGGATTCACAGGCGGGGGCATGGCGGAAGTGGTAGACGCAGCGGACTTAAAATCCGCAGACGGCAACGTTGTGGGGGTTCAAGTCCCCCTGCCCCCATCGCCAAGCGGCGCTTCCAGCGCAGTCGATCTCAAAATCAGTCGTGTCGTCAGTGATTTGGGACCTTAGTCTTGTTAAAGCCCTTTTATGGCATAATGGGTACATTGCTTATGGTTTACCGCAAAGACCTTGTACGCATTCAGGGGTCGCGACAGCCGGCCGTGAACTGCGGCTCTGCTGAGCAGTTGACAGCAGCTTGAATCCCAGGGTTGATTCAAAGTGTGTCACAAACGCGCAGGCTTGAGTTGCCGGTGTTGGGTTGACTGAGTGGGATTGCTCCATCTCTGTGCTCGAAACCGACTCTGCTGCAACCGATCTCGATCTGATCA
>JBIKWK010000061.1:0-17701 GCA_044356375.1 Prochlorococcaceae cyanobacterium | reverse complement strand
AAGGCTTCTGCCATCAGATGGACTGATTTGCAAGCCGTCGTATAGACGGAGCTGGGGGAGGCGTCATCGTGCATCCACGACCGCCAGGTCCCTAATTCGCTCTCTGGTGTTTTTCAGGAAGCCCTAAGCGAGCCCGCCATCCTGGCCGCAGCTTCGCCAGAGTGGCATACGGGCATTGGTGAGACCATGGCAGAAGCGCAGCGGGGCGGTGGTTGGCCCCTGATCGACGGCTGGGCCCGCGCCACCCTCTCCCCCGGCGGGCCTGGGCTGTGGAGCAAGCTTCTGCATAAGAGCGCCTGCCTGTCCTGCGCCTGGGGCACCGGCGGCCAGAACGGTGGCTTTGTCGACGAGCTCGGCGAACCACTGCAGCGCTGCCTCAAAAGTGTGGAAGCGATTGCCGCCGAGCTGCAGCCCGCCGTGCCGGAACAGCTGTTTGCCGGCCGCCGGCTGGCGGAATTGCAACAGCTCGATTCAGCAGACTGCGATCGCCTCGGGCGGCTCAGCCAGCCGCTGATTCGCCGCCAGAACTCCGATCACTACGTGCCGATTGGCTGGCCGGAGGTGTACGAATTGGTGGAGGCCAGCTTCCGGGTGCCGGCGGCAAGGCTGGCCTCCTACAGCTCCGGCCGCTCCTCCAACGAAGCCGCCTACCTGCTGCAGCTGCTGTTGCGGGCTCTGGGTTCCAACAACCTGGCCGACTGCTCCGATCTCTGCCATGCCCCCTCCACCGTGGCCCTGCAGGCGGCGTTTGGCTCGGGCACCTCAATGGTGAATTTAGATAGTCTTAAGCATGCCGATTGCGTGGTATTAGTTGGTTCCAATGCCCCTGCCAATCACCCGCGGTTGATGAACGAATTGCTGCAGCTGCGTCAGCGGGGCGGCACGGTGATCGCAATCAATCCGGTGCTGGAGGTGGGGCTGCTCAAGTTTGGCTCGCCCGCCTTTCCAATTCGCTCGATGTTGCAGAACTCGGAGGTGGCCTCCCTCTTTTTGCAGCCGATTCCCGGATCCGATACGGCCGTATTTCTGGGGCTGCAAAAGGCATTGCTGGAACGGGATGCGATTCCCTGGCAGTTTGTGCAGGACAACAGCGATGGCTGGGAGGCTCTAATCGAGCAGCTGCACGATACCAGTTGGCAGCAGATCACCAATTGCTGCGGTCTCAGCCGCGAGGAACTGGACCATGCCGCCGCCCAGATCGCCAAGGCCAGCGGCGTGGTGTTCGCCTGGGCGATGGGCATCACCCACCACCGCAACGGCGTTGACAACGTGCAGGCGATAGCTAATACCGCCGTACTGAGCGGTAATGTGGGCCGGCCCGGGGCCGGCACGATGCCGATTCGCGGCCATTCCAACGTGCAGGGTTTTGGCTCGATGGGGGTGTCGGCCCAGCTGCGGGAGCCGATGCGGCTGGCGTTGGAGCAGCTGCTGGGCCGGCCCTTGAGTCGCCAGGCCGGCTATGACACCCGCGCCCTGATCGAGGCGGCGGCAGCGGATCGAGTGGACACGCTGTTCTGCCTGGGGGGCAACCTCTACGGCGCCAATCCCGACGCCCAGCAGGCCCAGGGCGCCCTGGCCAAGATCGACACGATCATCTACCTGGCCACCAAGCCGAATACCGGCCATTTCCATGGCCTGGCGGCGCGTCAAACGCTGCTGCTGCCGGTGTTCAACCGCTTTGAAACCCCCCACCGCACCACGGTGGAATCGGGCAATAATTGGGTGCGGCTGAATGAGCCAGGCAGCACTCACCTGCAGGCGGGCTCCCTGGTGAGTGAGGTGGTGTTTCTAGCGGAGTTAGCCGGGCGGTTGATGGGCGACGGGCCGATCGACTGGCGGCGTCTACAGGAACCCAGCTATGTGCACCAGCTGATCGCCGGCAGCGTGCCCGGCTATGGCGCCATCGCCGATATCGACAGCAGTCGGCGGGAGTTCCAGGTGGCGGGCCGGGTATTTGATCAACCCAAATTCCCCACCGCCACGGGCCGGGCCCAGCTGACGCCCACGCCCCTGCCCCGGTTGAGTCTGCCCGCCGCCGCCCACTTTGGCGGGCTGCCGGCGGGGCAGCGGGGGCTGGTGGTGAGCCTGATCACCGCCCGCAGCTACGGCCAGCACAACACGGTGGTCTACAAGCGCGGCGACAGCTACCGGGGGATGCCCCATCGCCAGACGATCCTGATGAACCGCGACGACCTGCGGCTCAGCGGATTGCAGCCCCACCAGCGGGTGACGGTGCAGGGGGAGGCCGGCGCCATGGCCGAGGTAGAGATCATCCCCGGCGACATCCGCGCCGGCGCCGCCTTGATGTTCTATCCGGAGGCCAATTGCCTGATGCGCGCCGAGATTGACCCCCGCAGCGGCACACCCGCCTACAAGCGGGTGCCGGTGCTGGTGCACTCCGGTGAACCGGCGGCCTCGTTCGGCGCAGCCCCTGCCAATCCCTGACCAGGCCAGTTCTTGACCAGGTCAGCTAGCTAGCACCCCCCCTGGCTAGCCACCCAGGTAGGCCATTTCGGCATGGGGGGCCGCTGGCCTGGTGGCCGGCAGAGTGGAGCGCTCTTCGCTGTAGCGATCCTGGCGGGTTTGCCACAGTTGTGCCATGGCGGCCGCCAGGCCAGTCGCATCAAGGCTGGGCCGCAACCAGGGTTTGAGGTCGCTGCCGGTGGCGGCAAACAGGCAGCGATAGGCGACGCCGTCGGCGGTGATCCGCAGCCGGTTGCAATCGCCGCAGAAGGGGGCGCTGATCGAGGCCACCACCGCCAGGTGACCGCGGCCATCGCGGTAGCGCCAGCGAATCGCCGTGCCGTGGGGATCGCGGCCCACCGGCTCCAGGGGCCACTGGCCATCGACGCAGCTCACCATCGCCGCCGCCGGCCACACGGCCGCCGCATTCCAGCCATTGCGGTTGCCCACATCCATGAATTCGATCAGCCGCAGTTCCACCCCCCGCTCGCGGGCCAGGGCCGCCAGGGGCAGCAGCTGGTCGGCATTGCCCCCCGGGCCGGCCTGGATCACGGCATTGAGCTTCAATTGGCCGCGCTCGGGATCAAAGCCGGCGGCGCGGGCGTGCTCCAGGGCCGCCAGCACCTTGGCCAGCAGGGCTTCACCGGCGTCGGCCCCGCCCTGGAGACCGGCCATGCGGGCCACGCTGGCCGGCGCCACGGCATCGAGGCTGAGGGTGATCCGATCCAGGCCGGCGGCCCGCAGGGCCCGGGCCCGGGCGGCGCTGAGCAGCACGCCATTGGTGGTGAGAGCCAGGCAGCCGAGGGCGCCGCGGGGATCGCCAGGGGTGCGCTGGCGCAGGGGACCCAGGGCCTCCAGCAGGGCGTCGAGCTGGGGATGTAAGAGGGGTTCGCCGCCGGTGAGCCGCAGGGTGTGCACACCGAGGCCCACGGCACACTCCACCAGCTGGCGGCGCTCCCCCAGGTTGAGCAGGCCGGGGGGATCGGCGCTGTCCGGGCAGCAGTAGGTGCAGGCCAGGTTGCAGCGGGCAGTGAGCGACAGCCGCAGCACCCCTAAGGGGCGGTGGAGCAGGTCGCGGGGCAGCAGATCGCGGGGCAGCAGATCGCGGGGCGCCAGTTCGCGGGGTGCCAGTTCGCGGGGGGGCGTTTCGCGGGGGGGCGTGGCCATGGTCCAGACGCTAATTGCCTTTATTGCCGGCGAGAAGGCCGCCGGCTTCTGGAGCGGCACCACGCCGCGCTCGATCTCGCTGCCAATGACTTTGGTCTTGACTGCTCTTGCATCTTTCAGGCCGATGTCGACCTGGAAAATGCTGCTGAGGGCCTCGCGAGCATCAAGACACATAGGAATGGGTTTGATTCACTCTTCCCCCTCCGCCGAGGAGGATTGCTGGCTGCCTTTCCCCCAGATGATGCTGGCTGGCCCTCCCCTCAGTGGCAGAAATTGCGATAATTGCTCGCAGGGTATTTATTTTACTTGACTTCCATCAAGCGCGGCAGCCTCCATGTGCCCTTCAATACTGGACCCTTAGGGCCATACAGACGCGCCACGAAGAAAAAAGGTCCAGCTGGTGCAGGCAACCAATTGGAAACTTTGTCCGCCCCTGGATTTTCGCTTTGGATATAGATTTCCATTGATCCATCGGCTCCCAGCTTCAGGCCTGCTGTGCGATCCCCGATTGAATAGCGTTGGATGGGATTCTCCACGAGCAGGCGTTCCGGCAATTTATACATCGTCACCGACCAGAACTCCGTCACCGGTGGTAGCTGGCCCGGCTCGAATCGCATCACCCACCGCCTGCGCCCATCGAGCAGCTTGCCGTCTGGCCCGGTCTGCTGGCTGGCATAGAAGGCCTCTGCACTGCTATTGCCATAGATCCCCAGCATCGCTCCCATCGCGCGGAACGTGAGGTAATCAGACCCCAGCTCCCCTCTGGTGCCAAAGAAGCCCTGGGAGCTTGTTTGGGTGAGGGCCTTCGCTTTGAGATCCTTGACGGCGCTGGCAACTCCCTCCTCAATGGCGGTGCGAATCGCCGGATCGAGGCGGGCTGGATTGAACGGAAGCCCCGGACCGATGCCGATCCGGGCAAAGCGGGCCATCATCTCGCGCTCCGATGGGACGGTGGGCATGAACGGCAGCAGGGCATTGAGGTAGGCGATAAAGCCGATTCCCTCGGCTTTGGTGGCATCCCAGGCAGGCCAGGCCACCGGCGCTGCGGCGGGCGGGGCAGCCGTCCCGGTGAAACGGGATAGGGGGGTGAGGATGTACTGGGCTTGCACCGCCCGCAGGGCAGGGATATCAGCAGCTCCGCTGAGTTGAGTGCGGGTGAGGGTGCCAATGAAATCGGTTTCAGCAACGAATACTTTGGTGATTCCCTTCGGCACGGTGCCCTTCCAGCGGGGACCAGCGAATAGGTAGGTGCCAGCTCCGCGTCCGGTGGCGCGAACCCCAGTGTAGGCAAAGTTGTGGGTGTAGAGATCAAACCACTGGTTCACGTAGTAGCGCGGTGACGCCACTGCTGGCAGCGACAGCACGATCGGCTCGGCACGCAGATCCAGCCAGGCCCAGGAATAGGGCGTATCATTGTTGGGAGTTACGATATCTGTGTCTGCAGGGGTGGCAGAGCGGGCGTAGTGGCGGAACTGATTGAAGCCGCCCACATAGCCAGGAAACGCCTTGTTCTGAGTTTGATTCCAGAGGGTCTGATATCCCTGCAGGGGGGCATAGGCGTAGAGCCAGGCTTCCTTGGCGATGGCCCTTGCCTCATCGGGCGAGGGGGCTTTTCTGCGGGGCTGGGTGGTGGTTGGGGTGGTGGTCGCTGTGGTGGTTGGGGTGGTAGTCGCGGTGGTGGTCGCAATGGCCGGAGAGTTCACCCCTGCCTGCGTCTGAAGAGGTGCCAGAAAGCTGCCCACAGTTACCAATCCTGCGGCCAGAGCGAAGCAGGAACGCCAAGAGATTGGCGATTTCTGGAGGATTTGGTTCACGGCTTTAGGGATTCAATGTCGTTTAGCTGCCAAGTCTTGGCGAAGTAGGGCTCGGTGGGTGCATAGAAGCGGAAATAGGCGAACCAGCCCTTGCCAGGGGTGGTCTTGATCCAGTTGCTGGCCCCGGCCGGCCGCACCGGCGAGAAGGTCAGATCCACCGACCCGTCGGCATTGGCAACGAGGTCTGGCTTGCGCGAGCTGAGGTCGGCGGCTCCCTGGTCGGTGATCAGCGGTCCACGGCTGACGTTGTCGTAGAGGGTGACGGACCAGAACTGCTTCACGGGTGGGTTGGCGGGCACCCGCATCCGGTAGCTTTTGCCGCCATCGAGCCATTGCCCAGCCTTGTCTTTGGAGGCCTCGAGGTAAACCTGGCCGAAGCCCAGGATGCGGCCCTGCATACCGCTGGACATGCCGATGGCCTCGTAGAACCAGGAGGCGCGTTCGTCGAACTGCACCCGGCGCCTGTCGGGCGATTCCTGATCGAGATCGAACAGCACGGCGTACTCCCAGTGCTTGCCGGGATATACCGCAGCGCCGGGGGTGCGCTTGTCGAAGGCGATGGTGCGGGCCATCAACTCACCCACTTGGGCGGCATCGCTGAGCAACTTTGCCTGGCGAGCATCTGGGGAGAAGGGCTGGCCCGCCGTGATCCCCAGGGGCGCCAGCATGCCGAACATGATGCGGTCGCGCGGGGCCACGGGCTCGTTGGCATAGAGCTCGCTGAGCAGTCGCCAATACTCCAGCGTGGCGGGCTGGGCCGATTGCCAGGGCCGGCCAGCCACCGGGATGTAGGCGTTCACGGGTGGATTGGCGCGCTGGTTCCAGCCATAGAGGCGGTGCTGCCGCACGGTGGCCTCTGCGGCGGCCTTGTCGGGGTCAAGGCCACGGGTGCCGAACCAGATCTGATTGCTGGGGGAGCGCACAATGCGGTAGCCGGGCGCGGCAAATTCCGGGCTGCCAGGGGGAAGGATGAGGTATTTGCCTCCCGCGCCTTTGTCTGGGCCGGTCTGGCCCATGTCGGTGATCGGCTGCTGCCAGATATCCATCACGCCACCAGCGGTGAGGCCCGCAGGTACCTCCACCACCATGGGGCCCTGGTTGCCAAGATCCCAGAAGCTGAAGGCGTAGAGGGTGGTGATGTTCGGAGTGAGCATCCCAGCCTTGTCCTTCAGGGTTTGGTAGAGCACCACGTCTCCATTCCTGGCCCCGAATGTTTTTGCCTGGGCGTCAAAGAGGGTCTTGAATCCCACAGCGGGCAAAGCCCAAAGGAAAGCCTGGGTGGCGCGTTGGAAATCCAGCTCGTCGTAGAGCCTCCGGACCGTGCTCTTGCTGGGATAGCCATTCTCCAGTTGCAGAGCACCAAGCCTTGTCTGCTGGAGATCAGATGCTGCAGGCTGCTTGGCATGCACGCCACTGAGGAGGCTGAGACTGGCCAGGGCGGCGATCAGCGAATTCCGAAAGCAGGAGGGGTTCACGCATTTGAGTCAACAATCAACTTTAACTGCTGCTTCGGCAATGGCCCAGTTAACGAGTATGGATAGAACCTGGCTGTACGCCAGCCGGTATCGCGGCATAGGCCAATGCGGACTTCAGATGCGATGATTTTTGAATGGCAGGTGCGGCGGGGTGGTGCTGCTCACTAGCTACTCACTCGCTGCTACTCGCTGATTGCCTTGGTGCGCATCGCCGCCTCAAGGCTCTTGGTATCTTCAGCAGACAGCTGGGGCCGATTTAGTTTGATCGACAGCTTGTTGAGCGTTCCGGTGAACCGGAATGGCGGCTGGTAGTCGGCGTCGTTGACGCCGGTGAGGGTGTCGGAGCCGATGTCGAAGCTCTCATCCCACTGCAGGATCATCGGCAGGGTTTTGGCCATGGTTTTAGTGGCCACCACCTTTCCATCCACCTTGAGGCTGCCGGTGCCGGGACCGCCGACACCGCTGAAGTTGTTGAAGGCCAGGGTGCCCGCCCCCTTGCCTTGATACACGAAATCAAATTCAAGCTTGTGCTTGCCAGGAGATAGCGGCTCGGCCCCCTCCCACTTGAGCCGCTCCAGATCCACCATGTTCCAGAGCCACACCGGCTTGCCGTTCTTGAGATAGAAGCCGTAGCCCCCGAAGCGGCCGCCAGAGGTGAGCAGCATGCCCTCAGCGCCACCGGCCGGCACATTGATATCGGCGCTCACGGTGTAGGAGCTGTTGAGCAGGCCTGGCGAATCGCCCTGGGGTAGCCCCACCATCGGATGGGTGTAGACGAACTCGGTGCGGCCGGCGGTGATATTCGGCCGAGGCGCCACGATGCGGGCCGCCACCGAAGCATCCAGCGGGAACACCTGATACTTCTTCGCTTCGCTGATGAAGGCCTCCTTCATCTCCTTAACCTTCTGGGGGTTCTGGGCGGCCAGGTCGGTGGTTTGGCTGAAATCGTTGTTGAGGTTGTAGAGCTCCAGCACCTGGTTGTTAAGCGGATCCGGGTTGGCTGGACCGAAGGCTTCCCAGGGGGCCCGGTTCACCTTGGTGCTCAGCAACCAGCCATCGTTGTAAAGCGCCCACTGGCCGAACATCTCGAAATACTGGGTTTTGTGGCGTGAGGGAGCCTTGGCATTCTTGGCATCGAAGCTGTAGAGAAAGCCGGTGCCCTCGATCGGTTTTTGGGGGATGCCATCCACCAGCTCTGGTGCCCGCAGACCGGCGGCCTCGAGGATCGTCGGCACCACGTCGATCACATGCACGAACTGCTCCCGCAGGCCGCCCTTGTCCTTGATGCGCGCCGGCCACGACACCACCATGTTCTGGTTCACGCCACCCAACTTGGAGGCGTTCTGCTTGAACCAACTGAAGGGGGTATCAAATGCCCAGCTCCAGCCCGCCGACATGTGTTTGTAGGTGAACTCAGTGCCCCACAGGTCGTAGAACTTCATCTGCACCTCAACGGGCAGTTTGTTGAGGCCATTGAAGAAAGCCACCTCATTGGGGGTGCCCAACGGGCCGCCTTCGGCGCTGGTGCCGTTGTCGCCGTTGATATAGATCACTAATGTGTTATCGAGCTTGCCAAGATCGTCAAACTGCTGGATCACCCGGCCGATCTCGTAGTCGCTGTAGGCGGCATAGGCGGCGAACACCTCCACCTGGCGGATGAACAGTTTCTTGGCATCAGGAGTAAGTTTGTCCCAGGGGGTGATCAGGTCGGCGGGCCAGGGTTCCAGCTTGGCGTCTTTGGGGATCACGCCAAGTTTCTTCTGGTTCGCGAAGATGAGCTCCCTCAATTTCTCGTAGCCGTCATCAAAGAGGTGCATCTCGTGGATCCTGTCCACCCACTCCTGGGTGGGGTGGTGGGGCGCATGGGTGGCACCGGGGGCATACTTAATGAACAGCGGTTTGGCTGGATTGGTCTGGTGCATCCGCGTCATGTAGTCGATGGCGTCATCAGCCATCGCCGTAACCAGGTTCCAGCTGCCGGGAGTCTTGCCCTCAAATGGATATATCTGAGTGGTGTTGCGGAACAGGTTCGGCTGCCACTGGTTGGCATCACCGCCCACAAAACCGTAAAAATATTCGAAGCCCATGCCGGTAGGCCACTGATCAAATGGGCCCGCCTGGCTGGCCTGGAAAGCGGGCACATTGTGGTCTTTGCCGAACCAGGCGGTGCCGTAACCGTTGTCCTTGAGCAGGCGGCCGATGGTGGCCTTATCGCGCTCAATGATGCTGTTGTAACCGGGGAAGCCCGTGGACTGCTCCGAAATCACCCCGAAGCCAGCCGAATGGTGGTTGCGGCCGGTGATCAGGGCGGCGCGGGTGGGGGAGCACAGCGCAGTGGAGAACATGCGGTTGTAACGCAGCCCCGCCTTGGCGACCCGCTCCATCGCCGGTGTGGGGATCACGCCGCCAAAGGTGCTGGGCACCCCGAAACCAGCGTCGTCGGTGATGATCAGCAGCACGTTGGGCGCACTCTGCGGTGGCGTGATCCGCGGTGCCCACCAGGGCTTCGATTGCAGGGCGCCGTCCTTGATCACGCCACCAAAGGGCAGCGCCGGGGGCGGCAACTGGTTGCCGCTGAGCGTGGTGGTGGCATCGGGGGCTCCGAGACGGGGCGCCAAGGCGAATAGGCGACGGATCCAGGCGAGCGGAGCGTAGAAACGGGGATCAACCACGGATGAAACCGATGGTGGTTTAGGTGGCGGCGTTGGTGGGAGCGGCGAGTGGTGCCGCTGCAATGGGGGCCGCTGCAATGGGGGCCGCCAAGCGGAAGCCGATGTGGGAGGTGTCGGTATCGGGGCTCTGCCAGGTGTTGGACCTGTGGGAGGTTCCAGCTCACCAGCGGCAATTAATGCCGCAACCCGTGAAGCACGGGTCCCGTGCAAAATTGGGAGATGGCTAATCTCACCGTCGCAATCGACGACGCCCTACTGCAGCGGGCCCGAGAGGCCGCCGTTCGCGAGAACACCTCCGTGAATGCCTTGGTGCGCGATTTCCTCAGCCGCTACGTGGATGCCCGCAGTCAGCGCCTCCAGGCGCTGGAGCGCTTTGAGTCGGTGGCTGCAGCCAGTGGCAGCCGCAGCCAGGAGCCCTGGAACCGCGAATCGCTGCACCAGCGCGGTTGATGATTGTGATCAGCACCCAGACGCTAATCGAACTGCGCGCCGTGGTGATCAATCCATTACTTGAGTGAAGGGCTGGGCTAGCTTAATCACATGTTTCGCGACGCCAGGATCACGAGGATCGCCAGTGGCGGCTTCACTGCTGACCATCGGATCGCTGCCAGCGGCGAGGGGCTTGTGGCCCACGGCATACCAATCCTGGGTCCACTCCCACACGTTGCCGGTCATGTCGAACAAGCCGTAACCGTTAGCAGGAAATGAACCGACGGGCGCCGTTCCTAAATAGCCATCCTCGGCGGTGTTGCTGATTGGAAACAAGCCCTGCCAGGTGTTGGCCCTGAGTGGGTTCCAGGTGTTGCCCCAGGCGAAAACCTGATCCTTGAGGCCCCCCGGGCGGCGAACTCCCACTGGGCTTCGCTGGGCAGGGAGCGACCGGCCCAGCGGGCGTAGGCGTCGGCGTCCTCGTAGGCCACCTGCACCACCGGGTGCTGGCCTCGCCCGGTCAGGTCGCTGCCGGGGCCCTCGGGATGGCGCCAGTCGGCCCCTGGCACCCAGTGCCACCAACTGAGTTCCTCGATCGGCCCGCTACCGCTCACGGGCTGGAACACTAGCGAACCAGGGGCACGCTCGCTGGCCTTCAGCTCGGGGAACTGGTCGACAGACAGGGGGCGTTCGGCCACCGTGACATAGCCAGTGGCCGCCACGAATGCCGCGAAACTTTCATTGGTGACCTCCGAGCGGTCTAAACAAAAGGGGCTGATCCGCAGGCTGCGACCCGGCTGTTCCTCAGGCAACTGAGCCCCGGCGCCGATGCGGTAGCTGCCGCCGGGGATGGGCGCCATGCCGGGCGGGCAAGCGTCCGCGGCCAGGGCCGGCAGGGGCTGCAGGAGCAACAGCAGCAGCTGGGCGATGGCAGCCAGCACCAGCAGAAAGGTGCTGGGGACGAAACCGGTGCGATGAACGGCCAAGGGCTCGATTTGGCTCAGCGGGTTCACAGGTTCAACATAAACAAGGCGATCACCGGCGGATGAGCTCAGGGATGAGCCCAGGGATGAGCCCAGCGAGTTCCAGGCGCACAAGTTGATCCCCCGGTTAGGGGCATCGCGGCAGTCTGCCGGGAGCGGTTAACCAGAAGCGGTTAACCAAAGCGGTAGTACTTGCGCACCGGGGCATGAACATCCCAAATGCAGCTCAGGCCTGCGTCAAACACCACCAGATCACCGGCCCCGAACCGCACCGGATCACCGCCATCGGGGGTGACGGTGACATCTCCCTCCAGCAGCAGACAGGTCTCCTGTTCGTGATAGCTCCAGGGGAAGCTGCTGACCTCACAGCCCCAGATCGGCCAGGTGTTCACGGCGAGGCTCTCCAGGCGAGCTGGATCCGGATTGGACGTGACCGTGATGCCGCATGTCATGGCGGTTTGCATGAGAACCGGGAACATTGTGAGCCGTGATCCACGACAGCTGCGCTGGGTTGTGGCCGATGTCACGGCTGCTTCCACCATTAGCAGCGGTGGCGGAGGGGCCGGCGGCCTTAGCGGCTGCTGCGGGCCGTGGTGCTATTGAGGCTAACCAGTATGGATAAATCATGCGCAGCAACTATCTAACCGCAGTTGGGCAAGCCTGCAACCACCTTGGCCGCTAGATAGTGAATGATGGTGACTGTGGCCGAGCACCACATTGGTGTCGAAGAGTACCTTCACAGGTGCTTATCCTCCAGGTGACGAAGGTATTCGCCCTCATCAAGCTCCGAGCCGGCGAGCACGCCGCGCAACGCGCGCAAACGGGGTGTTACCTCCATATTGGTGGATGTGGATTGCGCTTCGAGCAAGGAGAAAAAGTCAGCCACCAGCTGTGAGACAGACCGGCCAGACGCAGCAGAGTGACGTTTTGCGCTCGCGATCAGCTTCTCGTCGAGCCACAATGTGAGCCTCGTATTCATCGAAAGAACTATTGACGTATAGTATTATAGAAATCATACGTCAACTACGGGTTGATGGCGGGGTCTTGGCTTAACGCGCCGATGAGCGGCGCCGAAGTGCAAAGCACAGAGGCGTCCGCTCCATTGGCTGGTTGGGCATCTCTTCCGCCGAGCTTATCTTCATTGCATCCAGTCACCAAAATCCATTTTGACGTTGGGGAGAGGGACGCTCGAAACGAGCGTCAACAAGTCGGCTTCCCTCCCCCACCATTCATTTATGAGCAATTTATGAGACGCTCCAAACGCGAGGGAATATCCATCTGGAACGGCTTGGTTCATGTTCGAGTCGGAGACTACGCAGATGGCGATCATCCCGAACAGCGTTCTGTCGCTCAGCATGACTTTACCATCTGTGACAAGAAAACTGGTTCGCTCGGGTGGGCCTGCCGCATCGGGCATTAATTCGAATCCATCAGGGAGTTCGTCGCCATGACCATGCGTACATCGATGAACGCTATAGATTACATCTGCTAAATCTGGCTTGCCCCCGTCGGCAGTCGGATTATTGATTGGCACGGGCCAGCGGGTATCAACGATATTCATACCCGGCGCCGCCATCGGACCAAAAATGGGGTAGTTTACTCGAATAAAGCGGGTAAATCGGGCCTTGTTTCTAAGTGAAGGATATTCCTTTCCTGCCGTCCCATCGACCGCGTTACAAGCATGAAGCATAGCCGATTCAAAGTCTCCCGCCTCCCATTCATCGATACATTTCTGAATAGATTTTCCGACATTCATCGAGCACTCTCCTTGAAAGACGCCCAACTTTTTATTGGGAGATTCCGAGAATCACGCTTGATGCCGCTGGGATTTCTGCAAATCATGTCCCAGGGGGCTCCTGCGCTTCGTCTGAAGCCAGTACCAGCATAGTGGTCGGCGCAAATGGTACTTTACAGTAGCCGTGGTTCGCCAAGCCGCGAACCACATGTTCGCTACTACACAAGATCCGCAGAGCTGCGCACCCCAAGCGATCCACAGTTGAGCCCACGCATGTAGACCATGGCAATTCTCCCATCTCTGGGGCCCAGTAATTCCCGAATCGTGTGATGCCCTGACAGCGCTCCAGCGGGTTTCTCGCCAGATCACCCACCGGGCCCTAGGGCAACAGCATCAGCTGATCCTTGCCCAAGTCTGCATGGCCGCTACCACCCTGCTACAGAACTTCACCACGATTGAACCGGGCCAGATCAGATCAGCCAGTCGATTGGCATTTAGCAGCGGCCCCGCCGGCAGCGGCACCGCCTGGCTACCCACCAGAGCCAACCAGCGCTGCAGGCTGAGTTAGCCGGCTGCCAGGCTGGCCTTCAGCTTGTCACTAGCGACAAAGGGCTAGTCCAACCACCGGATAGATTGTGGCTAAGCACGATCTATCCTTGTTCATTAAACCTCACTCAGGATGCCAAGCCACCGTGCTGTATTTCAGCCTGATATCTGTAGCTGCAACTGCTCGGTTTCGCTGCCAGGCAGAAGCTCAAACCGCGCCATGTCAGTGATCTGTCGCGGCTGTCTTCCGGGCCTAAGGCGACCCGCTATGCGGACGTATGCTCCGCTGGTCATGTGAGCCCGGTCGGCCACTGCGTAATCATCTGCGTTAAGAATCGCTCGAGCACGAACGGTCTCACCTTCGCCTGGAGGCAATAGAGCCAGTACCACAGTGCCGGAACGTCGGCCGTCGGACGACATTTCGCCCTCCAAACGTTCCACCGTGCCAATATAAGTCTCAACATCGCTTGCCTCAATAGGCCTTAGCTCTCTCCGAACTTCTTCAATCCTTGAAAAATACTCGCGTTGCAGTCTTATCAGAGGCGCAGCAGCATTTATCGCCGGTCGCAACGCAGACCAATCGAAGCTTACATCCAAAGAATTATCAATATCTTCGTCGTGCATTCCGACAAGGGCTTCGCATAGATTTGAAGACACTAAAGGGCTTGGGGAAGTTCGTACTTCCCCAACAAAATGGTCGAGAGTATCCATTTCGATAGCCGCCACGAGTTGCACTAGGGCGCAACTGAGCGTCTCAGTGACCAATCGAACGAATGGCACCTGCCCATCTGGATCCATTGCGCCCTGCGCCTCCATGCCGTTAAGCTGGCAAGCAACCTGAATGATGTAGCTACCACATTCGGTCTGGCCGAATCTAGCCTTATCAACGAACTGGGCCGCCTCTGTCAACGTGAGGCGTGGATGATGCGGGCGCGGGCGAAGTACCGTGCAGGCGCTCGCGCGCAATAACTTTTCAGTGCTATAGACAAGAGTTGAGGCGAAGCTTAGGGGCAAGGTGGTGCCTGCATTGCCCGAGTGCACACGGAAGCGCACCACATCGTCTCTAAAAAACTTGATTCTTGGAAGCAATCTAGTAATCGCATTCCCACTTAACTCAGAAATCTTTTCCAGGACGCTTTGGACCGAGTCCACATAGTCTGGTGCCGATACATCAATCGGAAATACCAGCTGCCTGCGGGGGAAGTCTTTGTTCTCTAGAACATACAGGCGAGCGGCTATTGCTTCTTCTAGCAAAGACCAGCCCTGCGACTTAAGAAAGTCGCGAAGATCGGTAGGAGCGGGCAGCGAAGAGATTGCGCTCATACTGAAGGAGGATGATAGAGGGGTACTTCCTACCGGGAAACCTTGGCAAATAAATCGAGCAAACCCACTTTGTCAAATCGCTGGGAAAGAGGCAGGTAGACAGTCTGTCCACTGTCGTTCGTTGACGGCGCAGCACCCTTAAGACTCACCCAGTAGGCGCATTTATGCAGAGAAAGTGCGTCGTCCGTGTGCGAAATCCAATCGCTTGCGTTGGTGCTAGGCAGGAAAAGGACAACGAGTATGCGTGGCGTAGAAACCGCAGCTGAGCGAAGATCGTCGTACTGAGGAACTCCTCTGAGGAAATAGGAAAGGCATTCCGAGACGGTCGAGGGGGTAGCCGTAGTAGCCTTTAGTTGGACCTTCAAGTCCACTTCATGCCGATATCCACCGTTCGGAAACGGTCCCCAACCTACGATCTTAGCGTCAACACCGGAGTTGTCTTCATGACGGGTGGTCACAGAGCAGGCCGCGCCAGCCGCTGAAGCGGACCAGCACTTGGCGGGGCGCTTTTCGCCGCCCTTGTAAGGGCGACGGTATCTGGAGAGCGGGATGACGGCGCGTCGAGTCGAAGTGGCGACAGTTTGCGAGGGTTGATGCCAAGATCAGCGCTGGATGTCAATCAGAAGCCATTCACAGGACAGCGTGGTCTCCGCCGGATCTTGACGTTAAACAACAGCTGGCCACCCCTCTCCAGCAAGGCTTTTCGGACTACTAAGAGATTCACGCCAAAAATAGGTCGGGTCGCCAGCGCTGCTTGAATGAGATGGAGGCCACGGTTCCCTGGGAGCTTTCCTGGCTTTGATCAAGCTTATCTATTCACAAGCCCTTCAGCAAAAGAGGCCGCCCGCCCAGGAGGGCGGGGCCACGCCCATACTCAAGCTGCGCCAGATTGAGCCGGAGTTTCTGGATCGCATGTTCTCAACGGAGGTCGTTTGAATGACTGCCATGACCCCACCCAACAGGACCAACCGGATTCGCTCGGTAAG
Organism: Prochlorococcaceae cyanobacterium; assembly: GCA_044356375.1. Lineage (GTDB taxonomy): Bacteria > Cyanobacteriota > Cyanobacteriia > PCC-6307 > Cyanobiaceae > UBA5018. The sequence continues at coordinate 2,108 of JBIKWK010000061.1, read as the reverse complement.
CATTGAAGGCTTTCGCAGCCTGAAGAACATTCAGAACCTGGAGCTTCCGCAACTGACGGTGCTCATTGGTGCGAATGGCGCGGGAAAATCAACCTTAATACGCTTTTTCGAGATGTTGAGCTGGATGCTCAAGTCTAAGAACCTTCAGGAATTTGTGCTGCGCCACGGTGGTGGAGACGACCAGTTCTTCATGGGTGCGCGGAAGACGCCGCGCATCCATGCCGAGCTTTGCCTGGATACCGAAAAGGGTCAGAACGACTACCGGTTTGATCTGAACCACCTGTCGGCCGGCGATACGGTCATGGTTATGAACGAGGCCTATCGATACTCTGCAAACGGCATCTCTACCAAGGCAGACTGGACCCAAATTGATACGGTTGGGAAGGAGTCCAGCCTCCTGGAGCAGAAGAATAAGACCGCCCAAACAATTGTTGCCCTCCTGCGGCAGTGCTCCACCTACCAGTTTCACGACACCTCGATCAATGCGGCCATCCACAACCGCTGGGATGTAACCGAGTCGTTCCGCCTCCGCTCAGACGGCGGCAACCTCGCGGCGGTGCTGCTGGATCTTCGCAACACCGACGGCAAGCGCTATGAGCTGATCGGTAGGCAGATTTGCCGGGTGCTGCCGACATTCAAGGACTTCGTTCTGGAAGAGGAGGCCGGCAAGGTGCTGCTGCGCTGGGTGGGCCGGCAAAGCGACAAGGTTTTCGGATCGCATCTCACCTCGGATGGATCACTGCGCCTGTTTTGCTTGCTGACGCTGCTGAACCTGCCGCCCAAACGGTTGCCGAATGTAATGTTCTTCGACGAGCCCGAACTGGGCCTGCACCCTCATGCCATCACCTTGGTGGCTGAGATGTTCAAGCGCTTGTCGATGAAGCGGCAGATATTCATCGCCACCCAGTCTCCCTACCTGGTGGACTGTTTCGAGCTGGAAAATATCATCGTGGCCAGCGCCAACGATGGCGAGACGATGCTCCGCAATTTACCGCGCGACCACTATCAGCGGTGGCTGGACGAGGAATACCAGCTCTCTGACATTTGGCTACAACAAGCCACGGGTGGGGTTGCTTGGCTGGGCGATAACCAGCCGGTCAAGAGAGACAGTACGGCAGGTGGAGAACAGCCCAAATGATCAGGGTCTGCATCATCTGTGAAGGGCTCACCGAAGTTGTGTTCGTCAACCAGTGCCTGGAACCCTACCTGCGGCCCAGTGGAATCAGCGCTTATGGCACTGTTTTGAGCGCCAAGTCGGGCCGCCATCGTGGCGGGCGTGTCAGTGTTGGCCGACTGGCCGAAAAGATCTCGCTCCACTACAGCGAAGCCGACAGAGTCACGACCTTGGTGGATTTCTATGGCTTTGAAGATCGAAAGGGTCGTAGCCGTGCCGAACTGGAGGCTGCTATCCTTGCTGGAGTTGCGAGTTCCACCAGGGGGTACGATCCGCGCTTCGTACTTCCTTATGTGCAGATGCACGAATTCGAGGGGCTACTCTTCACCGATCCTCAGGCATTTGATGAGGTGCTGGATGGCTGGAATGACTACACAAAGCGGGCGCTAGAAGCTGTGGCCCAGAAATTTACCAGCCCGGAAGAGATCAACGACAGCCCGGAGACCGCGCCTTCCAAGCGCATCCTGCGCATCTTCAAAGGGGCCTATTCCAAGACGGTGCATGGTCCGGAAATCGCCAAATCCATTGGCATGGACGCCATCCGAGCCAAGTGTCCTGCCTTCAACGAGTGGATGGGCAAACTGCAAGCCTGGGGAGACGCAGCCTGACATGGCCACGAAAAGCAAGTGGGCCGGCCAGCCGCAAAGAAGCGGGGTTTCCATCAGCAGCTGGTGCTAAATCGATGGATGCTTAGCTTTTTTGAGGGCTGGAACTTGGGCGCACTCAAGGTTGAAAGGATCAGCCGTTGGCCAGCCTGTTGGTCGGCGTACAGGCCCCATAGGATGATCAGCTCTTGCAGGGTGTGGAGTGGTTCAGCCCGGTCAGGTCATGGGGACACGCGGCCCAGGCGGTGACCGAGATTATGCATTGTACGCAATGCTGATCAGCCCTAATGGGATGAGATCGCTGTTCATTGCCGATCGATTACCAACGC
>JBIKWK010000013.1:0-59500 GCA_044356375.1 Prochlorococcaceae cyanobacterium | reverse complement strand
GGATTGGTAAAAGCAAAGCATTGATTGCGACTGCACGAAAGATTGCTATTCTCTACTATAAGACCTTGCGATATGGCATGTCCTTTCAAGATCCAGGTGCAAGCTCTTATCAACAAGCCACCCGTGAGAGGCAACTCCAGGGGCTTCAACGCCGAGCAAAAGCCATGGGTTACCAGCTTGTGGCTACAAGCTGAGCCCTCCAGATCCCTTGCCCCCGTTTGTGTTTCTTAGGAAGTTGTCCACTCGGTTTGACCCATCCACCAGGGGCCTAACCAACGACCATGAAAACGACTTATGACCCCGCTGTGCGGTGGCGATCGATAAGGCTAGCTACCGCAACGAGCATCCCAAGGGGCCATTCGTATCAACAACCTGGCTGTGCTGCTGTATGCCACCAACCACCTGGCGGAGGCGGAGTCGCCGAAGCGATGGTGGCAATCCTGATCGTCTTCCTGCGACAAGGCCATCAACATCCCAAACAGAAGGCTGGCATAAAAACTACGGCCGTCTTCTGCAACAGATGAGCCACGCGGAGTCCGAGATCCAGGCCAAGCTTTAGAGGCTTCTGCCCGAAATAAACCACCTTCTCGCCCGACAGCCACATCGATGTCTGCCCAATCCCTCAGCCATCAAACCCTGCTACTCATCACGAACCAAGCCCTGTGCAAGCCCTGAAGGGAGCTACAGGCAAGCCGGCGACAATCGTGGAGGAGCCGGAACTGAACGTGGCCGCCACCATCAACCGTCCCACTCCAGGAACGCAAGCCCCATCCTGTGGCGCTGTGGAGGCAGCGCGACCCCGCGCCCGACCCGGTAGCCGATTTTCTGAAACACCCTGACAGCCTCCTGCTGGCTGATGCCGCCCAGACGAGGCATCAAATCACCAGATCCAAGGTTTCCACCTGCTTGACGCCGGCCTCCTCCGCTTCCACCTCCAGCCAGAGGGTGATGGCTTCACGGATGTTGGCCAGGGCCTCCTCCCGGCTGTCGCCCTGGGAATGGCAACCGGGCAGCTCAAGGCAACTGACCGACCAACCCTCCTCGGTTTCCAGTTGCCGGATCCTGTAGTTAATGGCACCACCGTTTCCTCTCTTGCAGTATGCCACCGGCGGCCGGGTGGCGAGGGCTTTGCCGAAGGCCGGTCAAGGGCAATGACCCCCGGGCCCGTTGATCTGTGTCTGGGAGGAGGCCAAATGTTCCGGAATCGGAAGATAGGGGGCAGACATTCTCAGTCAGCTTGCCTCGCGCCGCATCCAGCTGATCCAGTCGGCTGAGATCTGCTGGGGGCAAACCGCCTCGCACTCCAGGTTGCTGCTGCAGCTGCCGAAGCCCTCGGCCGCCATCTGTTCCTGCATGGCGCGGTTACGGCGGCGGCGCTCCGGCTGGCCCTGGGGCAGCTGGGCCAGCTGGGCCAGCTTGGCGGCCGCGAACAGGCTGGCAGAGGCATTGCGGCAGCTGGCCACGCAGGCGCCGCAGCCGATGCAGGTGGCCGTCTGGAAGGCGCTGGCGGCCTGCTCCTGACCCACCAGCAGGACGTTGGCCTCCGGCGCCTCTCCGGTATTCACCGAGCAGTAGCCCCCCGCCGCGATCAGACGGTCCAGGCTGGAACGCTCCACCGCCAGGTCTTGGATCAGCGGAAAGGCGCGGGCGCGCCAGGGCTCGAGGGTGAGGGTGGCGCCATCGCCAAACTGGCGCATGTAGAGCTGGCAGACGGTGGTGGCGGCCCGCGGGCCGTGGGCCTGGCCGTTCACCAGAAAGCCGCAGCTGCCGCAGATGCCCTCCCGGCAATCGTGCTCGAAAGTCACCGGCCGCTCACCGGCGCTGATCAGGCGCTCATTGAGCTGATCGAGCACCTCGAGCAGCGACAGGTCCGGCGAGAGCTGCTCCAGCAGGTAGCTGCGGAACGTACCAGACCCCTCGGGGCCCTCCTGGCGCCAGATGCGCAGGGTCAGCGACAGGTTGGCACTCATCGGTAGCTGCGGGAACTGGGTTGCAGGGCGGTGAAGCTGAGATGCTCGGCGTGGCGCAGCGGCTCGGCGCCCTCGCCTTGGAACTCCCAGGCGGCGATGTGGGCAAATCGGCCATCGTCCCGCTGGGCTTCCCCGTCAGGGGTCTGGTGCTCCTCACGGAAGTGGGCCCCGCAGGATTCCTCCCGGGCCAGGGCGTCGCGCAGCATCAACTGGGCCAGCCCAAAGAAGTCGGCCAGCCGCAAGGCCTTCTCCAATTCCGGGTTTAGGCCCTCAGCCACTCCCGGTACCCGCACCTCAACGTGAAAGCGACGCTCCAAGGCGGCCACCTCCGTCAGGCCGCTGCCCAACCCCTCGGCCGTGCGGCTGATGCCGCAGTGTTCGATCATCAACGCCCCCAGCTCCCGGTGGAAGGCATCCACCGGTCGGGAGCCATCCACCGCCAGCAAGGCAGCAATGCGGCCCCTGGCCTGATCCAGGGCCTGGCGGCAGGCGGGGTGATCGGCGCCGATCTGTGGGGTGGGATGGCCCGCCAGCCAGGCCGTGACCGTGGCCGGCGCGATGAAATAACCATCCGCCAGGCCCTGCATCAAAGCGCTGGCCCCGAGCCGGTTGGCGCCGTGCTCGGAGAAGTTGGCCTCCCCCAGCACGAACAGGCCCGGGATCGAACTCATCAGCTGGTAGTCCACCCACAGCCCCCCCATGGTGTAGTGGGGCGCCGGGTAGATGCGCATGGGGGTGCTGGTGGGGTCATCACCGCTGATGCGCTCGTACATCTCCAGCAGGTTGCCGTAGCGCTGCTCGATCACCTCAAGGCCCTGCTCAGCGATCGCATCGCGCAAATCCAGATACATCGAGCGGCCGCCAGGTCCCACGCCCTGCCCGGCATTGCAGAGCTCCTGGGCCCTGCGTGAGGCCAGATCGCGGGGCGCCATGTTGCCGTAGCGGGGATAGAGGCGCTCGAGGAAGTAGTCGCGCTCGGCCTCGGGGATCTGCTGCGGCGGGCGGGCATCGCCAGGAATCGCCGGCAGCCAGATGCGGCCGTCGTTGCGCAGGCTCTCGCTCATGAGCGTGAGCTTGCTTTGGCCGGCATCGCCGCAGGGGATGCAGGTGGGATGGATCTGGGTGAAGCAGGGGTTGGCAAACAGGGCGCCCTGGCGGTGGGCGCGCCAGATCGCCGTGGCGTTGGACTTGAGAGCGTTGGTGGAAAGAAAGAACACATTGCTGTAGCCGCCTGTGGCCAGCAGCACCGCCTGGGCGGTATGCAGCTCCAGCTCGCCCGTAAGCAGCTGGCGGGCCACCACACCACGGGCTACGCCATCCACCGTGATCAGCTCCAGCACATCGCGGCGGGGCAGCAGGGTGATGCGGCCTTTGGCCACCTGGCGCAGCAGGGCCTGGGTGGCGCCGTAGAGCAGCTGCTGGCCGGTCTGACCGCGGGCGTAGAAGGTGCGGCTCACCAGCGCGCCTCCGAAGCTGCGGGTGGCCAGGGTGCCGCCGTACTCGCGAGCGAAGGGCACCCCCTGGGCCACGGCCTGGTCGATGATGCCGCCACTGAGTTCGGCCAGGCGCATGCAGCCGGCTTCCCGGGCACGGAAATCGCCGCCCCGCATGGTATCGGCGAACAGGCGCTCGATGCTGTCGCCGTCGCCGGCGTAGTTCTTGGCAGCGTTGATGCCCCCCTGGGCCGCCACGGAATGGGCCCGCCGGGGGCTGTCGTGGTAGGTCAGCACCGTGACCTGATAGCCCTGCTCGGCCAGGGTGGCGGCGGCCGAGGCGCCGGCCAGGCCCGTGCCCACCACCAGCACCCGCAGCTGACGCTTGCGCAGCGGGCTGATCAGCGGCAGCTCGGCGCGCAGGCGGCGCCAGGCATCGGCCGGCGGGCCGGCGGGCAGGCGCGGATCGGGTAGAGGGCTCATGGCAGCGCACCGGCGATCGCGTGCAGCGGCAGTGCCAAGGCCAGCGGCAGTGCCAAAGCCAGCGGCAGTGCCAAAGCCAGCGGCAGTACCAAGGCCAGCGCCACCGCCACAAAGCCGCCCCCGACCAACACCGCCAGCACCCGGGCCGCCTGACGAATACGGCCGCCATTGGCCGGATCCAGCAGCCCCAGACTGCGGTGGGCGGCCTCACCGCCGTGAAAGAGGTGCAGCGCCAGGGCAAGGGAGGCGGCCAGGTAGAGCAAGAGGCTGGCCGGCTGAACCAGCACCGACTGCAGGGCCGCCAGCTCGGCACCGACGGCGGGCCGGGGCCAGCGCAACTGCAGCAGGTGCACCACCAGAAAGCCCAGCAGGGTGAGGCCCGCCAGCCCCTGGCTGCGGGCCGCGAAGGCGGCCAGGGGCTGGCCTCGCCGGCTCACCAACATCGCCCGGTTGCCGGCGCGGCGGTTGGCGATCAGTTTGCTCAGGCTGAAACCGACATGGACCAGGCCCACCGCCAGCAGCGCCAGCTCAGCGGCCGGCAGCCACACAGCCGCATGCAGACCGGCCGCATAGGCCTCGAAGGCAGCGGAATCCAGCGGCGCCAAGGCCACCCCGGCCAGGTGCAGCAGCAGGAACAGCACCAAAATCAGGCCCGAGGCGGCTGTCCAGACCGTATATGCCGCCATCCACTGCATCGAGATGGCTCTCAGCGAATTGAAAAGCCTATTTCCTAAGCCTGGTGTGCCGTCCCGGAAATTTGTAATCGAAGTTACTGCAGCCTCTCCAGGATTGAGTCTGCGGTGGCGGTCCAGTTGAACGGAAGCTTGTTCTAAAGGGCGGCGAACAGAGTGGTGGTGCCATAGGCAGCAGCGGCTGAGGCTGCTGGAGGGGCTGAGACCGAGACCGAGACTGAGACTGAAACTGATCCATGGCCTGGCACTGCTGATCCGGCGGGTTTAGGTACTGGCCAACGAGGTTCCGGAGCTTCTCCACAAAGAATGGATCGGTGGAAAGCTTGAACGACTTATGGCGATGCGGCTGCACTGAGAAGGTCTGCAGCCAGCAATTGGCCATATACTTTTTGGGTAGTCATACTAGAATGCTTCAATTCTTCTACCCACATTCTTGCCTGCCATTAAGGGGCAGTGTTAGTTTGACGTTGTGAGAGCCCTGAATCAGTGCCTGGTGGTCTCCCTGGGTTTTGGGTTACAATGTGCTGAGTAGTGTGTCATGTCAGTCCTAATTGATGATAAACTTGAAGAGATCGCTGCAGCTTGCCAGCGATATGGAATTGAGCGGCTTTTTGTCTTTGGCTCAGCCTTGAGAGACGATTTTAAGCCTGGAGAGAGCGACATCGATCTTCTTGTTGAGTTTGGCCCATTAGAGATTACCAAGCGCTTCCACGTCTTTCTTGACGCTCGCGAAGCCTAGCGAACAAAAAAGCTTGTCTATGGCGTGAGATCTTCTGTCGAGCGTGAATTGATCATTATTGGGGAGGCCCTTGGAAGAGTCAGCGCTCTCGATGAAAAGCTGTTTCGTTCCATTTCCAATTCTCGTGCGATCTTTGACTTTAGAAACATACTTGCCCATGGCTATGGAGCAGTCGACGACGATGCCGTTTTTGGATTTGCCTATTCAGACCTAATCGTATTGAAGCCAAAGGTTAGCGAGCTTTTGTATTACTCCCATGGCGCAAGCTAACCTTGCCATCATTAGAGTAGCCTCCAGAACAAAATTATTGAGTGGGGATATTTCAAAATCCTTGAAGAAGAAAAGGATCATACTAATCTTCCTATATCTGAACAAAATGGTCTCTATTCAAGAGGCCGGGTAGACGGACCTAGTTGCAACGTACAAACCACACACGGGCACGCTTCTCAGAGCACTGAGGAACGCTGCCTTCGGCCTCGCCTTACTTCGCGAATCTTCAGGTAGAGAACAGAGGCCGAGAGCATAAAAGTAACTACGTTTGCAGCAATTAGCGGGCCATCTCCAAGCATAACTCCATAGATCAACCAGCAGCAGATACCACTTACGAACATGACGTACATCAGAAGGGAGATGCTGCTCAAGTCGGGTGACTTTAGAGCTGTTAACACTTGGGGCAGGAAGGAAGCGGTAGTCAGGCATGCCGCCACATACCCGATGTAAGCTGTAAATTCTCTGTCCATATGTGGGAGTTTCGTCGTGGTGCTTCGATGCTTCAAATCTTAGCGTGTCCCAGGGAAATCGTCTCGTATGGGTGCTCGCAAGCATTGCTGGAGGCAGCGAATGAGGCATAACCCTTCGGTCAAGCCGACGCGCTCCGGGCTGCGCCCTCCGCGCGCGGCTTGCCTCAAATGTTGGATACCTCACCCAGAACCCAGCCATAACGCCGTCTAATCTGTCATTTCGGGCTTGACCGTATAAGATACAATCGCCATCTTGACCCTGCAGATTATCGTTACCGTTGCGTTCTCCCCGCACACGCGGGGATGGCTTGGACGCACAACGCACTTCCATAGGCCCCTAAGCCAATATATTTCTACTCTTCGTGATACACGTTTTCAGATTGACAGTCTTGTCGAACCATTTCCCAGCCAGGCCATACAGTGCTTGTATCCAGAGCCTTGGTCTATGCCGCGTTTTTTGGGCTTTGCGAGCCTATCGGAAATACAGAGAGTTTATCCACTTACCCAAACACGATCACCGTGGCCCCATAGCTCCGCAGCTGGGTGTCCACAGTCAGCAACAGCATCGGCTCCACCCGGCTCTGGCACACCAGCAGGCGATCAAAGGGATCCCGATGAACTCCATCGGTTTCCAGATCCCCCACTGCCAGCAGGTGGGCGTTGCTGATCGGCAGCCAACGGAAACCCTGCAAGGGCACCTGGCGTTCCAATTCCTGCAGATCCACCTGCAGCCGGCCGATCGACGCCTTGATCGCCATCTCCCACAGGGACGCTTGGCTCACAAACACCTCGGCCTCCGGCGCCTGCACCCTCTCCACCACCGGCTGCGGCAACCGTGGATCGCCGTTCAGCCACCACAGCACCAGATGGGTATCGAGCAGCAGCCGCGTCAATGGAACGCCTCAAACAACCCATCCAGGGGCGCATCGAAATCATCGGCCAGGGCGATCTGGCCGCGCATGGCCCCAGGAGCCGCCACCGGCTGGGCCGGAGCCTGCCAGGCCACCAGCCGGGCAATAGGGACCCCCGAGCGGGCGATCACCACCTCCTGCCCTTGCTCCACCTCCTGCAGCAACTGGGAGAGATGGGTTTTCGCCTGGTGCACATTCACCAGATGCTGGTTAGCCAGGGGCTGGTTGGCCAGGGGCTTCTTCGCGACGGCCACGATACACCACTGTGGACTAAGTTTTAGTTTAGTCGCCCTGCGATGCCATGGCTGGGCAGCGCTGGAGCTGGGCCGATGACCTCCCCCCGCACCCTGGTGGGGGCAACTAAAGTGGTCACAAATGGAGGATCAGGCGTGTCTGAAGTAGTCGCAAGCCGGGTGTCGGTGCGGGATCTCAAGACCCACCTCTCCGAATGGCTCGGCCGGGTGCAGGCCGGTGAGGTGGTGGAGGTCACATCCCACCGCAAACCGATTGCCCGGCTCACCGCCATCAAGCAGCCCGATTCCACTGCGGCCAACCCGCTGCAGAAAGCGATTGATGCAGGGATCGTCAGTTGGAACGGCCAAAAGCCGGTGTTCCCTCCACCAGTGAAGCTGCGTGGTGAGGGAAAACTCGTCAGTGAAATCGTGATGGAAGATCGGGGTTGAGTTGGTGATCAGGCAGAAAGCTCCGCCGGTGATCTCTGACAATTCAGGAGTGAAGGCTTGACCTCCTTTTTTGGTCCTGCCCAATAAGCGGAAAGTGGTGGTTGCGGAGCTTGCTATCTGATCAAGATCTTTTTTGAACTCACCAGCATTGAGATTGCCGTATTGTTCTTCGGGTTTAAGGGCAGGCAATCGGACTGCAATCAGATAGCCGGGCAGCTTTCGGGGCGGCTTTGCTAAGGCGGATGCCCAATATATGCGGTTAGTGCATAGCCGGCTTCTATTTCTGGTTTCGTCAAAAGGCAGCCCCAGCTCAGCTGATCACGCGTCAAACTGCTGCAATAACGCTGCTGAGCTGCATGCGCACCAACTCGCGGTGCGGCCTACACCAGGGCCCTCCCAGGGCAGCCCACGCCTGCCGCTGCATGCCCGCCCGCCGCTCCAGTCCCAAGCCACCGAAGGCCGCAGACGCCAATGGCGACCTTATGGCGCTGGGGTTTCGTGTGGCCGACAGCGGTCCCCACACCAGCAAAACGCTGATGTTGCAGGAGCTTGAAACCCTGCTGGCAGTGGTCCCTGCTGAAGCACCTGCCAAGGCCTATCGGGTCGCGATCGTGGAGGAGAACGTGCTGGGCAAGCGCACCCTCTCCACCCGCAAGGAAACTGCCACCCGGCTCACCGCTCTGCATGGGCTCGATCCCAGCAAGCCCCTGTTCCGGGTGCTGCGCCGGCTCTGGGCCGTGGATCCGGCAGCGCACCCCCAGTTGGCCCTGCTCAACGGCCTGGCCCGCGACCCGCTGCTGCTGGCCACCACGGAGAAGGTGATGGGGATGGCCCGGGGGGAGCTGCTGCAGCGATCCGAGATGGTGGCGGCGGTTCAGGGATTCACCCATGACCGCCTCAGCCCCAAGGTGCTGGATGCGGTGGCCCGCAACGCCGCCAGCAGCTGGACTCAGAGCGGCCACCTCAAAGGCAAGGTCAAGAAACTGCGGCAGCCCCTCAAGCCCCACCCGGAGGCCCTGGCCCTGGCGTTGTGGCTGGGCTACGCCAGCGGCAAGCGCGGCAAGGCTCTGCTCAACACCCCCTGGGCGACAGCGCTTGACAGTTCCAGCTCGGGCCTGCTGGAGCTGGCGGAGCAGGCCAAGCGCCTGGGCCTGCTCAAGCTGTCCCACGGCGCGGGGGTGGTCTCGATCGATCCCAGTGGATTAGATCCCCTGCACGGAGGCCAGCAGTCATGAGCCGGATTGATGAGCTCGCAAAGCGCTACGCGGATCACATCGCTGTGCCGTGGCAGCAGGGGCTGCCAGCGGCCAACCGGGTGGTGATGCTGGTTTACGAGAAGGAGCTGGAGCGGCACCTGCGGGCCAAGTTGCTGGAGTTCGAGCAGGCCACCAAAACAGCAGGCCATGGCTGGTTGCTGGTCAACCTCACCACCGCCTTTGCCGAATGGATGGGCGGCATGAAATACCGCGAGGAGTACTTCGAACGGCCCGACGACATCCGCCTCAAGCTGGATTCCAGTTTTCTGCGCCATATGGCAGACCTGATCAAGGCTCAGCTCAGCCAGGCCACCGACAACGACGTGGTGGCGCTGCTGGGGGCCGGGAGCCTGTTTGGCTTCCTACGGCTCTCCGATGTGATTAAGGAGATAGAGGGCAAGATCCAGGGCCGGCTGGTCGTGTTCTTCCCCGGCCAGAAAGACGGCAACAACTACCGGCTGCTCGATGCCCGAGATGGCTGGAACTACATGGCGGTGGGCATCTCACGCCATCCCACAGGAGCGGTGGCATGAGCCAACAGATCTTCCAGACCCTGCAGCGGGACCCGCGCACAAGCCCGCTGGCCAACAACGGCCAGGCACGGATCACCACGCTCGATGACGAAAACGCTCGCCGGGAGCTGGAGGGCGAACTGAGCACCTTCGTGTGCGATGGCCAGTACGGCCAGGCCATGGAGCGGATCCTGCAGAGCTACCTGTCCCAGCAGGGGCAGGCACGCCAGAACGCTGCGTGGGTGTCTGGCTTCTTTGGGAGCGGCAAGTCGCACCTGCAGAAGATGCTCGGCCACATGTGGGCTAACACCGAGGTGTTCCCAGGCAAGCGCGCCCGAGATCTGGTGCTGGAGCTACCGGATGAGGTGAAGACTCAGTTCCGGGAACTCGACACCCTCGCCGCCAGAAGTGGCAAACCTCTTATGGCCGCCAGCGGCGCCATGCCCTCCGGCGCCAAGGACGCCGTGCGCAAAACCGTGCTGGCGATCCTGCTCAAGGCGGTTGGCATGCCCGAGAAGGTGCCCCAGGCGCGCTTCTGCTTCTGGCTGATGGAGAAGGGTTACCTCGATGCGGTGCGCTCAGCGGTGGAGGCAGAAGGCAGCCGCTGGCTGGAGGAGCTCGATGAGCTCTACGTGAGCCCGGTGATCGCCGGAGCCGTACTGGAGCATGACCCGGACTATGCGGCCGGCAACCGCGAGGCGCGTGACGTGATTCGCCAGCAATACCCCAACAGCGACAGCGACATCACCACCGCTGAGTTCGTGCAGCTGGCCCGCAAGGCGCTGGCGCCCGATGGTGGCGAGCTGCCCCACACCATGCTGGTTCTCGATGAGGTGCAGCAGTACATCGGCGACTCAAACGACCGAGCCACAGACTTTGTGGAGCTGGCCGAGGCGCTGCAGACCGAGCTCAATAGCCGCGTGATGTTGGTGGCTTCTGGCCAGTCGGCGCTGTCGTCAGAAACGCCCCAGCTGCAGAAGCTCAAAGACCGTTTCCGGGTCACGGTGCAGCTGTCGGACACCGACGTGGAAACGGTGATTCGCAAGGTGATCCTGCAGAAGCGCGCCGATACCCAGGCCGACGTGCAGCAGGTGCTGGAGGCCAACGCCGGTGAGGTGTCCAAGCAGCTGGAAGGCAGCCTGATCAAGGAGCGATCAGAAGACCGCCAGGTGGCGGTGGCCGACTATCCGCTGCTGCCCACGCGCCGGCGTTTCTGGGAGGAGTGCTTCCGCAGTGTTGATGTGGCTGGCACCAACAGCCAACTGCGCTCGCAGCTGCGGATCATCTTTGATGCTGTCAAAGACATCGCAGATGAAGACCTGGGCCGAGTGATCACCGGTGATGTGTTGTTCCAGGCGATGGGGCCCGACCTGGTGAACTCGGGCGTGCTGCTCAACGAACTCAATAACCGAATCGCCAATCTCGGCAAGGAGGGCACAGAAGAGGGCAAGCTCAAGCAAAGCCTCTGCGGGCTGGCCTTCTTGATCAGCCGGCTGCCGCGCGAGCAGGGCGCCGACAAGGGCATTCGCGCCACATCCCGCACCCTGGCGGACCTGATGGTGCCGGATCTGCGCAAGGACAGCGGCCCCCTGCGAAACCAAATCGCCGGCTTGCTGGAGGCGATGGCAGAAGACGGCACCTTGATGAAGGTGGGCGATCAGCCGGGGCTGGAGGAATACCGCCTGCAGACCACAGAAGGTGCCCAGTGGCAGCGGTTGTTTGAGGAGAAGCGCCAGGCGGTTCGCAGCGACACCGCCGAAATCACCAACGAGCGAGAGAAGCGCCTCGGCCTGGAGCTCCAGAAGGAACTCAAGGCGATTCGCTTGCTGCAAGGGCAAGCCAAGATCCAGCGGTCGATCGTCCACTGGCCTAACCCCGAGCCGCCGGCACCCTCGAACGAGCAGGTGGTGGTGTGGATTCGCGATGGCTGGGGCTGCAGCGATAAGGAGGTGCGCGATGCCGCCCGAGAGGCCGGCGCCGACGATCCGATGCTGCATGTGTTCCTGCCGCGCAGAGGCGCGGAAGAGCTGCAAAGCCGGATCATTGATGCCACGGCCGCTCGCCGGGTGCTTGATCACTACGGCACCCCCTCCACGCCAGAAGGCAAGGAAGCAAGGCAGGCGATGCAGAGCCGCCAGAGCCGCGCAGAAGACGACTGCAACGAGCTGATTGCCGATGTGATCGCCAATGCCCTGGTGCTCAAGGGCGGCGGCATCGAGGAGTACGGCATCAAGCTCAGCGAGAAGCTGCAGTCCGCGGCTTCTGAGGCAGCACTAGCCCGGCTGTTCCCCGAGTTCCACAAGGCCGACCACGGCAGCTGGGGCACCGCCGTGAAGCGCGCCAAAGATGGCAGCGATTCACCGCTTTCTGCCGTGGGCCATCAGGGCTCAAACGACAGCCATCCAGTGGCCCGCATCGTCATCAGTGCCATCGGTGGCGGCAAGGAAGGCAGTGCGATTCGCGCCGACCTACGTGTAGCGCCCTATGGCTGGCCGCAGGATGCAATGGATGCGGTGCTGCTGGCCCTGCTGCGCGATGGCACCCTCAGCGCCAAGGACAGCCAGAACAACCCGATTGCGGTTGGCCAGCTCGATCAACAGAGCCTCGGCAAAGCCCGCTTCTACCTGCAGGAGGTACGCCTCACCGCTAAGGAAAAGATGGGGGTGCGGGGCGTGTTTGGCATTGCCAGCGTCACGGCCCAATCAGGGCAGGAAGAAGCCAAGGCCGTCGAGTTTCTCGATGCTATCGAGAACAAGGTGCTCCAATCCGGTGGCGATGCCCCGCTGCCATCGCCAGTGAGCTCCACCCAGCTGCAGGAGCTTCGCAAGCTCAGCGGGCCTGAGCAGCTCAAAACGATCCTCGATTCCAAGGAGCAGCTGCAGGAACTGTGGGATCAGGCATGCAGCCTTGTGGACTTGAAGCAGAAACGTCAACCTGGCTGGGAGCGACTACAGGCTCTCCTACAACAGGCCCAGGGCTTGTCGGTGCGCCAGGAGCTGGAGCCCCAGGTGGAGGCAATCCGGAGACAGCGCTCACTGCTCGATCCCACCACTGATTTTGTGGCCCCATTGCTCCAGCAACTGGAGCAGGCACTCACGGCCGAGCTGGAGCAGGCCCAGCAACAACTAAGCCAGGTGGTGGCCGCCGAGCTGCAGCAACTGCAGGCCAGTGCTGAGTGGCAAGACCTACCGGAGGTTGAGCGCAATCGCATCGGTCAAGCGCTGCAGTTGCCGGTGGCGGCTCCACCAGCTGACCCCGTAGACCGAAGCAAGTTGCTGGAGGCGCTGCAGCAGCGCTCCCTGGCCAGCAGGGCGGAGCTGGCCGAAAGCCTGCCCACCCGCTTTGGCAAGGCCCGATCTGCGGCAGCCAAGGCCCTGGAGCCCAACATCCAGCCGCTCAAGCTCAGCAGTGGGGTGCTCAAAGACGCAGCAGCACTTGATGCCTGGTGGGCAGCTGAGCGCCAGAAGCTCGCCGCTGCCCTGCAAAACGGTCCGATCCAGATCAACTAATCCCCATGCCCGCCCTCGCCTCCGATCTGCGTAAGACCCTTGAAACAACCGTGGTGAAGGCCCGCGAGCTTGCCGAGCGCGGGGCCCGGGATGCCCTCACGGCACTGGCAGTGGATGCCAGCGAGCCCTTCGGCTCGATGAGTGAGGAGGAGCGCAAGCTGCGCAACCGCCTGCGCGCCCGCGGACGCCAGCTGGGGGATCAACGCGATCCTCAGAAAGGCACCCAGAGCATCGAGCGGCTGGTGCGAGAGATGGCCTACGAGCACTGGCACCGCATGCTGTTTGCTCGCTTCCTGGCGGAGAACCAGCTGCTGATCGAACCCTCTTCTGGTGTTTCGATCAGCCTGGATGAATGCGAAGAGCTCGCAGCCGAGGAAGGCACAGATCTCTGGGGGCTGGCGGCGCAATACGCCCAGTCGATGTTGCCGCAGATCTTCCGGGTCGATGATCCGGTGCTGGCGGCAAAGTTGCCGCTGGAGATCAGACAACAGCTGCAGGGCTTGGTAGCTGGGCTGGAGACAGAGACCTTCACGGCCAGCGACAGCCTGGGCTGGACCTATCAGTTCTGGCAGACCAAACGCAAGAAGGAGGTGAACGACTCCGGCGTGAAGATCGGCGCTGATGAAATCTCCCCGGTGACGCAATTGTTCACCGAGGACTACATGGTGGATTTCCTGCTCGACAACACCCTCGGTGCTTGGCACGCCGGCAAAGTTTTGGCAGCCAATCCCCAGCTGGCTGCAACCGCCCAGAGCGAAGAGGAGCTGCGTCAAGGAGTGGCCCTACACGAATGCCCTTGGAACTATCTGCGCTTCATCAAGACTGACGACGGAGCCTGGACGCCCGCGGCTGGAACTTTTGAAGGCTGGCCCACATCTGCGGCTGAACTCAAGTGCATGGATCCCTGCATGGGTAGCGGCCATTTCGTGGTGGCGATGTTCGAGCGCATGGTGGCGCTGCGAATGGAGGAAGGCGTGAGCGAACAGACCGCCGTGGCGGCAGTGATACAGGGCAACCTGTTCGGCCTAGAGATTGATCCGCGCTGCACGCAGATTGGCGCATTCAACCTGGCGCTGGCTGCTTGGCGGCGCGTGGGCCATTGCAAGCTGCCCGCGATGAACCTCGCATGCTCGGGCCTGGCGCCGAACACCAGCGAGGCCGAGTGGTTGGCTTTGGCAGGTGATAACGAGCGACTAAGGAATGGCATGAAGCGGCTGTACCGGTTGTTCGACAAAGCGGGGGTACTGGGAAGTTTGATTGACCCATGCTCCGCTGAAAACGGCTTATTAGAAGCCACATTCATTGAACTGCAGCCATTGCTAGAACAGGCGCTAACCAGGGACGAAAAGGCAGAAGCGAAGCTAGAAGCAGCTGTGACAGCACATGGCATTGCGAAAGCAAATTTGATTCTTGGCAGGAAATTCACCCTTGTTGTCACAAATGTCCCCTACCTTGGGAGGAGAAAACAGTCTTCAGATTTAGTCGAATTTTCTGATAAAGAGTATCCTCTTTCATCCAGTGATCTTTCAACATGCTTTTTTGAAAGATGCTTGAAGCTTTGCCAAAGTGACGGAAGTGCTGCGACGGTCGCGACTCAAAACTGGCTATTCCTGGGGAGCTACAAGGGCTTGCGTAAGATCACTCTTGGCAACAATTCTTGGCAGCTTGTCGCCAAGCTAGGAGGCGGAGGCGATGCCTTTGCTATAGGCCCAGGCAATATCACCAACATTGCTTCATTCATTGTAAGCAACAGTCCGCCCTCGGATTCCAGCAATTTTTCTTGCATTGACGCCTCTCCCGGCAAGACTCCATCCTCAAAGTCCCAGATTCTCAAAGGCGGAGAAATATTTATTCTCAATCAAAAGGGGCAATCACTCAACCCTGATTATCGCATCGGCTTTGAGCTATCCCGCGAACTACCCCTGCTTGGATCTTCGGCATCCTGCCTTGCCGGAATACTTAACGGGGATTCTCCTCGATTTGTAAGATATTTCTGGGAAGTTGACAGGATGGGCGATGATTACGAGCCACTTCAGAGCACTGTCAAGGATACCGTTCTATTCGGCGGCCGCCAACAAATAATCTACTGGCAAAAAGGTGAAGGCACTCTCAGGAGGCTCGCGGTAGAGCTGCGGGAAAGACTCCATGATGCAGATCGCAGAGGCAATCAGGCGTGGGGCAAGCTGGGCATCGCAGTAAGCCAAATTGGAAAACTGGCAGCCACTTTTTACACGGGTGAAAAGTTTGATTCTAATGTTGCCGTGGTGTGCCCAAAGAAACAGTCTGATCTTCCGGCGCTTTGGGCTTATCTGTCTTCTTCGGACTTTCACGATGACGTGCGCCAGGTAGACCAAAAGTTAAATGTCACAAACTCAACCTTTGCAAAAGTCCCCTACGATCAGATCAAATGGAAGCCAGAAGGGGATAAAATCTTCCCCAATGGCTTGCTCACTTTTCCCCAGTGCTCTGACTCAACCCAGTGGATTTTCAATGGTGACCCAAGCGAGAGCGAGCAAGAGCTTCAGGTTGCGGTCGCAAGACTCTGTGGATATCAATGGCCCAGAAGTAACGATTCTGATTTTTGTGGGTACCCAGCCATTGCGGGTGATGCTTTAAATGAACTATCTGACAAAGACGGAATAGTTGGCTTGGTTCCTGTAAGGGGAGAACCGTCAGCAGATGAGCGATTGCGCAACTTGCTTTCTGCGTCTTTCGGTGATAAATGGTCTTCTGAGATGGAACGCCGTCTCTTATTAGCATCTGCAGTCGATAACAACGCAAGAACGCCCGAAGCAACCTTAGAAGCGTGGCTTAGAAATTCTTTTTTTGTGGAGCATTGCAAGCTCTTTCAATGTCGTCCTTTTATCTGGCAGATCTGGGATGGCCATCCCCATGGCTTTAGCGCCCTGGTGAATTACCACAAACTCGCCTCTCCCAATGGCCAGGGCTGCAAGACCCTGGAGCTGCTTACCTTCACCTATCTGGGTGACTGGATTGATCGCCAGAAACTCGATCAAGCAGAGGGAGTCAACGGCGCTGATGATCGCCTGGCCGCAGCACTTGACCTCCAAGGCCAGCTCAAAAAGATCCTCGAAGGCGAACCGCCCTACGACATCTTTGTCCGCTGGAAGCCTTTGCATCAACAAGCAATCGGCTGGGATCCCGATATCAATGACGGCGTGCGGCTCAACATCCGGCCCTTCCTAAGTGCTCAGTTGCGCAAAGGCGGCAAAACCGGCGCTGGGATCCTGCGTGCCAAGCCCGGCACGATCAAGTGGGCGAAGGACAGGGGCAAAGAGCCAATGCGTTCCAAAGATGACTTCCCCTGGTTCTGGGGCTGGGATGAAAACAGCACTGCCGTGTCAACTGATTTCGGCGCCCCAGTTCCAGGCGCACCGCCTGCGGGCGACAGTTTCGACGGCAACCGCTGGAACGACCTGCACTACACCCGTGAAGCAAAGGAAGCCGCAAGGGATCGCCATCGGGGTGAGGCTTGATCCATGGCGGCATGCACCCTGCTCGAATCCCTGATCCAAAAGCTGCGCGGCTGCAACGTCAACGGCGACGCAGATGAGTCGCCCGTCGCCATCCTCTGGACCGATCCCCGCAGCGAATGGAAACCGCTGCTTCCCCTCCTGCGGCAGCAGTTACCCGAGCTGCTCTGCCTGGGCGACTACGACCCCGAGCACCAGCAGGGTCCGGCGTTGTGGCTGCGCTGCATTGTTGATCGCAGCCTGCCTGCTGCAGAAGCGGCCGCAGGTCAGATCCCAGTGATCTATCTGCCTGGGATCAGCCGGCAGGAGTTGCGGGCCGGCGAGGGCTGTCCCTGGGCCCTGGAGCCGCTGATCGAGCTGATGTTCCGCGGCAGCCTCTGGCTCCAGCGCAATGGGCGCGACTGGACCCTGGCCGCCTTCCTCAGCTCCGGCGATGCCTTGAATCTCGATCTGTCCGGGGATCAGGCCACAAAGGCAGCCCTCAGCCGTGCCCTTGCTGAAGTGGCCTCCGTGCCGATCGAGCAGCTGCGCGGCAAGCGGTTGGAGGCGGAAGACTTCAACGCCTACTTGGTTCCTGATGCGATCCGCGACCTCCTGCAGTGGATGGCGGATCCACCGGCCTTCCAGCAGCGCTGCAGCCAAGAGCAGTGGGCAGTCCTTTCCTCCACCTGGAAAAAAGATCTCAAGTTCGATCCAGCCAAAGACGGTGAGCTCTCCGCTGCCGAACGGCTCACCAAAGGCAACGGCGGTTGGGACAAGGTCTGGCAGCGCTTTGCAGAAAACCCCACCGCCTTCCCGGGTATCCCCGAGCTGCTGCGCCGGGTCGAGCCCGTACAGATGGGCCTGGCCGTCGGCGGGCAAGACCTCTCCCGCTGGCCCTCCCACAACGCCGCCTGTGAAGCCCAGGTGCTCGCAGGTCTCCAGGGCCTGGCCGGCAAATCCCACGCCGAGGCCTGCCGCTGCGTGCGGGATCTGGAAACCCAGCACCGCGAGCGGCGCAGCTGGATCTGGGCCCAGCTCGGCCTCTCCCCCATGGCAAAGCTGCTTGAGCCGCTCGGCCTGCTCGCTCAACGCGCCGATCAACCCATAGTCGGGACCACCCCTGAGGAGTTCATCACGCCCTACACAACCGATGGCTGGGAGGCTGATCTGAGCGCCTGGCAGGCAGTGGCGATGGCCAGCACTGCCGAGGAAGGCGTTGTGCGTAAGGCGGCCGGAGCCTTGCTCAGGATCTGGCTAAATGACACCGCCAGCTGCTTCCAAAAAGCCGTCGCCAGCAGCGGCCTGCCGACTCCCGCAGAGCAAGGAGCCATCACCGCAGCACCCGGCGAGGTGTTGTTTTTTGCTGATGGCCTCCGCTACGACGTTGCCCGGCTGCTGCAGAAGTCGTTGGAGGTGATGGGCATCACCGGCAGCCTCACCACCCGCTGGGCGGGACTACCCACCGTCACCGCCACCGCCAAGCCCGCGATCACGCCCCTGATCGGCGAGATCCAGGGGCAGGCGCTACCGGAAGATTTCGCTCCACCCTTCCGCTCCGGCAAACCCACCAGTGCCGCTGAGCTGCGCAAGGCCCTCACCGCCCAGTGCTACACCGTGCTGGGCGACGACGAGCTGAACATCCCCGCTGGCCCAGAGGCGCGGGGCTGGCTGGAGATCGGCGATCTCGATCATCGAGGCCATCAACTGAATGACGACCTCCCGGGTCAGATCCAGCCGGAGATCGAACGGCTGGCACTCCGTGTCCAGAAACTGCTGGAAGCCGGTTGGCTCTCCGTAAAGGTCGTCACCGACCACGGCTGGCTGTTCTGTCCCGATGGCCTGCCCATAGCTGAGCTGCCCAAGCACCTCACCGCCAGCAAGTGGGCCCGCTGCGCCGCCATCAAGGGCGACTCCCAGGTGCCAGTTCCCACCGCCGCCTGGAGCTGGAACCCCAGTGAACAGTTCGCAACCCCGAGCGGTGCTGCCTGCTTCAACACAGGGGGCAGCTACTCCTATGCCCACGGCGGCATCAGCCTGCAGGAGTGCCTCACCCCAGTGTTGGTTGTCTCTGGCGGAGCGAGCAGCGCCCCTGCGGTGGCCATCACCGAGATCAGCTGGAAGGGCTTGCGCTGCAACCTGGAGGTGAGCGGCGGCACGGCTGGCATGACCGCCGATCTGCGCCGAGAGGCCGCTGGAGGCCCGTCAGTGGCCACCACGGCCAAACCGATCGACGATGGCGGAGCCCGCCTGCTGGTGGAAGATGACGAGCTGGAAGGTGCAGTGGTGGTGGCAGTGCTGTTGAGCCCTGATGGCCGGGTGATCGCCCAACGCCGCACCGTGGTGGGAGGAGAAGCGTGAATAGCAAAATCCGGCCTAGTGTGGTCGCGTTGGCGGACTCAGGCATGGCAGATGTGGTCGCAAGTCAGGTGTCGGTGCGGGATCTCAAAACCCACCTCTCCGAATGGCTGGCCCGTGCCCAGTCCGGTGAGGTGGTGGAAGTCACCTCCCATCGCAAACCCATCGCCCGCATCACCGCTGTGAAGCCAGCGGACTCAGGGATAACCAGCCCGCTGCAGAAAGCGATTGATGCGGGCCTGATCAGCTGGAATGGTCAGAAGCCCAACTTGCCCCCTCCCGTGAAGTTGCGGGGGCAAGGGAAGTTGCTCAGCGACATCGTGATTGAGGATCGGGGTTGAGCTGGTGATCCTTTTTTGTGACACCAGCGCGCTGATGAAGTTGCTGGTTGACGAAGCCCAATCCGATCAGATGCGGCAGATCAGCACCACTGTTGATGCCATCGGGGTCTGCCGGATTAGCTGGGCCGAATCGATGGCGGCCCTCTCCCGTCTCCAGCGAGAAGACCCGGTCTGCAACGAAGATCTCGAACAGGCCCGGCAGCACCTGATCCAATCCTGGAAGACCTTCACCATTGTTGAAGTCAGCCAGCCATTGGTGGAAACGGCTGGGCGCTTTGCCGAAGTCTTTGCCCTGCGGGGTTACGACAGCGTGCAACTCGCCGCTGCCCATGAACTGCACGTCAACTCCGAACAGCCTGTCACCTTCGCCTGCTACGACCGTCGACTGAATCAGGCCGCCCAACTTCTTCAGCTGGAGGTGTTGCCATGACCATCACACCAGCTGCCACCAGCGAGCTGGACCATCTCGACCAGCTCGGCGCCAAAGCCTTCGCTGGCTTCCTGGTCCGCAAAGACCTGGTGCGCAAGTACTCCCGCCAATACCCAGTTCCCACCTACGTGGTGGAGTTCCTGCTGGGCCGCTACTGCGCCAGCACTGATCCAGCAGAGATAGAAGAAGGGCTGCAGATCGTGGAGAAGCAGCTCCAGGGCCGCACCGTGCGCACCGGAGAAGAACAGCTGTTCAAGGCCCGCTCCCGCGATCAGGGCAGCGTCAAGATCATCGACATCGTGCGGGCCCGGCTCGACACCCGCAGCGATTCCTATGCGGCAGAAGTGCCAAGCCTGGCGATCAAGGACGCCCAGATCGATGACGAGCTAGTGCGTGCCAACGAGCGCATGCTCACCGATGGCTTTTATGCCGAGGTGACGCTCGAATACGACCCGGTGATAGCCCAGGAGCGCAACGGCCGGCCGTTCCGCATCGCCGGGCTGCGGCCGATCCAGATGTCCAACCCCAACGTGCTGGGGATCCTGGCCAAGGGGCGCTCGGCCTTCACCACCAACGAATGGCGCGACTTCCTGATCCGCTCGATCGGCATTGAGCCAACCGCCCTTGATGAGCGGGCCAAGATGGTGGTGCTGCTGCGCATGGCTCCCTTTGTGGAGCGCAACTTCAACCTGGTGGAGCTGGGCCCCCGCGGCACAGGTAAGAGCCACCTGTTCCAGCAGATTTCGCCCTACTCGCACTTGATCTCGGGTGGCAAGGCCACCGTCGCCAAGATGTTCGTTAACAACGGCAATGGCCAGCGCGGCCTGGTCTGCCAGTACGACGTGGTCTGCTTCGACGAGGTGGCCGGCGTGTCGTTCGATCAGAAGGACGGCGTCAACATCCTCAAGGGCTACATGGCCTCCGGCGAGTTCAGCCGCGGCAAAGAGAGCATCCGCGCCGAGGGCGGAATCGTGATGGTGGGCAACTTCGATGTGGACGTGGAGCAGCAGCAGCGCATCGGCCACCTGCTCAGCCCCCTGCCCCGCGAGATGCGCGACGACACGGCCTTCCAGGACCGCATCCACGCTTATGCCCCTGGCTGGGATTTCCCCAAGCTCTTACCTGAGCACCTCAGCAACCATTTCGGCCTGGTGAGCGACTTCCTCAGCGAGTGCTGGAGCCGCCTGCGCGATGGCAGCCGCCTGGCGGCAATGCAAAACCGCATCCACCTCGGTGGCGCCCTCAATGGCCGCGACATCGAGGGTGTAAACAAGACGGTGAGCGCCCTGATCAAGCTGCTGTTCCCCGATCCCGAGATGGAGATCCCCAACGAGGATCTCGAATGGATCGTGCGCTTGGCGCTGGAATCACGCCGCCGGGTGAAGGAGCAGCAGAAGCGTTGCCTCAAGAGCGAGTTCCGCAACACCCATTTCAGCTACACCCTCGGCCTCGATGGAGTCGAGAAGTTCGTGGCAACACCCGAGCTCCACAGCGACGATGCCATTGATGGAGATCCCCTGCCACCCGGCCAGGTGTGGGCCATCAGCCCCGGCAGCGGCGAAACCGGCCCCAGCCTCTACCGCATCGAGGTGGCCGTGGGGCCTGGCAGTGGGGTCAAGATCCTCAACCAGCCAGTGCCTCCTGCCTTCCGCGAGAGCAGCAAGGTGGGCGAGCAAAACCTCTACTCCCGCGCCAAATCCCTGGTTGGCGACCGTGATCCCCGCGGCCATGAATACTCGGTTCAGCTGCGTGCCATGGACAACGACCGCAGTGGCGCCGGCCTAGGTCTGCCGATCCTGGTTGCTCTTGTGGGTGGGTTGCTGGAGCGCAACACCCGCGGCAGCACCATCGTCGTGGGCTCCCTAAACCTCGGCGGCTCAGTCGAAATGATCCCCAACCCCATCGCCATCGCCGAACTGGCCGTGGAGAAGCAGGCCAAGGTGCTGCTGATGCCCGTCTCGGCACGCCGGGGGCTTAACGATCTACCAGATGACCTCTGGACCAAGATCTCAATTGAGTTTTATAAGGATCCAGACGATGCGGTATTTAAGGGGCTGGAAGAATAGTATTAAACAGGGCCGTAGATGGCATCGGCGGCAGATAGACAGCCCATGGCATTTTTGCCAGCCACCTGAGCGGGGGGAATCGGCCGAGGCTGGAGGATCTATTGATCCTTGCGAACAATCAATGGGCACTGACCCGCCAACGCTGTTGAGCCTGAGCTGCCGCAGGCCCCGCCACAGCGAGCAGCAGGGCCATAACCGCGAGGTCGCTAACTCGGCGGCGGGGCATGGGGGATGCTGCTACGGAATTCATTCTGACGCCTGCTGCGATGGATGGTTCACGAGGGTGGATTGCAGCAGGGCTGGAGCGGGGCTAGGACATCCGCACCATTGTGGAGTTGCTGGTCCACAAGGACGTTAATGACAAAATAATATGTACGCAAGTGAACAACCGTGACCCACTTGGGGTGCGCAGGCCTGGGGATCTTGTGTAGCGATTTGAACATGTGGTTTGCGAACCCGCGAACCACATGTACTTCTAGGAAGACTTTACTTCAAATGCTGTGCTGGCCTTAGATTTAGCTGGCCCTGGATTCAGCTTGCCTTAGATTCAGCTGGCCTTGGACTCAGCTGGCCTTGGACTCAGCTGGACTTGGATTCAGTCGATGGGCCTAATGTTCTTAAACGTGGTTTGCAGAAGACCAGATGTAGCGGGCATGGTTCTTGGAACCTTTCAATAAAGAGATCGGAGGATTGAGTGCCAACCACTAGAGGCTGTGAAGTCGTGGGTGAGGAGACGGAAGACTGTGCGTCTTCTTCATTAGTCTGTGGTAAGATTAAAGAAAATATCGCTTGCAGGTGAGCTCTCAGCTTCGTTGTTGGTTTTGGCCTTTCGTTGCCATGGGTCGCTCAGGTGGTGCTCGCCGCTTTGCTTTGTTGGTTTTGGGCGCGTTTGCCACCACTCCTCTTGTGGCTTATGCCACGCAGAAAGGGAGTGCGTCTGGCAGCAGCGACCCATTTTCCGCATTTGCGCAACAGCTTGGTCTTCCCGCTGGCCTGGTGGTGGTTGCGGCCTTGGTGTGGGGCCTTGTTACTCAGGCGGACAAACTGGAGAAGATTCTTGGATGGTTTGGTCTCAAGCCTGGAAGTCAGCAGACCAGTGGCGGAAAACAGCCAGCGGCAGGTTTGGACGACAGCCCAGCCCGGCAGAAGGCCACGAACAACCAAGGTGTCGTGCTGCAGGACGTTTCCCAAAGCACCATCAACGTCACAGTTCAGCAACCTTGGCCTGCTCCCGATTCCCACCCAAAGGCCCTGGGGGGCAGGATTCTCTCTAACCTGCCCCCGGATCTTGATGGTTTCGTCGCCCGTCGCGATGAGATCCTTTCCCTAACGCAATCCCTGGAGGCCGAAGCAGGCCAGGTTGTGATCCATGGCATGCCCGGGGTGGGGAAAAGCACCCTGGCTCGGCACTACGCCCATACCTCGGCCAGCAGCTATGGCTCTGGCGTGTGGTGGCTTGATGCCACGGAAGGGTTTGAAATGATGGCTATCCAGGCCATCCCAGAGCTGGAAAAGGCACTGCCAGGTTTGGAGCCTGGTGATGGCCTCACGCCCGAAGCACGCCTGCGCCGTTGTCTGCAGACCTGGGGTGCTGCCAGGGCTGAGGGGGCACTGCTGGTGGTCGACAACGTGTCTGCGGGTCGCAAGGGCCAGGATTTGCTGCGTTGCCTTTGTTCCGGTTTGCCTGGCCAGTTTCGATTGCTGATCACCCAGCGCAGTGAACCAACGACGGCTGTGAAGGCTCTCGATCTGCAGGTGATGGGTCGAGAGGATTCGCTTGCGCTGTTGTCACTCCATTCCGGCGAGAGCGGTCGGGTACGGATCGAGGCGGAAGCCGAGCAGGCCGCCGCCCTTGTGAATGATGTGGACGGCTTGCCGCTGGCTCTGATCCTGCTGGCCGGCCGCCTGCGGCTGGTTCCTTCCTTGAGCGTGTCGGCGCTGCGCAGGGATCTGGCGCGGCCGAACCTGGAGGCCGCCGCATTCCAGGCTGCGCATGCGGATCTGCTTGCAGAGCAGGGTGTGGTGGCCACGTTGCTGGCTAGTTGGCAGTCGCTTCCGGAGCAGTCCCAGGAGCTCGCCCGGCTGCTGAGCCTCACGCTGCGCGGTCCAATCCCTTGGGAGCTGATCCATCGATGCATACCCCCTGAAGCTCCTGAGCCAGCGGATGCTTACTGGCACCAAGCATTGGCGGGCCTGGTGGGTGCCAATCTGCTTGATCGGCTGGATTCGATGGGGCAGATCTATGGGCTGCATGCGCTGGTGCGGCAGTTTTTCGCCATTCAGCGCCAGAACTGGCCGCAGGAGGGTTTTTATCGTCAGCGGTTAGCGCTGATTTCGCAGGCTCTGGCCTCAGCTCATCAAGGCGATGATGTGGCTGCCGAAGTGAACTACTGGCGTCAAGCCAACACAGCGGATCCAGCGGATTCTTCTGCTGGCTTTGGCCTGGGGTACAGCCTCATCCGCTTCGGTGATCTCGATGGCGCCCGCAAGGCGTTTGAGCAGTCGAAAGCGGCAGCGCAGGCCGCTCAGGACCAGCGTGGAGTATCCATTGCGCTCAATGGCATTGCTGATGTGCTGGTGGCGCAGGGGGATGGGCCAGGGGCGCTGGCGGCCTACCAGGCGGGCCTGACGATCAGAGAAGGCCTGGCGAAGCGCGATCCGGCGAACACGCAGTGGCAGCGCGATCTCTCGGTGAGCCATGAGCGGATTGGTGATGTGCTGGTGGCGCAGGGGGATGGGCCAGGGGCGCTGGCGGCCTACCAGTCGGGCCTGACGATCAGAGAAGGCCTGGCGAAGCGCGATCCGGCGAACACGCAGTGGCAGCGCGATCTCTCGGTGAGCCATGAGCGGATTGGTGATGTGCTGGTGGCGCAGGGGGATGGGCCAGGGGTGCTGGCGGCCTACCAGGCGGGCCTGACGATCGCCGAAGGCCTGGCGAAGCGCGATCCGGCGAACACGGAGTGGCAGCGCGATCTCTCGGTGAGCCATGACCGGATTGGTAATGTGCTGGTGGCGCAGGGGGATGGGCCAGGGGCGCTGGCGGCCTACCAGGCGGGCCTGACGATCAGAGAAGGCCTGGCGAAGCGCGATCCGGCGAACACGGAGTGGCAGCGCGATCTCTCGGTGAGCCATGACCGGATTGGTGATGTGCTGGTGGCGCAGGGGGATGGGCCAGGGGCGCTGGCGACCTACCAGGCGGGCCTGACGATCAGAGAAGGCCTGGCGAAGCGCGATCCGGCGAACACGCAGTGGCAGCGCGATCTCTCGGTGAGCCATGAGCGGATTGGTGATGTGCTGGTGGCGCAGGGGGATGGGCCAGGGGCGCTGGCGGCCTACCAGGCGGACCTGACGATCGCCGAAGGCCTGGCGAAGCGCGATCCGGCGAACACGCATTGGCAGCGCGATCTCTTTGTGAGCAAAGTCAAGATTGGTGATGTGCTGGTGGCGCAGGGGGATGGGCCAGGGGCGCTGGCGGCCTACCAGGCGGGCCTGACGATCGCCGAAGGCGTGGCGAAGCGCGATCCGGCGAACACGCAGTGGCAGCGCGATCTCTCGGTGAGCCATGAGCGGATTGGTGATGTGCTGGTGGCGCAGGGGGATGGGCCAGGGGCGCTGGCGGCCTACCAGGCGGGCCTGACGATCGCCGAAGGCCTGGCGAAGCGCGATCCGGCGAACACGCAGTGGCAGCGCGATCTCTCGGTGAGCCATGAGCGGATTGGTGATGTGCTGGTGGCGCAGGGGGATGGGCCAGGGGCGCTGGCGGCCTACCAGGCGGACCTGACGATCGCCGAAGGCCTGGCGAAGCGCGATCCGGCGAACACGCAGTGGCAGCGCGATCTCTCGGTGAGCAACAACAAGATTGGTGATGTGCTGGTGGCGCAGGGGGATGGGCCAGGGGCGCTGGCGGCCTACCAGGCGGGCCTGACGATCAGAGAAGGCCTGGCGAAGCGCGATCCGGCGAACACGGAGTGGCAAGTTGATGTGGCCGTATCCTGCGGAAAGCTTGGGAGCCTTAATTCAATTCTATTGATTAAGGAGCGGCAAGAGTATCTTTCCAGAGGCCTCATGCTACTCACTGAACTGAAGCAGGCAGGCAAGATGCATGCCAATCAGGATTGGACAGACTGGTTTAAAAACGCACTGAGTTCTCTGAAATAATTCGCGTAAACCTCGAAGTATCGCCAAAAGACCTCCGTACAAGCCCTTCGAGTGGACAGGAGGCCACCATCAGCTTTCAGCTGCGCCACCCCAAGCTCCTTGCTAGCCAGTCGTGGGCAGCGTTGGCTACTCCACCCATTACCCAGCTATCCCCCACGCACACCCGCATACCGAAAAATGGCATGCTGCACCCACAAACCATTTCCCACCACCGCCGCGATGACCAGCACCCCTGAACTGATTGGCCCTGAGCTGATTGCCGCCCTGGTGGCGGCCTCCCATGAGTTTGATGCCAGTGGCAAGGATGCAGAGCGCAATTGCTGGCTGGCGGTGCATCGCCATGTGCATGGGGTGCTGCCTTCTGAATACGACATCCGCGAGGTACCAGAAGAGCTCTATCTGGCGGTGCTAGCCCAAAGGCGCCATACCGCTTAAACAGCAAAAAACCCCGCCGGGGCGGGGTTGATCGATCGCATAGGCGCCCACATCGGCGATGACACCGGCGCTCAGCTTGCCCCCGAAGGCGGACATGGCGTTTTTGCCGTTGGTTACCTGGTAGGCAACGGCGGCTTCAGGAGCATCGGCACAGTGTGCACAAATCCACACAGGCTTGTTCAGCTATGATTAAAGGGGAGGTGAACCATGATCAATGTTCTAGAGAATCAAAAAGGGGCTATTGCCAAGCTGTGTCGCAAGTACAATGTAGAAAGGCTATTTGCGTTTGGATCGGCGATTCGTGACGATTACCGACCGGGAGAAAGCGATGTGGATCTACTTGTTGAATTTGCGCCGATTGGAGGGCACGCTAAATTTCATGCATATTTTGAGATGCTGGACGAACTGCAACAACTTCTTGGATCAAAAGTTGATCTTGTCATGAGTGGAGCCGTACGCAATGAAGTAATTGCTCGTGAAATCGAGAAAACAAAGAGGATAATCTATGCCTCGTGATATCTCCGCCTACATCGGTGTACGAGACTGCTCTCATTGATATCCCGAAGCTGCGGAGCGAATGTATCGAAATACTGAATATGAAAAGGGACACCAGTGATGGCAGCCCCGAACAACTCTCAGGGGCAAACTAAAAATGCTCTGCACCTGAGCCGCCATCAATGGATCTCTTACTTGCCGGCTGATCCGGTGCTGCTGTTCATCGCCGCCGCCTGGCTGGCTGGCTGTTCACAACAAAAAACCCCGCCGGGGCGGGGTTGTAATTAACTTGAATTAGTCAGTGGTGCCAGTGAGGGACTAGGACCAGCCCTTATTGGACTGGTCGATCACATAGGCGGCCACATCGGCGATGTCGCCTTCGCTCAGCTTGCCCCCGAAGGCGGGCATGGCGTTTTTGCCGTTGGTTACCTGGTAGGCAACGGCGGCTTCAGGACCAGCCTCGTAGTTGGCCAGATAGGCCTTCAGGGCCTCGGCCTTGAGGGTGCGCTCGGCATTCACCACGTTGCCGCCACCCATGTGGCAGGCGGCGCAGTTGGCGGAAAAGACCTGACCGCCGTGGGCGGCGTCAGCAGCGAAGCTCGGAGCTGCACCCAGCACCAAAGCCAGGCAGAGAGCGAGCAGAGAGAAAAGACGGCGCATGGTAGGGCGCTTCATAGCAGGTGCAACGGCTCAAAAATAGGTCTTCTTAGGCCCGGTTGCGATCTGGCAAGCCCAGGTTCGCAACATTTGCCACACAACGCCATATGACTAGTGGCCAGCGGCCGGGCAAACGGGCCAGCCTCAGCTCTGCGGCCTGGGGACGCGGCCCCGCCGGGGCAGGCCCGCGTCCGCCAACACCGCCTCCAGGCTGGCTGCGTGGCTCACCAAGCCAAACCGCTCCGGTGGACTCACCGGCTCGTGGATGAAGTGCCGCTGCCGAATCGAAAAGCGATCCCAGGCATTCACCTCAATCGGCAGCCAGCGGATCAACCGTTCAATCAACCAGCCGCTCAAATCCACGCCAAACGGCGGTTGCCACACCCGCCGCCAGCGGCACAGCTTGGCCACCGTGGCATTCACGCTGATCGGCGCCTGGCCCAACACCAGCCGCCTTACCGCCGCTTGATTTGGTTCCGGATTGGGCAGATGCGGCTCGGTGGCCAGATGCACGCACACCTGGGCGATGTCGGCGGCGTGGATGAAGTGGAAGCTGGCATCGGTGCGCAGCCACCGGGCCAGCCACAACCAGCGGCTGCCCTCCGCCAGCCCTGCGGTGAGGTAACTGGTGGGAAACGGGCCGCTGCCATCCACCCGCCCACCGAACACCAGCGTGGGGAACACCGCCACGATCCGCTCCG
Source organism: Prochlorococcaceae cyanobacterium (assembly GCA_044356375.1). Classification (GTDB taxonomy): domain Bacteria; phylum Cyanobacteriota; class Cyanobacteriia; order PCC-6307; family Cyanobiaceae; genus UBA5018. The sequence goes on along the minus strand of JBIKWK010000013.1, from coordinate 31,458 downwards.
CCAGTGGGTGCCGCTCCAGCTGCTGCAGGCACAGGGCCTTGGTTTGGATGTATTCGGTGCCGTATTCAGCCGCCTCCGGCAGCAGCTGCAATTGCCGATCCAAAATGCTTGCGGTGGAGAAGTAGATCACCTGCTCCAACACCGCTGGATCGGTGGCCGCCAGCATTTCCTTCACCGCCACCACATTCACCTGCTGGGCCCTTTCCGGATCCCCCCAGGCGGTGGCGGTGTGGATGATCCTTTGGGCGCTGGCGATCTGCTGGCGGTGGGGCTCCACCTGGCGCAGGTCGCCCACCAACAGCTCAATGCGCGGATCATCTGCAGGCACGGCCGTGAGTTTGGCCGGATCCCGCAACCACAGCAACAGCTGCGCATCGCTGTGGCGATACAACAAGCTGGCGATGTGCTGGCCCACGCAACCGCTGGCGCCAGTGATCAAAATCCGCTGCCGCCCAGGCGCCCGGGCCATCAAACGGCGGCTCCCAGCAGCTCATTCACCGCCTTGCCCGTCTCAAAAAACACCCGGGCGTTCTCCTCGGGCGTGCCCGGCAGGATGCCATGGCCCAGGTTGAGGATGTGCTTGCGGCCCCTGGCCTTGCGCACCGTATCCAAAATCCGCTCGCGAATCGCCTCCGGGGTGCCAAACAACAAACCCGGATCCACATTGCCCTGCACCCCCACGTGCTCCGGCAGCCGCGCGATGCCCTCCGCCATGTCCACCGTCCAATCCAGCGAGATGAAATCCACGCCAGTGCCGCCCATCCGCTCCAGCACCCCAGCACTGCCGGAGATATAGAGAATAAGTGGCGTATCCGGGTGGGTTTCCTTCACCTGGTCGATCACACGCTTTTGATAGGGGGCCGCGAATACGTCGTAGTCGCAGGGGCTCAACTGGCCGGCCCAGGAATCAAACAGCTGCACCACCTGGGCGCCGCTATCAATTTGATAGCGCACATAGGTGGCGATCGAATCGGCCAGGTGCCCCAGCAACTGATGCAGCAGCGCCGGCTCCTGGAAGGCCATCCGCTTAATTACCGAATAGGTCTTGGAGCTCTTGCCCTCCACCGCATAGGCGGCCAGGGTCCAGGGGGCACCTACAAATCCCAGCACGGCGGCTGCATTGCCCACATCCTGGCGCAAACGGCCCAGCACCTCCCCCACGAAGGGCAGCGCCTCGGCCGGATTCAGCGGCTTCAGGGCATCCACCTGGGCCTGGCTGCGGATGGCGGCCTCAATAATTGGCCCCTTGCTCTCGACGATGTCGAAGTCGATGCCAATCCCCGGCAGCGGCGTGAGGATGTCGGAGAACAGGATCACGCCATCGGGTTGGAAGGCGCGGAAGGGCTGCATCGAAATCTCATAGGAGAGATCGGCGTTTTCGGATCGCTCCCGAAAACCGGGGTGGCGATCGCGCAGGTCGCGATACACCTTCATGTAGCGGCCCGCCTGGCGCATCATCCAAACCGGAGGCCGCTCCACCTGCTCCCCTCGGGCAGCGCGCAGCAGCAGGGGCAGGGACTCGGCCATGGGGCGGCACATAACAGCAATTTGGCAACCTAGCTGAGCTCCCCTGAACTTCCAGGGGTGGCTGTCATCCTTCGCAGGATCCCGGTTCGCGGGATCAGAGCATTGGCACTCCATAGGATCGAGCCCCCTCCCCCTCGGGCCGATGCCGACGAGCCAAGCCGCCATGCCCTCGCCGCCAGCCCCGGCAGCAGGCGACAGCGCCGCCAGCTTGGCCCTGCCGGCCGGCGCCAGCCTGCGGGGCGAGGTGCAGGTGCCGGGCGATAAGTCGATCTCCCACCGGGCCCTGCTGTTTGGCGCCATCGCCGAGGGCGAAACCCGCATCGAAGGCCTCCTGCCCGCGGAGGATCCCCTCAGTACGGCGGCCTGTCTGCGGGCGATGGGGGTGGAGGTGTCGCCGATCCGGGCCGGCGAGCCGGTGCTGGTGCGCGGCGTGGGCCTCGATGGCTTCCAGGAACCGGCCGACATCCTCGATTGCGGCAACTCAGGCACCACCATGCGCTTGATGCTGGGCCTTTTGGCCGGCCGCCAAGGGCGTCATTTCGTGCTCAGCGGTGACGCCTCCCTGCGCGGCCGCCCCATGGCCCGAGTCGCAAAACCCCTGGCCCAGATGGGGGCCCAGATCCATGGCCGCAGCGGCGGCAATCTGGCGCCTCTGGCGGTGTTGGGTCAGCAGCTGCAGGGGGCCAACATCGCCACGCCGGTGGCCTCCGCCCAGGTGAAGAGCGCCATCCTGCTGGCGGCCCTCACCGCCTCGGGCCCCACCACCGTGGTGGAACCGGCCCAAAGCCGCGACCACAGCGAGCGCATGCTGCGGGCCTTCGGGGCCGATCTGGTGGTGGGGGGCCATAACAACACCACGGTCACCCTTAGCCCCGGCGCCCCGTTGCGCGGCCAGCAGGTGGTGGTGCCGGGCGATATCAGCTCGGCGGCCTTCTGGTTGGTGGCCGGCGCGATCACCCCCGGGGCTGAATTAACGGTGCAAAACGTGGGTCTCAACCCCAGCCGCACCGGCGTGCTGGATGTGCTCGAACAGATGGGCGCCCGGATCAAAGTGGTTAACGAGCGCGATGTGGCCGGCGAACCGGTGGGCGACCTGCAGGTGAGCCACGGCCCCCTGCGGGCCTTCAGCATCGACGGCGAAATCATTCCCCGCCTGGTGGATGAAATCCCCGTTTTGGCGGTGGCGGCCTGCTGCGCCGAGGGCGTCAGCCGCATTGCCGGCGCCGCCGAACTGCGGGTGAAGGAAACCGATCGCCTGGCGGTGATGGCCCGTCAATTGCGGGCGATGGGGGCCCAACTGGAGGAATTGGCAGACGGCATGACCATCAACGGCGGCGTGCAATTGCACGGTGCCCAGCTGGACAGCGAAACCGATCACCGGGTGGCGATGAGCCTGGCGGTGGCCTCCCTGGTGGCCAAGGGAGACAGCAGCTTGGCCCGGGCCGATGCCGCCGCCGTCTCCTATCCCAACTTCTGGCAAGACCTTGAACGCCTGCGAGCCTGAAGAATTTCCCCAGCAGCAATTGCCCCAGCCAGAACCCCTGCGGCCCAGCTGGGGCGGTGATGGCAGTTTCAGTCTCTGGAGCGGCGAATTTCAACAGGGATTCCATAGCGGTCGCGGCGCCCTGCGGGAGGCCCGCGAAACCTTCGTGGATCCGGCTCGGTTGGAGCGATTAGCCCCCGGCACCCAGGTGGTGGCGCTCGATTTATGCGTCGGCACCGGCAGCAACACGGCCGCCCTGCTGGAGCGCTGCGCGGCGCTGGGATTGCAGCTGCAGTGGTGGGGCATCGAACTGGATCGCCAACCGCTGCAGCTGGCCCTGGCCGACGCAAAATTCCAAAGCCAGTGGCCGCAGCAGGCGATCGAGCCCCTGCGCCAACTCAGCCACGGCGACCGCTGGCAAAGCCCCCTGGGCCAAGGCCAGATGTTTTGGGGAGATGCCAGAGAGCGGCTGCCGGAATTGCTCGCCCTTGCCGCCGGCAGCTGTCATCTGGTGATGCACGACGCCTTCTCGCCCCAGCGCTGCCCGCAGCTATGGAGCCTCGAATTTTTGAAAGGCCTGGCCCAACTGCTGCTCCCCGACGGCCGCCTGCTCACCTACAGCTCGGCGGCGGCGGTGCGGCGCAGCCTGCAACTGGTGGGGCTGCAGTTGGCGGCGATCCGCCACCACGAACCGGCAAAGCAGAGCCCGGGCGCCTGGAGCGGCGGCACCGCCGCCAGCCCCACACCGCTGGCCAGTTGCAAATTTCTGCGCCCATTGGCGGCAATGGAAGTGGAGCACCTGGCCACCAATGCGGCAGAGCCCTACCGCGATCCCGATGGCCGGGCCTCAGCCGCGACGATCCTCACCAATCGCGCCAGGCAGCAGCGCAGCCGAGGCGCCCAGGGCGGCGTGGAATCCACCAGCGCCTGGCGCAGGCGCTGGGGCCTGGAGGCGAACCGGCCCGATCAAGAGAGCGCCTAGATTCCCGCCAAGCCACTGCCGTCTCGATGCTCGCCATTGCCGTGTTGGCCGCCGGGAAGGGCACCCGCATGAAGAGCCAGCTGCCCAAGGTGCTCCAGCCCCTGGCCGGTGCCACCATGATCGAGCGGGTGCTGGCCAGCTGCACCAGCTTGAACCCGCAGCGAAAGCTGCTGATCGTTGGCCACCAGGCCGAGCGGGTGCGCGAATCGCTGGCGGCCATCGATGGCCTGGAATTCGTATTGCAACAGCCCCAAAAAGGCACCGGCCATGCCCTGCAGCAACTGTTGACACCGCTAGAGGGATTCCAGGGCAATTTGCTGGTGCTCAATGGCGACGTGCCCCTGCTGCGTCCCGAAACCCTGGAGCGATTGCTGGAGCGCCACACCAGCAGTGGCGCTGCCGTCACCCTGCTGACGGCCCGCCTGCCAGATCCCAGCGGCTACGGGCGCGTGGTGGTGGCTGAAAGCGGCGCGGTAACGGCGATTGTGGAACATCGCGATTGCAGCCCGGCGGAACTGGAAATTTCGCTGATCAATGCCGGCATCTACTGTTTCAACTGGCCCCAGCTGGCCCAGGTGCTGCCCCAGCTCAGCGCCGACAACGACCAGGGGGAGCTCTACCTCACCGACACGGTGGCGATGCTGAGTTCGGCCGCACACCTTGAGGTGAGTGATGCCAGTGAAATCGGCGGCATCAACGACCGCATTCAACTGGCCAATTGCGAAGCGGCCCTCCAGGAGCGACTGCGCAATTACTGGATGGCCCAGGGGGTTACTTTCATTGATCCAGCCAGCTGCACCCTCAGCGATGGCACCCGCTTTGGTCGCGATGTAGTAGTGGAGCCCCAGTGCCATTTCCGCGGCCACACCCTGGTGGGCGATGGCTGCCGCATCGGCCCGGGCTGCCTGCTGGTGGATGCGGAGCTGGGGGATGAAGTGGAAGCCGTCTACTCGGTGATTCGAGAGGCGCAGGTGGCGGCGGGCTGCGCCATCGGCCCCTACGCCCACCTGCGCCCCGGCGCACAGCTCGGCGAGAACTGCCGGGTGGGCAACTTCGTGGAGATCAAAAAAAGTGTTATGGGTGCGGGCACCAAGGTAAACCATCTCAGCTATATTGGAGATGCAACTGTTGGGGCTGACGTAAACATTGGAGCCGGTACAATTACCGCCAACTACGATGGCGTCAACAAGCACCGCACCGTAATCGGCGCCGGCAGCAAGACCGGGGCCAATAGCGTATTGGTGGCGCCGCTCACCATTGGCGCCAATGCCACCATCGGCGCCGGCTCCTGCCTCACAAAAGACGTGCCCGACGGCGCCCTAGCCCTGGGGCGCGCCCGCCAGCTGATCAAAGAAAACTGGCGGGGGCCCCTGCCCCAAACCAAAGCCGAGCCAGACAACGGGGACCCGGCCTAAATATTGAACAGCCTGGGGCCGCTGCCGGCAGCATCCCCCGCAGCTGGGGGAAGGTTTCTAGCCTGCCTACTACTCCTGGCCTTCGCATCATGCAGCTGCGGCATGTGATCAACCTCCATAAGGGATTAACGCCTTTTTTTATTGGTGCGCTGATGGTTGCCTACGGCAATTCATCCCTGGGGGCCTGGGTGTATTTGGCCCTTCACGGCGGCTATGGCATGCTCTGGCTGCTGAAGGAATCGATGTTCCCCGACCGCCAGTGGCAGCAGCCAATGGGCTTGCCCCAGGCGGTGGTGGGGTTCCTGGTGCTCGGTCTCTACTGGCTGGCCCCGTTCCTGCTGATTTCCTCCGGAGTGGTGCCGCCCCTGCCCCTGGTGGCCGTCGCCATCACCCTTAATTCGCTGGGGGTGTTTCTACATTTCGGCAGCGATGCCCAAAAGTACTTCGTGCTCAAGCTGCATCCGGGGCTAATTGAGGACGGGTTTTTCGCCCGCTGCCGCAACACCAACTATCTGGGCGAGCTACTCATCTATCTATCCTTCGCGCTGGTGGCGATGCACTGGCTTCCCTATCTGGTGCTGGCCGGCTTTGGGTTCGGAGTATTTCTGCCCAACATGCGCAAGAAGGATGAATCCCTCGCCCGCTATCCCGGCTTTGCCGCCTACCGCGAGCGTTCGGGGCTGTTGTTGCCGAGGTTCCTGGGCGGCTCAGGGGTTTAGGCAGGCTCAGGGGTTCAAGCATTCCTCCGCCCAGCCGCTCTCCAACCGCCAGAGGCGGCGGCTATGCGGATGCCCCGTTAGTTCCAGCAGTTCCACTTGGCTGAGCGCCAGGCGCAGCAGCTGGAAATGATCCGGCATCGCCGCGTCGTCGGCCAGGGCCTGCGGGAAGGCCGCCCCGAGATCGAGCGGCTCGCCGGGGCTGGGCCAGCCCCAAAGGGCTCTGCCGCCGGGGGTGAGGGCCCGCCAGTGGCGCTGCCGCTCCCCTTGCTCCAGCTCGGGCGCCAGGGTTTGGCGCATACCCCGCAGGCGGAACTGGCAGCGGGCCCGCGGCAGCAACCAGCAGAGCTCCACCGCCGCTTGTTGGGCCAGCTCGGCCGGTTTGGCGCTGCGGCCGTCGGTGAGCAGATCGAGGGCAGCGCCCTCGGCCCAGCCGCGAAACACCAGGGTGCGCACCCGCGGCGTGCCGTCGGCAGCCACGGTGGCGAGCTGCAACCAACGAGCCGCTGCTGAGCGGCCCTCCCGTTCGCGGGCGGCGCTGAGCAGCGGCCGCCAGGGCGGCAGGGTGGTCACGCCGCTTGCGCTTGGCGGCGGTTCAGGGCAAAGGCCACGCCGCCGATGGCCGCCAGGCCGAGGGGGCCGGCGATGGCCAGAAACACGAGCGTCTGCAGGGCCAGCAGCGCCAACCCCAGCGCCGAAGCCGCCTTGATCTGGATCCTGGCCTTGATCAACAGGGTGAGCAGCAGCAGCACCGTGGCCTGGAGGCCAGCAATTTTTGCGGCCTTGAGGAGACAAAAGGGACTGGGGGGCAGCATGGCGGGCACTCGGAACTCCAATCCTGGCGAGGCTAGGGAGCCGGTGCGCCAAGAACGGCTGGATGAGCCCCCTGAAGGCCCACCAGGGGCACTCAAGGCGTAACCGCAGCCCACTCCCCAGCCCCTCCCCCTGGCTTTACCGCCCATTGGCACCCCTGGCGCCAGCCACTACGGCAGCCTCGATTCCGATCAAGTCCACTTATTAGGCAGATTGGCAATCCTGAGGTGGGGATCAAACCACACTCCCGATCAGATCACTAGTCTTTCAGTACCTGATCGCCATTTGATCATCGATCAGGGATTTCAACTGAAATTTGGCTGGTCAGGCCCCGGTTGGCACTCGGCCTGGGCCGGTATCAGTGGCAAGCCGCGCCGCTTGGATGGCCGTTGTGAGGTTTGCCAATTTCACTTCCGCCACCAGTTCGGCAGCGCTGAGACGGCTACCGGCCGGCAGCAGGCCCAGGCTCGCCGCCAGCTCCCCCACCACGGCCGCCGCATCCAGTCCCCGTTCCCGGTAGCTGGCCAGTCCCTCGGCGCCCTCGCGCTTGCTCAGCCGCTGACCGCTGGCGGTACGCCACAGGGGCAGGTGGCCGTAGCGGGGAGGCGGCATCCCCAACAGCGCCATCACGGCCACCTGGGGGGCGGTGGAACTCCACAGATCGTCGCCGCGCACCACATCTGTGATGCCATGGCGCAGCTCGTCGAAGGCCGTCGCCAGGTGGTAGGCCACCACCCCGTCAGCCCGCCGCAGCACCACATCGCCCACAGCGGTTGCCCCATCCAGTTCACCGGGGTCGCCAAAACGCTCCTGCCAGCGGATGGGGCCCGTCCCCAGCCCTAGCCGCCAACTGGGCAGCCGTCCCCGCTGCCAGCCCCACAGGGGCGGCCGCTGGCGGCAGAGGCCCGGGTATACGGCCAGCCCCCCATGGGGCGCGGAAATGTCGGCCAGCAGGCGGCGGCTGCAGCGGCAGGGATAGAGATGGCCGGCCCGCCTCAGGGCCGAGAGCAGCGTGCCGTAGAGGCCCAGGGCCTCGCTCTGGCGTTGGGGCGGGCCGTCCCAGGCCAGCCCCAGCCAGTCAAGATCGGCCAGGATCGCCGCCTCTGCCCCTGGGCGGTTGCGCGGCACATCTAGATCATCAAGACGCAGCAACCATTCGCCGCCCTGGCAGCGGGCATCGAGCCAGCTGAGCAGGGCCGTGCGCAGATTGCCCCGATGCAGCGCTCCGGTGGGGGAGGGGGCAAAACGGCCGCGGTAGCCGGCAGCTCGCAGCCGCTGACCGCTGGCCAGCAGGGCCTCAAGGTGACTGGGTAGCAACAGAATAAAGATCAAAAAGGCGGTCATTCAGGACCGCCATGGTCAATGTTTACTCCAGTGATTTGTCTCAGTGGCTTCCCTATGGTTTAGGAGTTGGGAACTCAGCCCTGCACCCGATCCTTGAACAGCTTGCCGGCGGTAAAAGCGGGAACGCGCTTAGCGGGAATTTTAATCTTTTCCCCCGTCTTGGGATTCAAGCCTTGACGCTCAGAACGGTCGCGGGATTCAAAGGAACCGAAGCCTAGAATTGAGACTTTCTTACCTTCGACTACCGAATCAATGATGGTTTCAATGGCCGCGTCGACCACCATTGATACCTCTGTCTTAGTTAGTTCGGTTCGTACAGCAACCAGATTGACGAGATCAGCTTTGTTCATGGAATCGGAAAAATCTTTTGGATAAAGCGGTGGACGAGGTTTGTCGGGTCGCCCGACCGCCCATGGGTAACCCGGCCAATAGTATGGGTAGCAGGCACATACCGCAACTTGATAGCCGCAGCGTTGCAACGGTTTTCAGGCTATTCGGTTTAGGGCAAGGCCGAGGTGTCGAGCTCAGCTCGACCAGATCTGGCCGTTTTCAGTGGCCAGTGCCTGGCCCTCGATCGCCGCCAGCAGCGCCCCTCCATCATGGACCAGCACCTCGCCCCGCAACGCCCCAAGCCCGCCACCGCAAGCGATCTCAGCGGGTGAACCGGCTGGCAGCCAGGTCTTCAGGCGCTCGATGCTGGCCAGCTGCCTCGGCCAGTGAAAGCTGCGGCTGGTGCGCAGGGGCGCCAGGGCCCCTGGCCCCACGGCCAGCAACAGGCGACCGCAAAACAGCAGATCCCCCCAGGGGCCGACGGCATGGACCACGCAGGCACCGGGGGTGGGTCCGGGGGTCCACAGCAGCCGGATGCCGGCCGCCAGGTGGTGTTCGGCCGCAAACACCTCCAGCCGCCGCAGCCTGGGCAACAGGTAGGCCTCCTGCTCCTGCACCAGCACCCGCCAGCCGGTGGCCTCCTGAATGCGGCGACAGCGGCCATGGCCATCCCGACTGGTGAGCACCAGGGTGCCCTCGCCACCTCGGCCCTGCAGGAATTCCAGATTGGCCGCGGTGAAGCCCGGGCAGTCGATCAACAGGTCGCCGCCTGCAGTGGCCAGCAGCCAACTGCTGCCCCCCTGGCTGTCGCGGTTGGGTGCAAACAGCCACAACCCCGGCCGCACCTCCCGCGGCGACCTACCGGGCTCCGGAGCGGAGGGGGGCAACACGGCGTCAGGGGCAATCGCTGCTTAAGACACAAGCACAGTGACGCCGCCCGCTGGGGCTGGCCCGGCCAGGCTGGGCAGCTGGGGCAATTAGGTTTATGGCCCTACGCGTCCGGCGCCTTGTCCGCCCCAAGACCGGCGATCCGGATCGGCAGCCCCGCTCCCCTGGGCTCCAGCGTCACCTCCTGGGGGGTGAATTTCTCCCTGGTGGCCCCCCAGGCCACGCGGGTGGAGCTGCTGCTGTTCGCCTCGGGGGAAGCCAGCCAGGCCGAGTGGGTGATCGAGCTGGATGAGCGGCATCGCTCCGCCGACCACTGGCACGTGGAGGTGGAGGGCATCGGCCTCGGCTGTTGTTATGGCTATCGGGTGTTTGGACCGCTGCAAACGGGCGGCCACGGCTTCAATCCCTCCAAGGTGCTGCTCGATCCCTGTGCCAGGGCCATCGCCGGCTGGGATGGCTATCGCCGCGGCGCCGCCGTGGGCGCAGCCCCCAATACCGCCTGCTGTCTCAAGGGGGTGGTGACCGAGCGGGAGCGCTTCGACTTTGTCGCCGCCCCCAGGCCTCGCCACAGCTGGCAGCGCACTGTTATCTACGAACTGCACGTGGGGGGCTTCACCCGCGGCGGCGGCTGCCCGGTGCCGGGCCCCCAGCAGGGCACCCTGCCAGGGTTGATCCAGACGCTGCCCTATCTCAAGCAGCTGGGGGTGACCACGATCGAGCTGCTGCCGGTGATGGCCTTCGATCCCAACGACGCGCCCCCGGGGCGGATCAACCACTGGGGTTACAGCCCGATCAGTTGGATGGCACCGCACCCGAGCTACTTGCAGGGGGACGACCCGCTGCAGGCTCGCCAGCAGGTGCGCGAGCTGGTGGTGGCCTGTCATCAGGCCGGGCTGGAGGTAATCCTCGACGTGGTCTATAACCACACCAGCGAGGGAAATCAGCAGGGGCCTACCCTGAGTTGGCGCGGTATCGGCGATCGTCTCTATTACCAGCAAAATTCGCGCGGTGACTACCTGGATGTGAGCGGCTGTGGCAATACCATCGCCGCCAACAGACCCCTGGTGAGAAGGTTAATCCTGGAGTCGCTGCGCTGTTGGGCCTGCGAATTGGGCATCGATGGCTTTCGCTTTGATCTGGGTATTGCATTGAGCCGTGGTGAGGAATTAATGCCACTGGAAAGTCCCCCCCTGTTTGAAGACATGGAGGCCGATCCAGACCTGGCGGATTTGAAGTTAATCAGCGAACCCTGGGATTGCGGTGGTCTATATCGACTCGCGGATTTTCCCGCCCGCCGGGTTGCAACTTGGAACGGCCGTTTCCGCGACGACGTGCGCCGCTTCTGGAAGGGCGATGACGGTAGCTGCTGGGCCCTGGGTCAACGGATTATCGGCAGCCCCGATCTATTCACGCGCCTGCCGGTGCGACCCGGCCAGTGCATCACCTTTTTGACCGCCCACGACGGCTTCACCCTGGCCGACCTGGTGAGCTTCAACGGCAAGCACAACCTGGCCAATGGCGAAGACAACCGCGATGGCGACAACCACAACAACAGCTGGAACCTGGGCGTCGAGGGCCCCTGCAGCGACCACGCCATCACCAGCCTGCGCGAGCGGCAGCTGCGCAATTTGCTGACCACCTTGCTGCTGGCGCCCGGGGTGCCGATGTTGTTGATGGGGGATGAGGTGCGGCGCAGCCAGGGGGGCAATAACAACACCTGGTGCCAGGACAATCCCCTCGGCTGGATGCACTGGCAAGCGGATTCAGATGATTTGGCCCTGCGCAGTTATCTGCAGCGGCTGCTGCGGCTGCGGGCGCAGCTGTTGCCGCTGCTCAATCCCGAACTCCCCCTGCTGGAGTGGCGCTGGCATGGGGTGGAATTGGAACAGCCCGACTGGGCCAGCTGGTCGCACACCTTGGCCTGGAGCCTGCATGATGCCAGCGGCGAACCGTTGCTCTGGTGCGCCATGAATGCCTATGCCAAAGCGATCCACTTCGATCTACCCCATTGCCAGGCGGGTTGGCTGCGACTGATCGACACCGCCCTGCCCGCCGGCGACGATCTGCCCTTGAGCCCCCAGCGCTGGATCCCCAGCGGCGCTCCGCTGGAAAGTCGCAGTTTGATATTGATGGTTTCAGAGGCCCTCGGCCAGGAGCTGACCCTAGATCACCACTGAATCAATAAATATTTACGAGGGCTTTCGCCCATCTAACTGAAATAGCCCACAACAGCCCAAACCAGCGGCCTAAACCTCTCATCTCGCACAACGATTAGCAACATAGTATTTTCAGGAAGTCCTACCTAGGCGATTACAAGGTGGCTGTGCCTAGCATGGGATTATCGCTCGGTATTGCCGTTTACTCGCAATCAGAAGAAGTTAGTGGCTGGGAGAAGAGGTTTGGCTGAATGCCAAGATATGCCGCCTCTTTGAAAAGGGCCTGTTTGGTGGCGGCATTGCGGTGACTGCGGGCCTGGCTAAACCGCAGCCGCAGGGATTTGATCAAGGCCTCACGGCGGCGATCAACTGGCGGCTTGATTTGGGTTGGCTCGCTGCTGTGCATCGCCGGGGCTCTTGTAATTAAGGATATTATCCAGGGCAGCTCGAAAATTGCCCATCCCGCCCCTGCAGGTAAGGGTCGAGCCAGTATTCGCAATGCCGCTCAGGCTGTGACTCCAGTGATGCCTGGAATTTTTCTGGGTGCCCTCCAGGCTTTTCCCCTGCCAGCCTCCCAGGGGATCGGCAGCCCTCCACGACACCACTCCTTCGATATGACGGCGCTGGCTGTTAGAGGCGCTGGCTGTTAGAGGCGATTGCTGTTAGAGGCGCTGGCTGTTGGAGGCGATAGCTGTTGAAGTGATTGGAGTTGAAGGCGATTCATGCTGGAGTGATTGGAGTTGAGGGCGATAGCTGTTGGAGTGATTGATGTTGAAGTGATTGATGTTGAAGGCACCGGAAAACGTTCAGTTGGCCAGACCGTGGTGTTGAACCATCAGGGTTCCTGAACGCAACCAAAGCTGCTTAACGCCCCCAGGGTTGTTTCCGCCAGTATTGACGCCATCAACACAGATCGTGACCATCTCCAGCCCCAACCCCGCTGGCCAGGCCGGCCCCATGGCAGATCCGCTGAGCGCCGCCAACCCGGAGCTCACGGCCGCCGAGACACTGGCGCTGCTCAACCGCCGTTCCAATGGCGCCGGATGGCGCCAGCTTTTGGGCCATTTGGCCTTGATCCTTGTATTTGGCTGGCTGTGGGGCCAGACCGCTCTGCCGCTGGGGTTGCGCCTGCCGGCCCTGGTTGGGCTTGGCGCCGCCCTGGCCTTTGGCTTCTGCGCCATGCATGAGTGCGGTCATCGCACCGCCTTTGACCACCGCGGCAGCAACGATCGCTGGGCCTGGTGGGCAGGGGTAATCAGCTTCTACAACGCCGATTTTTACCGTCGCTATCACCAGTGGCACCACCGCTACACCCATCTGCCGGGTCTGGATCCGGAGCTGGAGGATCCAGCTCCCTCCACCTTCAGCTCCTATCTGCTGGAACTAAGTGGCCTGGGCTGGTGGCTGGGGAAATTGCGCGGCCATTGGCGCGGGCTGCGGGGTGAGTTCAGTGGCTGCCCCTACATCCCGCCCCAGGCGGCGCGGCAGGTAACCAATTCGATCCGCCGCCAATGGGCCGTTTACGGCCTGCTGCTGCTGGTGTCCATACCCGGCGGCAATGGCTTTGGTTTTTGGTACTGGCTGTTGCCCCTGGCCATCGGCCAACCGCTGCTGCGCCTTGTGCTTATGGCCGAGCACGGCGGCTGCCCCTTCGTGGCCGACGCCCTGCGCAACACCCGCACCACCCACACCCTGGCGCCGCTGCGCTGGCTGATGTGGAACATGCCCTTCCACGCCGAGCACCATCTCTATCCCTCGCTGCCCTTCCACGCCCTGGAGCGGGCCCACCAACAGCTGGCCCCCCGGCTGGAGGTGGTGGCGCCGGGCTATCTGGCCGTGCATCGCGGCTTCCTCGCCAACCTCGCCGCCCTGGCTATGCCGGCTACCTCGATTCGGCCGGCGGGGTCTGATCCGGCGGCGGCCGGCTCGATCCCTTGAGCCGCACCCCTACCACCGGTGAGGTATTGACCTCAGCCAGGGTGGGCGCCAGCGCCGATCGCCACCTCCAGCTGGGCCCCTTCCCCCTGGCCTGCGGCGACACCTTGGCCAAGGCTCAACTCAGCTATCGGGTCTACGGAGAGCTCAACGCCCAGCGCTCCAACCTGGTGCTCTATCCCAGCTCCTACGGCGCCTGGCCCGAGGACATCGACTGGGTGGTGGGGCCAATTCTCGATCCGCGCCGTTGGTGCGTGGTGCTGGTTAGTCAATTTGGCAATGGTCGCTCCACCAGCCCCAGCAACGGTGGGCCGCCCCTGGGGCCCCAGGGCTGGCCGATCGACCATCGCGACAACCTGCGGGCCCAGATCCAGTTGCTGGAGCAGGAATTCGGCGTGGAGCGGCCGGCGTTGATCTACGGCTGGTCGATGGGGGCGCAGCAGGCGTACCACTGGGCGGTGCTGGAGCCCCAGCGGCCCCAGCGGATTTGTTGTATCTGCGGCACGGCCCGCACCACCCCCCACAACCGCCTTTTTTTGCTCAGCCTGCGCCAGGCCCTCACCAACGATCCGGCATGGAATGGCAGCGGCTTCGATGGAGTGCCCGAGCGGGGCCTGCGCAACTTTGCCCTGATCTACGCCAGCTGGGCCGCCAGCCAGAGCTTCTATCGCCGCGGCGCCCACCGGCAGCTGGGCTACGCCGATGTGGAGAGCTACGTGGAGCTGGCCTGGCTGCCCGCCTACCGCCGCCACGACCCCCGCAACCTGATCGCCATGCTCGACGTGTGGCTGGCCAACGACGTGGCCGCCGCCGCCGGGATCGGCGGTGCCACCAGAGATGACGCCAGCGGCGCTCCCAGTGGCGATGGCGACCTGGCCGAGGCCCTGGGCCGGATCCAGGCCCGCACCGCCGTGGTCGCCTCCAGCAGCGACCTCTACTTCACCCCGGCCGACTGCGCCACGGAGGCGGCCCTGATCCCAGGCGCAAACTTCCACCTGCTCGACTCCGACCTGGGCCACCGGGCCGGCAATCCCCGCGACAGCCCGGCCGAGCAGGCGCTGATTCGCGCTGCCATCGAGGCCCTCTGCGCCGATTTGCCCACCCCCCTGCCCTGAGACCCCGATGACTGTGCTCGCCCGCTTTGCCGCCGACCGCGGCATCCGCCATTTTTTGTTCTCCTTCTGCGACCTGTTCGGGGTCCAGCGCGCCAAGCTGGTGCCGGCCTCCGCCGTGGCCCAGCTGGAGGCCAGCGGCGCCGGGTTTGCCGGCTTTGCCGCCTGGCTGGATTTGACCCCCGCCGATGCCGACGTGCTGGCCCTGCCGGATCCGGCCAGCCTCACGGTGCTGCCCTGGCAGCCGGAGGTGGCCTGGGTGGCCACCGACCTGGAGATGGGGGGTGAGCCGCTGGAGCAGTCACCGCGGCGGGTGCTGCAGCGGCAGTTGCAGCGCGCCCAGGCCCTCGGCCTGAGCTTCAAGACCGGCGTGGAGCCGGAATTTTTTCTCCTCGATGCCGGCGGCCAGGCCATTGGTGATCCGGCCGACCAGCAGCGCAAACCCTGCTACGACCAACTGGCCTTGATGCGTAACTATCCGCTGATCAGCGAGATCCTGGAGGCGATGGAGGGTCTGGGCTGGGCTCCCTACCAGGCCGACCACGAGGACGCCAACGGCCAGTTTGAGATCAATTGGACCTTTGCCGACGCGCTCACCACCGCTGATCGGCATGCCTTCTTTCGGGTGATGGTGGCCACCCTGGCGGAGCGCCATGGCCTGCGGGCCAGCTTCCGGCCCAAACCCTTTGCCCAGCTCACCGGCAACGGCTGCCACCTGCACCTCTCCCTCTGGGATGGCGGCGGCAACCGGTTTGTCGATGCCAGCGGTCCCCTGGGGCTCTCCAGCCTCGCCTACCAGTTCCTGGCCGGGTTGCTGGAACACGCCCCGGGCCTCTGCGCGATCACCAATCCCAGTCTCAACAGCTATGCCCGTCTGGGGGGAAACACCACGGTTTCCGGGGCCACCTGGTCGCCCAGCTGGATCAGCTATGGCGGCAATAACCGCACCCACATGGTGCGCCTGCCCGACGATCAGCGGCTGGAGTTGCGGCTACCCGACGGCGATGCCAATCCCTACCTGCTCCAGGCGGCGGTGCTGGCGGCCGGCCTCGATGGCATCGAGCGGCAACTGGATCCAGGCCCTCGCAACGATGCCAACGCCTACACCGATCCGCCGACGGGGGCCGCCGCCAGGGCCCTGCCCGCCACCCTGGAGGCGGCCCAGGCGGCCTTCGCCGCCGATTCAGCGCTGCGCCAGGCCCTTGGGGAGCCGTTCTGCCAGGCCTATGGCCGCTGGCCCCGCAGCGAATGAAGCTCTCAAAAACCTGAGCAGCCTCCAAATGCCGAAACAATGGGTGGATGAAATTTCGCTTGCATCCCAGCTTGCGCCCCTCCCCTGTCCCCGGACGACGGCACTTTTGGCTGGCCCTTGCCTTCGCCTTGGCGGCCATGGCTCCGCCAGGGCTGGCGAGTGCCGGTGGGCTGGCCAGGGGCGATGGCAGCGCAGCCCAACCGCCCCCTGGCGGCTGGCAGCCAATCGCGGCGCAACTCGCTGCTGGCCAGGGCGGCCCGGGCCAGCCCCCCGCTGGGCCGGCCCCCGCTGGCCAGTCCCTCCCCAGGCAGGCCCTACCTAGCCTGCTTCCCTTGACAGAGCCCGCCGGGCTCCACCTGCTGGCCGGCAGTGGCCATCGGGCCGATTACGGCGCCTTGGCGGGGGCCCTGCTCACCCAGGCCAACCTGGCCTACTGCGGCGTGGCCAGCAGCGCCATGGTGCTCAACAGCCTGGCGGTGCCAGCGCCGGCGGTGCCGGGCTACGGCCCCTACCGGTTCTGGACCCAGGAAAACTTTTTTGAAGACCCGGCCACCCGCCTGGTCAAAGCGCCTGAGCTGATCGCCCGCCAGGGGATGACCCTGGATCAGTTGCGCGACCTGCTGGCCAGCAAGGGCCTCCAGGTGAGGAAAATCCATGGCCGGGACATCGAATTGCTGGCCCTGCGCCGGCTGCTGGCCAGCAGCCTGGCCAATCCCCTGGATCGGCTGCTGGTGAACTACGACCGCCGGCAACTGGGCCAGACCGGCGGCGGTCACATTGCGCCGCTGGCCGCCTACCACGCCGCCAGTGATCGGGTGCTGATCCTCGACGTGGCGCGCTATCGCTACCCATCGGTGTGGGTGCCCCTGGTGGACCTGTGGCGCGCTCTGCGCGGCCTGGATTCCGCCAGTGGCCTCAGCCGGGGGCTGGTGGTGGTGGAACGCCAACGGCCAGCGCCATGACCCCAGCCATGGCCGATTTCCCTGAACGCGAGCTGTCTGCAAGCGAGTTGTCAGCAAGCGAGTTGTCAGCAAGCGAGCTGTCTGAAAGCGAATTACCCAGTTGGCCCCAACCGCAAATTCACCCCGAGGCCTGGGTGGCCGCCTCGGCCGTGGTGATCGGCGATGTGAGCCTGGCCGCCGGCGCCAGCCTCTGGCCCACGGCGGTCGCCCGCGGCGATCTGAGTGCGATCCAGGTGGGGGTTGGCAGCAATGTGCAGGACGGGGCGGTGCTGCATGGCGACCCGGGCCAACCGGTGCGGATCGGAGCCGATGTGACCATTGGCCACCGGGCGGTGGTGCATGGCGCCACCTTGGAGGACGGCTGCCTGATCGGCATCGGCGCAATCGTGCTCAATGGCGTCACCGTGGGGGCTGGAGCCCTGGTGGCCGCTGGATCGGTGGTCACCAGGGACGTGCCGCCCCGCAGCCTGGTGATGGGGGCGCCCGCCGTGGTGAAGCGGGAACTGGGGGCCGAGGCGGTGGCGGAGCAGCTGGAGCACGCCCGCCGCTACCGCCGGTTGGCCATGGTCCATGCCGGCCAAACCAAAGCCCCCCGATCCTGACCAACTGGCACCTGACTAACTGGCACCTGACTGGCGGGCTGGCGAATGTAGATATCGATCAGCTCGACGCCCCAGCCCAGCGGCGGCCAGGCGCAGTCCGTAAGATCAGTCACATCCCTCTTTCCTGCCTTCCCATGGACGCTCGGCTGGTGCTGGTTGCCGCTCCGATCCTGCTGGCCGCCAGCTGGGCCGTGTTCCACATCGGCCGCGCCGCAGTGGGACAACTGCAGCTGATGCTCAAGCGCGCCCGGGCCTGATGGCCGCTCCCCAAGGCGAGCCACCGGTTCCAATCGATCACGTTGCCTCAATCGATCACGGCGCCTCAATCGATCCCAGGGTTAGCAGCCACCAGCCGCCCGCCAGCCTGTTGGTGATCGGAGCCGGCCTGGCTGGCACCGAGGCGGCCTGGCAAATAGCCCAAGCCGGTCTTGCTGTGCGGCTGGTGGAAATGCGGCCCCTGCACCGCTCCCCCGCCCACCACAGCGGCGAGTTCGCCGAATTGGTTTGCAGCAATAGCTTCGGGGCCATGAGCAGCGATCGAGCTGCAGGGCTATTGCAGGAGGAACTGAGGCGGCTGGGTTCGCTGGTGATTGCCACCGCCGATGCCCATGCGGTACCCGCCGGTGGTGCCTTGGCTGTGGATCGGGGTCGCTATAGCGCCGCGCTCACCGCCCGCTTGGAGGCCCATCCCCTGGTGACGGTGGAGCGCCGCGAACAAATCCAACTGCCGGCAGCCGATCAAATCGCCGTGCTGGCCACCGGCCCGCTCACCAGCGAGCCCCTGGCGTATCAGCTGCGCGCCTTTACGGGCCGCGAGGATTGCCATTTCTTTGATGCGGCCAGTCCAATTGTTGCCGGTGAAAGCATTGATCTGGAGAGGGCGTTTCGCGCCTCTCGCTATGACAAGGGCGACGCTGATTATATAAACTGTCCGATGAATAAGGCGGAATATCTCGCCTTTCGCGAGGCCTTGCTCAGCGCCGAACAAGCCGAGCTCAAGGATTTCGAGCAGGAGAACGCCAGCTTCTTCGAGGGTTGTTTACCGATCGAGGAACTGGCTCGTCGCGGCGAAGACACCATGCGCTACGGACCGCTCAAGCCGATCGGCCTCTGGGATCCCCGCTGGGGGGATGTCCAGGACGCCGCGGTGCGCCGGGCCCAGCGGGCCTACGCGGTGGTGCAGCTGCGCCAAGAAGACAAGGACGGGCGCCTCTGGAACCTGGTGGGTTTCCAGACCAACCTCAAATGGGGCGAGCAACAGAGGGTGCTGCGCCTGATTCCTGGCCTGGAGAAAGCCGACTTCGTGCGCTTTGGGGTGATGCATCGCAACACCTTCCTGGAGTCGCCCCAGCTGCTGGATCCCAGCCTGCAGTTCCGCAGCCGCCCCCAGCTGCTGGCAGCGGGCCAGATCACCGGCACGGAGGGCTATGCGGCGGCGGTGGCCGGTGGTTGGCTGGCCGGCACCAACGCCGCCCGCCTGGCCAGGGGCCTGGCGCCGATCAGCCTGCCCGCCACCACGATGATCGGCGCCTTGACCCACTTCATCGCCGAGGCCCCCAGCAAGGCTTTTCAGCCGATGCCCCCCAATTTCGGCCTGCTGCCGGATCTGCCCGAGCGCATCCGCGACAAGCGCAGTCGTTACGGCGCCTACCGCGACCGGGCCCTCACCGATCTGGAGCCCTACCGCCAGGTCGCCCAGCGGCCTCTGGCGCTTGCCGGCTGATCGCCTCGCTGCGCTGCAGCAGCAGTTGGTGACTGGCCGCCTGGCTCCGGGCAACAGTCTCCTGGCTGCCTCGGGGGCAGCTGAGCCCCATGGCTCTGGGACTGAATCCCCAGGCATCAACTCCTAGGGTCGCAGCCAGCCTCCCCTCCGCCGGTGCCCAGCGCCCCAGCTCCCAGCAGCTCCGCCAGCAACTCCAGTTCCATCGGCGCCCCCAGCTCCCCTAACGCCTCCTCCCCCAGCTGGGATGCCCTGGTGATCGGCGCCGGCATCGGCGGGCTGGTCACCGCCAGCCAACTGGCCGCCAAGGGGGCGCGGGTGCTGGTGCTGGAGCGCTACTTAATTCCCGGCGGCAGCGGCGGCAGCTTCAAGCGGGCGGGCTACACGTTTGACGTGGGCGCCTCGATGATCTTTGGCTTTGGCAGCAAGGGCCACACCAACCTGCTCACCCGGGCCCTGGCGGATGTGGGCCAGCACTGCGAGACGATCCCCGACCCGGCGCAACTGGAATACCACCTGCCGGGGGGTCTGCGGCTGGCTGTGGATCGAAACTACGAGCGCTTCATCGCCGAGCTCACGGCCCTGTTCCCCCACGAGGCCAAGGGCATCCGCGCCTTTTATGACACCTGTTGGAGCGTGTTTCGCTGTCTCGATGCGATGCCGCTGCTCTCCCTGGAAGATCCGGCCTACCTGGCCAAGGTGTTCTTCAAGGCGCCGCTGGCCTGCCTGGGCCTGGCCCGCTGGTTGCCGGTGAATGCCGGAGATGTGGCACGAAAGCATATCCGCGATGCCAACTTGCTGAAGTTCATCGATATGGAATGTTTCTGCTGGAGCGTGATGCCGGCGGATCGCACGCCGATGATCAATGCGGGCATGGTGTTCTCCGATCGCCATGCCGGCGGCATCAATTACCCCAGGGGTGGGGTGGGGGTGATCGCTGAGAAGTTAGTGGCTGGCTTGCAGAGCCATGGCGGTGAGATCCGCTATCGGGCCCGCGTCACCAAGGTGATCCTTGAGAACGGCAGGGCCGTGGGGGTGGAGCTGGCCAGTGGGGAGCGGATTCAGGCGCGACGGGTGATCAGCAACGCCACCCGCTGGGACACCTTTGCCGGCGAAGGATCGGGCAAGTCCAGCCTGGTGGACGCCGCCCACACCCCCGCCGCGGAAGCCCGCTGGCGGCAGCGCTACACGGCCTCCCCCTCCTTCCTGTCGCTGCATCTGGGGGTGAAGGCCGAGCTGATTGCCCCCGGCACCCACGTGCACCACCTGCTGCTGGATGAATGGCAGAAAATGGATGCCGAACAGGGCACGATTTTCGTTTCCATCCCCACCCTGCTGGATCCCAGCTTGGCGCCAGCTGGTAAGCACATCGTGCATAGCTTCACCCCTTCTTCCATGCAGGAATGGCAGGGCCTTTCCCCTGGTGAATATCGGGCCAAAAAGCATGCCGATGCCCAGCGCCTGATCGGGCGGTTGGAATCGATTCTGCCGGGCTTATCGGCGGGGATCAGCCACTGCGAGGTGGGTACCCCCCGCAGCCACCGCCGCTTTCTGGGCCGGATGGATGGCAGCTATGGACCGATTCCTGCCCGGCGCCTGCCCGGTTTGCTGCCGATGCCCTTCAACCGCACCGCTATTCCCGGGCTTTATGGCGTGGGCGATTCCTGTTTTCCAGGCCAGGGGCTCAATGCCGTGGCCTTCAGTGGCTACGCCTGCTCCCACCGGGTCGGCGCAGATCTCGGCCTCAATGCCTGGGCGCTTCCAGATTGAAGCTTATGATTGAGGCCCGGGGCACCGGCATTAATGATGCACCATCTCAAAATAGTGCCATCGGTGGCCAGAGCCATTCCGTCCATAGCGACTCCTTTTGCTGCCGCACCATTCATAGCGGCACTGTTCATAGCGGCACCGCTCATCGCAACTCTACTCATAGCTATTCCCCTGCCACTCCAGTAACTAGCTGGGGATTACATAAATCCCCATCTCTGCGCACCCGTTGGTTGGCCAGGGTCCAGAGTTCCGCCAGGGGGGGCGCTAGGGGCGCTCGCTGCTCCACTTGGATAAACAGCCTCAGCGCCTTGAGTGCTCGCAGCACCAAAGACCAGGCTCCCTGGGCTTCAGCGCATTCCACGGCTTTCCCATAGGCAGCTTCGGCCTCATCTAGCTGGCGCAGCTTCCAGAGGGCATGGCCGCGGACGCGATAGAGATCAGGCAGCATTAACCCGATCTGCCACTGGAGCATCAGCTCCTCAGATTCCAAGTTCCAGGCAAGTGCCTCCTCATGCCTTCCATGGCGTACCAGCAGATCGGTGGTGAACATTGCAGTGGTGCCTTCAACACAATAGGCATTAGTATGCTGAAAACTTTTCCTGTGATCGAGAAACTTGTCGAGACCGCCAGGATTTAGATAAGATAGCGCTGCCTTTCGATACATAGATGCCAAGGCGGCCCAGAGATCGAAGCCCTCTCCCAATGCCACCTTCGATAGCTGATCGGCCGTCTTGATGATGCCCTGCCAATCACAAGTGTAAGCCTTGAAATGAAGCATAAATGCAAGGGCACAAGCATAGCTCGCTCCATGGTTTAAGCCCTTAGAAAAGCTAACCATAGCCATAGCCCTTGAAATCGCTTCTTGCTGGTTTCCCTGCATCCACAGACAAGTAGCAACCACTTTTTGCATGCAAACAGCAGGGGATAATTGAAAAGTGTTAATAATTTCCATTTCATTATTCAGATCAAATTCCTGAACAATTTTATTGGCTCCCTGGAAAGCTTTTGCCAATTCTCCCCGGTAGAGAGCGGTATAGGAAACTGCATGCTGCGATGTTATAGCTAGCGGTGGCATGTCGGCAGATTCGGCCATTTCTGTTAGCTTTATTGCCGTCTTCTCGGCCTGATTTAGCTGACCGCCCACGAAGCGATTAGACCACAGCCCCCACAGGTATGGATAACTGTCGGCTTGGCGCCCCAGCGATTGCAGGATTTCCAGAGCCCGGCAGCAGGTGTTACTGATCTGGGGGGCTGCCCAGCCATAGACCAGCATCTTCACGGGTAATATCTCTTTAAGCAGACTCAACTCATGTTCTTGCTGCGATTGATCGGCTGGCACAGCGGCCAGATCGGCAAGACCCCGCTGCAGTTGATATAAAGCCTCCACGGCCGCCCCGCGACTTGCGGAGGCCTTCCCAGCCGCTAACCACTGCCATGATGCCTCCTGGTGCCGACTGGCTCCAGACAGGTGATGGGCCAGAACTTCGGGACGCTCAACCGCAAAGCCGGCAAAATCCGCAATAATGGCATCTGCAATCAGTGAGTGGCAATATACTCGTTCGCTAATCAGCAAAGAATTATATGCCACATCCTGGACAAGTGCATGTTTAAAAAAGTATTCAGCATCTTGGGCTTCACGCTTCCTTAGCAGGTCTACTGATAGGGCATTTTCGAGGCCAGATACTATCTCTTGCGTATCAAGCTTTGTGATTGCCGTCAGCAACGAAAGTGAAAATTTCCTACCAATAATGGCTCCTAACTGAACTAATTTTTTAGTAGATCCAAGTCGATCCAATCGAGCCATTATGGCTGATTCCGTGGATGCTGGCACCACCTGGACCATCAGGCGTTTATTTGCCAATGCTAAATCTTTCTCTGTATTAGCCAAAAGAGCATCTATCACAGATCTAGTTATTTCTTCTAGAAATAGGGGATTGCCTCCGGCCCGTTGCCTAATTACCCGCACCAGTTCGATGGGCCAGTCCGATCCTCCAGCTATGGAATAAATCAGATGGCTAGCGGCAAGCACCGGCAGGGCATCGAGTTCAATCCGGTAGAGATTTACAGCTGTTAACCACCCAGGATTGAACTCCGGCCTGGCACTGGCAATTAGTAGCATAGGTTCCCGATCAAAGTCACTAAGATACTGACGCAATAAATCCAACGTCGAAGCGTCACACCAATGCAGATCTTCAATTACTAATAAAATCGGTGAAGTCGCAGATAAATGCCGCAGTAGTTCTAGCAACAATTCCATAATGCGCTGCCGCAGCACTTGAGGGGACAATGATGGAGATGTGCAATATTGGGCAATCTTATTATTTTGCACAAGCTGGGCCAGCAGGGGCAAATTATTCTCTGGGGCCAGGCCAATCTGACCTAAAAATTGATGCAATTTATCCAGCTGCTGCTCAGAAGATAAATCATTTAACTCTAGTCTTGATCTAATTAGCTCGATAACTGGAAGAAAGGCCGTGTCTTTCGCGAGGAGATTGCAAGTCATCGAGAGCACTATGGTGTGCTCTTTCCCCAGCTGCTCTTTGATTACATCAATCAAGCTAGACTTACCGATACCAGGCTCGCCACGCAATAACAGCATCTGAGGCCTACCTGTTATCGCATCCCGCCAACGCTCCACTATCTGGAGCAGTTCCCGCTCACGACCCACAAAACATTTGAATTGCCTCTCCGATGTGGAAATTTTCGTATTAATTCCACAGATTCGATAAACTGCTATGGGATTGTTAACGCCTTTCAGTTGGTGCGTTCCCCTGGCTTCGGCAATGATTTCCGGCGGCAGCAGGCGCCAGAGGGACTCAGAGACCACCACCTCTCCAGGCGCTGCCAATTTTTGCAAGCGGGCCGCCAAGTTGGGAGCTTCGCCAATGGCCAATGCTTGGCCATGGGCTTGGCCGGCCAGGGGACCCACCACCACCCTGCCACTGTGCAAAGCAATGCGAGCCTGAACTCTGGTTTCCTCAATCCCGCCGTTGTAAAGCATATTTTCTTGAATGCCCAGCGCACAGCGCACCGCCCTGCTCGGATCATCTTCCTGGGAGTGGGGATAGCCAAAGTAGATAAGAATGCCATCACCAAGATACTGGGCAATATGGCCACCATAGCTATTCACAATGTCTGCACAAGACGCCTGGTAATTATTGATTACCTTGAGCATATCTTCTGGATCTAGCCTCTCAGCCAGGGAGGTAGACCCCACTAAATCGCAAAACATCAATATCATATTTCGCCGCTCAAGGGCAATTCCCTGCCTGGAAGTATCGGCGTAGTTTGTGATTGGCTTGCCGCAGTTACCGCAGAAGCGGAATTCAATGGGAACTTCGAAGCGGCAGTGTTTACAGGTATTGTATCTGGCCATCAAAAGCCCTGTCTAGGAGCGGTACGAGATTGCCACGCTTGTAGCTCATCATTCAATATTTGCCCAGCCATGTCTACTAAATCCCCGGGATCCGGTGGAGCGGCTGGCCTTGCCGTACCAAGGGCTAGCCATGGCTCTGTCGGTAGCTGACCAATGGGAAGGCGAGAAGACATTGCTTGATTTTAAAAAATGAATTAAGCGGTTAGTACATAGCGAAATGATTGATTTGCATCGCATTATGGAAGGCATAAACAATCAGGTCTGGCTGGGCAAATTGTTTCTCCGGCGGTCAATTACGGTGGCTTATACTGTTCTTTTTTGGGTACATATTTAATTTTTAGGATCGATTATTCCTGCCAAGTTGATTTTCCTCGGCCAGGCTTAAGCATCAAGTTGAACCAATAAATCATTGGCAATCTCAACCCGCGGGGTGGTTTCCCCTATTGTCTCGGGCCCGGCAAGCTGGAGGTGGATGCCTGGATCCTTCAGGCTGGAAGTATTTTGCCATGCCCCTGCCCCGGGGGTGATTCCGAGGTTGGTCAAAGCCCTGGCTGGCATGGGCATGGTTGGCAACCTATCGGCTGGCAAAACATAGATTACTCAACGCTAGACTGGCAAGATTGCGAAATTGGTTTGCTGGCGTGGGGCCGGTTCTTGAAAATTTACCTTGTGCCCATGGGAATAGGCCTTGCACTTAGATGACCTGACACCTAGATAACCCGTCACCTAGACGACCTGTCACCTTGATGGCCTGGCAGCCTAGAGAGTGGTGAGACTGACTGCCTCGTAGGGAATTCCCTGGCCCTCCTCGCCTCTGCAGGGTGAACACTGGCAATCGTGCATGTTCTGCCCTTAAGCCGATCCCAATGAAAATTCAGCGCGCAGGGCATTTGCCTGGTCATGCTGCAAATTGGGCCCAGATCAACCGCGGTCTCAGCCGGGCGATGGCAGTTCATAGGCTGGCGGCACCTGATTGAGATCGTCATGGCGAGCACCCCCGGTTCCGGGTCGCCGCATCCCAGTTCCGAATTGCTGGCTCGCTATCTGGAGCAGCGTGGGGAGCTGTCCAAGCCCTGGATGCTGCAGCTGCTGCGGCTCACCAAGATCAAGGAGGCGAAGCACACCATGGCCCCTGAAGACTTCCTGGCCAAGGTGCAGGAGGCCCACGCCGACCTGATGCGCCTGGGTGAATTTTGGCAGGGTCGAGAAGCGGAGGTGTTCGGTGGGCGTTATCAGCCCCCCACCAGCCTTGAGCCGCTACCCGGTTCTCCCCAGGACCGCTGATGCCGCCGATGTCTGCACCCATTCCCTCGGCCAAGCTCAAAGCGGGCCCTTGCCACAGGTACCCGATGGCGCCCCTGATCCGAAACACCCTCCTGGGGTTGTACCTGGCTCTGGTGGGCCCATTGCCGCTACTGGCGCCTCCAGATCTGCGGCTGCCCTTGGCTCTGGCCGTGGGATTTGGCTTGGCCTTGATGGTGGCCGCCAGCAGTGAACAGGTGGAACTCGATGCCGTCGGGATCCGGGTGGGCCATCCGGCCTGGTGTGCCTGGTGGCTGAGGCGCGGCTGGCAGCTCGATTGGCCCTCGGTGCGAGCCCTGATGCCAGTTGCCACCAGCCAAGGGGGGTTTGTCTACTACGTGACCCCCCACCAGCGTCCCAGCGATCCGCAGGGGGCAGCCAAGGCTTACCTGTTGCCCCAGCGGTTGGAGCGGTTTCCAGACTTTCTCTGCCGTTTCAGCGCCGCAACAGGGCTGGATACGAGCCATGTGGGCCGTCTCAGCCCCCCCTGGACCTACAGGCTGCTGGCGTTGCTAACGGCGCTGATGCTTTTGGCTGAGTTGGTGGTTGGCGGATTTTGGCTCCTCACACCACTGAGCTGAGCCTCTGGCAGTTCTCCCTCCGGCAGGGTCTCCAAACTGAAGCGGTAGCCCTGTTGGCGCATCGTCTCGATGCCACCGCCTTCGCCCAGGCCGGCCTGTTCAAGTTTGCGGCGCAGGGTGAGCACCTGGGTATCCACCGACCTGGGACCACCGCTGAAGGGGGGCCAGGCCATGCGTAACAACTCCTGACGGGAGCGCACCATCCCAGGGGGCATCAACAGAGCACAGAGCAGGGCAAACTCCCGCGGACTGAGCTCCACGGGCTGATCCCGCAGGGTTACCTGGCGTAGCAGCAGGTGCACCTCCAGGGGGCCGACGCAGACCCGCTCCTGGAGGCCGCTGCCGCTGCGCCGCAGCAGAGTGCGGGCCCTGGCAGCCATTTCCTCCAAGCCAAAGGGCTTGCGCAACACCTCGTCCGCACCGGCATCGAGAAGGGTGACCACCGGTTCAGAGCCGGAGCGGGCGGTGAGCACCATCACCGGGCAGCTCAGGTGGGCTGCCAGCCTCAAGGCGGTGCTTTCCTCCAGCAATTCGGCGCTGATCAGCAGGTCTGGGGACTGCTCTTGACAGACGTCCAAAGCTTCTCTGGCGGTGCCCACGGCGGCTGTCAGGTAGCCGTCTTGACGTAGGCGCTGGGCCAGGACCGTGCGCAGGGTGGCATGGGGGTCGACTACCAGCACACGCTTTGGCTGGCCAGTATTTGACTGGCCATGGGCCGCGGCAGGTGCCGTGGATTGTTGGTTTGGCACTGAGGCCATAGCCTGGCGACCCTCGATTTCCCTACGCTAACGGTGTATACAGCACCAAACCGGTATCAGGCGATGCCTTCCGATCTGGCACCCTCACCAGCCACTGAGGCCATTGCGGTCCCCTCGCCAGCTACCCACCCACTATGACCTCCCTCCAGAACCCCGAATCCATCCGCCATTTCCAGTCGCTTTGCGATGCCTGCCAAGCACTGGCCATGCGCCATCATGGGCCCTCGGAACTGCGTCTCTATGCAGACGGATACCTGCATGCCCTGCGGCGCAGCTCCATCCTCGACCCCCTGGCCCAGCGGCGTCTGGAGGAGGTGGTGGAACGCTGGATCCTCGACCCATCCAGTTTCATCGGCGCCGACGGCGATCCCCGCACGCTCTACGAGAGCAGCTACGAAGTCGGTCGTCACTAATGAATCAGTTGTAATTTGTTCCCCGGGGCGAACCCACCAGTTCATAAATCCATCACCCCAGACATTCATTTTATGTCCCTAGGAAGCCCTGGAAAACCCGAGCCACGGCCAAGGTGGCAATGGCGCCACAAGAGTTTTCGGCAAGCAAAATCGTAAAAATCGTGCTCTTTCAAAGCTTGCTTAGAGCCAATCAGCTTCCATAGAACCAATCAACTGGCTATAGCCAATCAGCTGGCTGGAACCAATCAACTGGCTATAGCCAATCAGCTTCCCCAGAACCAGTCAGCTGGCTATAGCCAATCAGCTGGCTATAATCACTCAGCTGGCTGGAACCAGTCATCTAACTATAAGCACTCAGCTGGCTGGAACTAGTCATCTGGCTATAGCCAATCAGCTGGCTGGAACCAGTCAGTTGGCTATTGCCAATCAGCTGGCTATAACCAGTCAGCTGGCTAGAACCACATTGATCTTTTCGCGCAATTCACCTGAGTTGTACATTTCGATCAAAATGTCAGAGCCGCCGATAAACTCTCCATCCAGATACACCTGGGGGATGGTGGGCCAATTGGAAAAGTCCTTGATGCCCTGACGAACCTCCATATCCGAAAGCACGTCAAAGGTTTCGAACGGTGCGCCGAGGGAGTTAAGAATCTGGACAACATTATTGGAGAAGCCGCACTGGGGCATCAATTTATTACCCTTCATGAATACAAAGATTCGGCTGGAGCTGATCAAATCCTTGATGCGCTGGTCTGCGTTGGTAGCCATGGTTTTTTTAAGTACTCAGGTGGACAAAGTTTTGGTTGAACTCAGGCAGGGCTGGAGGTCTGCAGGGCTAGAGCGTGAATCGCCTCACTGGCTAATTCCTGCTTCAGGGCTCCATAAACCAGCTGGTGTTGCTGAATGCGGGTGAGGCCATTAAAGGCGGAGGAAACCACATTCACCTGCAGATGATCACCACCGCCGGTGAGGTCCTCTATCTCCACGGCGGCATCGGGGATGGCACCGCTGATCGCCGCTTTGATCTGGTCCAGTTGCACCATTGAGCGCTTGGCAAGCTGTTTGAAATCTAGAAGCTGGCCGGGGTGAGTTGGCTCCAGTTTTCAGCTGCCGCCCGTTGGACTGGGCTGACCAGCGGCATAGGGTGTGGCGGCAAAGCCGATTTCCACCAGGGTCTGGTAGGCCTTGCGACCTAGATCACTGGCCGGGGACATCACCTTGACCACCTCCACCAACAGGGGCACGGCCACTTCGGGTTGGTTTTGGCGGCGGAACACAGCCGCCAAGCGCAGGTTGATCTGGGCCAGGGTCTCCAAGCTGTCACGGCCTTTTTGATCCATCTCCCGAGGGATTCGGGCATCCAGCCCGCGGAAGGATCCACTCAGATCGCGATACCAGCCGAGCAAACCACGGTTCAGGTCCCTGGCCTGGTCGAAATATTTGCGGGCTTCGCCCAGATTGCCGGCGGCGGCGGCGGCATCGCCCTTGGCGATCAGGGCATTCACGGCTGCGAGGTTGAAGGCGGAGTTCGGCGCCACGCTGGCCTGGGCCACCAGAATTTGAGGGCTGCCGGCCTGGGCCAGGCCCACCGATCCACTGATCAGGGCCAGGCCCAAGCCGGCAATAGCTGTAGATCCCAGCTGCACCAAGGCACGGGAGATGCTGTGCCGGGGGCTATTGGTGCTGCGCACAGACTCGAATTCGACTCGCAAGCCAACTCTAGGCGGGCTCGCCATCAGTTCCCAGGGCCGCTTGGGCGCGGCTTTCAGCCACCTGCATCGCCACCGCCAGTCTCTGGGTGAATTGGCCAGCCGCCGGGCGTCCCTGGCCCTCAATTGCCAGGGGCTCTCCAAAGCAGAGCGCCGCACTCTCGCCAAGGCGGGGAAAAGCATTGCTGTAGGCGATTCCCACCGGCACCACCGGCACTGTCACCCCTTGACTGGCCGCCAGCAGGGCGAGCCGGGCCAAGCCCTGATGCAAGCGGATCCCGTCGCATCGCCGCTGGATGCGCCCTTCAGGGAAGAGCACCAGCTGCTCGCCGCTGGCCAGCAGGTCCACCGCATAGCGAAGGCTGGTCATGGAGGGCCGGCTCTGATTCACCGCGAAGCAGCCCAGCCGGTGCAGAAACCAGCCCTGCAGACCCTTCATCTCGTCGACGGTGACCATGAAGCGACAATCGCGGCCGCTCACCCGGCGACCGGCGGCATGGGGCAACATCAGCGCGTCCCAGCGCGCCCTGTGGGTGGGTGCCAGCAACAGCGGCCCCGCCAGGGGCAGATTGGCCCGCCCGATCACTGCCCGATGGCGGAACCAGCCCCGCAGGGCCAGGTCCTGGGTGAGCACCATGGCCACTGGCGCCAGCCAGGGATTGATGCCGTTGCAGAGCCGCTGCTCGCGGTCCCGGAGCCGCAATTGAGGTCCTTCTAATTGCCGGGTAACGGCCAATTGCCGGGTAACAGCCAATTGCTGGGGAACAGCCAATTGCTGGGGAACAGCCAACTGCCCGGGATCCCCCGGCTGCCCTGGGCCAGGCAATTGCTGGGAGCTATCTGGCTGCTGGCTGCTATCCGGCTGCTGGCAGCCACTGGGGGGCAGCGGCTGCCGATGGGCCTGCGGGGGAGCCAACCCAATCGTCTGCAGCTCCACCGATGCATCACCTAGGGAATCCAGAACCTAGAAGCCAAATGCGGTCGCCGTTCGAGTTGGCGTGCAGTTGCGCCGGCGGCCCTGGAGGCAGCGTCAGCGAATCAAATTGTTCAAAGAGCCCCCCAGCCAGTGATGGCTGAAGCGGCCAGGGGACTTCAGTATTCAGTATGGCAGCATTTCAGTATTTCAGCATTCAGCATTCAGCATTCAGCATTTCAGCGGCGAAGTAATTGAGCGGCCGAGGTATATCCGCAGCCGAAGGGGGAGGGCCGCCATGGCTGGCAGCTCCATAGGATCCCACTCAGAAAGCAACCACCATGGCCAGTCTCGGGGTCAACATCGACCACATAGCCAATGTGCGCCAAGCGCGCCGCACCGTGGAGCCCGATCCGGTCAGCTATGCCCTGCTGGCTGAGTTGGGCGGTGCCGATGGCATCACCGTGCACCTAAGGGAAGATCGCCGTCACATCCAGGATCGAGATGTGGAGTTGCTGCGCCAATTGGTGCGCAGTCGGCTGAATTTGGAGATGGCCGCCAGCGCCGAGATGGAGGCGATCGCCCTGCGTATCAAGCCGGACATGGTCACCCTCGTGCCCGAACACCGCCAGGAGGTGACCACCGAGGGCGGTCTTGATGTGATCGGCCAGCTCTCCAGCCTGGAGGCGATGGTCTCTCGGCTGCAGGCCGCCGGCATCGGCGTCAGCCTGTTCGTGGATGCGGATGCCCCCCAGCTGGAGGCCAGTGCCGCCAGCGGTGCCCGTTGGGTGGAGTTGCACACCGGCACCTATGCGGAGGCCGATTGGAGCGGTCAGCCCCAGGAGCTGGCCCGACTCACCGAGGCCAGTTTCATCGCCCGCAGCCTCGGCTTGCGGGTGAATGCCGGCCACGGCCTCACCTATCAAAATGTGGAGCCGGTGGCCGCCATCGAAGGGATGGAGGAACTGAATATCGGCCACACGATCGTGGCCCGAGCCCTGGCGGTGGGTCTGGAGGAGGCCGTGCGCCAGATGAAGGCCTTGATTCAGAATCCGCGCCGCGATCCCCTGTTCGGTCAACGCCTGCCATGACTCAATACCACTTCGTTGCCGCCAGCGAGGCCTTTCTCACCGAGCAGGAGCCCCTGGAGGAGGTGTTGCGAGAGCGGCAGCGCCATTACGGCGAGCAAGACAAGCAGATCGATTTTTGGCTGGTGAGGCGTCCGGCCTTCCTGGATGCGCCCGAACTGACGGCGCTGGCCAGCTCGGTGCCGCGGCCCGCCGCCGCGGTGATCTCCAGCGACGAAAAGTTCATCACCTTCTTGAAACTGAGGCTGGAGTTTGTGGCCAAGGGCAGCTTTGAGGCCCCCTCCCCGTCCATCCCCGAACCCCTGGCCGCG
>JBIKWK010000123.1:0-4956 GCA_044356375.1 Prochlorococcaceae cyanobacterium | reverse complement strand
GGGAAACGGACCTGCCCACCTCTTGCAACACCAGCCGGAGCCAGTCGCCTGAGATGCGTCCCCCCACCCCGGCTACACCGGGGTGGGGGTGCCGGGGGAATTACACCACTTCAGGGGACGCCAGCCAGTTTCTAAAGTATCACCAAACAGAGTTCCTGGAGGAATATTTATAGGTCTTTGCGTTATTTGCCGTAGCGCATAAAGATTATCTCGAAAAATGCCAATTTGGCTCCTGCGTTCCAGGGGCAAGCAGCTGGCCGCAACACTGTTCGCATCGTGAAACAGCAAAGCAGCTCTGCTTGTCAACGCAAACCGTGCAGACCTACAGCTCGCAAAGCCATGAGACTTGGCTTGCAGGCCCTGGGTCGCTTGATTTGAGCTGAGCGGCCCCGCTCAAGCCGGCAGTGCAGCGCGAACTAGCTGGTAGCACAGCAGGCAGGAAAAAACAGTAGCTATTGGGGGGATTAACAAAAACGAGGCTATCTATTATGTTTTTAACCAATCTTTAATTACTCTGTTATGGCCTGGGTTCCAAACGTAAGCGAGATATTCGACAATAACGGGGTTCGTTACTTTAAGTGGTCATATTCTTGGGATACTGCGGTAGTGAGTCCTGGTGCTCGGTGTCAACTACATTGGCGTTCGCGTTGACTCATGCGAATTGTTACCCATCTAGTTGACGCCCCGCCGGCACCAGCTGGAGTTTTGACGATATTCGCGTTCTGAGCGATAGCCAGAGCGTCAGCTATACGGCCCAAGTTGCCGATGCCAACGGAAACCTGTCCACCGCCGGCAGCGCCTACACCGCCACAGTGGTGGTCTGTTTCCTGGCCGGCACTCTGATCGCCACACCCGATGGCGAGCGACCGATTGAGTCGCTCCAGCCCGGAGATCTAATCAACACCGCGGCAGGGCCCCGGCCGGTGCGCTTCATCAGCCGCACCACCCACTTCCCCTTGGTGCTCGATGCCAACGACGTGCTGCCCATCCGCATCGCCGCTGGCGCCCTCGGCGAACTCGGCCCCTTACGCGATCTCTGTGTGAGCCCTGATCACGCCATCCTCATCGATGGCCACCTGCTGCAGGCCTCCGTGCTGGTGAATGGCACCACCATCACCCACACCTCGCTCGCCCACTGGCAACAGCGCAATAACCAGCCGATCGAATACCTCAGCATCGAGCTCGAACGGCACGAACTTATTACCGCAGAAGGCCTCGTCGTTGAATCCTTCGTCGACAACCAACCCCGCTGCGACTGGGATAACTACACCGCCTACCTCAGCCTCTATCACCAGGAATTGCCGATCCCAGAACTGCCCCTGCCCCGCGTGAAGTTCAAGCGCCAGCTACCCTCCGCCCTGCGCCACTTGCTGCAACAGCTGGCCGAGCCCCCGCTCACAAACTCTATGTTGATTCACAGCCATCGTTCCTAACCATTAAGGCTGGGGAGCTGCGCCATGGGCATGGGCACATTTTATGGACTCCTTGCCAACTGAGTCCTACGAACTGATCCTGCAGGCCAACGAGGCAGAGCAACTCGGCGACCTGGAGCAAGCTTTCAGGCAGCTTGAGGCCGCTGCGGCCAGCCTTATGGCGGCCAGGGTGCGGCTGCTTCATAAGCTCGGCCAATCCTGGGCCGCCGCTCAAGGCCTGGAAGATCTGCCGCAGGCAGATTCCCCGAGCCTGGCGGCCCTGCTGGCCAAGGCCGAAGCCTGCCGCGCCGATGGGGATGGGCCTGGGGCTCTGAACAGCTATCGCCAGATTCTCGAACTGGTGCCTGGCCATCCGGCCGCCCGGGGGCGGAATGGATCCTCAACGGTGCCGAGATTGCGCTTGCTGAGCCCCAGCCCTCCGCAGCCGACTCCGCCATCGGTTTCAGCGTCGAAGACGCCACTGCGGCGGCCGAGCGGGCCTACGCCGCTGGCGACTTCCAGCTAGCGCTGGACCGGTTCGAGCAAGCCCTGGGCGCCCGTCCGGGCAACCCCAATCTGGAAGCCGCCATCGCCCGCTGTCTCCGTAGACAGGGAGAGATCAATCGGGCGGACCAGCTGCTGGGCGGCATCCTGGAACGCCATCCGCACAACTTCCCCGCCCTGATCGGGCGCGCTGAACTCCTGGTCCACTGCGGTGACCATGGCAAAGCTGTCCATTGGTATCGCCTGGCTTTAGAGCATCGGCCAGACAACATTCCTCTGTTGCGCACGCTTGCCTTCTGCCTGCTCAACGCCGGCCAACCCGAGGCCGCCACCGCACCGTTGCAGACGGCGCTCAGGCTTGATCCCCACAACGGCCAGCTGCTGATCTCCTTGATCGAGCTCTGTCGCAGCTGCGGAGACCTGCCCCAGGCCCTGGATGCCTCAATCCGCCTCCTGGCCCTCGATTCGGCTTCGGCCTGGGACCGGCTGCGGCACTCGGAGCTGCTGCACCAGTGCCAACGACCCAGAGAGGCCCTGGCCTGCCTCGATTCGCTCGACGCCGGCGACGAACAAAACCTGCGGGCCCATGGCCTGCAGGTTCGCGGCCTGCTGTTGCGGCAGTTGGGCAAACCGCGGGAAAGTCTCACGGCCCTGCGGGAGGCGGTGCGTCTCGATCCCACCTGCCCCGACCACGCCGTGGAACTGGCCGGCCTGCTGGCTGAAATCGGTGCCTTCCAGGAGGGCCTCGAAGGCCTGGAGGAGAGCGAACGCCTCATCGCTGGCGAACGGGGACTCCACTCCCAGCCCTGGCTCCAGCTCGCCAAGCTGATGCTCCACCGCGGGGCCGGCGACGACGAAACCGCCCTGGCGATCGCCGCTGGCCTGACCGAACATCTCCAGGCGGGCTTCCACGCCCGGGTGCAGCGGGCCGAGCTACTCATGCGCTTGGGCGATGCCCGCGCAGAAGCGGCCACCATGGAGCTGGCCCCTGTTGGGGCGGATCAGGAGCGCCGGGCCCTGCTCAGCCGCAGCCAATGGCTCAAGTGTTGCTATCGCTTTGACGAGGCAATCGCGGTTCTGGAGCCCCTGCTGGCTGCAGAACCGCTGGATCTGCCGGCTGCGGACATGGCCTGTCTGTTGCTGGTGCTGTTGATGGAACTCGATGCGGCCCAGGAGCTGTTCTTCCGGATTCGCTCCACCAAGCAGGCCAGCGGGATCGATCACCTGGTGGAAACCGCCCAGCAGGGATTGCACCGCTGTTTGCTCGAGGAATTCCACACCAATCGACTGGCTACCGATCAGCTCCGCAGCCTCTGGCGCCTGCCCGCCAGCCAGCGCCTGGAGCCGGCGGTCCGGATGCTGGATCGGGAATTGGACTGCACCGCCACCGCCATCTCCCTGCTGATTTTTGCCCGTCAGGCTGGCCGTCTCGATGGCTGGAGCGAGGCTGCGCCTTCTGCGAGCGCTGGGGTGGATACCGCGATTCCGCTTCAGGTTGTGCAGTACTGGGATGCCAGCGCCATCCCCGATGGCGTGCGTTCTCTGATGCAGAGCTGGCCCCGGGCCAAACCCTCCTGCTGCCATCGGGTATTCGATCGCGCCCAGGCCGCCGCCTTCCTCGAACGGCATGGTTCGCCGCTGGCGCGGAGAGCCTTTCAGGCGGCCCTTAGCCCGGTGCTGCAATCAAATCTGTTCAGCCTGGCGTGGCTGCTAGCTGAGGGCGGTATCTACGCCGACGCCGCCGACCGCTGCCGCCACTCCCTCGCCCCCCTGCTGGGCGATGGCGTCAACCTCGTGCTCCACCAGGAGCAGATCGGCTCGATCGGCAATAACTTCATCGCCGCCGCCCCCGGACATCCCTTGCTGGCGATGGCCCTGGAGATGGCCGCCACCAATGTGCTCGAGCAACAGGCCAGCAATTCCTGGTTCCTGAGTGGACCCGGCGTGCTCAGCCTCTGCTTCTGCCGCCTCTACGGCGGGGCCCTGGGCGGAGCCGCCACCGCGCCGCCGCCGGGCGTGCGGCTGGTCAGCCAGGGAGAACTGAGCCGCCACATCAGCCTGCATTTGCGCACGCCGGTGAAGCTGATCGATGACAACTGGTGCGCCCCGCAGGCCGCCGCTGCGGGGCACCAGCGGCTAATCCGTCGCCAGCGGCGATGATCCGTCGCCAGCCGCAATGATCCCAGGCAGTTCGCGCCGGCGGTAAAGATTTGGGGCCAGCTCAGCTATGGCCATCCATACTTCCGTCCTGTTGAACGCTAGCCACTACGCCAGATTCGCAAGCCCTGGTGGCTGCCATAGGGATTGATCCGGGGCACGAGGAATCATGGCCCCACTGCCGCCCTGGGGCGCAACAGCTTCGAAGTCTGAGCAGCAGCCTAGGCCAACTACCCAGCCAGTCACGAGATCACGACTACCACCTCGGTGGATTACTTGACAAACCAGTAGCCAGTCACTACTTTAGCAGTACCGAGCGACAACGCTATCGCATGCCCGCTTGGATCAAGAAAGCAAAGCCTAATTCATACACCAATCAAAGCTGACTAGTCATGGTTAAGCATGGTGCCAGAGCAATTTTTTAGCTCTGGCAAAGAAGTTAGTTTAAAATTTTAAAGATTATTAATTGCCTTCCAAACTAAAAACCAACTTTTCGGGGATTTTTCAATGGCCTTCCGCCAAATCAAAGCAAGTGGCAATTGGTCTAATTCAACAATTTGGGAGGGTGGCATTTTACCGCTTACCGCTGATGATGTAATCACGTACTCTCCAAATAGCACAAACATAATTGCGCTTAACACAAATATATCCGTTAGAAGCATTTCCAATTACGATACATTTCAATGGAATAATACCACTATCGCAGTAACTAGCAAATTTGACAACAATGGCAAACTAGATATCAACTACGGAACAAAGTACTTAACGGGCACCTTAAATAATTATGGCGTTATCAACCAAACCGATGCTTATAACATTTATTACTATGGCGAAATTTACCTTAATAACTCCAGTCAAATTATCAATAAATCAGATGCCACAT
>JBIKWK010000083.1:0-12741 GCA_044356375.1 Prochlorococcaceae cyanobacterium | reverse complement strand
ATAATTATGGCGTTATCAACCAAACCGATGCTTATAACATTTATTACTATGGCGATATTTACCTTAATAACTCCAGTCAAATTGTTAATAAATCAGATGCCATATACAATATTGCAGCTGGTAGAATTTCGCAAAATTCAACCAATGGCAGTACTGCTATTGGACAGTTTAAGAACGAAGGAACCTTGAAGAAAACCAATGCAAGTTACAATGCATATATCGATGTAGCCCTTAACAACAGTGGAACTATTGAAACAGAAGCAGGGGAGCTTTTCATAAGAAATGACTTTAATAATTCAGGCACCGTAAATGTACGAGCCGGGAACGCTAATTTTACAAGTGATTTCTATCAAGCAAATGGCAGCATTACCCTACATAATGGACGATTAAGCTCTACTAAAGCTTTAAATATTCAAGGCGGACAAATCGGAGGTTATGGTACAATCACAGGCAATGTCAACAACTCAGGTTCAATTAATCCATTTGCAGAGGGGCCATTAGGATCGCAAACGAGTACATTGAATATTGTTGGAAATTATTACGAAACCAATAATGCACGCATTGATATTCAAATTAGCGGGCGCAGTGCGGGAACAGGATTTGATGTTATCAATATTTCGGGTGCGGCCAGCTTTGACGGCACAATTAATGTTAGCTTAATTAATAACTTCATGCCGATACTTGGGGATAGTTTTAAGGTGATAAACTACGGATCTTACACTGGTAATAATAATCTTGATTTTACGGGGCTAATTTTAGGCAATGGTTTGCGCTTAAATCCCATTTTCAATGCCAAAGACTTAACTTTCGTTGTTGCTTCTAGTGCTGCTCCTGACGCGAAAAATGATGCATACGGTGTTAACCAAAATCAAACCTTAACTGTTAATGCACTTCAAGGAGTTTTAGCTAATGATGTTCATCCAAATAATGATCCCCTTGCTATTGCACTGAAAACAGGCGCAAATAATGGCAAAGTTACATTGAATAGCAATGGTTCTTTTGTCTATACTCCCAATCCCGGATTCTTGGGCACTGATACTTTTACCTATAAAGCCACTGACGTCGATGGTGATTTTGATCTTGCTACCGTCACCATCAACGTCACTGCCCCCCCTTTCGACCAGGCGCCGACTGTCGCTAATCCCATTTCCGGGGTTTACGCCCTGTTGAACTCCGCGAATACTGTAATTAATTTAAGTGATGTCTTTACTGATCCAGACGATGACGTTAAGTTGATTACCAAATCAATCTTAGCGAACAGCAACAATTCCCTGGTTAATGCTAGTGTTAATAACAATCTTTTAACATTAAACTATCTTCCCGGCCAAACCGGTCAAGCTAATATTACTATTCAGGCCCTATCAGATGGGCAATCTGTCAGCGAAACTTTCACTGTTTTTGTTCAACCTGATGGTGACCGTGCTCCAGTTGTGGCGAACCATATTCCAGCAAAGATTGTTCAGGTCAATGCTCCAAATAGTTTGATTGATATTAGCTCAGTCTTTACTGATTCAGATAATGATAACTCGCTAATTGCCAAATCAATTAAGTCGGTTGGCAACTCAAGCCTGTTTGACTCTGTTGGCTTAATTGGTAATCAGCTCACCATAGATTATGCTGCGGATAAATATGGCACAGCCAATATTGTCATCGAGGCTGAATCTAATGGTAAAACAGTAACCGACTCATTTACGGTTTATATACAAACTCCGGACATCGACAATGCGCCTTTTGTTCTGAATCCTTTAGCAGATTTTAAACGCAGGGTAAATGCCCCTACGGAAATTATTGACATAAGCACTGTTTTTAGCGATGTAGATAATAACCCAAACTTAATCATGAAAGCACTGTTTGGCAATACTAATCCGAATTTAGTTAATGCTAGCATTGCTGGCAATCAATTGCGGCTCGACTATAATGACACACTGGAAGGCAGTTCGGATATAACAATTTGGGGATTTTCCAATGGAAAACTGGCTCAAGAAACGTTTACTGTTAATATTGGCAATCGTCTGCCGGTAATTAATAAATCAATTGCCGATCAAAATGCTATCGAAGGAACAGGTTTTAGTCTTTTTATTGGTGATGTATTTATTGATCCTGAGGGAAAAGCTTTAACCTATAGCTTCGCAATGCCAAACTGGTTGAGTTACAATCAATCAACTAAAACTTTGAGTGGTACGCCCTCCAATTCTCAAGTGGGAACCGCCGTAATTACAGTTTCCGCCACTGACAATGACGGTATTACTGATGACCCCTATGCTTCCGTGAGCGATAGTTTTAATATCACTGTACTAGATCAACCTAATGGTACTTTCAATATAGAAAAAACAACATACCAGTTTGATGAGACTGTAGGTATCGCCAGTATTGTTGTGCTACGCCAAGATAGCTCCCTGGGGGAGGCTAGTGTTCAATTAACAACTCAAAATATCACAGCGACAGCTCCTAATGACTATGTCAATACATTGTATAATCTCACTTTTGCAGATGGTGAAACAAGTAAATCAGTAAATCTCACTATCAACAACGACAACCTGCGGGAGGGTGGTATAAATCGGATTCCTGAAACTTTTAGCATATTGTTGGGCAATGTGTCTGGGGGCGCCAAGCTAGGTACACAAAGTAGTGCAATTGTAAATATTATTGATGATGAGCCAGCTGTTACGCCTCCAGTTGCCGTCAATGATATCAAAGAAGCCAAAGCGCTGCAGACTATTACCATTGATTTGCTTAACAACGATTACGATGCTGATAGCTATCGTTTGCCTCTAGAATTGTATCGCCTTAAGGTAAATGGAATAGAGTATGACCCATATATTGTACCTACTATTACCACGGCTCTGGGTGGTATTATTAGCATTTTCAATAATAATACCCCTGGCAATCGTGCCGATGATCAACTTTATTATACCGCTTCAGATGTTGATGCCGTCGATACTTTTGCCTATACTATCCGCGACGGGGAATTGGAAACCGATTTTGTTAGCAATCTGGCTACCGTCAATATTTCCGTTACCCCTGAAGTCCGCAATAAAACTAATGATTTTAATGTTACCATTAACGGTAATGTAGTTAATTATGCAAAGGCCGAAGTAAAATCCTTTGCCAATCAAGATCTGAACGGGCGCTTTACGCTTTACGAACAAAGCACTATTGATCTCGATGGCAACACATGGAAAGCGATTGCTTTAAAAGATTATGGACAGGCTAATGGTTACGTCATTGGTGCTGACACCACCTTGACCTTTGATTTTAGAAGTAGTGCAGTTGGAGAGATTCAAGGCATAGCTTGGGCGAAGGAAAATCTTTTGACTACCAATATTAAACCAGATAATGTAATCAATATTTATGGTTTTAACACCCTTTATGGTATTGATGATTTTGACTACACTGGAGCAGGTCAATGGCAAACTTTTAGCGTTGACCTTAGCTATTATGACAATGATGTGATCAATTATTTGATTTTTGTCGGCGACGACGACGCCAACAATAAGGGGGATAGTCAATTCCGTAATATTATTCTCAATCAAACCACTACTAATCGCCGCCCCACGGGCATAAATCTCAATTCTAACGCTCTCTATTCTGGGCAACCTGTTGGTACCATTATAGGAAGCTTGAGCACGGTCGACCCCGATGCAAATGATCAGCATACATACACACTTGTCGGGGGTCAAGGTGGTGATGACAACGCCCTCTTCATCATTGAGAATAATCAACTAAAAACTAATTCAATCCTTACTCGTCAAAACAAATTTAGCTATTCCATCCTCGTTCAGACAACGGACCTGGGAGGATCTAGTCTAACTAAATCATTCAATATTTCTCTCGTAGATCTACTTGTTTCGCCTGGTTCGCCGTCTGCTCGCCTTGTGGAGGCCGGTGGTCTTGCCAATGGCGCCACTGGCACCAGTTCAGCCAGCATCGCCATCACCAAGATTGATCTGAATGGCAGCTCCATCTACGACACCACCTATCTCACCGCCAACGGTTGGTCTCTCTCCTTGGGCTCCACTTACATAAAGGTTGGCAGCTACGGCACCGCTTCCTTCGACACATCCACCGGCATTATTTCCTACAGTCTTAATAACAACTTTACCGCCACCGAAGCGTTAACCGCAAATCAGGATGTTTCGGATTCCTTCGGGCAAATCCAGGTTGTTGATGGCTCTGTCACGGCACTCTCAGGCCCGATCTCCTTTGGGATCACCGGATCCAACGACAACCCCAGCTTGTCTTCCTTCAGCCCACCGGTTGAAACCACCGCCACCAACCTCCAGACTGAAATCAGCTTCGCTGAACTCGCCGCCAAGGGCAATCAAAATGATGTAGACGGCAGCGTTGTCGCCTTCAAGGTGGCCGCTGTGGCCAGCGGCACCCTCTTGATCGGATCCTCCCAAGCCACCGCCTCAGCTTGGGCCGCAGGCATCAACGACACCGTCGATGTCGAGAACAACCTCTACTGGACTCCCCCCAGCGGCCAGGGTGGCAACCCTGTCAATCCCCTGGCGATTGATGCTTTCACTCTTTATGCCGTTGACAATTCCGGTGCTGTTTCAGCCTCACCCGTTACCGCCACGGTCAACGTGGTCTGCTTCCTCGCCGGCACCATGATCGCCACACCCGATGGCGAACGGCCGATTGAATCCCTCAAACCCGGAGATCTAATCACCACCAGCGAAGGAGCCAAGCCCGTTCGCTTTCTGGCCCGCAGTACCCGCAGCATCGCTCAGCTCCAGGCCCTGGGCAAAATGCCGATTCGGATCAATCAGGCCGCCTTTGGCTGCCTCGGCCCCGTTCGTGACACCTTCATGTCCCCCAGCCATGCCATTCATTTCAGCGGCCATCTGGTGGAGGCCGGAGCCCTGATCAACGGCCCAACAATCGAACAGCTCGACGATTGGAAAGATACTGCACTCACTTATTACAATATTGAGCTGGAGCGCCATGGCCTGATCACCGCCGATGGTCTGCTGGTGGAAAGCTATTTTGCAAACTACCGCAGCAATGGCTTCAGCCGCGATTGCTGGGACAACTACCAGGAGTATGTGCAGCTCTACGGCCCAGGCTCGTTGATGGAGGAAATGGCGCTGCCTCGTATTCCCTTCGCTCGCCTGCTTCCCATCGCCTTGCGCAAGCTGTTGAGCCTCCCCTCCTATTCCAGCTTCGACCTGCTAAGCATCTGCGACTAATCGAGAAGGCCGTCGTCCAGCTGCAATGCCTCAGCTGGACAAAAATTAGCCATGCGCTGCGATCAATATGGTATGAATAAAAATCCAAAAATACCTAAAAACCACAACAAATTCTCCTTTAATCTCTCCCAGCTGGGCCAGCCTTAATGGCAGCTCAAAAAATTGCAGATATCCCGGGATTCTCAAAATTAAAATTATGGCAAAAGTTGTCTCAACACTTGATTACATGTTTGAAATGGTAATTTTTCAAGTTAATCTTAACCTTTACCTCTTAATACCTGCGGCGTGAAGCGCACTGGGCGCTGTTGCCAGCCATTCATAATATCTTGAATCACCACTTCCCGCACAATCACCTGCAGGCAGACGCTGAGGGGCAGCGCCAGCAACAGCCCCAGGGGCCCGAACAACACGGTAAAAAGTAACTGGGCGCTCAGGGTGAGACCGGGCAGCAGTTTCAACTGGTGCTGCATCACCGAGGGAGTAATCACATAACTCTCCAGGTTCTGGACGCAGATGTAGAGGGCGAGCACCGCTGCCGCCTTCCAGGGGGCATCCAGCAGCGCCACCGACATCGGAAACACCGTGCTCAAGGTGGGGCCGAGATTTGGAATCACATTCAGCAATCCCGCCAGCAGGGCATTGGCCGCCACCAGCTTCACGCCCAGCAGCGACAGGCCCAGGGCCGCCAGGCAGGCCACGCATAGGGAACTGATCAGTACCCCCACCATCCAGCCACTAAGCGCCTCGCCACACAGCTGCAACACCTGACGCAACCTGCGGCGGTAGAAACTCGGGACCAGCAAAATCGCCAACTCCCGGTAGGCGTTCGGTTGCACCGCCACCATCAGGGCCACGGCGACCACGAACAGCAGCTGCAACAGCGCCGTACCCAAATCGCCGGCCAGGCCCAGCAACCGCAAGGCCCCGCCCCCCAGCCCCGCCGTCAGCGATGGACTGGCAATGGCGTTTGGTTGAAACAGCCCATTGCCTAACCAGGTGAGGCTGGGATCTTTACTGCCGTAGAGCAGCTGGCTGGCCTGCTCAATGCCACCCCGCAGCAGCTCCAGCAGGGTGTGGGCCGCCGCCGGCAACTGCAGCAGCAGTTGGGAGAACTGAGCCACGAACGGCGGGATCACGGCGGTGGCCACCACCACCAGGGTGAGTAGCAGAAGCACCAGGGTGAGCAGCAGGGCCAGCGGCCTTGGGCAACCCAGGCGCCGCTGCAGGGCCCCCACCAGGGTGCAGAGGGCCATGGCCAGCACCAGAGCGGCGAACAGCAGGATCAGGCTCTGGCGTAGATCCCAGAGCAGCACCAGGGCGGCCAACAGGGCTGCCAGCCCGAGCCATTGACCAAACTTCACCGGCTTCTTTTCGCTGCAGTTGGCTTCCTAAGTGGGCTGCTTCGGTGGGCTTCGGTTGGCATCTTCGGTTGGCCTCATCAGTAGGCCTCTTCAGTCGGCTTCTGTTTCGGCCTCGGCTTCGGCCTCTGCTGCCGTCTGCTTGCCCGCGAAGCCCAGTTCATGGCCGTCGGCGTAACGCTGGGCAAAGCGCATGAAACGCTCGAAATCGGCGGTGGTCTTCCAGGTGTAGGTGACCTCCAGGGCGCTGGCCTTGCCGTTCACGAAGCGGGCCTTCACCTCCCGGCTCACCAGTTCCCCCTCCTCATCCACCATGAACATGCCGGCGATGTCCCCCAGGGCCTCCGGTGCCAGGGCTTCCGGTTCGTCAAACACGAACATCGCCTGGCCGGTGCGGCCATCGCGGGAGCGGGTGAGCCGGATGTCGGGCACGACGGGTTCATCCACACCGCGGAAGAACTGAATGGCAGCGCCCATGCCCGTCGGGTCAAAAAATCATCCTAGGTAGCCGCGATCAGCAGTTCCGCCGCCCGCCGGTCGTCCAGGCCGCTCAAATCCAGCCGTGGCACCAGCTCCAAGCCTGCACGGCCGGCGGCAATGTCGGGAGCATTGTCACCAGCCCTGACCTCACCATCCACCTCGCCACCCACATCGAGACTGGACTCGCGACTGGACTCGCGACTGATTGCCCCCATGGCATTTCCCTTGGGGGCCCTGGAGCGCTTTAGCTCGTGGTCGTAGCAGCGGTCGTAATAATCGAGCATCTGGGCGCAGGCCCCGGCCCAGTCCTGGCGATCGATTGCCGCCAGGGCGGCCCTGGTGCGCTCCGTCCCCAGGCGGCGGCCGATGCGCTCGGTGGCCTGGCGCAGGGGCTCCTGGCCGAGGGCGCCGTAAACCGCCACCAGTCGCTCGATGCGCTCCTCCAGGGGGCGATGGATCTCAATGGCGACTGCCGCCTGCATCTGGCGCCATAAACCGGCGGGGATGCGGCAACGCCCCACCTGCACGCTCTCCGCTTCCAACCAGATCGCCCGGGCCTGGCGCTGCCGCCACAGGGCCAGGGCCAAGCGGTTCTCGTAGTGCTCGCAGCTGGGTTGGGGGGGCATGCCGAGCCCTCCAAAACTGCTGCCACGGTGATTTGCCAAACCCTCCAGATCCAAGATCGCCTCCCCCCGGGCGGCCAGGGCATGGAGCAGATCGGTCTTGCCGGTGCCGGTGCGACCCGCCAGCAACCGCAGGGGCCAGGGCCGCTCAAATTGGGCCAGGGCCCAGCCGCGATAGCGCTTGTAGCCGCCTTCCAACAGCAGCGTGGGCAGTTCCAGCACCCCCGTCAGCCAGGCGACGCTGCCGGAGCGCATGCCGCCGCGCCAGCAGTGCAGCCGCAGCTGGGCCTTGTCATCCCAGCCCAGCAGCTGGGCGCTCAGCTGCTGGCCCAGCCACTCCAGCCTCGGGCCCACGTAGCCCAGACCCAGCTGCACCGCCGCAGCGCGTCCCTGCCGCCGATAGCTGGTACCCACCGCCGCCCGCTCCTCGTCGCTGAACAGGGGCAG
Source organism: Prochlorococcaceae cyanobacterium (assembly GCA_044356375.1). GTDB lineage: Bacteria > Cyanobacteriota > Cyanobacteriia > PCC-6307 > Cyanobiaceae > UBA5018. Next base: position 4,638 of record JBIKWK010000083.1, on the reverse strand, counting down.
ATTGATGGCACCCGGAATATGGCCGCAGTTGAATTCCAGCGGACTGCGCAGATCCACGATCGGGCCCGAGGCGTCGAGAAAAACCTCCACCGCCACCCCGGCGGGGCTGGCGCCATGCATGGCTGGTGCACCAGCCGGGGGAGCCGCTAACCCCATGAATACTCTTCTGACACGGATCCCTGCTGACATAGTGGGCCCACTCTGGCTAGCAAACAGGCTCGGCCCTCCATGCTCTCCGGTCCTCCGGTCACCGCCAGCGTCACGCCCGAGTCCTTGCTGGCCAATTTCCAGGCCAGTGCCGAGCGCCAGCGGCGCAGCCAGCTGGCGCGGCTACTGCAGAGAGCCAGTGAGCTGGTGCCCCTGATCGCCGACCACGTGGCCACCCTGGATGCCACGGGCGATGACTGGGCCGCCGGTTTTTTAATCCAGTTGCTGGTGAGCGCAGACCCCCAGCGCCGCGACGAGTTTCTGGCGCGCCATCCCGATGGCTGGCTGGCCACCACCAGCGCCCGCGGCATCGACTACGCCCCCCTGCAGCGCCAGCTGATCCTGCAGAACTACGAACAGGCGGATCGGCTCACCAGTGAGATCCTGCGCCAACTGGCCGGAGCGGCCGCCGTCCAGCGGGGCTACGTGTATTACAGCGAGGTGGCGGCCATGCCCAGCGCCGACCTCGACAGCCTCGATCGCCTCTGGGTGTGCTTTTCGCGCGGTCGGTTTGGCTTCTCGGTGCAGGGCCGAATGCTGAAAAACCTCAACGGTCGCTGGGATCGGCTCTGGCCTCGGCTGGCCTGGAAGGATGGCGGCCGCTGGACTCGCTATCCGGGCTCTTTTCAGTGGAGCATTGATGCCCCCGAGGGGCACATGCCCCTGGTGAACCAATTGCGCGGAGTCCGCCTGATGGATGCCCTGCTGCAACATCCGGCCCTGCAGCGCCGCATTCAAGGCTGAGCTGGCCCGGGTTGGCTGCGGGGTAGGGTCAGATCAGGCTGTGATCAAACCAGCAGATGGCGCTGCGCTGGTCTGACTTCATCACGCCATCCACCCTGCAGCTGGCACCGCTGATCGAGCTGCTGATCGAGCCGGTGGCCCTCGGGCCGCTGCAGACACGGCTGAGGCTGGGGTTGCAGGAGGCGCTGGTAAACGCGGTGAGCCATGGCAACGGTGGCGATCCGGCCAAACTTTTGCGCATCAGGCGCATTGAAACCCCCCGCTGGTGGATCTGGCAGGTGCAGGACCAAGGGCCCGGCCTGGCGCCCCAGGGGCGGCAGGGGAAGCTGCCAGCGCAACTGGATTCCCCCAAGGGCCGCGGTCTCTACTTGATCTACCAGTGCTTTGACGACGTGCGCTGGAGCCCCAGGGGAAACCGGCTCCAGCTGGCGGCAAGTCGCCAGCACCACCGCGACCTGTTCAGTGCTGGCGACCCCTTCAGTGCTGGCGACCTGATCAGCATCAGCCAGGGAGATGCCGAGGAATTGCAGTTTAGAAAAGAAGAGGTGGCTGATCGGCAAAATCCCCGCCAGCTGACGTCCCACTAAATCCGCCCCTGGCCATGGAGGCCCTGCAGGCCGCAGGGAATCGAAAGCGGCGAGGCTGCCGGCATGTAACGCCAATTCATTTGTGGTGCGAGGGACAGCCGGGATCGCTCAGTTCGGCCTTCAACCAGCTGAGGCCATTGGCTACCAAGGCTATGGCCCGCTCGCGGGCTTCAGTCGGTCGCGGGGCACTGGGGTCGTCTCCACTCAGCAACTGCACCAGCGCGGAGCTGAGTTGCTCGGCGGCGCGGCGGGCCCTTTGGGTTTTAAGCGCATGCCAATCCCGATCGCCGATCGCCAGGCTGCGCTGTAAAGCCACCGCCTGGGCCAAGGCCTCGTCTGGCCAACTTGTTTGGCCAGGGGCGCGGCTGAGGGGCCTGGAGCTATTGGAGCTGCTGGACTCAACCACTGGACGCGCACCGGATAGTCGATCATCTTGGCGGCAGCTGATGGAAACTGTGTGATGCGACGGGACAGCAGTGGCGGTAAAAGAAAGCGCCACCAACCCGTGCGGCTACTGCACAGACTGGAGGGTCTGTTCCTGCAGGCATCCCTGACCAGTCGCAGTAGCGGGGTGCAGCAGCGGCGCGAACGGCAGCGCCTGGCCCTGGCCCAGCGGTTACTGGATCCCCTACCCCCGGAACTGAGCCAACCAGGCCAATGGGGCCTGCTGTTCTGGCGGGGACTGCGCTGGGGAACCGTGGGCATGGCTATCGCCCTGTGGCTCAAGCGCTGAAATTGGTTTTAAGAGTTTGCTGAAAAATTCATGCACAACCCAAGTGCCTGCATGGGTGCTTGGAATGCAACTGGTGACTGGGCTGTTCGCGGCTGAAAATACCGCTGATCAGTGATTCACCGGGTTCAGCGAACTCTTAATGGAGTTCTGGAAAACCGCGGTTCCTGCGATCCTGTCGCCAGTTAACCATTACAGCATTAGAGCTAAATTAGCTGTAGCTGTGGCCTTAGCTGTGGCCCGGACTGAGGCTGGGACCGAGGCTTTCCAGAACCTTCATGGGGAAGCTCTGGAAAACCACGACTTCTGTGCTTATGCATCCTGAAAATCCTTGCGGCGCCATGGCTCCCTCGGCCGTGGCCGGGGTTTTCCGGAGTCTCCTTAGTGGCAGCCAAAGTAGCGTCCGCCAAATTAGTGGCAACCAACTAGGGGCAGCCAAAATAGCGGCGATCAAATTAATGGCAGTCCAATTAGTGGCAGCCAGCGAGGTGAAGCCAAACTCTTAATATCAACGGTTGATATTTATTGCAGCCGAACGCATATCACGACCAAGCATTTTTGGGTACTCACCATTAATCGAGGTCTGCCACTCAGGGCAATCTGTTACTCAGAGTGGCTTATTAGTAATTTTTGCTCTGGCAAAATTGATATTTACTTACGAATGCCCTCAGCATTGGTATCGCTATTGCTTTGGTGGCCATGCAGGTGCTTCTCACAGGCGGTGGCGGCGCTGCCCAACCACGCGGTGCTGGCAACCAGAGCAGCGGCGGCAACGAGGGCGATCGGAAGAAAACGCTTCAACGGTGCAAGGCGGGAAAATTTATTTTAGGGCCAGCAGGACCAATTGCCAACTTGGATCGTGGAAAGGCGACAGCAGTCGCAAAATGCATTGCACGGCAATCAACTTGGTCAAGACCAGCCAGTAATCTCAGGCCTTGACGTCTATTTTACAGATGGCTCTTGGAGAATCGCCCAGGCCATGGAAGTTCTGGCTAAGCGCCAACTGGCTCCCATCGAGCCGGCTGTTTGATTGAACGTCCCTACTGGCTTTACCGGTCCCCTAGCTTCGCCGGTCCCCTGGCTTCGCCACTGCCTGGGGAGATCCCATAGGCTGTCCATCACAGCACCCAGACCAGGATGGAAGAGCAAAAGTATGTATATCAGCCCCTGGAGAAGTTTGGTGAGGGTTTGACGACCAACCGACCCTGGAACATCACGGCCCTCCAGCAGGTGGAACTGCTCAATGGACGGGTGGCCATGCTCGGTTTCATGGCTGGCCTGATCGCCGAGATGCTCACAGGTCGAGGTATTTTGTCCCAACTCCTATGGATAGGTGGCTGGTTCCTAGGCGGGGCATGAGCGATTCAGCTGGTGCCCTTGGCGCTAACAGAACAACAGTGCCTCGATCAGGCCCACTGTTGATTTTTGATGGCGGCTGCCCCTTCTGTGAGCACTTCGCCCTTGCCAGTGAACTTCGCAGCGGTATTCCTGGCCTCGTGATCTGCGATGGGCGCTCTGACCACGGCTTGCGTCGTTCCCTGGCCGAGCGCGGCTACTACCTAGCCGATGGAGCAATGGTTTTAGACGGGCAGCAGGTTCTGCATGGAGCAGCTGCGATCCAGTGGATCTGCCAACGCATGAATACCAGCGATCCCTTGTTGCAACTGTTGGCAAACCTGATGGCCAGACCGCAGCGGGCCGATAAGCTCTACCCCCTGCTGCTGCTGGTCCGGCGTCTAGCACTAACCCTGCGGCGCCTGCCGGTGGACCCCGATCAGCCGCAAAGCTAACTTTGTTGAGCAGTTTTACACCAAGAAGGGCTTTGCAGCCACTTGTCTTTCCTGACTGGCAGACGCAGGATTGACATTTTACAAGTAGACATTAAGACTATCACCAAAAATTTCAAATCTCACTTACCTTGCAATCCAAGAAGCATTATCTGCAGATCATTTTTTATGGCCGTGAGCATTGCACCGCCCGCGGCTGCAATGGCACCCTGTGCGGCCTGTGCCGAGAGCTCTATCCCGCCCGCCGCAAGCCGGTGCAATGGCGCAAGGCCTGAACAAAAAAGCCTGAACAAAAAAGCCCGAACACAAAAAATTCCCCGCCAGGGCGAGGGATTTAATGATCAGCTAGGCCAAGGCTCAGCTGTTTTTTTGGCTTTAGCGAGGCTATTTAGCCTTAACTTAAGCCGGGCTGTCTAGCTTAAACAGAGCTGTTAAGCTCAGCTAGACTGTTTAGCCTCAGCCGATAGCAGGAGCGGTCAGAGCCACGGGGGTGGACTGAGCAGCTGCCAGGTCGAGGGGGAAGTTGTGAGCGTTGCGCTCGTGCATCACTTCCATGCCCAGACCAGCGCGGTTGAGCACGTCG
>JBIKWK010000060.1:0-17981 GCA_044356375.1 Prochlorococcaceae cyanobacterium | reverse complement strand
AGGGCAAGGGCAGCAGCAGGATCGGCGCCAGCAGCAAATTGGCCACCAGCAGACCCAGGATCAAGCCCACCGAGCGGCTGATCAGCAGCTCGGTGGGCATGGTGCGCACCTGCTGCATCAGCCGGCGGCGCAGTTGTTGGAAAAAGATGGCGGCGATAACCCCAAAGAACACCCCAAAGCCCGCCAACACCGTGCGCAGGCCCTCCGGGTTGTCCACCTGGAGCAGCAGCGGCTCCGGCAGCAGGTCGACCCCCAGCCAGCCCGCTGCCGCGCCGGAAATCACGAACAGGATCAGGATCAAGGAGTCCGCCATTCCCGTCGTGTTCGAGCTGCCGACCGATTAGTCAGGCAGCATGCCCTATTTCAGCGCCCTTCGCCCGCTGGGGGTTACCGCCCTTGTCGCTCTTTTCAAGCCCCCTCGCTACGTCTAGCTTCCCCTCGGCGGCCAGCCAGGGGTTGGGCTTTGGCGCCCTGGCGGCAGGCGATGCCCCAGAGCCTGGCTCCTATCCGCCGCGCAGCGCCTATCTGCATATCCCCTTCTGCCATCGGCGCTGCTTCTATTGCGATTTCCCCGTGGTGCCCCTGGGGGATCGGGCCGGGGCCGCCGCCGGCGATCCCGGCGCCGCTTCGATCGAGGCCTATATGGCGCTGCTGCTGCGGGAGATCGCCGCCAGTGAGGGCGGCCCGCCCCTGGCCACCATCTACCTGGGCGGCGGCACCCCCTCGCTGCTCGATCCAGTCCAGGTGTTGGCGCTGATCGAGGCCCTGGGCCGTCGCTTCGGGATCGCCGCCGGCGCGGAAATCACCCTGGAACTTGATCCGGCCAGTTTCAGCCGCCAACGGCTGGCGGCCTATCTGCGGGCCGGGGTGAATCGGGTCAGCCTGGGGGGCCAGAGCTTCGATGACGAGGTGCTCGCCTCCCTGGGGCGTCGCCATCGCCGCCAGGATCTGATCGATGCGGCCAGCTGGCTGGCCCAGGCCCAGGCCCGGGGGGAGCTGCGGAGCTGGAGCCTGGATCTGATCCAGGCGCTTCCGGGCCAGCAGCTCGAGCACTGGCGCTCCCAGTTGCTGCAGGCGACGGCCCTGCAGCCGCCCCACCTCTCCATCTACGACCTGACGATCGAGCCGGGCACCGTGTTCGCCCGTCGCCTGGAGCGGGGCCAACTGCAACTGCCCGATGGCGACCTGGCCGCCGACCTGATGGAGCTCACCCAGGCCCTGTTGACTGGCGCCGGGTATGGCCACTACGAAATCTCCAACTACGCCCTGCCGGGGCACGCCTCCCGCCATAACCGCGTGTATTGGAGTGGGGCCGGCTGGTGGGGCTTTGGCATGGGGGCCACGGCGGCGCCCTGGGGGGTGCGCCAGGCCCGACCTCGCACCCGAGAGCTCTATGGCCAGTGGTTGGCGGCTCAACCGCCATCGCGCCCTGGCCAGCCGCCCCCGGGGCCCGCTGCCTGCGGCCACCTCCCCGGGGGGCAGGGCATGCCCTTCGACGAGCGGTTGATGGTGGGGCTGCGGCGGCGGGAGGGGGTGCATCTGCCGCGATTGCTGGCGGAAGTTGGCCTGGAGCCGGCGCGGCTGGAGGAGTTGGCCCAACTGCTGGAGCCGTTTTGCAGGGAGGGACTGGTGCTGGTGGAAGGCAGCCGCTGGCGGCTCAGGGATCCCGAAGGCCTGGCCCTCAGCAATGCGGTGCTGCGCCCGCTGCTGGCTTGGTGGGATGGGATTGTTCAGCGATCCAGCGCCGCAGCGTCTCCACCCCCAGCTGCCTCCCCGGCAGCAGGGCGGGGCTGAAGGGGGGCTGGCGCGGGGTCAGGCCGAGCAGGTCGGCGGTCACCCGCACCTGGCCGTCGCAATCGGGCCCGGCGCCGATGCCGATCACCGGCAGCTGCAGCTCCCGCTGCAAACGAGCGGCCAGCTCCTCGGGCAAGTGTTCGAGCACCAGGGCAAAACAGCCGGCGCCCTGCAGGCGATGGGCCTGGCGACAGAGCTGCTCCTGGCTGGCGTGGTCGGTGCCCTGGCGCCGGTAGCCCAGGCGATGCACCGACTGGGGGGTGAGGCCGATGTGGCCCATCACCGGGATGCCGCTGCGCACCAGGCGATCGACCACGGCGAGGGTTTCCGGCTCGGCCCCCTCCAGCTTCACCGCCGCCGCCGGCGTTTCCTTGAGCACCCGCCCGGCGGCGGCCACGGCGTCATCGGGGCTGCACTGGTAGCTCAAGAAGGGCAGGTCGCAGATCAGCAGCGGCTGCTGCTCCAGGGGGGCCACGGCCGCCAGCCCCCTGCCCACCGCCCGGCAGTGGTGGAGCATCTCGTCGAGGGTCACCGGCAAGGTGGTGGCGTGACCGAGCACCACCATCGCCAGGGAGTCGCCCACCAGCACCACCTCGGCGCCCGCCTCGGCCACCACCGCCGCCGAGAGGGCGTCCCAGGCGGTGAGCATCGCAAAAGGCAGTCCCGCCCGCTTGCGCTTGGCCAGATCCGCAGGGCGCAGGGGCACAGGCCCTCAACCGCAAACGGTATTGCTAGCATCAACTCGACTCGGACCCATGCGGCACCGACGCCCAAACCTGGTCAGGACCGGAAGGCAGCAGCCACACGGGATGCTCGACGCAGGCGTGGGCTCCGGGTCACCCCATTCCCCCAGGGCGCTTCGCAGCCAGGGCGCTGCAGGCGAACCCACTGAAACCCCCACTGAGGCCCCCATGGACGGGTGATGGGTGGGTGATAGCTACCAGATGGGTGACAGCTATCAGATGGTTGGCAGTTGACAGATGGTTGGCGGCTGACAGCCGTAGGCTAGGCCTGAAGATTTTTTAGGCTTAGCCAGAGCCGGTTTTGCTAAAAGTAACTGGATTCATTGCCCGGCTTCCATTTGATATTGCAGCCAATGCTGGGTTTTTGATTTGGAGAAACTGGCTTGTCCGCCAAGACTGCATCAATCGCCTCGCGCAAGTCTGATCCGGTTAGGGGTTTGCCATTGCCAGGCCTACTATCATCAAGCTGACCTCGATAAACGAGTTGGCGATTGCGATCAAATAGAAAGAAATCCGGCGTGCAGGCAGCGGTGAATGCCTGGGCAACCGCCTGGGTTTCATCGTAGAGCAATGGAAAGCTAAGCCCGAGCTGCCTAGCCATTGAGCTCAGGGATTCCGGCGAATCATCGGGATACTTGGCTGCGTCGTTGGAGCTGATGGCCGCCATGGCCAGGCCGCTGCCGCAATAATCTTTCCCCAGGGCCGCCAATTGACCTTGAATATGCTTTACAAATGGGCAATGCCGACAGATGAACATTATAAGCAATGCTTTCTTTCCGTCAAAATTCCGCAGTGAAATCTGCTCACCGCTGCTAACTTCTGTGAGTTGGAAATCCGGGGCTTTTGTGCCCAGTGCCGGCATGGTTGAGGCCGTCAGAGCCATGAAGGATGCCCGCAATAGTTATAAGAAATTATTCCTGTCGATTGCCCTGTCGATTGAGCAGGAAGGGGGGGATCATGGCCCCCTTGTCCTCGCCGGAATCGTTCAAGCTGGCACGGGGGGCGAAGGGGGAGGTGCCGATGCTGGCGGGGCGTTGACTGCGGTAGGGGGAGGCACTGTCGAAACCCGTGGCGATGACGGTGACATGGATTTCACCTTCCAGGCTCTCGTCGACAACGGCACCCACGATGATGTTGGCGTCCGGATCCACCACGTCAAAGATCACTTCGGAGGCGGTGGTCATGTCCTCCAGGGTCATGTCCTTGCCACCGCTGATATTGATCACGCAGCCCTTGGCCCCGTCAATGCGGGCCGATTCCAGCAGGGGACTGGTCATGGCCGCCTGGGCTGCCTCGCTGGCCCGCGAGCGGCCTGAACCCACGCCAATGCCGAGCAGGGCGGTGCCCGCCTGGGCCATCACCGAGCGCACGTCGGCGAAGTCGACATTGACCAGGCCCGGCTTGGTGATGATGTCGGAGATGCCCTTGACGCCCATGCGCAGCACGTCGTCGGCGGCGCGGAAGGCGTCGTTCAGGGCCACTCCAGCAATGGCCTCCCGCAGTCGATCGTTGGGGATCACGATCAGCGTGTCCACGTGTTCAGCCAGGCGGGCAATGCCCTCTTCCGCCTGGCTCTGGCGCTTGCGACCTTCAAACCTGAAGGGCTTGGTGACTATGCCCACGGTGAGGGCCCCCACCTCCTTGGCCACCTCGGCCAGGATCGGTGCCGCTCCGGTGCCGGTGCCGCCGCCCATGCCGGCGGCGATGAACACCAGGTCAGTGCCTTGCAGGGATTCCTGCAGTTCATTGCGGGATTCCTCGGCGGCCTTCTGGCCAATCACCGGGTTGCCGCCGGCGCCCAGGCCCCGGGTGAGCTTCTGGCCCAGTTGGATGCGCCGCTGGGCGGAGGACTGCAGCAGGGCCTGGGCATCGGTGTTCAGCACCCGGTAGCCCACCCCCTGCAGGTCGGAGGCAATCATGCGATTGACCGCATTGCTGCCGCCTCCGCCCACACCGATCACTTCAATGCGCGCCGTCTGGCTGGGCACGATGCCATTGCTGGGGGCTGATTCGGCAAGCTGTGCCATCGAGGCATCGTGACCGTTGAGCGTGGGCTGCATTATGTCTTCGCGGGACTTGACAGAACCAAGCAGTGCCTCATGATGGCACGTTAACTTTTGCTAGGCAACCAGAGGTGTCATTATCTGGACAACTCCCTGCCCAAAAATTTGCCGCTCGCATAGGTTTTGCCTGGGGGGCACGCGGCTAGGGCTGGTTCACAGCCCAGGTACAGACAGGCTTTTCCCCAGACGTAGCCTGACTCAGCGCCCATGGGATACGGGACAGATTAGTTCTAATGCTCATCTTGGAGTATTGGGCTGGCGGGGGTAGTTTTGGAATGCGTCGCCAAATCCCTTGCGCGGCAATCCGAGGCAATCCGGGTGTGAGGCAATCGGGTACGCGGCAATCGGGGGGACGTTCATAAATTTGCGGGTGGTGGCGAGGCCCTGGAGCCAAGCGGAATCAGGGCTCCAGGGGCCTTGGTTCGGGTTTTTCAGAGCTTCCTTGAGAGCTTGCTGAAAAACTCCCGCACAACCCGCTTTGCCTGCATGGGTTTTGCTTTGAACGCAGTTGGCTTGGAGCGGTTCGCGGCCCAGCTCAGTCCCGACCAGTGGGCTGGCCAGGGCTGCTGGTATCCGCTGGGCCCCCGGCGGATCCAGGGGGCCTGGGCAGGGCTGGTCCCGGGGGTGGAGCGCCAGCTGGCGCAGCCGTTGAGGCGGGTCTGCTGGCGGCACCCCCTTGGGGTGATCTCTCTGGAGCGCTGCCGCCGCGGCTGCCCAACAGCCCCAGTTCCGGTTGCTCCGGATCGCTGAGGTCAAGCGAATGCCCAGGTTGGTATTGCAGTTGAGCCGGCAGTCCCCGGCTGAGCTGTTGCAGCACCTCCAGGCGACGGGCGAGTCGGTCGTCGGGGGGGCCCAGCCGCACCAGGCCCAACCTGGTGCTCAGAAGCCACAGGTTGCCATCTGGATCGAAGCGGATCAGGCGCAGATCGGTGCCGAGCCGCTGGCGCTGCACGAGGATCAGGGCCAGGGCTGGGCGGTGCCGACTCTGCCAGCCAATCACCTCCAGGGTGAGGGGACCGGAGCCGGCGGCAGGGCGAGGGTTCTGCTGATTGCCCATCCAGTTGCCCATCCGATCCACGTAGCCGGTCTCCGGGCCGCTCGCCCGGGCGCGTTGGGCCCGGGCCACTGGCTCCCGATCCACCAGGGCCACCCGCAGCCGCGGCGGGGCCATCAGCCGGCTCACCTGCACCTGCTCCACCGGTAGGGCCGCTCTCAGCTCGTCGGCGATGCGTCTGGGTTGGAGCTCTAGCAGAGGGGTGGGAAAGCGCAGCTCAGCCGCCACGATCACCTGTTGGCGGCTCACCTGGCGGCTGCCCACCACCTGCACCTGCTCCGGGCCAGTTAGTAGCCAGCCCCAGCGCAGCAGGGCATAGCCCAGGCCAGCGCTGAGGGCGCCCAGCACCAGCAGCCGCCATAGGCCGCGCCACAGGTCATGGCGCTTTTGCTGCTGCAGCTGGCGCCGCCGCTCCGATCCAGGCGAGCGCGTCACGGTTCCCAGGGCATTACAGCTCCAGGCTCGTCACAATTCGCAGCGCGATCGGGACATGAGTTCCTGAATCCAGCGGCGGGCCCGCTCGGCATCGGCAAAGGGCAGATCGCGCTGCAACCCGCCGCCCACCAGCCGCAGGCGGCAGGCGCCTTGGGACTCATCGGTGAGGGGGGCTTCCCCGGAACCGAGGGCCAGCAGTTCCACCAGCTCCAGGTTCTTGATCACGAATTCCCCCTGGGGCTGGAGTTTGCCCGCCTCGAAGCTGCTCCAACTGAGTACTCCATCGACCAGTCGGGCCGCGCCACAGGCATCCAGCTTGGCCAGCTCGGCACCGGCTGCCCAATCACGAAACAGCTGTTGACGTCGCCTTTCCAGCCAGCCCAGGGCGGTGAGCAACACAAAGACCAGTAGTAATGGAAGCCAAAGCAGCCCGTGAATCATGAGGTGAATCCTCCCCCCTGGATTTGGCGGTGCCATTGTCTAGCGCCTTCGATCAGTTCCCGCACCAGGGCATCGAGGGGTAGGCCCGATGCGGCCCACAGCATTGGATACATGCTCTGGCTGGTGAAGCCAGGGAAGGTATTGATCTCGTTCACCCACAGATCGCCCGTGGCCTCGGCGTAGAAGAAGTCGACCCGGGCCAGCCCCATCGCCCCTACGGCCCGACAGGCCTGGATGGCCAGGGCCCTGGCCCGCTCAGCGACCGCCTCACTTACAGGTGCGGGAATCAACACATGGCTTTTGCCTTCGCTGTATTTGGTGTCGTAGTCGTACCAATCCGCGTCGAAGCGGATCTCCCCAAGCACCGAGGCCAGCAGCGGTTGGTGGCCGCCGCCCCGCACGGCGCATTCCAGCTCCCGGGCGGTGACGCCCCGCTCCACCACCAGGCGGGGATCCAGAAGGGCGGCGGCCGTCAGTCCCCGCAGCAGTTCTGCCCGATTGCTGGCCTTGCTGATGCCCACCGATGAGCCGAGATTGGCGGGTTTGACAAAGCAGGGATAGCCCAGCTGATCCTCTATGCGGCCAAGCAGCGGCTCCCTGGGGCCCCACTCGCCCCTGAGCTCGCTGGCATCCACCGCCATGTGGGCCACCTGGGGCAGGCCGGCGGCGGCAAAGGCGGCCTTCATGGCCAGCTTGTCCATGCCCACGGCAGACCCCAGCACCGCCGATCCCACATAGGGCACCTGCATCAGGCTGAACAGTCCCTGGATGGTGCCGTCCTCGCCGTTGGGGCCATGCAGCACCGGCAGCCACACCTCCACATCGAGGGCACCGCTCGGGAAGCCGCTGAAGCCCGTGCGGCCCGGGGCTGTCGCCAGTTGCTCCGCTGCCGCCAATTGCTCCGCTGCCGCCAGTTGCTCAGAGAAGGCGGGCAGTCCCTGGGCCAGCACCGCCTCCGCCAGTTCCGAGCCGTGCCAGCGGCCCTGGCGGTCGATGTAAAAGCAGTGCAGGTTGTAGCGCTGGCGGTTATCGCCTCCGCGCAGGGCCCCGGCGATGGTGGCCGCAGAGCGCACCGACACGGCGTGTTCGCCTGAAGCTCCCCCAAAGATCAGGCCAACGCGGGTGGGGGCAGGGCTCATCACTGGCTGGTCGCCCAGCGACAGGGCGAGAACTGCGGTTAGTTTGCTGCGCGGCTGGCCAGTACTCAGCCAGCCAGTTGGCCGCTCAGGGAGAAGGGGCGCACTTGATCGATAAGCACCTGCACCAACTCACCTGGTTGGATGGGCGAGCCATCGGCCCGCTGGCCAGGGAAGAAGGTGAGCCGGTTGGTGCGGGTGCGGCCCATCACCTGGCCCGGATCCTTGGGGTTGCGGCCCTCCACCAGCACTTCCACCGGGCGGCCGGCGTAGCGCTCGCTGCGGGCTTTGGCCTGGCTTTCCACCAGGGCATTGAGCTGGCGCAACCGCTCCACCTTCACCGCCTCGGGCAGTTGGTCTGGCCAGTCGGCCGCCGGCGTGTTGGGCCGGGGCGAGTAGGCGGCGGTGTTGACCAGATCGAAGCCGATCTCGGCCACCAGCTCCAGGGTGCGGCTGTATTGGGCGTCGGTTTCGCCGGGGAAGGCCACGATTGCGTCGGCACTGATGGCGGCATCGGGCATGCGGTCGCGGATGCGCTCGACGATGCGGCGGTAGCGGTCGACGGTGTAGCCGCGGCCCATGGCCTTGAGCACGGCGTCGTCGCCGCTCTGGAAGGGAATGTGGAAGTGCTCGCACACCTTGGGCAGCTGGGCGCAGGCGTCGATCAGCCGCTCGGTGAAGTAGCGGGGGTGGCTGGTGGCGAAGCGAATCCGCTCCAAGCCGTCGATGTCATGGACGCTGTGCAGCAGGTCGGTGAGGGTGTGCTGGCGCCGCCCCTCGGGCGTGATACCCGGCAGGTCGCGGCCGTAGGCATCGATGTTCTGGCCCAGCAGGGTGATCTCCTTGAATCCGCGGGCGGCCAGCCCCTCCATCTCCAGCCGGATGGCGCCGGGCAGGCGCGACTGCTCCTGGCCCCGCACCGAGGGCACCACGCAGTAGGTGCAGCGCTCGTTGCAGCCGTAGATCACATTCACCCAGGCGCAGACGGCGCTGTCGCGGCGGGCGGTGGTGATGTCTTCGAGGATGTGGTGCTCCTCCGTGGCCACCACCTGCTGGCCCTGCTCCACCTGGCCGAGCAGCCGCTCCAGGCGATTGGCGTGCTGGGGACCCATCACCAGGTCGAGCTCGGGCACGCGGCGCAGCAGCGCCTCCCCCTCCTGCTGGGCCACGCAGCCCGCCACCACCAGGGTGAGCCGGGGGTTGAGCCGCTTGCGCTGGGCCTGGCGGCCCAGGTAGCTGTAGACCTTCTGCTCGGCGTTGTCGCGAATCGTGCAGGTGTTGTAGAGCACCAGATCGGCGCTGTGTTCCCCCTCGGCCTCCCTGTAGCCCATCGCTTCGAGAATTCCGGCCATGCGCTCGGAATCCGCCTTGTTCATCTGGCACCCGAAGGTGGTGATCCAATAGCTGCCGCGCCCATCGGTGGGACCGCCGGCCAGGGGGGCGGTGGAGTGGGCGCTGGAGAGGGAGGCCGTCATCGCTCCAGTTTCGGCCACGGTGGGTTTAGCAGGCCGGAGCGGCTGTCGGAAGCCGCTGGCGGGATGGGCCGGTGAGAGCGGTCGATTGGATGGACCGATCAGATCGGTCGGCGAGATGGGCTGTGGATCGGCATCGAACGGTGCGGTGCGGCGCCAATCCACGCGGTGGCGATCCACGGATTCCGTGACAGCTTTGTTTGTGACAGCTTTAAAAGATGCAGTGCCGCCTCTGCCAGTTCCCGCTCACCAAGGCCGTGCCGCTGGCCATCAGCCGCGGCAGCAGCAGCGCCGTGGAGCACCTGCTGGTGGTGGTGGAGCACGACGGCGTGGTGGGCATCGGTGAAACAGGCGGCTTTGACACCGGCCACCGCCGCTACACCACCGCGGCGGTGGCGGCGGAGCTGAGGGAGCTGGTGGGGCCGCTCCAGGCCCTGGAGCCCGAGCCCATCCAGGCCCTGGAGCCCCTGCTTGCCTCCCTTTCGCCGCCGGCCCGCTGCGGCCTGGATCTGGCCCTGCACGACTGGCTGGGCAAGCGGCTGGGCCTGCCGCTGCACCGGCTCTGGGGCCTGGATGCGGGGGTTGGCGTCGCCACCAGCGTCACCTTGGGCTTGGGGGAGCCGGCGGCGGTGTTGGCGCGGCTCGAGCGCTGGTGGCGGCAGTTGCCCGCCACCCGGATCAAGCTCAAGCTGGGCAGCCCGTTGGGCTTGGAGCACGATCGGGCCCTGTTGGCGGCGGTGGCGGCGGCGCTCGAGCGGCGGCGGCAGCTCACCGGCGCCGCCTGTGAGCTGCAGGTGGACGCCAATGGGGGCTGGACCCTGGAGGCGACCCGGGCGATGGCCGCCCACCTGGAACGGGCCCAGGTGGTGTTGCTGGAGCAGCCGCTGCCGCCCCAGCTGGATCCGGAGGCCGATACGGCTAGCTTCGCCGCCCTGGAGCTCGACTGCCCCATGCCGCTGCTGGCCGACGAGAGCTGCTGGCGGCTGGAGGATCTGGTGCGGCTGGCGCCCTACGTGGATGGCGTCAATATCAAGTTGCCCAAAAGCGGTGGCCTGGCAGAGGCTTTGCTGATGGCCCGCGCCGCCCGGCGGTTGGGGTTGGAGGTGATGTTGGGCTGCTACGGCGATGGGTCGCTGCTCAATGGCGCCGCGGCCCAGCTGCTGCCCCTGGTGCATTGGCCCGATCTGGACAGCCATCTCAACCTGGTGGACGACCCCTTTTCAGGTTTGGGCATCGTCGCCGATCGGCTGGTGCCGCCCCTGCAGGCGGGCCTGGGCATCCAGGTGGCGCCCACTTTGTTGGCGGCGGCGCGATGACCAGTCCGCTCGGCGCCGATCTGCCCATCGTGCTGCTGTTGCACGGGGGGCTCGACAACCTCAGCGGCAAGACCGGCCTGGCGATGCTGCGCTACCGCAGTGGGCCGATCGTGGCGGTGGTGGATCCTGCCCAGGCGGGCCGCAGCCTGAGGGAGGTGACCGGCATTGCCAGAGATGTGCCGGTGTTGGCCTCGCTGCAGGAAGCCCTGCCCCTGGGGCCCCGGGCGGCGGTGGTGGGGCTGGCCCCTTCCGGGGGGCGCTTGGCCCCGGAGGTGAGAGCCGACCTGGTGGCGGCCCTGCGGGCTGGTTTATCGGTGGCCAGTGGGCTGCACAGCCGCCTGGGGGAGGATCCCGAGCTGGCGGCCCTGCGCTGGCCGGAGGCCTGGATTTGGGATGTGCGGCTGGAGCCCCGGGGGTTGCAGGTGGCCGCCGGCCGGGCGGCGGCGCTGCCAGCTCGGCGGTTGCTGGCCGTGGGCAGCGATATGGCGGTGGGCAAGATGAGCGCCTGCCTGGAGCTGCTGGCGGCGGCGCGAGCCCGGGGCATTGGGGCCCGGTTCGTGGGTACCGGCCAGGCGGGCCTGTTGATCGGCGGGGCTGGCGTGGCCCTCGATGCCGTGCGGGTGGATTACGCGGCCGGGGCGGTGGAGGCGGCCGTGCTGGCCGCCGGCGAGGGCCTGACGGCGAAAGACTGGCTGCTGGTGGAGGGCCAAGGATCCCTGTGCCACCCAGGCTCCACCGCCACCTTGCCGCTGATTCGCGGCAGCCAGCCCACCGATTTATTGCTGGTGCATCGGGCTGGTCAGCTGCACAGCCGCGGTTTGCCCGAATTGCTTTTGCCGCCTCTGCCCCAGCTGATTCAGGCCCTGGAGGCCCTGGCGGCCCTGGCCCGCCCCAGCACCGCCCTGCCGCCGCCGCGGGTGCGGGCAGTGGCACTCAACACCGCCCTGTTGGAGGAAGAGGCTGCCAGCGAAGCCATTGCCGAGGTGATGAAACTCACCGGCCTGCCCTGCACCGATCCGGTGCGCCATGGGGCCGGCCCCCTGCTGGAAGAATTGCTGGCCTGATGGCCAATTGACGTGATGGCCAATTGACGTGATGGCCAATTGACGTGATGTAGTGATGAACTTGCTGGCCTGCAACCACTAAATTCACCAGCCGCAATAAATTGCTCGCCTGCAGCCCATAAATTCAATTTGCGCACAACTAAATGCGCAAAAATGAATAAAAAATTTGAGGGCGAGCGAGGGGATTCGAACCCCCGGATGGCGGCACCACAAGCCGCTGCCTTAACCGCTTGGCGACGCCCGCCGCGATCTCATCCAATGTACCAACTGATCTCGCGCCCTTGGCCCTCTCTCCACCGATGAAATCCTCCTGGATCCTGCCGGCGGTGCTGGTGGCCGCCGGTGCCGCCGGTCTGGCGATCACCAATCCGCCGCCCGAGGAGTTCGCCCGCTATGCCGGAGATCAGTTGGTAGAGCTGATCATTCAGGAAATCTGCACGGAGAACAGCCTGCCGCTGACGCTGCGGTTGGTGCTGAAAGACTGCCCGGCCTTGGTGGCTTCCCAGCGGCAGGTGTTGGCTCAGATCGCCCTGCGGAACAGCAGCCGCCTCAATCTCGGCCTGGTCAGCATCTATCGCACGGGCCTGGGCGGGCAGGACTTTTTGCCCCAGCTGCACCTGCCGCGCTACGAGGCCGTCACCTTGGCGGCTGCGGGGCAGTTCGCCCTGGTGCACAGCGGCCAAGGCCCCAGCCGATGAGTGCCATCAGCGCGGCAACCCCGGCCGCTTCGGGCAGGCTGGCGGTGCGGCTGCCCCGCTGTCTGCTCGACCCCGGTGACTCCGGGCTGCCGGCGGCTAATGCCGACGGCCTGGTGGCGGTGCAGCTGACCTGGCAGGAGGGTCGCATCGCCAGCATCCTGCCCTTGGATTCGGCGGTGGCCAGGGGTGCGGGCCTGCCCTTGGCGATCACCCCGCCGGTGGAGCCCCACGCCCACCTCGACAAGGCCTTTACCGCCGCGGCCTTCCCGAATCGGCAGGGCACCATGGCCGGCGCCATGGAGGCCAACGGGCGGGAGTCGGCCCAGCGCAGCGCCGAGCAGGTGTGGGAGAGGGGGGAGCGGGCCCTGCAGCGGGCCTGGCGCCATGGCCTGCGGGCGATCCGCAGCCACATCGACAGTGGCGGCCCCGCTGGCGAGGCCAGTTGGGAGGCACTGCTGCAGTTGCGGCAGCGCTGGCGCGATCGGCTGGAGCTGCAATTGGTGGCCCTGGCGCCCCTGGCCCACTGGAGTACGCCGGCGGGCCAGGCCCTGGCGCGGCGGGTGGCGGCCGCCGGCGGTTTACTGGGCGGCGTATTGGGCCCCCCTTTTCGTCAATCCGCCGGGGACCCGGAGGCCCTTGGCTCCCTGCTGGAGTTGGCGGAGGGCCTGGGCGTTGGAGTTGACCTGCACGTCGATGAGAGCGATACCGACCCGGGGCGGGGGTTGGCCCTGGTGAGTTCCACCGTGCTGCAGCGGCGCTTGGCGCTGCCGATCACCTGCAGCCATGCCAGCAGCTTGGGCCTGCTGCGGGGCTCCCGCCTGGCCCGGCAGGCGGAACGGCTGGCCCTGGCGGGGCTCACGGTGGTGGCATTGCCCACCACCAATCTGTGGCTCCTGGGTCGTCGGCCCGAGGGCACCCCCCTGCTGCGGCCCCTCGCGCCGGTGCTGGCACTGCAGCGGGCCGGCGTGCTGGTGGCCGTCGGTGGGGACAACGTGCAGGATCCCTGGTTCCCCGGTGGCGATTTTGATCCCCTGGCCCTGATCGGCCTCACGGCGGTGGCCTTTCATCTGGTGCCCTGGCAGCGCCAGGGCTTGGCCCTCTACACCACGGCGGCGGCCCGGCTGCTCAACCTGGCCTGGGATGGGGTGCTGCGGCCGGGGGCACCGGCCGATCTGCTGGTGCTGGGGGTGGCCGACTGGCAGGGCCTGCTGGCGGGGGTGCCCCAGCGCCGGGTGTTGCGGCGGGGCATCTGGCTGGATCCACCGCTTTCGGAGGCCCCCTCGCCGCTACTGCTGGCTTGCCGATGAAGCCACTGGCATGCCGATGAAGCCACCGGCTAACCCCCAACTGCCCCCCAAACTGCCCAGAGCCAAGCCGCCCCAGGCCAACCCCCCCAGGCCAAACCACCAGTTGCCCCAGGCCAAACCACCAGTTGCCGCAGGCCAAACCACCGCCGGTCAAACCGCCGCAGATAAATGCACCGATGACAAGCGCCCCACTGCCCCCGCGGTCCTCTCAGCTCCCACTGCCCCCGCAGCCCCCACTGCCCCAGCTGTCACCACTGCCCCCGCGGCCCGCCGCGGCCGTGATTGCCGACCTGGCGGCCGAGCTCCAGGCCCTCGATCCCCAGCTGGATTTGCTGGGGCCCTCCCTGGGGCCCTCCAGCGACCCTGGCCCCCAGGCGGCTCCAGCGCCGCTGAATTCGGAGTTGGCGCGGCTCTCCCGCGATTACTTCGACTATTCGCCGCTGCTGGTGCCCTTGCTGCAGGGGCGGCGGGCGGATTTGGCGGTGCGGGCCCGCAGCCTGGAGCAGGTGCTGCTGGTGGCCGGTGCCTGCGCTCGCCATCGGGTGCCGCTCACCCTGCGGGGGGCGGGCACTGGCAACTACGGCCAGTGCGTGCCCCTCTGTGGGGGCCTGGTGCTCGATCTCACCCAGCTGGGTCAGCTGCGCCACCTGGATCCCGATACCGGGGTGGTGGAGGTGGAGGCGGGCTGTGGCTTGGCGGCGCTGGATCGGCAGTTGGCTCCCCATGGTCGCGCCATCCGCCTGGCCCCCAGCAGCTATCGCACGGCCACCGTGGGCGGGTTCATCGCCGGTGGCTCCGGTGGCATCGGCTCCCTGCGCTGGGGTTTCCTGCGCGATCCAGGCAACCTGTTGGGGTTGGAGCTGGTGACGCTGGAGCCCGAGCCGCGGCTGCTGCGGCTGGATGCGGCGGCCAGCGCCCCGATCAACCACGCCTATGGCACCAATGGCATCATCACCGCCCTGCGGCTGCCCACGGTGGAGGCGGTGGCCTGGCGGCAGTTGTTGGTGGGCTTTGACGACTGGTCCGCGGCCCTGGCGGCGGCCCAGACCCTGATGGCCTCGGCCTTGGAACTCAATGCCCTGGCCCTGCTGGAAGCCGAACTGCTCCCGGCGATGCCCTGGCCCCCCGGCAGCCCGGCGCCTATGGCGGGGCAGCATCGGCTGTTGTTGCTGGCGTCGCCGGCGGCCCTGGAGGTGCTGCCCGCCCTGCTGCGGGCCAAAGGCGGCGAGCTGCTCTTGGCCTGGCCCCAGGGCCAGGGGAAGGGGTTGCCGCTATCGGAATTCACCTGGAACCACGTCACCCTGCACTGGCGCGGCCAGCACCCCGACTGGACCTACCTGCAGCTGTTGCTGCCCCAGCCGGAGGCCCCCTGCCTGGAGGCGCTGAGGCGCCGGTGGGGCCCAGATCTGCTCTGGCATCTGGAGGGGGTGCGCTCCGGGGGCATGGCCCGGCTGGCGGCCCTGCCCCTGCTGCGTTGGCAGGGCCCGGAGCAGCTGGAGGAATTGATCGACCACTGCCGCCAGCTGGGGGCGGTGATCTTCAATCCCCATGTGATCACCGTGGAGGAGGGGGGGCTGGGGGTGGTGGATGCGGATCAGGTGGCCGCCAAGGCGGCCTACGACCCGGCTGGACTGCTCAATCCAGGCAAGTTGCGGGGCTGGCTGGAGCGCTGATGCCAGTACCCCTTGCCGATGCCAATGCCCCTGGCCGATCAACCGCACTCGAGGCTGGCCCGGGTGCTCACCCCGGTGACCGGGTTGATGCCCTCGGCATCGCGGCAGAGCAACCGCTGGTCCACCCGGTCCAGCAGGGCGTCGGTGAAATCAGCTCCGTTGACCAGGGCGCCGCTGAAGTT
The DNA here is from genome assembly GCA_044356375.1 of Prochlorococcaceae cyanobacterium. Taxonomy (GTDB): domain Bacteria; phylum Cyanobacteriota; class Cyanobacteriia; order PCC-6307; family Cyanobiaceae; genus UBA5018. The sequence continues at coordinate 2,603 of JBIKWK010000060.1, read as the reverse complement.
GCTGCCAGAGGCGATCGCGCCGGTGAGCAGGGCGTCGCTGAAATCGGCACCGCTGAAATCGCCGCGATCCATCAGCGCATCGCTGAGATCGGCGCCGTGAAAGCTGGCCTGGGGGAATACCGCCTGGGTGAGGATCGCCCCGTGCAGATTGGCGCCGTCAAAGCGGGCCCCCCTGCCGATCACCCCGGCAAAGGAGCTGTTCGCCAGCTGTTGTGCGCTGAAATCCTGCTCGCTCTGGTTGGTGAGCGTGTAATCGACGCTGGTTTGGAACGGGGCCCGATCGTTGGCGGCCAGGCCGCTATCGCTGCCTTGGGCCAGGGCGGCGGCGGGTGCCATGGCGGTGGCGGCCAGGGCGGTGGCAGCCAGGGAGGTGGCGGGGGCCAGCAGCGGCAGCAGCAGGCTGAGCAGTACCGCCACCAACCAGGCGAGCAGCGAGGGGGGCAACAGGGGCATGGCGGCAGCCGTTGGCGCGGGGCTGAATTCAGTTTGACTAGTCGAATTCAGTCTGACTAGTCGAATTCAGTCTGGCGCTCTGGATTGAGGCCGGCGGTTTGGATTCAGGCTGGCGGCGCTGGCAGGCCAGTGGCTGCGGTAGCGCAGGCGGCATCTGGCCCCCCGGCGCCGCTGGCCAGCAGGGCCCCCAGCAGGTAGAGGGAGCCGGCCACCACCAGCCGCGCCCCCGGGGCGGCGGCGCTGGCGCCGGCCAGGGCCGTCTCCAGATCCGCAGCCGCCTCCAATCTCCCGGCCAGCTGGGGTTTGGCGGCAAATAAATCCGCCAATTCCCAGCTGGCCTCGCCCGGCACGGGGGTGAGCCAGGCCCGATCCTCTGGCCCCAGCAGGGCCTCGATCAGCTCCGGCCCCTGCTTGTTTGCCAGCACCCCCAGCACCCAGCACCTGGGGCCGACCTGGAGGCCATGGCGCTGGGGATGGCGGTCCAGTTCGCTGCGCAGGGCCTGGGCGGCGGGCAGGTTGTGGGCGCCATCGAGCAGCAGGGGCTGGTGGCGCCAGCGCCAGGGTTGCAGGCGGCCGGGCCAGCGGGCAGCGGCAAAGCCCTGGCGGATGGCGGCCCCATCCAGGGGCCAGCCCTGGGCCGCCAGGGCCTGGAGCATGCCCAGCGCCACGGCGCCATTGCGGGCCTGCACCTGGCCGGGCAACCCCAGGCTCCAGGTATTGAGATCCAGGGGCTCCAGCCAGCGCAGCTGGGCGCCGATGGCGCTGGCCCGCTGGTTCAACACCGCCGCCACCTCGGGGTGCTGGGGGGCACTGCAGGCCAGGGCATCGGGCTGGAGCACGGCGGCCTTCTCGCCTGCGATGGCGGCCAGGCTGGAGCCCAGCCACTCCTGGTGATCGAGACCCACCGTGGCGAAGCCAATCACCCGCCGCTGCGGATGGCAGCTGGTGGCATCCAGCCGCCCCCCCATGCCCACCTCCAGCACCGCCAACTCCACCCCCGCTGCAGCGAAGGCGCAGAAGGCCGCGGCGGTGATCAGTTCAAAGGGGCTGAGCTCGAATTGGCGTGCGATCGGCTGGATGCGCTCCAGCAGGCGCTGCAATTCGCCGCTGGCGATCGGTGCCCCCCCCAGCTGGATGCGCTCGGTCCAGCTCACCAGGTGCGGTGAGGTGTAGAGGCCGCAGCGGATGCCGGCGGCCAGCAGGGCGCTGTGCACCAGGCTGCATATGGAACCCTTGCCGTTGGTGCCGGCCACCTGCACCGCCGCAAACTGGCGTTCGGGGTGGCCCAGGGCCGCCAGGGCGGCCTGCAGCCTCCCCAGCCCCGGGTGGATGCCGCCGCGGCTGCAGGCCATCACCAGGGCGTCGAGGGGATCTAGGGCCTCGAGAGGATCAGCGGGCAAGGCGAAGCAGGGCGCGCTCCAGCAGCTGCACGGCCTGGCGCAGCTGGCGGGGTTTGATCGTTAAGGGCGGCACAAAGCGCACCACCTGGCTGCCGGCGGGCACCAACAGCAGCCCTTCCGCCAGGCAGGCCTGCACCACCGCCGCCGCGTTGGGGGCCTCTGGCCTCAGTACCAGGCCCTGCAGCAGCCCCCAGCCCCTGGAGCCCTCCAGCAGGGAGGGATGGCGAGCGATTAGATGGGCCAGTTGGTCTTGCAACAGCTCGCCCATGCGCCGCACGTGGGGGAGCAGCTGGCGGCGCTCCAGTTCGGCCAGCACGGTGAGCCCGGCGCGGCAGGCCATCGGATTGCCGCCGAAGGTGCTGGCGTGCTCGCCGGGGCGGAAGTGATCCACGGCGCTCTTCACGGCCAGGGCGCCGATCGGGAAGCCACCGCCGAGCCCCTTGGCCAGGGTGATGGCATCGGGTTCCACCCCCAGCCGCTCGTAGCCCCACAGCTGACCGCTGCGGCCAACGCCGATCTGCACCTCGTCAAAGATCAGCAGGATCTGGCGCTCGTCGCAGCATTGGCGCAGGCGGCGGAAAAAGGCCGGGTCGCCGGGCACCACGCCCCCCTCTCCCTGCAGGGGCTCCAGCAGCACCGCCGCCACCCGGGGCCCCTCGGCTTCGCAGAGGGCCAGCAGGGATTCAAAGGCGGCGATGTCGTTGTAGGGGAAGTGGCGGAAACCCTGCACCATCGGCTCAAAGCCCTGGT
>JBIKWK010000059.1:0-18210 GCA_044356375.1 Prochlorococcaceae cyanobacterium | reverse complement strand
TGCAGGCAGGCCACCCACAACCCCTGGCTATCGGTCTGCCGATAGATCTCCACGTCCCCATGGCCAGGGCAAAACCCCTCGGCGCGGGCCCAGTCGACAATCAGGGGAATATCGCCGCCATGGAGGGCTCGGATCTCCAGGGAAGAGGCCATCAAAATTGCGGCAATCCAGGCCAGCCTATCCGGCAATCGCGACCAATTCGGCACAAGAAAACTGGTAAATTACGATAAAAGCCCGAAAAGATAGAAAGAATTAATTCAGACAATCAAAGCGCTGGAAGGCTTCTGGCAGATCCTTTCGACTGGGCTGGAGTGGCGCGCGATATAGCTAACTGTAAAGGCGGAGCGAACAAGAAAGCCCCGCAAATCAGGCGTGAGCCGCCAGCCAGGTTTTGAGATCGGCTGGCCCCTGAAAATCGAGCAGGGCCTCACCCAGGGCCTCCAGCTGCGGCAATGGCAGCTCCCGGATGCGGGCTTCCTGTTGGGCGGAGAGAACACCGCAGCGTCGTTGCAGCAGGCGTAGGGCTAGATCAAGCTCCCCTGCCTGGCGGCCTTCCTGGCGCCCTTCTTGGCGCCCCTCTTGGCGGCCAAGTCCATAGATCTCCCGGTAGGCCACGCTCTGGGTGAACTCGTCGAGGGTGATGCCGCCCATGGCGCAGAGCTCCGGAATCGATCGGCCACTAAACCGTGATACCAAGATAGCGGCGATCACATCGTCGATTTCGGCGGCCTTGGCCGTGCCTTTCACCTGGGCCCGGATCATGGCCGTGGTGGCTGGCAAGTCCCGCTCCGGCTGCAGCAGCAGGGCCAGGGCTTTCAGCAGTGGTGGGGCCGTGGGATCTTTGGCGGCGGGTTGCAGTTCGATCCACTGCACCCGCTCCCGCAGGAACTCCGCCACCGGCTCCGGCGCGCCAAAATCCAGCTCCCTGTGGGGGCAGAACACCACCACCCGCCATGGGCCGATGCCCGGCTGCTGTTGCAGCAACCGGGCGGTCTCGGCATAGAGCCGCCGCAGGAAGCCGGCGTCGGCTGCCATCTGGGCCTCCAGGATCAGGGCCGGCAGATCGGGCCGCTCTGGCGGTGGCAGGAACAAGCCATCGAGCCGATACTCCCGCTCCTTGAGCACCGGCGCCGAAAACCGGTAGCCGCCGGCATCGGGGGGCAGGTCGCTCTGCAATTGCAGGATCCGATCCGGTTGGTTCTGGAACAGCCAGAAAAAGAGCTTGTCGCTGGCGACCACAACGGCGGCATCTGGCCTGATCAGCGCAGCATCCCATGGGCAAAGGCAGCAAGCGGGTCAGCCAGGGGGGAATCGGTTTAGCCAGGGGGAACCGCCCTAGAACCTTGCTAATCAGAGCCCCGCAAATCAGGGGCGAGCCGCCAGCAATCCACAAACAGTGCCAGCCAGCCAAAACAGCGTCAGTTGCACAATCTACTAATGAACGCAGACAACACCAAGCGAGCAAGGCCCAGGTAATTAATCATTATTGCGCCGAGCAATTACTTTATTATCGCACCAAGAAATCCTCAAAGGCAAACTCCATTCGACGACAGGAAAGGCAAATGTTGCCATATCACGGCCAGCTGCCTCATCGCCAAGCCGGTCTCCCCCTCCACATCCCTCGCCCTGCACACCCCTTTGGCGTCACAATCAAACCTCGCTCCCAGCAGCTCTTGATCGCCACCGCTCTGGCCAGCCCTGCGCATAACCACCAGCCCCTGCGCCTGGTGCTGGTGGGCGGCATGGGTTCGATCGGCGACAACCTCTACCGGCTGCACCAGCCCGCCGCCGCCCTGGCCCAGCTGGAGGGGGTGGAGGTATTTGAGGTGCATCCCCAGGCCCGCCACCACGACGGCGCCGTGCTGGCGGCCGATGTGGTGGTGTTCACGATGACGCTGGATGTGGAGGTATTCCGGCTGATTCACCAGCGCCGCCAGCTGGGCCGGCCCAGCCTCTGCGAGGTGAACGACTACCTGCCGGATGTGCAGCCCTGGAATCCAGCCCATGGCTCCTGGAGCGACCGGCGGGCGCTGTTCTGCTTCGATGCGCTGATCCGCCGCTGCGATGCCACCCAGGTGACCACCGAAGCCCTGGGCCAGCGGCTGGCGGATCGGGCCCGGCGGATCGAGGTGGTGCCCAATCAGCTGCAGGAGCTGCCGCCGCTGCGCGCCTTCCCCGCTGCGGCTCCCGCCAGCGCCGAGCGGCCCCTGGTGATCGGCTGGGGTGGATCCTTCGGGCATCGGGAGGATCTGCGCGCCATCGCCCCAGCGCTGATCGCCTGGCTGCAGCGGCAGCGGCATGTGCGCTTTGAACTGATGGGCGATCCGGTGCTGGCCGAACCGTTTGCCGCCCTGGATGCCGAGCGCTTCCGCTTCGCCCTGGCCGGCTCGCTGCCCCACTATCTCCAGTGGCTGGAGCGGCTCGACATCGGTCTGGCGCCGCTGCTGCCCACCGAATTCAACCGCTGCCGCTCCGATGTGAAGTTCCTGGAGTACGCCAGCCGCTCGGTGGTGCCGCTACTACAAAACCTTGATCCCTACCGGCATCTCGCCGGCACCGGTGCGGCGTTGCTCTACGACAACCCCCAGGATCTAATCCGCCAGCTCGATCGGCTGGTGAACGAGCCGACGCTGCGGCAGACGATTGCCACCACCGCCCACGCCCTGGTGGCCAGTGAGCGGCGGCTGGCCCAGCACGCTCCGGCCCGGCTGGCAATTTACAGGGATCTGGCGCAGCGCACCAGGCCTGCGGAAGGCACGGTTGAACCCCTGCTCCAGCAGGCGGCGGATCTCCCGCTGGCCTCCCTGCCGGGCCTGCGCCAACTGGCGCCCCGGCACTGGCGCCTTGGCATCGACAGCCCGGGCGATCAGCAGCGCCTGCGGGGGGTGGAGGCGCTCCAGCGCGGCGCCCTGGCGGAAGCAGCCGCAGCCCTGGCGGAGGCGGTGCGGCTCGACCCGGGCGACGCCCACGCCCTCAGCTTCCTGGGCCATGCCCTGCAGCGCCAGGGTCGCCTCGCCGATGCCCTAGGCGCCTTCGAGCGGGCCACGAGCCTCGATCCACTGCAGTCGCGGCCGGTGCGGGCCCTGGCCCGCCTGCATTCCCGCGCCGCTCGCCACTACGCCGAGCGGGCGGCGGCGCTCAATCCACTCGATCCGCTCGACTCGCCCCCAGTGCCCGAGGGGCCCGAGCGGCCATGAGCAGCGAGCTGTTCCAGCTGGTATCAGCCACCCGGCTGGAGGAGGAGGCCTTCTGGAGCGACACGCTGCTGGGTCGCTCGCTGGGGCAACCGCAGCACCGGCAGCTGGTGGCGCGGATCAGCTTCGCCAACCGCCAGAGCTTGGCAGTTGCTTACAACGCCGCGATCGAGGCCGCCCCGGCCAAGGCGGTGCTGGTGTTTTGCCACGACGACCTGGACCTCGGCCCCGAGCCCCTTGCTCCCCAGCTGGAGGCGGCCCTGCTCCGCTTTGATCTGGTGGGGGTGGCGGGCAACCAGCGCCACCAGAGCGGTCAGCTGGCCTGGTGGCTGGATCCCCGCAGCGGCGGCTGGGACCATCCCTTCCTCAGCGGTGCCCTGCACCACGGTGCGCCCGGAGCTGCCCAGCTGGCGGTGTACGGACCGGTGCCGATGCCGGTGCAGTCGCTCGATGGGCTGTTCCTGGCCGCCCGGGCCGACACCCTGCACCGCTCAGGCTTGCGCTTTGATCCGCGCTTTGGCTTTCACTATTACGACCTGGATTTCTGTCGTTCTGCCCGGCGCGCGGGCCTGAACCTCGGCACCTGGCCCCTGCCGCTGCTGCACGCCAAGGGCCGCGATGCCAGCGGCCTGGCCTGGAGTGCAATGCAGCGGGCCTATCTGCGCAAATGGGGCGAAGAGAGAGAAGGAAGCGAAGAAAGCGCGGGGAGTGATGGAAACGGGGAAAGCGAGGGAATCGCGGGGAGTGATGGAAACGAAGAGAGCGAATCGGGCGAAGGGAGCGATGCCATCACCCCCGTAACTGGCGCCTCATCCTCCCGCCCACCAGCCTTCAGCCCACCAGCCTTCAGTGTGCCGTCTGAGCTGCAGGAGCTGTTCCGCTCGGCCCGGGCCCTGGAGAAAGCCGGCGCCTGGCCGGAGGCGGAGCGGCTCTACCGCCAGCTGTTGGAGCAGGCGCCGGGCCATGGCGCCACCCGGCTGCAGCTGGCCAAGGTGCTGCACCAGCAGGGTCGTGATGGCGAGGCCCTCGCCCTGCTGAATTCCCTGCTGGCAGGCGCTTCCCTTCCGCCGGCTGATGACCTGCCCGTTGCCGCCGATGCCCTGGGTGACAGCTTCAGCGATGCCACCAAGCGCCTGCGCGCCCGGGGCCACGCCAACCGTGGCATCCTGCTGCAGCTGCAGGGCGATCTCGACGCCGCCCAGCGGGACCACGGCGAGGCCCTGCGGCTGGAGCCCGGCCTCCGCACCGCAGCCGACAACCTCCTGGCTCTGGCGCTCCTGCTCCGCAGCCAGGGGCGCTCCCACCAGGCCCTGGAGGCCCTGCGGATGATCCTGCGGGCCACGCCGCAGCGGCCCGACCTGCTGCTGCAGCTGGGCATCACCCTGATGGATCTGGGGCGGGTGGAGGCGGCCCTGCCCTGCTTCCGCAGGCTGCTGCGCCAGGAACCGCAGCTGCGAGAGGGCCATTACCAGCTCGGCCAGGCCCTGGCGGCCCTGGGCCAAACAGAAGCCGGCATCGCCGCACTGAAAACGGCCCTGGCCCTCGATCCCCATGCCACCGAAGCGCTGGTGCAGCTGGAGATGCATCGGCTCAGCCTCTGCGACTGGGACGACCACGAGCGCCGCATGGCCCAGCTGCTGGCGCAGCTGGAGGCCCATGGCCAGGCCAGGGACGGAGTTGTTGATTCGGTGCTGGTGCCGCCCCTGAGCTTGAGTCTGTTTCCGGCGCCCCCGGCCCTGCACCGGCGCCTCGGCGAACGCTGGGCCGAACCCACCAGCCGCAGCATGGCCCCCCTGCGGCTGCCGCCACCCCCGCCGCATCGTGCCGGCGAACGCTGGCGGATCGGCTACCTCTCGGCAGATTTCCGCAACCACGCCATGGGCAACCTGCTCCATGGCCTGTTCGCCCGTCACGACCGCCGCCGCTTTGAGGTGTTCGCCTATTCCCTGGCCGATATCTCCGATGAAACCACCGAGCTGATCCGCAGCGGCGTAGACCACTACGCGATCGTGGCCGGCGACAGCAGTGAGGCGATCGCCAACCGCATCCGCAGCGATGGCATCGACGTGCTTATCGATCTGATGGGCCACACCCACCACGGCCGCCCCGGCGCGCTGGCGCTGCGGCCGGCGCCGCTGCAGCTCCATTACCTGGGCTATCCCGGTTCCCTCGGCGCCGACTGGATCGATGGGGTGATCGCCGATGCCTGGCTGATCCCGCCGGATCACGAAATTCACTATCGCGAAACGGTGCACCGCCTGCCCTGGGGCTTTGTGAGCTCAGGCCCGCTTGATTCCACACCACCAACTCCTCCGCCCCCACCCAGCCACGGGGCCCTCGGCCTACCGGCCGATGCGGTGGTGTACGCCTGCTTCAACAGGCCCGAAAAAATCACGCCGGCGGTGTTCGATGGCTGGCTGGAGATTTTGCGCCAGGTGCCGGACTCGGTGCTGTGGATCATCAACGACGAGCCGCTGGTGGAGCAGCGGCTGCGCGCCCGACTGGCGCAGGCCGGACTGGAGTGGCGCCGTCTGGTGTTCAGCCCCAAGGTGGAGAGTGCAGCCTTTGGCCAGTGCTGCGGCCTGGCCGATCTGCTGCTCGACACCAGCCCCTACGGCTCCGGCGCCACCGCCGTGACCGCTCTCGCCGCCGGGCTGCCCTTGCTCACCTGCCCAGGCGACACCTTTGCCTCGCGGATGGGCGCCAGCCTCTGCGCCGCCACCGGCTTGGAGGAGCTGATCTGCCCCACGCCCGAGGCCTACCGGGAGTGCGCCATCGCCTTGGGCCGCCAGCCGGCCGAACTGCAACGCCTGCGCCGCCAGCTGCTGGAAGGCAGGGCCGAGCTGCCCCTGTTCAATACCACCGCCTGGGTGGGCCACCTGGAGCAGCTGTTGGAACGGCTGCTAAAAGCTGGTGGCTGATGCCGCCAGGCAAGCTTTGATTGGTATCCATGACATTGGTACCCATGGCGAGGATGTGCCATGAGGCCGCCGCTGGTTTATCACCGCGACTATTCGGCGCCCCTGCCCAGCCAGCATCGCTTTCCGATGGCCAAGTTTCAGCTGCTGCACGATCGGCTGCTGCGGTTGGATCTGGCCAGTGCGGCCCAGCTGCATAGCCCAACTCCAGCCCCCCGCCGCTGGCTGGAGTTGGTGCACGAGCGCAGTTATCACCAGGCCTACAGCCGCGGCGAACTCTCGGCCGCTGAACAGCGCCGCATTGGCCTACCGGTGAGTGCGGCCCTGGTGCGGCGCAGTTGGCTGGCGGTGGGTGGCACCGTGCTCACGGCCCGGTTGGCGCTGGAGCACGGCGTTGCCTGCCATCTGGCCGGCGGCACCCACCACGCCTTTCCCGCCTACGGCAGTGGTTTTTGCATCTTCAACGATTGCGCCGTGGCGGCGCGGGTATTGCTGGCGGAGGCCCGGGTGCGCCGGGTGATGGTGGTCGACCTGGACGTGCATCAAGGGGACGGCACTGCGGCGATCTTCCAGCAGGAGCCTCGGGTGTTCTGTTTCTCAGCCCACTGCGCCAGCAACTTCCCGCTGCGCAAACAGAGCAGCGATCTGGATTTACCCCTGGCGGATGGGCTCTGCGACGACGAATATCTCGCCGCCATCGGCAATGTGTTGCCCGATCTGCTCTCGGCGGTGCAACCCGACCTGGTGCTCTACAACGCCGGCGTGGATCCCCACCGCGGCGATCTCCTGGGTCGGCTTTGCCTCAGCAGCGCCGGCCTGCTGAACCGCGATCGGCTGGTGTTGGATGCCTGCCTGCGGCGAGGCATTGCCATCGCCACGGTGATCGGTGGCGGCTACGACGCCCTGGCCCCCCTGGTGGAGCGCCACAGCCTGGTGTTCAGGGCCGCCAGTGAACAGGCCCGCCTGCATGGGCTATAGATATGAAATAGACGGTAGTTTTGAATTCTAATCTGACCCGGTTTTTAACTAAGTTTTCTGCCTAGATTCAGCATTCGGCCTGGATTCAGTCTTCTGCCCAGATGTAGCGGGTGAGCTCCTCTGGTTTGGGTTCGGGGGCGGCCAGGGCAAACTCGACGCAGTCGGCGATTTCGGCGTCTATTTCTTGCTCAATCGCCTGGAGTTGTTCGGCCGTGGCCAGGTTTTGCTCCAGCAGCTGGGCCGCCAGGCCCTTGATCGGATCGAGTTTGGCCCAGAATTCCTTCTCAGCCTCAGCACGCAGCTCGTCGGGGTCGGCCAGGGAGTGGCCGCGGAAGCGGTAGGTGAGGCATTCCAACAGGGTGGGACCCTCGCCGGCGCGGGCACGCTCGATCGCCCGCTGGCTGGCGGCGCGCACGGCGAGCACATCCATGCCGTTCACCTCTTCGCTGGCCATGCCGAAACCGGTGGCCTTGCGCCAAATCTCCGGGTCACTGGTGGCGCGGTTGTGGTCCATGCCGATGGCCCATTTATTGTTTTCCACCACAAATATGATCGGCAATTTCCATAGGGATGCCATATTCAGGCATTCGTAGAATTGGCCGATATTGCAGGTGCCATCGCCAAAAAATGCGGCGGTAACCGCATCGCTGGAGCTATCCCCCAGGGCATCGCGCTTATAGCGGCTGGTGAAGGCGGCCCCCAGGGCCACGGGAATTCCTTCGCCGATGAAGGCATAACCGCCCAGCAGGTGATAAGGCTTGGAGAACAGGTGCATCGAGCCGCCGCGGCCCTTGCTGCAGCCGGTTTCCTTGCCAAACAGTTCGCTCATCACCTCCCGGGCCGGTACGCCACAGCTGAGGGCGTGGACGTGGTCCCTGTAGGTACTGCAAAACCAGTCGTACTGCGACTTCATCGCTTTGATCACGCCCGTGCTCACGGCCTCCTGGCCGTTGTAGAGATGCACGAAGCCAAACATCTTGCCGCGGTAGTACATCTCGGCGCATTTGTCCTCAAAGCGCCGGCCCAGGGTCATGTCCCGGTAGAGCATCAGCCCCTCCTCTGGGCTGATCTGGGCCGGGGTGGAGGGATAGAGGTGTCGCAGCCGTTCGGCGTGGGCGCCGGCCGCCTGGGCAGAGTCAGCCGAGCAGGATGGGGCTCCGGAGCTGGCCGCAAGATCGCGACTCATATCTGCCTTGGTCATCCTCATATGGCCTGATGCTGACTGAACTGTACGGGGTCCAGCCGCATAGAAAGTGTTTGCTGCAGCCAAAATCCAAGACTCTGCCTACAGTCACACCCCGTTAGGCGCCCCTGGGTTGGAACTGCCGATCGACCACTTCCGGCTGTTGGGCGTCAGCGGGACCAGCGATGCCCAGGCTGTTCTCAATACCTTGCAGCAGCGCCTGGACCGTCCGCCCGAACAGGGCTACACGGTCGAAACTCTCCAGGCCCGCGCCGAGCTGCTCAGGGCCAGTGCCGACCTGCTGGCCGATGGCCAGCGCCGCGCCGAATACGAGGCCCAGCTGACGGCTCTGGTGGGCAGCGCCGACTGCCTGGTGCCAGCCCTGGAGCTGCCCTACGCCCTGGAGACCGGCGGGCTGCTGTTGCTCTTGGAAGCCGGCTGCCCCCTGGAGTGCTTCGAGCTGGCCAGCAGGGCCCTGCAGCCCCCCAATGCCCCGGTGTTGGGCAGCGGTCGCGAGGGGGATCTGACGCTGCTGGCCGGTTTGGCCTGCCTGGCCGCTGCGGCTGGCATGCATCAGCGGCGGCGCTACGAGCTGGCGGCAGCCATGCTCCAACAGGGCGGCCAGCTGTTGCAGCGCATGGGCAAGTTGCCTGCCCTGCTCCAGGAAATCAGCGATGAGCTGCTGCGCCTGCGGCCCTATCGAGTGCTCGACCTGCTCAGCCGCGACCTGGCGGCCAGGGCCGAACGCCAGCTGGGCCTGGAGCTGCTCGAGCAGCTGGTGCAGGAGCGCGGCGGGCTGGAGGGAGAGGCGGATCCCAACCTGCCTGCCGCGCAATTTGGCCCCTTCTTCAATCAGATCCGCGCCTTCCTCACCGTGCAGGAGCAGGTGGATCTGTTCAGCCGCTGGGCCGCCCAGTCCCCCCAGGCCACCCTGTTGGCCAGCAGAGCCCTGACCGCCTCCGGATTTGCCCAGCGCAAGCCCGAGCGCATCCAGGCCGCCCGCCAGCTGCTGGAGGCCAGCGGTCAGCGGGCCGTCGAGCCCGCCTTGGCCTGCCACCACCTGCTGTTGGGCCAGGTGGAGAGCGGCCAGCGCCTCTTTGCGGAGCGGGCCGATGGGCGGCTCAAGGATTGGGCGTCGCAGCAGAGTGGCGATCCCCTGGCCCAGTTGTGTGCCTACTGCCGCCACTGGCTGGCCCAGGAGGTGCTCTGCGGCTACCGAGACCTGGAGGCCGATCCCGATTTGGAGGCCTACTTTGCCGATCGCGATGTGCAGACCTGGCTGATGCGCCTTGAGCGCTCCAGCGCCGCCGCACCCGGGCAGCGATCTGGATCCCCAGCCACCGCAGCCCGCCATGGCTCCGCAGCCAGAAATGGCTCCGCAGCCAGAAATGGCGATGCGGCCAAAAGTAGCGATAGCCAGGGGCAAAACCCCTTTGCCGACTGGTCGCCGACGGGGTTGGCAACGGATTCGCTGGGGCCCGCCATGGTGACCGGCGACTTCGTGGTCAGCGGCCAACCGCTCGATGCTGGGCCCGAGCTGGCCCCCAGTCCAGCGGCGGCCGGCGGCTGGCGGGCCGCCAGGGCCAGGGCCGGCCGGTCGCTGCCTAGTATCGACTGGGTGCCCAGGGGGTTGGCGATCGCTGCGGCTGGGGCCGGGCTGCTGATCGGAGGAGTCCTGCTCCTGAGGTCCCCGCGCCCCGCGCCGCCTCCGTCGCCGAAGACCCAGCTGGCCGGTCCAGTTTCAGTTGCCCCAATCCCCGGCAGCCCAGCCCCCGGCAACCCAGCCTCCGGTATCCCAGCCCCCGGCAGCCCAGCCCCCGGCAGCCCAGCCCCAGGGGCGCCCGCGGCGGTTGCCCCCTCCCCCCGGCCGGACCTGCCCCTGCGGGCGGCCGAACCCAGCGAGGCCGAGATTCAGGCGCTGCTCCAGGCCTGGTTGGCGGCCAAGGCCGCGGTGCTGGCTGGCGGGGAGCCGCCCCAACCCCTGGCGAACCTGGCCAGACCGCCCTTGTTGCGGCGCCTGCAGGCGGAGCGGCAGCGGGATTTGGCCGCCGGCACCACCCAGGAGATCACAGCCAAGGTGGTGGAACTGCAGGTTGCCGAGCGCCAGGCGGGCCGCATCGTGGCCCGGGTGCGCCTGAGCTACGGCGATCGCCATCTAAATGCCAGCGGCAAGGGCCTGACGGCTGTGAACCAGATGCGGCTCGCCAACAGCTACGTGTTTGGCCGCGACGAAGACGGCATCTGGCGCCTGGTTGGTTTCCGTCCCACCAATTGAGCGCCCCACTCAGAGCGCCCCACTCAGAGCCCCCCACGTAGCGCCCCCCACGTAGCGCCCCACTGGTAGCCCCATCAAGCGCCGCGCTTACCGCCGCGCCAAGCGCCCCACTGCCGCGCCCCACCGGCACCCCCAATTAGCCGCCGCGCCAAGCGCCGCGCCGCTTTTTACCATCGGCGTTAGCCACCGCCCATTCGAGGCGGCCTCACCTCCGCCAGCAGGCCTCGATGTTCGACGAACTGTCCCAGCGCTTCGATGACGCCGTAAAGGCCCTCAGGGGTCAGGCCGCCATCAGTGAATCAAATATCGAGGCGGCGTTGAAGGACGTGCGTCGCGCCCTGCTGGAGGCCGATGTGAGCCTGCCGGTGGTGAAGGATTTTGTGGACGAGGTGCGGCGCAAGGCCCTCGGGGCGGAGGTGGTGCGGGGCATCAGCCCGGACCAGAAATTCATCCAGGTGGTGCACGAACAGCTGGTGGAGACCATGGGTGGCGCCAATGCCCCCCTGGCCCAGGGCGGCAAGGCCGGCAGTCCCAGCGTGGTGCTCATGGCCGGCCTGCAGGGGGCTGGCAAAACCACCGCCACCGCCAAGTTGGGGCTGCACCTCAAGGAGCAGGGCCGCAAAGCGCTGCTGGTGGCCGCTGACGTGTACCGCCCGGCCGCCATCGATCAACTGAAGACCCTGGGCGCCCAGATCGGCGTGGAGGTGTTCAGCCTGGGCACGGAGGCCAAGCCCGAGCAGATCGCCGCCGCCGGCCTCAGCAAGGCCAAGGAGGAGGGCTACGACACCGTGCTGGTGGACACCGCCGGCCGACTGCAGATCGATACCTCGATGATGCAGGAGATGGTGCGGATCCGTGATGCCGTGCAGCCCGACGAGGTGCTGCTGGTGGTGGATTCGATGATTGGCCAGGAGGCCGCCGATCTCACCCGCGCCTTCCACGAGCAGGTGGGAATCACCGGTGCGGTGCTCACCAAACTCGATGGCGATTCCCGTGGTGGCGCCGCCCTATCGATCCGCAAGATCAGCGGTGCGCCGATCAAGTTCATCGGCACCGGCGAGAAGGTGGAGGCGCTGCAGCCCTTCCATCCCGAGCGCATGGCCAGCCGCATCCTGGGCATGGGCGATGTGCTCACCCTGGTGGAGAAGGCCCAGAAGGAGGTGGAGCTGGCCGATGTGGCCCGCATGCAGCAGAAGTTGCAGGAGGCCTCGTTTGACTTCTCCGATTTCCTGCAGCAGATGCGCATGATCAAGCGCATGGGCTCCCTGGGGGGCCTGATGAAGTTGATCCCGGGGATGAACAAGATCGACGACGGCATGCTCAAGCAGGGGGAGCAGCAGCTGCGCAAGATCGAGTCGATGATCGGCTCGATGACCCAGACCGAGCGTCAAAAACCCGACCTGCTGGCCAGCAGTCCCTCCCGGCGCCGGCGCATCGCCGCTGGCAGTGGCCATAGCCCCGCCGAAGTGGACAAGGTGCTCGCCGACTTCCAGAAGATGCGTGGCTTCATGCAGCAGATGACCCGGGGCGGTATGCCGGGCATGCCCGGTATGGGTGGCATGCCCGGCATGGGTGGTTTTCCAGGCCTGCCCGGTATGGGCGGCGGCATGCCCGGCTTCCCCCCTGGCGGCGCCTCCCACGGCAAGCCCGGCCGGGGCGCCGCCCCCAAGCCCCCCAAGCCCAGCAAGAAGCGCAAGGGCTTCGGGGAGCTTTGATGCGACCTTTTGAGCCTGCTTTTTGAGCCTGCCTTTTAAAAGGTGGACTCTTGATGCGGCCCTTTGAAGCGGCCTCTTGAAGGGGGGTGCAAGCCGCAAGCTACATTGCTTGTTTGCACACCTAGTGGCCGGCCCACGATGATCAAGCTCCGCCTGAAGCGGTTCGGCAAGAAGCGGGAAGCGAGTTTCCGCCTCGTGGCCACCAACAGCACGTCCCGTCGGGATGGTCGTCCGCTGGAAGAGCTGGGCTTCTACAACCCCCGCACCAAGGAGGCGCGCCTGGACACCGAGGCCATCCGCGCCCGCCTGGCCCAGGGTGCCCAGCCCACCGACACCGTGCTCACCCTGCTGGAGCGCGGCGGTCTGGTGGAGGTCAGCCCCCGGGCTTCCGTGGTTGTAGGCAAGGCCAAGCAGGCCGCCGCCCGGGAGGCCGCCGCCGCCAAGGCAGCCGCTGAAGCCGCCGCCGCCAAGGCTGCGGAAGAAGCTGCAGCTGCAGAAGCCGCTGCCGCCAAGGCTGCGGAAGAGGCTGCAGCCGCGGAAGCTGCTGCCGAGACGGCCCCTGAAGCCTGAGGATTCGCCCCATGCCCGGGGCTGACGCAATCCAGAGCTTCGCCATTGATCTGCCCGATCAGGCCGCCGCTGTGGCCCTTGCTGGCGATGGCGAAGCCACCCTGCATCGCCTGGAGGCCCTCACCGGTGCCTCCCTGGTGTTGCGGGGTTTGAGTTTGCAATTGCGGGGCCGGCCGCCCCAGTTGGAGCGGGCTGCCGGCCTGGTGGAGTTGCTGCGCCCCCTGTGGCAGGGGGGTGAGCCGATCACCGCCGTGGACATCCAAACCAGCTTGAGCGCCCTGGACACCGGTCGCGGTAGTGACCACCAGCAATTGAGCCAGCAGGTGTTGGCCCGCAGCCAGAGCGGCAAATTGTTGCGGCCGCGCACTTTGAAGCAGCAGGCCTATGTGGCGGCGATGGAGCGCCACGATCTCACCTTGGCCCTGGGGCCCGCCGGCACCGGCAAGACCTTCCTGGCCGCGGTGCAGGCGGTGCGCATGCTGCAGGAGCGCAAGGTGGAGCGCCTGATCCTCACCCGCCCGGCGGTGGAGGCCGGCGAGCGCCTGGGCTTTCTGCCGGGCGACATGCAGCAGAAAGTGGATCCCTTCCTGCGACCCCTCTACGACGCCCTGCACACCCTGCTGGGCCAGGAGCGCACCGCCTCGCTGATCGAGAAGAACGTGATCGAGGTGGCGCCGCTGGCCTACATGCGCGGCCGCACCCTGGCCGATGCCTTCGTGATTCTCGACGAGGCCCAGAACACCACCGCCACCCAGATGCGCATGGTGCTCACCCGCCTGGGCGAGAACTCCCGCATGGTGGTAACAGGAGACCCCACTCAAATCGACCTGCCGCCGGGGGCGATCAGCGGCCTGATCGAGGCGGCCCAGGTGCTGGTGGGGGTGGAGGGGGTGGCGATTTGTGAATTCAGCGCCGCCGATGTGGTGCGCCATCCGCTGGTGCAGCGGCTGGTGACCGCCTACGCGGCCCGCGATGCCCTCCAGGCCCAGGCCGGCCAGCGGCACCGCAACCAGCCCCGCCCCTGAAGGCGTCACTAGCCAGGCGGTATCTCCAGGCGGCTTCAACAGCATGGCTTGGGTCTGGGGAGGGAGAACCGCCCTGGGCCAGCCAACGGCAACCGCAAAGCACTGTCAGGATGGGAGGAAGTTCACGACCTGGTGCGCCATGCCGGCCAGCAGCAATTTCCAAGAAGCGATCCGCCAGGCGCAGTCGAGCGCCCTGGTGGGTCCAAACGTGGTCAACAAGGCCCTGCCCTACGTGGGTGGCGGCATGGTGCTCACCGCCGTTGGGGTGATGGGTGGCATGGCTGTGATGGCCAGCAGCCGGGCCCTGTTCATGCCCCTGTTCTGGGTGGCATTGATTGGCAATTTTGTTCTGTTCTTTCTGGCCCAGAACGTGGCCAACAAGGGCAACAATGCCGTTGCTCTGCCCCTGCTCACCGCCTACAGCCTGATCACGGGCTTCACCCTCAGTGGCATCGTCAGCTATGCGGTGGCGGCCGCCGGGGTCGGTGCCGTGGGCACGGCCGCCCTGGCCACCGGCATCACTTTTGTGGTGGCCTCGTTCACCGGCCGGCGCATGAGCGACAACGTGGGCCAGGCCCTCGGGGCCGTGGTGGGCCTGGGGCTGATCGGCCTGTTGATCGCCATGGTGGTGCAGATCGTGGGCGGCATCTTCGCTCCGGGCATCTTCCACGCCGGTGGTTTTGAGCTGATGATCGCCGGCTTTGGCACCGTGCTGTTTGTGGGGGCGGCGTTCCTCGACTTCTACACGATGCCCCGCACCTACAGCGATGACCAGTACCTCTCCGGGGCTCTGGGCATGTACCTCACCTACATCAACCTGTTCATCTTCCTGCTGCGCCTGATCATCGCCCTCCAGGGCGGTGGCCGCCGCGAGTGAGGCCCAGCGGGGGGCCGGGCGGCCCCGACCGTTGCGGCGGCTAGTTGCCATTCAAAAGCGCCCTGCTAAGGGTTGCTTGATTAGCCAAGAAAAGCCCCCGATTTCGGGGGCTTTTTTGTGCTTGATCGTGGCCCAAGGAAGCTCTGGAAAACCCAGGCCAACTCCAATGACGCGATCACGCTATGGCGCAATGACGCGATGGCGCCGCAAAGGTTTCCACTGGGGTAAGGACGCAAAACTCGTGGTTTTCCACACCTTCCCCAAGGCGCCATGGCCCTAGGCCGCCTTTATTCGGCCACCGCTTCCAGGGCGCAGGCGATCGCTTGGCGCTGCTCGGCGTCGTAGCCCCAGCGCCGCAGGAAGGCCAGATCTTCTTCGATGGAGCCAAGGGCGGCGCTAGCGGCTTGGCCGTCACGGGTGCCACTACCACTGCCATTACCACTGCCCTCGCCGCTGCCCTCGCCAGCGCCGGCACCACTGCCAGTGCCACTGCTCTCCCCAGCCCGGGCTGCAGCCCAGAGACTCTCCAGCCGCTGCTTCACCTGGCTGGTCTCCAGCAGCCGCAGCAGTTCGGTGCAGCGGCTGGCCACCCGTTCGGAGCCGGCTTGCTGCTGGGGGTCGCTGCTGCGGGCGTGGTGCAGGGCCATGGCCGTGCTCATGGCCAGGTTGCGCAAGCAGAGGTCCACCACCGGGGCGCCCACGGCGCGCAAGGCCAGCACCAGCGGCTTGGGCAGCCGATCCAGCAGCGGGCTGTCCCCAGCCAGCCCCACCGCGAAGAAGCCGCGGCCGCCGTCGCGGCTGGCCACCAGTTCGGCCACCCGGTCGGCCAGCACCTCATCGCTGAGTTCGCCGTTTTCCCATAGCTCAAGCCACTGGCCGGTGATCGCCAGCGACTGCTGGAAGCTGGGCTGGGGAGAGGGGCTGGTCATGGTGGGCAACGGCGGGCCGAACTGGCAGTGTTGAGGCTATGGATTCCAGCCAACCCGCCGAGCCTGAGCTCACCACCTCCCAGCCCGCCAAAGCAGCTGCCGCCCCCCCGGAGGGGGCCGCGGCCCCAGAGCCAGCCAGCTCAACTGCCGCCAGCCCAGAAGGGGTCCCCGACCCTCGCCGCCTGGCGGTGCCGCCGGCCGATGAGGGGATCCTGCTGCCGATTCCCGATCCGGCCGAATCGGCCCGCCTACTGGGCCAGGGGAGCCCCCTGGCCACCCCCGCCGCGGAGCGGTTCCGCTCTGGTTTTGTGGCCCTGATCGGGCGGCCCAATGTGGGCAAGTCCACCCTGCTCAACCAGCTGGTGGGCCAGAAGGTGGCGATCACCTCCCCCATCGCCCAAACCACCCGCCATCGCCTGCGGGCGATCCTCACCACCCCCGCCGCCCAACTGGTGCTGCTGGACACGCCGGGCATCCACAAGCCCCATCACCTGCTGGGGGAGAGGCTGGTGCAGTCGGCCCGGCGGGCCATCGGCGAGGTGGATGTGGTGCTGTTGCTGGTGGATGGCAGCCAGCCGGCCGGTCGCGGCGATGGCTACATCGTGGAGTTGCTGCGCCACTGCAGGGCGCCGGTGCATCTGGCGCTGAACAAGCACGATTTAGTAGATGAGCAGCAGGCCGAGCAGTTGGCCGCCAGCTACCGGGAGCTGTTGGCCGGCGAGGGCCAGGCGCCGCTGGCCTGGCCCATGCATCCGGTGAGTGCCCTCAGCGGGGCGGGCACCGAGGCACTGGTGGCCGCCTTGGCCGCCGAGTTGCCCCTGGGGCCGCACCTCTATCCCCCCGATGCGGTGAGCGATCAACCGGAGCAGCTGCTGATGGCCGAGTTGATTCGGGAGCAGGTGCTCAGCCACACCCGAGAGGAGATACCCCATTCCGTGGCGGTGAGCATCGATCGGGTGGTGGATGACGGTCCGCGCACGGCGGTGCTGGCTACGGTGCTGGTGGAGCGCAGCAGCCAGAAGGGAATTTTGATTGGCAAGGGTGGTTCGATGCTGCGCACGATCGGCCAGGGGGCAAGGCTGCAGATGGAGAAGCTGCTGGCTGGCCCCGTTTATCTGGAGTTGTTTGTGAAAGTGGTGCCCGGTTGGCGGGGCAGTGCCGCCCGCCTGGCCGAGCTGGGCTACCGGGGGGATTGAGGGCGCTGGCCGCCAAGCGACACCGGCCCGGCGAGGCCGAACCAGCCGAGGGCTGCCCTGGGCCAAACATCAGGCATGCGCTACGCCAAACCTGGGAGAATCAAGCCCATGAGTGAACCAATCTCCGCCTTCCCCCCCGAGACGATCGACGCCTTCCTGCGCTGCTGCGCCGGGGAGTGGATGAGCCTGCGCAGCCAGTTCAGCCTGTCTGGTGCCATGGATTTGGGCAGCCTGGATTTGGCATCCCTGGATCAAGCTGACTTGAAGCCCGCCGATCCTGCGGCCCCAGAGCCCGCCTCCCCGGGAGAAGGGGAGGCGGCCCTGGAGGAGGCCTGGCACAGCAGTGAACGGGGCGAGTTGGTGGTCAGCTTCCTCGAACCGGAGGGCAGCGCCTCCGTGGGCGGCCTGAGGGTGGCTGCTGGGGGCAGGGGGCCCGCCGAGCTGCACTTTGATCACCAGGGGAGCTTCACGGCCAGCGGTGGCGGTGGCGAGGGCCAGAGCCAGGGCAGTTGGCAGATGTGGCCAGACGGCAGCCTGGAGCTGCGGCTCAGCGCCGGCGAGCGGCTGGTGCGGGAGCGGATCTGGTTCACCAAGGCCAACCTGCGGCTGCGCTCCACGGTGGAGCAGGGGGCCGATGGCAGTCCGGCCCGGGCCAGTTTCTGTTCGGAGATCCGTAGGGTTGGCAGACCAGCCGCCGCTCCAGGCCCCGCGGCCGCAGTAACTCCCCCAGCCAATTAATTCCATGCGCATGGATGTGGTGAGCTTGGCTCCCGAGGCGTTTGCGCCCCTGCTGGAGCTGGGAGTTATTGGTAGGGCATTTGCCGCCGGCATCGCCCAGTTGCATCTGCACAATCCCCGCGATTACACCACCGATAAATATCGGAAGGTGGATGATGTGCCCTATGGCGGCGGTGCCGGCATGGTGCTCAAGCCGGAGCCGGTGTTCGCGGCGGTGGAGGCAATCCCCCAGCTACCCAGGCGAAGGGTGCTGCTGATGAGCCCCCAAGGCCAGCCGCTGCGGCAGGAGGATTTGATCAGGTGGTCTAGGGATTGGCAGCAGTTGGTATTCATCTGCGGCCACTACGAAGGCTTTGATGAACGCATCCGCAGCCTCGCCGATGAGGAGGTGTCAATTGGCGATTTTGTGCTCACCGGTGGTGAACTGCCGGCGGCCACGATCATCAACGGCGTTGTGCGGCTGCTGCCCGGCACCCTGGGTTGCAGCGGCAGCTTGGAGGAGGAGAGCCACAGCAGCTCGCTGCTGGAGCATCCCCATTACACCAGACCCGCCAATTTTCGCCACATGGAGGTACCGGAGCTATTGCGCAGCGGCGATCACGGGGCGATTGC
>JBIKWK010000121.1:0-5390 GCA_044356375.1 Prochlorococcaceae cyanobacterium | reverse complement strand
ATCACCACCAGCTCATCCACCAGGGCCTTCTTTCCTGCAGCACTCAGGCCCCCGTAGCGCTGGTGGGCCGCCCCCATGGCGGCCCGCCTGCGCTGCGGATCAGGGCCGGCCGCTCTCCCCTTTCGCTCCTCAACAGACCGCCCTGCAGCACGGCCCATAGCGGCAACAGTTCAACTGAGGCAACAGCCTACGCAGTCAACAGTTTTTAAGATGCAATGCGCTGCAATTCGGCAGCGGCGAGCATGATTAAAGGCTCAGAGAGAAAGCCCACCGGGCAACCCAGGTCTGAGGCCGTGGGGCGGTGGGGCCTGGGGCAGTGGGCCGGAACTGTGCGGATCAAGCGGCGGCAGGGCCGGTTCAGGCCGGACCTACCGGGATCGCCGATCACCGGAGCGGGTCTGGACCCTTGGGTCTATGACCCTTCTTGTGCTCCCGGTGGGATCACTTCCAGCGGCTCTGACGGTGAAGGGTGCTGGGGGAGAGAAACAGCCGGGACGGACGCCGACGTTGGTGTTGGCATTGTCCGGGTGGTTGCTGTTCCGGAAGGCGGCGCGGGCGTTGTGCGGATTGTTGATCCACGAGCCCCCACGCAGCAGCTGGACGACCCGCCCTCAACCTCAAGCTAGACGCTCTTGGAGCTGGAGCAGCTGGAGCGTTATGAAAAACAATTTGAGGCGCCTACGGCGCCAGAGCCTCCAGCCAAACAGCCGGGCAGCCCCCAATCCAACAGCCAGGGCAAAACCAAACAGCCCTAGGGCAAAGGGCCCGAGGGCTCAAGAACCAAGAAGGGAGCCTGGGGGGAGGAGACAGCAGGGGCGAACGCCGTGATTGGCGAGGACGAAGGCCGGGAGGTTGCTGTACCGGCCGGCGGCGCGGCAGAGGCGGGGCTCGACGAACCAGGAACCACCGCGCAGCAGCCTCATTTGTTGTTCCTGAGGCACCTCCGCCAGCCCGGGGTCAGGGCCCTCCAGGGCGCTGCCATCCAACAGAGCCTGTGTTGTGCCGCCGAGGTCTTCGCAGATTGGGCTGCGGTGCCACTGGTCGCCGCACCACTCCTGCAACTGCCCGTGCATCTCCGCCAAACCCCAGCGGTTCACCAAACCAAAGAAGCCGATCGGCACAGGGCGCTTCTCATAGTTCCCCCGCCGGCCCCTGCCATAGGTGTAGTTGGCGTCGTAACGAACCCAACTCGGATCCAACGTGGCACCGAAGTGAAAGGGTGAAAGCTCGGGCGCTTCAGCCGAGGAAGCCTGCGCCGCCCGGCAGGCCGCCTCCCACTGGCTCTCGCTCGGCAAAGCCAGCTGCACCGCTTGGGAACCCAGCCCTGAATTCTGTTCTGCCCACTCAGGCCATTGGCAGGCCAGCCAGCGATTGAGCGCCTCCAGCCATTGCTGGCACTGGTTCCAGCTAACGCTATCCACCGGCAAAGCGACCGGTTGTGCGTAGCGTTCCCAGGAATCCTCCTCCCGAAAGGTGTGCGGAGACGCCTCCAGCTGACCCCGCTGCTCTGCCGCCAAGGCTTGCACCACCGCCCGCCACTGGGCCTGCGTGATCGGATGGCGCACCATCGCGTAGCTCGTCAGCCGCACCTTCCGTAACACCTCCACGTCCACTCCCTCGCATTTCTGGCGGATGCGCTGCTCGGAATACACCAATCGACCCACTTCTTCCTGCTGCGAGCCGATCCAATACTCCCCGCCTTCCACCACCACCAGCTCAAGCTGTTCACCACCGGGGAGCGGCAGCTGCCACACCGGCACCTCCACCACCTCGGTGCGGATCCGCAGGCCGCTGCCTTGCTCCAGTGCCGTGAGGGACAGCATCGGCACCACGAGGCCCGGGCCGCTGCCGAACAAGGGCAAGTGCGCAGAGGCCGCCAGTTGCAGGCCCCTTGACGCCCCCTGCAGCAGGGGCAGGCGGGCGTCGTGCTCGGCCCAGCCGGAAGCTTTGCCTTCGGCCCACAGCTTTTTGTATAGCTGCTCGACGACGATCCAGTTGACGTTCTGCTTATAAATCTCCTGCAACTGGTCTTGATCAAGCTCCGGCGATAACTGACCCGACTGCAGAGCCTGTTGCATACCCTCAGCCACCTGCCGCTGGGACTCCTCCACCAATCCCTGGACCTCCGCCGGATCCAGGGTTGCGGGATCAAGCTCCACCTCGATCAACACATCCAGCGCCTCGCCGCGCAGCCAGCCCTCCAGCTCATCGGCGATCCGCTGGCGCTGCGTCTTGTCGTCGCTGCGCTTGGCCAGCAGCCCCAGGCACTCCGCCGCCCGCCGCCGCACCACCAGCGGGGCCTCCGTATCGCCCAGGCAATCCCGCAGCGGTTGCTCGGCCCCGATCAGCGCCAGCACCAGGGCCGCGTCCTGGCGGTCGGCCTCAGGCGCTGGCGCGGCGGCCAGCAGATCCGCCAGGGGCTGGGCGCCCTCCCGCTCCACCGCCTGGGCCTCAGCGCCGCCACCGGCCGCCAGGGCCGCCAATTGCTCCAACGCCTGCCGGCGCTGGCGCTCAGGTGCTTGGGCGCTGAGGTCTTCACCCAGGCGCCGCACCCGCAGCCGTTGCAGCAGCGCCTCGCGGCCTTTGTCGATCCAGCCGACCAGCTTGGGCCAGGTGCGCAGCAGTGCTTCGTGGGCGATCTCCACCTGATCGCCATCAGCGCCCTTGCCCGACACCAGCAGCCGCGCCTCCACAAACTGCCCCACCAGCCGGAGGCTGGCCGGCGGTAGCGCCTCCAGTGGCGCCGGTTGTTTGGCCGCTTGGCCGTCGCTGGTGAGACGCACCAGGTGATCGATGAAGGCTCTCTCCAGCGCCTCGATCTCAGCTGCCGGAGCGCCGCTGGTGGAGAGCACCTCATCGGCCTTGCGCTGCACCGCACCATCCAGGCCACCGAAGACTTCGTACTGCTTGAGGGTTAGGCCGGCGCCGTCCGCTCGGCCATCCCACAGCTCCCGCAGAGTGAAGGCCAGCAGGGGAAGGGCGTCGCCGCTGGGGGTGTCGCGCACCAGCAGATCGCTCAGCCCCGGCTCCAATCGCAGTCCCACCCGCCGGGCGGGGCCCTCAATCACCTGCCGAAAGCCAGCGACATCCAGCGGGCCCAGCGGAATTGGATCTCCCGCACGGCAGTGCAGGGCGCTGGGATGCAGTTGCAACAGGCCGTAGAAATCGGAGCGCAGCGTCGCCAGGATCAGCACCTGACTGTTCTTCTGCGCCAGCAGTTCCGCCAGGAGGGTCAGAAAAGCATCGGCCTCCTTGCCGACGACATCCCCTCGGCCCTCCTCACGCGCCAGCAATTCCTCAAACTGATCGATCGCGATCACAATCCGAGCCTCCTGTTGACCCGCCGCAAGCCTCAGCCGGCGGAGCTGCTGGTCCAAAGCCGCCGCTGTGCGCGCCGGTTCGGCTGGCGCAGGTTGCTTCAGGTTTTGGTGGGCACGGGCCAGCGCAAACGCCAGGGCATCGAACGGCTTTTGCTCCGGCCGGAAGGGCTCCAAAACAATCCAGCGTCCACGTTCGGCAGCTGCCAACCAGGGCATCACCCCCGCCCGCAGCAGCGACGACTTGCCGCAGCCTGAGGCCCCAAGGATTAACAGCAGCCTGGATTGCCGCGCCGGCAGCCGTCGGATCGCCGCCAACAGCTTCTCGCGCACCACCTCCTGGCCAAAGAACACCGCCGCGTGCTTCCTCTCGAAACAGTCCAGGCCGGGAAACGGGGAGGGGTTGGGCTCCTTAGGCGGCCAGGGCTGGCGCATCTGCCAGCTCAAGGGCTCCAGCCCTTTCTGCAGACGCCTCCAGCCCGCCGCCGATCCCTGCTCCAGATCGATCACCGCCAGCGCCGTGGCCTGGGTTTCGCTCAACAGCTTCGGCAGTGGGCTCGCATCGATCCGCACCGGCAACACCAACTTGCCCGAGGCCATCGCCACTCCGAGCTCTGCCAGGCACCACTGGGAAGAGGCATAGGCCTCACTGCAGATCACAATCACCGCCGCGCATAGCTGCAGGTGCTCAAACAACTGTTCACGCCAGCGCTCGCCAACATCGATGCCGTTCTCCTCATCGATATCGAGAAACAAAGAGAGGTAGCGCTGTTCCTCTTCCCGCTGCTTCTCTTGCCGCTGCTTCTCTTGCCGCTGCTTCTCTTCGTCGAGCAACCAGTCCCGGATGCGCTCAGCCCAGGCGTTGTCCTTATGGCTGTGGCTGATGAAGATCGCGCTCATCGCGCAGCAAAACGATCAATTCCCCAGCAACCTATTCCTGATCCGGCCAGCTTGGAGGATTTCCTCGCACCGGCCCCAGATCATCAGCCGTCAGCACCGTTGGATCCGGAACTGGAGCGGTTCGGCTGGCCCTGCGTCCGCTGGCGGTACCCCCTGCAGAGCGACAGCGGGCGCGGGCGCTTCAAGGATTAACCATCACCCTGAGCTCCATGGCCTGAGTTACAGAGCCTGAGTTACAGAGCCTGAGTATCATAGCCTGAAATCCATAGCCTGAAATCAACGTGCTTGGTGGCTGCGTGAAAGTCTTGATCTGTCGTCAACAGGGTTAGATCGAGCAGGTGTTGGTCGAGAGCTTAAGCAGCCGGGCCCCGGCCGGAATACTTATGGTGTGGGCGGCTCTCTGTGCTGCTTAACGCCAAGATCAGAAGCGGGTGTATGCTTATGCAGAGCCCATGACTACTGCTAACGTCTTTTAAATCTTGATATTGGACAGTCTGCTAATTAAATAGCACGAAGCGAATAAGTCAAAACTATAACATCTACAAGAGTAGATTGTCATTTCGCCATTTCTGCAGCAAAGACGGAGCTGCATAGCCAGCGAATATTGCCATTAACGGATCAATTTCTGCGCACTTTGTTCGCGCAAGGAAGGCAATAAATGAACCAATGATTGGGAGGGCGATAAAGTTTATAACGTAAAAAAGCGCGCCCTTGTCGACCCGCTGACTTTTTGGAACTTTGCTAACTTGTACGAGTTGGTAAACCCCTGCAAGGACGCCACCTGCGAAGCCAAAAGCATCGACTGCACTAACAGGAGGAATCCCACTCATAACAATATACTAGCCAACAATTCTATTGACGAGTACAGATCTAATCTTGCCAATAGGGCTAACTTTTCTATTATACGTAACTCTGGACGCATAAACGGGTTCGTTGTTGTCGGCTTCTAAGTTTGCAGCCCGCACAAACGCGGAATCATTTTCTGGTACTTCTGAAACTGCTTCAACGGGTAGGTGAACTTCTTGAGAAACTTGCTTGGCGGTAAACCGTACCCGTTCAGAGGGCGAGGCGCCCACCGCAGCAATCCACCCCTGATCGCTTAACGCTGAGGGGTCAAGGAATTGGCGGCTTGAGCTGAGCAGTTCAGGGATCTGGCAGCAGCGATGGCATTAC
>JBIKWK010000120.1:0-5406 GCA_044356375.1 Prochlorococcaceae cyanobacterium | reverse complement strand
ACCCGTGAAAGGCAACTCCAGGGGCTTCAACGCCGAGCAAAAGCTATGGGTTACCAGCTTGTGGCTACAAGCTGAGCCCTCCAGATCCCTTGCCCCCGTTTGTGTTTCTTAGGAAGTTGTCCGCTCGATTGCCGGACAGATGGAGGCGCAAAACGGCCGTGGAGCAAAACGTCAGTCTGGTTTGCCCGCAGCAGGCTGTGAAGCGTCAACCCGTCAGTGGAGCAAGC
This sequence comes from Prochlorococcaceae cyanobacterium, assembly GCA_044356375.1. Classification (GTDB taxonomy): domain Bacteria; phylum Cyanobacteriota; class Cyanobacteriia; order PCC-6307; family Cyanobiaceae; genus UBA5018. The sequence continues at coordinate 5,179 of JBIKWK010000120.1, read as the reverse complement.
AGCTATGCCTGCTCTGACTGGAAATCTCCGGTGTTTACGCCGGGGAAAATGTCAACAACGGCGGGTAGCCAGACGCGGTGCCGATCAGTGCTCAGCCCTAGGGAATTGGCCATCGATCAGAAATAACTCGCGGGGGAAACGATGCAGCCTGGCATCGTCATGACACAGAAAGGCCGCGTGATCTGCTGTGATTTCTGTGGTGATCTCCACTGGATCGAAGGGGGTGGACTGAAACACTGCTGGGGTCAAGACACCCACTTGGATGAGCGAATCGCTGGAGCGGGCGCTGAGGTATTCAAAGGCCTCAATTCCTCGATCTCGCATCCACTCCCCCAACTGTTGGCTGGGCCCGTAATCCATGGGATGCCGAAGGCTGAATTGGGCAGCTTGATCAGTGATGGCTTGCAGCTGCTGGCCGAGGCTGGCATTCAGCAGCACGGAAAACAGAGTCTGGCGGCGGCGTATGGGCGCGGGCGGAGGATCGAGCAGCCCCTCCCAGAACAACAGGGCGTAGAAGGCGCCCTCCACCAGCGAACCGCTGCGGCTGCGCGAGCCGTAGAACATCCCCCTCTGCTGACGACTGCCGAAACGGGAGCCATGGCGCAGGGGCGGGTAGCGGAATGGGGCCGCCAGCAGTGGATGGCTTGGAGTGCCGGCGCCAGCAGCCTGCGCCAGGGGCTTGCTGGTTTCCACCAAGGCCTCCAGGCGGGCCAGCTGCTCGAGGTTGTCCACCAGGGGATCCAGGCTGTTGATGCCCTGCTGCTGCACAAGACGCAGCACTGTCCCCTGCAGGGCCACTGCGGGTGCAGCCGCAACGATGGGGCGTAGATCCATCGCTCAGATCGGTGCACGCATGGCGTCGAGGTACTGCACGATCTCGACAAGCCCCTCGGTGCGCTGCACCTGCTCGGCCGGCACGCCTCCGGTGTGGCGGTTGGCGGTGTGAAACCAGTGACGCGACTGCAGGCGATCGTTGCCGACGAGAACCGAAAGGCTGCGGTAGAGCCGGATCAGCAGCAGCGCCAGCTCGCCGGTTTTGGACGATGGGTCAATGCCCTTGCTGCGGTTCAGCGTGGAGCGGTCTTTGCCCAGCAACCTGGCCAGGGCCGCGCGGCTCAGCTCCAGCTCGTCGGCGGCGCGTATCACGGCCTGCAGCAGCAGCTGGCTATCGGTGAGCGAGGCCGCAGCCGGAGCAGCCGGAGGAACAAGATCGACGACCGCCATGGCCTTGCCGCATTTGCAGCGATCCTAATCACAATGATGCGTTTGCGCCAACTTAAGGCCCGCTGCCGGTCGCGCAAGCGCAGAATTCAGGCAAGACCATGTCGCAGCTGTGGATCCGATCCTGTAAGCCGATCCTGTAAACCAATCCGGTAGTTCAAGGAGTGGCTTGGAATTGGTGTTTACATCGATATCGGTGCAACCGAGAGCAGCGGCGCAGACGCTCATCCCTGCAATCCGCCGGCAGTGCGTCTACATAGAGGCTGTCGGACTGGCGATGCGTCAGCTGGGCCGGGCGGCCGCCTGCAGGCGGCGCCATTGCTAGATGGGCACCAACATTGCTATTTCCGTACCGCAGTGTGACACCAGCTGGGGGCCCTCGCGCTGGCAGGCGTCGGGTAGCTCACTGAAGCGCGATTTGGCCGGTTACACGGGTCAGATCGCCATGGGATAAAAGTCATCTTACTAGTTATCTGACTGGTCCAAAGAGTGCCAGCGGCTTGGGAAAACAGAGGCTCGGGTCCAGGCCCAGGCGGGTGGGGGTAGCAGGAGCCCCACACCATCTATCCCTGCGCAGCCAAATAGGCGGATTCCTGAAACTTGCCGCAGCTGAAGCTTGACTGGCTAGATACTTTTTCAGGCGCAATTACAATAGGCGCAAGTACAGCAGGCGTCTCGGGGATTATGCAGTTCCTGCATTACTCCACTCCAGGTGAAAATGTTTAAGCCAAGCCTGCCCTGCGATGCCATCTCTGGACTTACCTCCCACCTCGGCCTACCCGAGCGACCCCAAGGCGCTGGAGCGCGAGCGGTTGGATGCTTTGTATCTGGAGCTACGGGGGAACTACAAGAGCCTGATGATCAGCCGCGGCATCCACCGCAGCCGCTCTGAGAAGCAGGGAAGCCAGCTGCTGGAACTGGGCCAGCGGCTGCGGGCCCTGGCAGCGCGGGAGGCGAGCGTCAAAGCGGAGGCATACGCGATGCTCGAGATCGTCACCGATGTGGTGGAGCACCTGGAGGAAGCTGGCGACGAGATGGGCACCGCCTTCGGGGCGTACCAGGTGGGCCGGCGCAACTACAACGGCGGCGTCAGCATCGGCAGGTTGGTGCAGGCGGTGATCAACTTCCTCAACCGCTGGCGCACAGGCAAGCAACGCTTCGAACAGCTGAGTGCCCGCCAACAGGTGCTGCGGGCCAGCCTGGAGAGCAGCGGCCTGGAGAGCAGCGGTATTGAGGAAAGCGGCCGGGCAGAGAGCAGTCGGGTACAGATCAGTCGGGTACAGAGCAGCAAAACGCAAATCCGCCAAAAGCAGAGCCGCGAAACTGGTAGCACCGTCCAGCAGCTCAGCATTCTGCCCGAACCATCCCAGGAGCCGGCCGATGGGCAAGATCGCTGAGGCGCTGCGGGAAAACCTGCGGCAGCTGGCCCAGGCCGACGCCCGGATCCTGCGGGAGCTGGATGGGGCGCTGCCGTCCATTTCTCAGCCGGAGCCGCAGGTCGCTGGAGAACTGGCGGAGGGGCTGGAGAAGCTGGGCGTGAAGGAGCTGAAAGCGCTCTGTAAAGAGCGGGGCTTCAAGGGTTACACCGGCCTCAATAAAGCAGCCCTGATCCAGAGGCTCCGGGGGGGCGAGCCCCCGCTGGCCGAGAAGGCAGCCGCTAAGGCAGTGGCCGCGCCCTCTGGCCTAGCCGCGATCCAGGCCAGGCTGGATCGCATGGAGAGCCTGCTGCTGCAGATCGCCGAGAGGGTGGGGGTGAGCGATTCTGGTCTCGATTGAGGCATGGTGGACATCACCACAAAGACGCCGCTATCGTTGATAGCAGCTGTACTGGGGGTTGATGGCTGATCTGCTGGTGCGCGGCGTCGATGATGGGCTCGTGCAGGCCCTGAAGAAGCGGGCCGGAGCCCATGGCCGCAGCGCCGAGGCTGAACATCGGGCAATACTGGCGACTGCTTTGCTGACGCCTCCACGCCGCAATCTGGCCGAACTACTGAGCGCCATGCCCAACGTGGGCCGCGATGCTGATTTCGAGCGGCCGGTTGACACCGCAGCGGCCTTGGATGTTTTTGGTTGACACCACTTACCATGTTTTTGGTTGACACCACTTGCCATGTTTTTGGTTGACACCACTTGCCATGTTTTTGGTTGACACCAATGTGATCAGCGAGGCGCGTAAGGGCCGTCGTGCTGATCCTGGCGTGATCGCCTTCTGGGAGGATGCTTCTAACAACAACAGGCCGATCTTTCTCGCGGCGGTTACGGTTGGCGAGCTTCGGCGTGGTGTGGAGCTGATTCGCCATCGTGGTGATCGTCAGCAGGCTGGGGTGCTTGAACAGTGGCTTGATCAGGTGCTGCACGATTACGGAGATCGGGTATTGGCACTTGATAGCGACGCTGCTCAGGTCTGGGGCCGTTTGCGTGTACCTGATCCCCAGCACGCCATTGATAAACAGATCGCTGCCATCGCGATGCTGCATGAGCTGACGGTGGTGACAGGCAATGTGGTGGATTTCGCCAACACCGGGGTTCGCCTGTTGAATCCATTCACCGGTGGCTGAACGGCCCAATGCGGCGATCTGCAACGGCTGGCGAACCCAGGCGATATAGGCCTCATCCATGGTGTGGCGCACGCCGCAATCGCCCCCTGAAGCCCGGCGTGATGGTGTGAAAGGCGAAAAATGAGGGACGCAACTGGCGCCACGATGCTTTGCCTCAGGATAGAGGCCATGGCTGCGCTGCCAAGCCAAGTAACCCTACCCAACCCGAGAGCATGGATTATGCAGTTTCTGCATCAGTCCATCCCAGTTGAGAATGGTTGTACTTCGCCTGCCCTGCGATGCCCCCCTGGCCTTACCGCCAACCTCGGCCTACCCGAGTGACCCCACGGAGCTGGAGCGCGAGCGGTTGTATGCGTTGTATCTGGAGCTACGGGGCAATTACAAGAGTCTGTTGATCCGCCGCGGCATCCACCGCAGCCGCTCCGAGAAGCAGGGAGGCCAGCTGCCGAAGCTGGGCCAGCGGCTGCGGTCCCTGTCGATGCGGGAGGCGAGCATGAAGGAGGAGGCCTATGCAATGCTCGAGATCGTGACCGCTGTGGTGGAGCACCTGGAGGATGCGGGCGACGAGATGAGCACGGCCTTATGGGCGCACCAACTGGGACGGCGCTCTTACAAAGGCGGCGGGGGTATGGCCGGGCTGGCGCAGGCGGTGATCCGCTTCCTCAACCGCTGGCGCCATGGCAAACAGTCCTTCGAAGGCCTCTCGGCCCTGCATGGCGCCCTGGAGACGGTAAAAGAGAAAAGCAACCATTTGACGTGGGCCCCGGAAACTGATCCAGCCCTAATGAGAGCTTCCCTACCGGCCAAACTGAGCCAGGAGAAGCACCATGAAGCACACCCGCCACAAGCCCGAGCAGATCATCCGCAAGCTCAGGCAGGCCGAGCAGATGCTCAACGAGGGCCAGGCCGTCAGCGACGTCTGCCGGGCCCTGGAGGTTTCGACGGCTACCTACCACCGCTGGCAACAGCTCTACGGGGGAATGAAAGCCACAGAGGCCAAGCGGCTCAAGGAACTCGAGCAGGAGCACAGCCGTCTCAAACGATTGCTGGCCGATGCCGAGTTGGACAAAGCAATGCTCAAGGAGCTTGCCGAGGGAAACTTCTGAGCCCGGAACGCCGTCGCAGGGCCGTCACGGTTTTGTGCGAGCGATTCCGGGTGTCCGAGCGTCGTGCCTGCCAACTGGTGGGCCAGAACCGCACCACCCAGAGGAATCGAGAGCGTGTCATTGACATTGGCGAGTATAAGCTTCGCCTACGTCTGCGCGAGATTGCCAGGTCCCATGTTCGATGGGGCCGCCGCAAGGCGTACCAGCTGCTGCGGCGCGAGGGCTGGGAGGTAAATCACAAGCGGGTGCAACGGCTTTGGCGGGAAGAAGGCCTACAACGGCCTACGACTCGCA
>JBIKWK010000058.1:0-18672 GCA_044356375.1 Prochlorococcaceae cyanobacterium | reverse complement strand
AGTGGTTTACAGCCGATTCGCTCCCAGGAAGGCTTGAAAAGCTTGCAGGGCAAGCGCTTCACCTTCGGCTCGGAGAGTTCCACCTCCGGCCGTCTGATGCCCCAGTACTTCCTCCAGAAGGCCGGCGTGAAGCTGAGGGATTTCGCTGGCGGTGCCCCGGGCTTCAGCGGCAGCCACGACGCCACCATCGCCCTGGTGCAGAGCGGTGCCTACGACGCCGGAGCGGTCAACGAGCAGGTGTGGAAAGCATCCCTGCGCAGCGGCAAGGCCAACCGCGCCAAGGTGATCCAAATCTGGCGCACCCCGCCCTACCCCGACTACCTCTGGCTGGCCCAGCCCAACCTGGACCAGCGCTTTGGCGCTGGCTTCACCACCAAGCTGCAGGGGGTGATCCTCGGCTGGCGGCCGAGCGATCCCCAACAGAAAGCGATCCTGGGGCTGTTTGGCGCCCAGCAGTTCACCGGCGTCAACCCCGCCCCCTACCGCCGGATCGAGCAGGTGGGCCGCGAGATTGGCAAGATCCGCTGACCGCCCGGCAGCTGTCTGCCCTGAAGGGCCGCCGGCCACCAACCCTGGCGGCCCCCCAGCCGCCAGCCCCGCCACCAGTCCAACCCCATAGAGGCTCCCCTGCCCATGACCGCAGTGCTGCAGCTCGATGGGGTGACGGTGGCCGGCAGGCAGCAACCCCGCCTCGATGGCGTCAGTTTGCGGTTGGAGCCGGGCGAACGGGTGGCCCTGATCGGGGCCAGCGGCGCCGGCAAGAGCACCCTGCTGGCGATCGCCAATGGCCTGATCGCCCCCCAGCGGGGCCAGGTGCGCTGGCTGGGGGAACTCCAGGCGCGCTCCAGGCGCCAGAGGCGGCTGCAGCAGGCCCGCATCGGCACCCTCTGGCAAGACCTGCGCCTGATCGAAGAACTGAGCGTGCAGCAGAACCTCAACGCCGCCTGCCTGGCGCGCTGGGGCTGGCCCAGGGCCCTGCTCAACCTGCTTATTCCCCTGGACAGCCAGGTCTGTGCCCAGTTGTTACGGCGTCTCGATCTGGATGAAACCCTGCTCAATCAGCCGGTTTCCTGCCTCTCGGGCGGCCAGCGCCAACGGGTGGCGATCGCCCGACTGCTGCGCCAACAGCCGCTGTTGGTGCTGGCCGATGAACCGCTGGCCAGCCTGGATCCCCGCCTGGCGGAGGAGCTGTTGAGCCTGCTGCTGGCCCTCAGCGAGGCCCCCCGGGCCCTGCTGCTCAGCCTGCATCGCCCCGACCTGCTGGCTGGCTTCGATCGGGTGATCGGCCTGCGCGGCGGTCGGATCGCCTTTGATGGCCCCCCGACCGCGCTGAACGTCAGCCAGCTGGATGCCCTCTACGCCGGCGCCAATGCCGGCGGCACTGGGGCTGACGGCACTGGGGCGGGCGAGCAACCATGGGCCAGGCCCGAATCATGATCCGGCCCCAGGCCTGGCGGCGGCTGCCCCGGCCGGCCGCGCCCCTCTGGTTGCTGGCTCCGGCCCTGGTGCTGCTGCCCGTGCTGCTGCTGCTGCCGGGCCTGGGCCACGGTGGGGGCTGGGAGTTGCTCGGCCAGTTCGCCACGGCGGCCCTGCGCCCCAGCTTCGATCGACCGCTGCTGGAGTCGGTGTCGACCGGCCTGGCGATCACCCTGGGCATCGCCCTGTGGGGCTGGGCCAGCAGCCTGGTGTTGGGCCTGGTCCTGGGGGTGATCAGCTCCCGCACCGTCTGGCGCACCATCGCCGGCACGGCCCTGCCCGCCGAGCTGATCAGGCGCCTGCTGGCCATCCCCCGCTCAATCCACGAATTGCTCTGGGGTCTGCTTCTGTTGCAACTGCTGGGCATGCAGCCTGCGGTGGCCATCGCGGCGATCGCCATTCCCTATGGCGCCCTGGTGGCCCGCATGGTGAGTGATCTGCTCGACGCCCTGCCCTGCGCCAATCTCGCCGCCCTGCGCTGCGCCGGGGCCGGGCCGCTGGCGGCCCTGATCACGGCCCAGGGACCACCCCTGCTGCCCCAGGTGATCAGCTACGGGGGCTACCGGCTGGAATGCGCCTTGCGCAGCGCCACGCTGCTGGGGGTTTTTGGTCTGGGGGGGCTGGGGGCCGAATTGCGACTCAGCCTGCAATCGCTCGCCTTCCAGGAGCTCTGGACAGGCCTGTGGGTGCTGCTGGCCGCAATGCTGAGCCTGGAAACACTCACTGCGGCTTTGCGGCGGCGCTGGGCCATGCCAGGGCGCTTTGGGCTCTCCTCCAGGGGGGTGGGCCACAGTGGGCGCGAAATCCTGCTGGCGGGCCTGGCTCTGCTGCCGCTGCTGGCCCTGGCGGCCCACTGGCTGGAGATCGAGCCGGCGGCATTGCTGCGCTGGCAGCCCCTGCCGCCGCTGGCCCCCGCCGATTGGCCGGCGCTGCTGGCCATGCCCTGGGCCCAGCTGATCGGCCAGACGATCCTGCTCACCGTCACCGCCGCCAGCCTGGCGGTGGGCACCGCTCCGCTGCTGCTGCTGCTGGTGTGGCCCTGGCCCTGGGGCCGACTGCTTTTGCGGCTTTGCTGGGCCCTGGGGAGGCTGTGGCCGCCACCGCTGACGGCGCTGTTGCTGCTGTTCGTGCTGCAGCCCGGGCTGCTCACCGGTGCCCTGGCCCTGGGCCTGCACAACCTCGGCATCCTGGGCCGGCTGTTGTTGGAGGCGGTGGAAACCAGCGGCGGTGGCTGCGAGCAGGCCTTGGTGGTCAGCGGCAGTGGCCAGCGATTGGCCTTGCTCTATGGCCGGTTCAGCGGCTTGGCCCGCAGTTACCTGGCCTACGGGGCCTATCGGGCCGACGTGATCCTGCGCGAGTCGGTGGTGGTGGGGCTGGTGGGAGCCACCGGCCTCGGTAGCCAGTTGCTGGAGGTACTGAGTTCCTTCGCCTGGGACCAGCTGGCGGCCCTGGTGCTGGCCTATGCCGCCCTCACCCTGGTGGGAGAAGATCTCAGCGACCGCGCCCGTCGCCATTGGCTGGCGGCTCCCGATGCACTCTCCAATGCCGTGCGGACAGCCTGAGCTGATCCAAATCCCGAAAAAGCTGGTGGTGTTTGGCGACAGCGCAGTCTACGGCTGGGGCGATCCCGACCAGGGGGGCTGGTGTGAGCGGCTGCGGAGGCACTGGATGGAACTGCCCGGCGGGCCAGTGCTCTACAACCTGGGCGTGCGCGGCGATGGCCTGGAGCGGCTGGCAGCTCGCCTGGCGGCGGAGGTGACCCGCCGCGGCGAATTGCGCCGCCAGTTGCCCCAAGGGATCTTGATTGGCGTGGGCCTCAACGACCTGGCCCGGGTTGGGCGCGTCAATGGCCGGCACCAGCTGGCACCGGAAGCCTTCCTGTTCGGGCTGCAGCAGCTGTTGCGCCAGGCCGCCAGCCTGGCACCAGTGCTGGTGCTGGGTCTCACTCCGGTAGTGGAGGAGCAGATGCCCTTTGCCGAGTTGCTGTGGTATCTACTGGCCGATGTGGAGGCCTACGAGGGCCTGTTGGCCGAGGCCTGCCTGGAGGCGGAGGTGCCTTTTTTGCCACTTTTCCACAGCTTCACGGCCGAGGGCCGCTGGCATGAGCTGCTGTGTACCGATGGCCTGCATCTAAATAGCGAGGGCCACCGGCAGATATACGAGCTGGTGCGCCGCTGGCCGGCGCTGCTGGCCTGGGCTGGTCTGCACCCCCTGGAACTCCCCACCCCCATGGCCCTGTAGCGGGCCGCTCCACAATTCAGCTTCGCAATACAGCTTCGCAATACAGCATTTCTGCGCAATTCCTGGGCAGCGGCGGCCACAGTGGTGGCGGAGAGGGATTGCGGCGGGGTGCATGCAAAGAGGGCGCAGAGGGGATGCAGAGAGGGCGCCGTGATGGCGCAGAAATGATGCAGAGGGGGATGGCGGAGGGGTATGCAGATCCGGAATAGGTGCGAATGGTCTTAAAAGACGCAGCTATCACGGAGCGGTGGCGCAGCCATTACAGCTGCAGATAAGGCCATTCCGGCCTGATTCCACGTCGCTGGCTTTCTAGCTGGCCCACTCAATTCCCCTGCAGTGACGTTTGCCACGGCTCCCCCGCCCGGCTCCCCCGCCCGGCCGGCGCTTGAGCTTCTCCCCTCGCCGTGATCAGGTTGCGCTACTTCCATCCGCGCTCTCGTCTTTCCCCTCTGGGTGGGCTGTGATGCTCTCCCCCCCCTCGCCTGGTGAATGCAACTCCCAACTGCTGCGCTCCCTGGCCGATTGCCGCGAAGCCCAGGCCCAACGGCACTGGCGCCACGCCTTGGTGCTCAACAACAGGGCACTGGTGCAGCGCATTGCCGCTCGCTATCTGCGCAGCAGTGGCAGCAGAGGTGGCGCCGATGCCGACGATCTGGTCTCGGCTGGCACCTTGGGCCTGATTCGGGCGGTGGAGCGCTTTTCCCTGGCCGGCTCCAATCGATTGGCCAGTTACGCCGTGCCGTTCATCGCTGGCGCCATCCGCCAAGATCTGCGCGATCACTGGCAGCCGATCCACACCCCCAGGCGGCTGCGGGAACTGCAGCAAAAGGCCCGTCGGCTGCAGGATCAACGGCGCGGCTGCGGTTTGCGGCCCCTGGGTGAGGCGGAGCTGGCCGGCGAACTGGGCTGCCCGCCAGAGCGGCTGGCCGAGGCCCAGGCGGTCTGGCGGGCGCTGCAGGTGGGCAGCTTGGATCAGCCGCTCGGCCCCGGCCAGGAGGGCGATGGGGAGCCAGAACGGGGCACCCTGCTCGACCATCTCGCCAGCGACCATGCCGCTAATGCCGCCGGTGCTGACGCCGATATTTGCAATGGTGCTGCCGCCGATGCCAGCCATTTAGCCAGCCATGGATCTGGGGCTGCTCGGCGCCAGGTCGATCCCCAGCTCGCCTGGCTGTGGCAAAAGCTGAGGGCGCTGCCCGCCACGGATCGCCTACTGGTGGTGGAGCTGGAAATTCATGGCAAAGGGCTCAAGCCTGTGGCCCGCCACCTGGGACTCAGCCCCCGGGACGCTCGCCAGCGCTGCGACCTGCTGGTGGCTCAACTGAAGCTGATGGCCAACAGGGCGGCGATGGAAGTTTGAATGGCATTCACCAGTTCGTTACTCAGCCAGGGGCAGCGGCGCTGAGCCAGCGCGCCGATGTAGCTCTCGATCAAGGTGGCGACCAGGGCCACCAGGCTCACCAACAGCCAGGCGCTTCCCCCTTCGATCAAACCCAGCAGCAGCATCAGGGAGGCCATGGCCAACCCACCGGCCAAACTGGCGGCGGTGCCCTCCAGGCTGATCGCCCCCTCGCTACCAGGGGCCACCGGCCGCAGGGTCGAAATCAAGACGGTGTGGCGCCCCCAGCGCTTGCCGATCTCACTGCCGCAGGTGTCCGCCAGCTTGGCGCTGAAGCTGGCGGCAAACCCCAGCAGCAGCTTGGGGGCCGCAGCTGCGGGCAGCAGCGGCACCAGCAGGGCCAGGGCCGCGCCGGTGGCCGCCGAACCCCACACGTTCTCCGGCCCGCGGCGGCCGCCCCGCGCTTCTGCCAGGCCCTGAGCCTGCTTCTGGCGCAGGCCGAGACGGGTCACCAGCGAACCGAGTAGCAGATAGAGCACCACCGCCAGCCAACCGCGCCAACCCAGGCAGCCCCAAAGCAGCGTGCCGAGGGCGGCGGCATGGACCCAGCCGGCCGGGGTAAGCAGAGGGAGCCGCTGGGCCAGGCCAATCAAAAAGGCATTGAGCGCCAGGGCCAGCAGCCAGTGGCCAGCACTCTGGGCAGGCAGATGGGCCTGAACATGGCCAGAAAAGTCATCGGCCAGAAAAGTCATTGCAAACCGGCTTTGGCCCCAGAGCTGGAGCGCTTCGGAGGGGAACCAACTCTGTGGCATGCCAGGGCCCCATTCAGGAGGGACGGCGCCCGCCATCCTCCCCCTGCGCCCGACGACAGCCAAATTAAAGCGGCCCCACCAGCCGAGCTGTGTTGCACCGCGTTGCGGGCCAGGGGTCAGCTGGGATCGGAGCAGCGGATAATCCGGCTACGTCATCGCCTACGGGCTCCCGGCCGCCATGGTGTTCAAACGCAAGGAATCCTTCTTCCTGGATCTGGGCAGCGAAGGCAGCAAGCCGGTAAAAGTGGCCGTGGCCGAGAGCAAGCCTGCGGCCCAAAAGCCAGCGGCCAAGGGCAAGCCAGATGCCAAGGCCAGCCAGCCCGTCACGGCTGTTGCCCCCGCAGCTCCTGTTGCCTCCGCAACTCCTGTTGCCCCGGCGGCCTCGGGCGAGCCAGCTGCGGCCAGCGCTCCTGCGCTCACCACCGCCGAAGCCATCGCCGCTGAGCTGCGCGCCGCCCAGGAGGCCCGCCCTGCCACTGTGCAATCCACTTTCGCGCCGGATTGCCTCAACCCCGCCAACGCCGTACCCAGCCGCCGTCGCAAGGCTGGGGCCAACCTGGCCGGCTTCAAGGCGATGGCCGCGAGCATGATTGGCAAGTGATTCGCCAGCGGCTGAGCAGAGCCGCGGCTGCCACCGCCGCCGTACTCACCCGCAGGATCGTGGCTCCCAGGCTCACCGGCTGCCAGCCAGCCGCCAGCGCCAACTTCTCCTCTTCGCCGGTCCAGCCGCCCTCCGGCCCGATCGCCACGGTGATCGGGCCCACCGCAGCGGCGGCTGGCCAGGCATTCAGGGCCTGATCCAGCAGCGGCAATCCCTCCTGGCGGGTGGTGGCCAACAGGCCGATGCCCGCCGGAGGGTTGGCCAGCAAGTTGGCGGCCGGCAGGGTTGGCTCGAGCTGGGGCCGCCAAAGCCGCTCAGACTGCTCGCTGGCCTCCCTCAAAATTGCCGCGGCCCGCTCCCTGGCCAGGCCCTCTGCGGCGACACTGCGGGCAGCCACCAGCGGCAGCAGCCGGTCGATACCAAGTTCACAGGCCATCCGCAGCAGCACATCCCCATCCCGGCGCGGCATCGCCACGGCTATACCCAGGCTGGGCTGGGGTGGTTGCTCCCACTGCAGCGGCCTCGCCAGGGGCTGCTCCAACCTGGCCAGCAGCGGCTGATCGCCCGGGGCCCTGCCCCGGCGCTCCAGCGGCGGCTCCACCGGCTCCTCGGGCCGGGCCAGCCCAGCCGTCCATAGCCGGCCGGCCCCATCCACCAGGGCCACTTGATCTCCCGGCCGCAGTCGCAGCACCCGCAACAGGTAATGGACCTCCGCCGCTTCCAACGGCAGCTCGCCATCTGCCCGCTCCAGCCGCTGGGGGTCGATCAATAATCGGCGCAACTCACGCCCCATGGAGCTGAATCAGTTTTCGGGGAGAAACAATCGAATTAGATCAGTCACCTGCAAACATGGAGTCTTCCTGGTCGTCTAGTGGCCAATCTTCGTTTTGGCCACCAATCACCAACTCGACGATTTCCACCACATCGCGATCTAATTGGCTGAGGGAGTTGATCAGCACATCGAGGGCGATGGCGTCGCTGGTACCCAAATCCACCCAGCAGCGTCCCCATTCCGCCTGGTAGGAGAAGGCGGTGAGATTGTGCATCAATGCCGGCAGGGCCCGCTCCGCATCGTCGTGGTCATAGGAGGTCCAACTCAATTCGGCTCCGGCCTCGTGGGCCTGCAGGTTTTCGGCGTTGAAGCCCCCCAGCTTGCCCAGCACAAACCAGCTGTCAAACACCGCCTCCACGTAGTTGCGCTCCCCCTGGCCGGGTGGGTGGGCAAAGCGCAGCCAAATCCAACAGTCAAAGGGATCCACATCGCGGAATCGCACCTCCATGACGGCCTGTGGAGGCCAGCAAGGCCCCGGGGAAACGGCTTCCATCAAACACGCCCGCAGCCACCGGCGCCAGGGATGGCCGATAGCTGAGAGCTGCCGGCCCGCCATGCTGGGGGCCTGAACCGCCTCAGATGCTCGAGATAGCAGGCCTCCAATACCAGCCCTCCACCGCTGCTCAGCCTGTGCTCAGGGACCTCGACCTGCGCCTGCAGGCCGGCCGGCCGGCGCTGGTGATTGGCCGCAGCGGCTCTGGCAAGACCACGCTGCTGGAGCTGATCGGCGGCCTGGCCGAAGCCAGCCGCGGTCAAATCCTCTGGAATGGCCAGCCCGTCAACGGCCGCCAGCGCCGCTGGCTGTGCGGCCTGGTGTTCCAATTTCCCGAGCGCCACTTCCTGGGGCTCACGGTGGGCCAGGAACTGAAGCTGGGACAGCGGCGCCTCAGCAACGCCGACGCCGACGCCGCCTTGGCCAGGGTGGGACTGCAGGGGTTGAATTTGCAATCGGCCCCGGAACGGCTCAGCGGCGGCCAGCAGCGGCGCCTGGCCCTGGCCGTGCAGTTGCTCAGAGACCCCAAGGTGCTGCTGCTGGATGAACCCACCGCCGGCCTGGATTGGGCCATGCGGGCCGACATCCTGGAGTTGTTGGCCGATCTGGCCCGGGAGCGGGCCGTGTTGGTGGTTACCCATGAAGCCGACCTGTTCGCTCCCATCGCCGGCGATAGCTGGCTTCTGGAATCTGGTCTGCTGCGACCGCTGCGGTCGCCCGAGCTGGCTGGCGTCTCGAATCCAGCTTGCCCCTAGCGCCGCGGCCGATGGCCCTCCGTAGCATCTGGTTCATCCATAGGACCTAGGGATGAGCGACCAGTTGTTACGCGCCACCGCCGCCGGCGGTGGCATCCGCCTGGTTGCGGTCACCACCACTGAAACCCTGCGCACCGCTCGCCAGCGCCATGGACTCTCCTTCCTGACCACCGCCCTGCTGGGCCGGGCCATGTCTGCGGGGCTGCTGCTGGCCAGCTCGATGAAGGTGCAGCACGGTCGGGTCAATCTGCGCATTCAGGCCGATGGGCCCCTGAGGGGCCTGATGGTGGATGCTGGCCGCGACGGCCGGGTGCGCGGCTACGTGGGCGATCCCGGCCTGGAACTCGACCTGGTGAGCACCGCCCATGACAGCCCCTACTTCGATTTCCGCCGGGCCTGCGGCACCGGCTACCTGCATGTGGTGCGGGATCTCGGCGAAGGCGAACCCTTCAGCTCCACGGTGGAACTGGTGAGCGGCGGCATTGGCGAAGACATTGCCTCCTACCTGCTGCACTCGGAGCAGACCCCCTCGGCCGTGTTTGTGGGTGAACAAATTGATAGCCAAGGGGTGCGTTGTGCTGGCGGCGTATTGGTGCAGATACTGCCCAAGGCCGCCGAGGAGCCTGCCCTGGTGGCCCTGCTCGAGGAACGCTGCCGTGAAATCAGTGGTTTCAGCGAACAGCTGGTGGCAAACATGGATAACTTGGAGGCGCTGTTATTGAGCGTGTTTCCCGATCTTGACCCCCAACCTCTGACGGAGGCAGCCGCCAGCCAATCTGTGCAGTTTCACTGCAAGTGCAGCCGCAGTCGCAGCATAGGCGCTCTGAAGCTGCTGGGCCGCGATGAACTGAGTGCAATCCTGGAGGAGGAGGGCCATGCGGAACTCACCTGCCATTTCTGTAATGAACATTATCAAGTAGAAACCCCTGAGCTACAGGAGCTAATCGCTGAACTAGCCCCTGCCTGATCCCTTTTACTTCAGGCAATCAGATCATGCAATAAACAGATCATGCAATAAACAGATCATGCAATAAACAGATCACGCAATAAACAGCCCGCCAAGTAGCAGCAGCAGCCAGGCGGGCAGGCTTTGCAGCTGCGTGGCGGTCAGGGGCAGGCCAGCCGGTAGCTGGGCCGCCAGCAGGCCGCCGACCAGCAGGCCGAGGCTGAGTAAAGCCAAGCTCCAGCCCATTGCTGGCAGCAGCCGACCGCTGCGGCGCTGCAGGTTGATCAGGCAGACGCCCGTGGCCAGGGCCATAACCAGCTCGGCGTAGCTGCTGGGCAGGGCCAGCAACGACAACAGCAATGCCCCCCCCGCTGCCAGGGGAAACCAGAGCTCGCGACCTTGGGCGAGCGCCAACTGGGGCAGGGCGATGGCGGAGGCCTGCAGCTTGGGAAACGACACCTTGGGCAGGGACACCTGGGGCAGGTTGACCGAGGGGGGTTGCTTGGGCGCCTGGGGGGTTCCTTGTTCGCGCTTGGATGCCGAGCGAGCCGCCGTGCTCACCTTTCCCTGTTGGCGCTCCTTGAGCCGCTCCATCAGCACGGCGTCATAGGCCGCCTCCACCCGAGCCCTGGCTATTGAATCGTCGCCGACCTGGTCGAGGAGGTTCTGCTTGGCAGCCTGTACCTCATCAAAGCTGGCATCGGCCGACACCCCAAGCCGCTCATAGGGCGAGCCGGAGGATGGGGAGCCGGATGGGAGATCGGGAGTTTGAGTCATGCAAAGCAGCGTATCGGCAGTTCAGATCAGCAGCTTTGAATTCGCCGGCTTTTAAAAAAGCGGTTCGCTGCTGAGGAAGCCATCCTCCAGCTGCAGTTGACGCCGGCAGCGCTCGGCCTCATCGAGAGCCAAGCGATGGCGCCGCTTTAGCAGGGGCATCTGGGGAGGTAGATGGCTGCCCTCGCGCATCTCCACCACCCCCCCTGCAGCAGTGAGCTGAAAGCTCACGTAATCGCAGCCCCCGTCCGAGCGGGGACGCACCAGCCAAAGCGGCTTGGGCATCGCTGTGATCCTTCGTTACATGGATTCTGGCGCTTCCCCCACCCCTTCCGGGACCTGCCAGGCCGGTCAATGTGCCGCAACAGCTGCGGCTGTTCCGCAGCAGCTGTTTTGCAGCAGCTTTTGCAAGGCTCAAGGTTCGCTATGGACTGCGATGTCCCGAGCGGAGGGCCAGGGACTTCAGAGGCCGATCGGTTCGACGCCACTGACCACGGGCGCTACGGCGCTGAGCTCCAGGTCGGGGTGATCCTCGATCAGCTGATTGAGGTTCCAATTGTTTTTGAACAGCAGCACCGGCCGATCCCAGGCATCGCGCACCGTTTTGCAATTGAAAATTCTTCCCACCCGCTCCAGGGCAGGCCAGCCACCACTCACCCAGCGGGCCACGGAAAAGCCCATGGGCTCCAGGCGGGTCTGCACCCCATATTCATTCTCAAGGCGGTACTGAACAACCTCTAGCTGCAGCTGACCCACCGCCGCCAGGATTGGATCGCGCTTGCTCTGATCGGTGTCATAGAGAATCTGTACGGCACCTTCTTCCCGCAGTTCGTTAACCCCCTTGCGAAAACTCTTGAATGCCGAGGGATTTGGGTTGCGTAGCCACGAGAAGATTTCAGGGCTAAAGCAAGGGATGCCTTCATATTCCACCCTGGGCCCCAGGTAGAGGGTGTCTCCAATCGCGAACATGCCTGGGTTGTTGAGACCGATCACATCACCTGGGTAGGCATCCTCAACCACTTCCCGATCTTGGCCAAACAACTTCTGTGGCCGAGACAAGCGTATGGCCTTGCCCGTGCGGGCGAGCTGTACGGTCATGTCCTTTTCAAATTTGCCGCTACATACCCGAACAAAGGCGATTCTATCGCGGTGGCGCGGATCCATATTTGCCTGTAGCTTAAATACAAAGCCACTAAATCCTTCCCGAATTGGATCTATCGCTCCCGCGCTCGACTGGCGGGCGATCGGTCTCTGGGCTAACTCCAGGAAAGCATCTAGAAATGGCCTCACGCCGAAGTTGGTCATGGCGGAGCCAAAAAACACCGGGCTTAGTTCACCGGCATGCACCAGCTCCAGATCCAGCTCGGCGCCTGCCCCATCGAGCAGCTCCAACTCCTCCAGGGCGGTGGACAAGAGCTCCGGCTCCACCAGGCCACTGAGTTTGGCCTCTTCCACCGTGAGCAGCCGCTCCTCACTCTGACGGCCGCGCTCGGCCCGTTCAAACAGCACCACCTGCTGGCTGCGGCGATCAATGACGCCGCGGAAGCGGTCACCGCTGCCGATGGGCCAATTCACTGGCCAGCAGGCCAGGCCCAGCTCCTGTTCAATCTCATCGAGCAATTCCAGGGGATCTCGCCCTGGCCTGTCCATCTTGTTGATAAAGGTGAAAATCGGGATGCGCCGCAGGCGACACACCTCAAATAACTTGCGGGTCTGGGGCTCCAATCCCTTGGCGGCATCTTCCAGCATCACCGCGTTGTCGGCGGCTGCCAGGGTGCGGTAGGTGTCCTCGGAAAAGTCCTGGTGACCAGGGGTATCCAGCAGATTTATTGTGTTATCGGCGTAGTCAAACTGCAGCACCGTAGAGGTGATGGAGATGCCGCGCTGCTTCTCCAATTCCATCCAATCGGAGGTAACTTTGCGCTGTTCGCCCTTGGCCTTGACGGCGCCGGCCTGCTGAATCGCGCCCCCATAGAGGAGCAGCTTTTCGGTGAGGGTGGTCTTGCCGGCATCCGGGTGGGAAATGATCGCGAAGTTGCGGCGCCTGGCCACCGCAGCCGCCAGGGCGGCGTGCTCGGCAGCGACGGCCAATTCAGGCGCCTGCAGGCTGCTGCGGCCTGAGCCGTCGGAGGTCGGATCACTGGTCATCGGGCCAGCCTGACAGGTGATCTGGCCCGGGGCTATGCCGCCGCGATGGCCAGGGCCATCGCCTGGGCCCTATGCCAGCGACTGTGGGTGGAAACACCAAGGGCAGGTGGCAGGTGGTCCGGTGGTCCGGTGGGCAGGGAGTTGGGCATAGAGACAGCAGAACTACAGGCGATTCGCTGCGGTTATTAGGGCCGCTTCCCCGATCGAGAGCGGGTCCTGCTCAGCCCCACCGACGAGATGCTGGAGCGCCGCAGGATCGGCCCGGCCGCCTGGGCCTTTCATGGAACCTGTTTGGCTGTCGGCTCCAGATCAGTTTCTGCGTCGACTCGACAACAGGACATTGCCCGCCAACTGGGCAAAGGAGCGTTGCTGGATTCCCTCGGCCTCTGGCTGGAAGTTGTCGCCAAGGCCTAGCTGGTGGATGCGCTGGGCCCCGAGGGCGCCGGAGGGGCCAGGCAGCGCTGCCGGCCACCGCGGTCTTGGGCGCCATATGAATGCGGTACTCATCAGCAGCTGGCGCAAAGCTTTCGCCCCATCCAGGAGGGTGAGCAGGCTCAAAACCAACAGCAACACCAGCTCCTGCGAAATGTGCTGACCTGTTGTCTCCTGGCTGGCGCTGACAGCGGCGACGACAGCCGGTTCGGAAGGATCCTGGATCTGGCGCGGGCTGATGGGCTGGGGCTGGTTTGGCTCGGGCCGGTTTATCTGGGCCAGAGGCTGGCTTATCTGGGCAAGAGGCCGGTTTATCTGGGCCGGGGGCTGGCTTATCTGGGCCGGGGGCATTGGCTGAACCGCCGAATTAGCGGAAACCTGAACCGCTGTGTCAGCGGAAAGCTGAACTGCCGCCTCAGCGGCGAGCCGTGCGGCTGCCAGGCAGGTCAAAGCCGTGGGCAGCTCCGGGGACACCTGCCAGGGCACACGGATGTGGCGGGGGGAATAGCACTCGTAGGCCCGCCGCCGTAGCCGTTCGGAGAGGGTTGGCACCATGGGTTGCTATTTGAGTGTGGCCGGTGGCACGATCCTGCCGCGTCGATACCCGCCGATTAAGTGCGGCGGCGACAATGGTCTCCATGCTCTCAGGCCACACCAGCCAGGGCAATGCCCAAGCGCCAGGGTTGGCTCTGGAACTGGCCCCTGCCACGCACCCTGACGCGATAGGCCACGTGGGCGGCGCCAAATCGCTGGATCAAGGCTTCGCGGGCCTCATGCTCGAGTTCCTCGCGAGACTCGGCCGTTACCCAGAGCGGTGGGGTGAGGCTGCGGGCCTCGACGTGACCCGGCTGCTCTTTGGTGATTCGGAAGCTGATCTCACGCATTGGGATGGCGATCCCTGCACTGGTCTCATGTTGATGCGGTTTGGCTGACTTAGACGGCATCGCTGGATACGGGGAACCGATCCCGTCGCCCCTTCACCAGACCCGCCGGCGGCAGGCGGGGACTTTTTCTCAATACCAACTACTATTGAGAAAAGCTGCTGGGCGATTTGCTCTGGGCTTTTGCTGCTGCGAACCTTTGCCAAACCGGGCATTACCCCCGCGGGGCCCCAGTTATGCAGGGCCGCCGTTACTCGGAATCGCAGTTACTCGGGATCGCAGTTACTTGGGGCCGCAGTTGCTCGGAGCGCCATTGCCCAAATCCAATTGCCCAAATCCAATTGACCAAACCCACTCCCACAAGCGGTGAACCCGGAGCTTCTGCCCCAGCGGCCCTGGTTGGGGAGAGGTTTGTAGATCGGACCATGGCAAATTGTATTGGTGCCGGGCCAGGATTGGATCGAGTGGATCGTGCCCTCATTCCCGCCCGCAGTGCCGATGGCCTGCGCAGTTCACTGCACCACCGCGGTCAACGGGTAACTCCCCAGCGGCAGCGAGTACTGAATCTGTTCGAGCGCCTGGGCGAGGGCAGCCACCTCAGTGCCGAGGAAGTGCATCAATGCCTGTTGCGATCGCAGGAAAGGGTATCCCTGGCCACGGTGTATCGCACCCTGCGCCTGCTCAGCGCCATGGGGTTATTGCAAGAACTGGAGTTGCCTGAAGGTGGTCGCCGCTTTGAGTTGGCCGGCGATCAACATCGCCAGCACCACCACCTGGTGTGCGTGCGCTGTGGTCGCACGGAGGAATTTGAGAATGCCGCTGTGCTGGCGGCTGGTCACGCCGCCGCCAGCATGCAGGGATTCAGCTTGCTGGAGTGTGTGCTGAACGTGCGGGCCCTGTGCCCCAGTTGCACTCAGACCGAGCCATAGGCCACCTGGCACGCGGCATTGAGTAGTTCCGCTTCCTGGGCCGACTGGGGCTGCTGACCATTGAGCAGGCCCATATTGCAGTCTGCGGTGAGCTGATAACTATTGCCATCGGCCTGGATCACGAAGCTGACCGATGAATTGCCCGAAGGCTGCACTGTGCCGAACAGCAACTGGTAGTTGGTGTTCGGCACCACGATCACTTCCACCTGGTCATCGATGGCTGAATTCACCGCACTGTTAATCACCGCAGCTGTGGCCAGGGTGGCGACGCCCCAAGCGGCGGCACTGGCACCCCACCAACCCCAGCTGGGGCTGGCCCAACCGCCATACCATCCGGTTCTCCAAGGGCGGGCGACCCCCCAACCGGCACGGGCCCAGCCGGGGTTGGCATTCCAGTTGCGGTTAACCGTTGGACTCCAATTGCGGTTAACCTGACGATTGACATTCACCCCTCCGTTTATATTCACGCCACGATTGCCAACTCTATTTCCAGTATTTATATCGCGATTTACCGCTCCATTTCCCACGCGATTACCAGTATTTAAATCGCGAGTTGCCGGGCGATTACCAGCATTGATGTCTCGATTGACGCCACTGGGACGAGTTGGCTGAATATTGCTGGGTCGATTCAGGGAAGGGCCACCAAGGCCACCGCCGGCGCCGGGGTTGACGCGATTGCTCCAGCCACCGGTGGGACGGCTACCACCTCGATCGAGGCCAGTGCCAGCCTGGCCAAAACCGTTTTGGCCGCGATTGACGCCGCCAGCGCCGCCACCAAAGCTGCCACCGCCGCCTCTAGCTCCGCCGCCACCGAAACTGCCGCCGCCAGCCCCGCCGCCGAAGCCCCCGCCACCACCGCCACCGCGCATGCCGCCTCCGCCTCCGCCTCCGCCAAAACCACCGCCGCCGCCGCCTCTACCGCCGCCGCCGCCACCTCTGGCGAGCCAATCGGCGGCTGGACCGTCGGCCCCTAGGCCAGCTGCTGACGCCTGGGCCGTCAGCAGCGATGGCAAGGGCAGGCTGGCGATCAAGAACATTCCCAAGCATCCAGCGGCAGCGATCCTCATGGCTTCACCTCCTGGCAGCCGCTGTCAAAGCAGCTGAGGTTGATCCGGCCCTGCTGATCAAAGCGCAGCTCCACTAAATCTCGCCCGGCCGTAACGTCCGGTCGCTGTTCCCGCACACTGTTGAGGTAGTTGGGGTTCACCACACAGAGCTCGCGGCCGTTGAAGCAGATCGTGTTGGTGGAGAAGCGGGCGGCTGCCTTGCTCAGCGGTTGCCAGGCCTTGGTGGTCTGATTCCAACTGCCCATGGTCACCGGCTTGTCGGTGATGCGAATGGTGCTGATGGTGGACCCAATCTGATGGCGATAGAGAGTGGCTGCTTGCTCGTTCGCCGCCTCTACTTCACAGGCCAGGGCTGGGCCGCCATTGAGGCTGCACTTGGTGGTGAGCTTGTAAAGCACCTCGCTGCGGGCGGAGCCGGCGAGAGTGAGCTCAGGAGCCAAAAGCAGCGCGGTGGCCAGCGCGAACCCAAGGCCCGCCGGGCTCAGGGCCAATGGCCGTGAAGATGGCCGTACGGAATCCGGCTGGCTGGATGGCCTGCTGGATCGGCTTATGGATTGCTGTGTGGATCGTTCTGTGGATCGTTGTGTGGATTGCTTTATGGATTGTTGTGTGGACTGAGGTGTGGACTGGGGTGTGGATAGGGGCATTGATATCGTGCGGCCCATGGCAGGAAGGGAGACCCACGGGCTTGACAGAAGCCAGCAGGCAGGCTGGCTGGCCGTGATTTCCCTATGCTGCCCTATCAGCTAGGGCTCGCGAGCCCGAGATTGACAATTTGGCCACAATTGTGCCGCCAAGCAGCAGCATGCGCCATTGCTAGGGGCAACAGCCATTGCTGGGGGTAATTGGGCCAAGTCAATGGACGGTCTGATCTTGAAACCGGGCCACCGAGACCCAGGTGGCAACAAAATTTCCCGCGCCCCCTGGAACTTGGACCTTGGCGCTCGATTTAACGGTGGCGACGCACCGGCACTGGTATCAGCACCGGCTGCATCAGGCCACCGCCGCCGTTGTCGTCATCGGAATCGGCATCTATCACCAGCCAGAGCCCAAGGCTCAGCAGGGCGATGACTCCGGTGAACAGCATCAGTTCGGCCATCGACCCACTAGCAATTGATCAACGCTAGCGGCATTCACCGGCCATGTTGTAGCGACGATGCCAGAGCAGCCACGGGGGGAAACCACGCTGGACCTTTCAGCCACGAATCAGCCATGCATGCCTACAGCCACGCCAGCCGGCCGTCCATAGGTGCGAAACAGGGCCAGTAATTGGCATAGTTTGCTTCCGCGCGTCGCCCCAGTGGCCCAACCCCTCCAGCCCCTATTGGTGGGGTACTACGGCGAACACAACCTGGGGGACGACGCCCTTTTGGAGGTGTTGCTGAGCCAACTGCCGCCAGGTTGCCGGCCCACCGTGACCGCCCATGACCAGGCGCTGCTGGCCGAGCGCTTTGGCTTGGCCAGCGTGGATCGCCGCCAGCTCGCGGCCGTGCTGGCCGCCCTGGGGCGCAGTGATGCGCTGGTGCTCGGTGGCGGCAGCCTGCTGCAGGACGCCACCAGCTTTGCCAGCCTGCTCTATTACGCCGCCTTGATCCTTGCCGCCAGGATCAAGGCCAAGCCCGTGCTGCTCTGGGCCCAGGGCCTGGGACCGCTCAGGCGTCGCCGCAGTCGCCTGCTGGTGCGAGGGCTGCTGGCGCTGGTGACCGCCTGCAGCTGGCGCGATCGGGCCTCCGCCCAGCTGGCCGCATCGCTTGGCTGGCAGGAGGTCCAGGAAAATGTGGCGGCCGATCCGGTTTGGAGCCTGGCGGCCCCGAGGTGGCGCGGCCCGGGCGGCCCAATCGTGCTCTGTTTTCGACCCACCAGTTACCTGTGCGGCGCGGCCTGGAAACCCTGGCTGGGGGCCCTGGAACAACTGGCGCCAGATCGCGAGCTGATCTGGCTGCCATTCCATGCCCACCAGGACCGGGGGCTGCTCGATTCGCTAGGGGAGCAGGGTTTGCTCAGCCCCGCCCTGCTCAGCCGCAGCCGCGAGCTGCTGGTGGAGCGACCAGCCGAGGCGATGGAGGTGTGCGTCGGCGCCGGTCTGGTGTTGGCGATGCGGCTGCACGGCCTGATCCTGGCGGCCAACTGCGGTGCCCCCACCGCCGCCCTCAGTTACGACCCGAAGGTGAATGCCGCGGCAGCGGATCTGGGCTGCCTCTGCACCCCCCTGGATGCCCCCGCGCCAGACGACTTGACGGCCCAGTGGCAGCGCTGCTTAGACCAGCCGCCATCGCTACCGAGGTTGGAGCGGCTGCGGGCCAGCGCCGCCCGGCATCGAGCGCTGCTTGCCAGGCTGGCTTGAGTGGATGTGATTGTGCGCCGCCGGCAGCTGCCGCCCACCTCGCTCACCGCCTGGGAACCGCTGTTTGATCAGTGGCTGTTCTGGGATGCAAACCCCTTCCTTTAGGACGGCTTTTCCTGAGCCTCCCCACACTCCCTGAGCCGTTCAATCGGCGCACCGCCAGCGGAAGCGGCGAAGTAGTTGGGCGTCCAGAGGTGTGCGCCACGGGCTGCCAGATCAGGGAACTCCTTGCGCAGCATCCGAGTGCTGACGCCTGTGAGGTGGTTCACCAGAGTCGAGACCGAGAGCGGCGGCGGGTACTCGACCAGCAGCTGCCCGTCCCCCACCACCAGCAAAGTTGTTCGCCTCGCCGTTCAGCTCCAACAGCTGAAAGCCCATCAGCCCATCTTCTGGGCGACGCCCAGACAGACTCCGTGCATCCGATACAGTGCAGCGTTGCTTAAGCTTTTTTGCGGCATTTGGAAACATAAACCTAGGGAATAATCAGCCTCGAAATGCTGTGTCTACCTCGTTTAAGTGGTGGTTGCGCCATTGCACCACAACTTTGGCATGATAGTTGGTGTGAAGCAACGCTACCGCTACCGCCTCTACCCACATCCCCA
>JBIKWK010000057.1:0-18796 GCA_044356375.1 Prochlorococcaceae cyanobacterium | reverse complement strand
CAGCGCATTGCCATAGTCGGGGCTGGCCCCAGCGGGGTGGAACTGGCCTGCAAGCTGGCCGATCTGCTGGCCGACTCCGCCACGGTGGAGCTGATCGAGCAGGGTGCCGACGCCCTGCCCCAGGCTCGGGCATTCAACCGCGAGCAGGCCCTGGCAGCCCTGAAACGGCGCCATGTGCGCCTCCACACGGCCAGGGCGGTGCTCGCCGTGGAAGCCGGTCGGTTACAGCTGGCGGGGGGGCAAACCCTGGCGGTGGATGCCACGATCTGGACGGCTGGACTGCGCCTGCAACCGCCGCCGATCAGCCCGGCCGCCCCCAGCGACCGCCGGGGCCGCCTCTTGGTCACCCCAGAACTTCGACTGCTCCATAGCGCCGATGTGTATGCCGTTGGCGATGTGGCGGCCCTGGCACCCCAAGACGGCGACCCGGACCGGGACGATGCGGTTCAGCCCCTGCCCACCACGGCCCAGGTTGCCTTTCAGCAGGCCGAGTGTCTAGCCAACAACCTGATGCACGCCGCCGCCGGCGAACCCCAGGAACCATTCCGCTACCAGGATCTCGGCGAGATGCTCAGCCTGGGCATCGGCGAGGCCAGTGTCACGGGCCAAGGTCTCACCCTGGCCGGCAAACCAGCCTTCCTGCTGCGTCGCCTGGCCTATCTCGCCCGCCTGCCCGGCAGACCCCACCAGCTCAAGGTGGCGGCCGGCTGGCTGGCCGACTGGGGCCGATAGAGGTGCCCGAGGCCCTACTGCTCGATGCCATGGGCACCCTGATCGGCCTGCGCCGTTCGGTGGGCCACACCTATGCCGAACTGGCCGCCGACTTTGGCTTGACCCTGGAGCCGGCGGCGATCGATCGGGTGTTTCCCCGCATCTACCGCCAGGCGCCACCCCTGGCCTTTCCAGGCCTGGAAGGCGATGCATTGCGCCAAGCGGAGCTGGATTGGTGGGGGGAGCGCATCGGCGCCAGCGTGGCCGCCGCCAGCCAGACGAGGGCCGATGAGCTGCCCCCGGGGCTGGTGGAAACCCTGTTCGAGCGGTTCGCGGACGCGGCCCTCTGGCAGGTGTATCCAGAGGTGCCTGCCTGTATCGAGCGCTGGCGCAGCCGCCCCCTGAAGCTGGCGGTGGTGAGCAATTTCGATAGCCGACTGCCGCCTCTGCTCGCCGACCTGGGGCTGGCCGCTGCCCTCGATGCCCTGGTGGTTTCCAGCCAGGTGGGAGCCGCCAAGCCCGATCCAGCTCCCTTCCAGCGGGCGCTGCAGATCCTGCAGCTGGAAGCCCACCAGGTCTGGCATGTGGGGGATAGCCCGGAAGACGAGCTCGGCGCCCGGGCCGCCGGCATCCGCTGCCTGATGGTGCGCCGCCCTTGAAGCAAGGCACTCTCGCTGGACGCACTGCGGGCCTGCGCCCCTCCCAACGCAGACGGCTGGAGCAGCTGTGCCATCGCCGCCATCCCCTCGATGAGGTCGCCGATCTGCTCACCCTGCAGCGCCTCGGGGCCGAAAGTCGCGAGCTGGAATTACCCCTCACCCTGGTGGTGGATGGCCGCGGCCTGGCCCGACTGCTGTGGGTGGGCCCGCTGGAGCAGTCGGGCCAACTGCTGGAAAAACTGCCGGGCTCCCAACGGCGCCAGGGCAGCGATTGGCGACTGCTGAGCTGCTGTGGTCGCAGCAAGCAACTGCCCCCCGGCCGGCAGGAGGGGATCGTGGGCCTGGATCTGGCCCCCCAGTTCTGGCTGCGCTTCGCCGACCAGGTCCAGCCGGGCGGCCATTGGCCAGCCCAACTGCTGGCGGCGGATCCCTCGGCGGCAGATCCTTGGCAGCTCCTGGAGCAGGGGGACCTGGCCGGGCTCTGCGATCGCGATCCACTTGCCCTGGTCGCCGCTCCAGCCACCGCCAGCCAGGGCGCCATTGCCCCTGATCGGGCAGCCATCAGGCCAGGGGTAGGCGGCGATCAAGGTCCACCCCGCACCTCGCCCCCCGGCGTGGAGAGGGTGCTGCTGCTGGCCCTCACCCCCGGGGATCGCCAGGCGGCCCAGCGCCTGATCGGCGAGCTGGAGGGGCTGGTGCGCAGTGCCGGCGCCGAACCGGTGGGGGTGGTGGAACAGCGCCGCAGCCTGATCTCGCCCCAGACCATCTGGGGCGAGGGGAAACTCAGCGAGGCGGCTCTGGAGGCCAGGCGACTGGGGGCCACGCTGGTGGTCACCGACCGGGAACTGACCCCGGTGCAGGCCCGCAACCTGGAGCGGCTACTGGATTTGCCGGTGAGTGACCGCAGCGAGCTGATCCTCGACATCTTTGCCCAGCGGGCCGCCAGCGCCGCCGGCAGATTGCAAGTGGAACTGGCCCAACTGCGCTACCGCCTACCTCGACTCAGCGGTCGTGGCCTGAGCCTGTCCCGCCAGGGCGGCGGTATCGGCACCCGCGGGCCGGGGGAAACCCAGCTGGAAAAAGATCGCCGCGCCATCGCCCGCCGCATCGAACGGCTGCAACGGGACGCCCGTCAGCTGGGCGAACATCGTGAACGGCTGCGGCGCGGCCGCCAGGGCCTGCGGCGATTTGCCCTGGTGGGCTACACCAACGCCGGCAAGAGCTCCCTGCTCAATGCCCTCACCCGCGCTAGCGGCGGCGCGCCGGTGTTGGCTGCCAACAAGCTGTTTGCCACCTTGGATCCCACCACCCGTCGGCTGGACCTGCCCGACCCCCTGGGGGGGCCATGCGAAACAGCGCTGATCACGGACACGGTGGGCTTCATCCGCGACCTGCCGCCACCGCTGGTGGAAGCTTTTCGATCCACATTGGAAGAAACCCTGGAGGCCGATGGGCTGTTGATAGTGGTGGATCTGGCCGATCCGGCCTGGCCCGAGCAATGGCGCACCGTGCACGCCATTCTCGACGAGCTGGGCACCAACACCCCGCGACGGCTGCTGGGCAACCAGATCGACCGCTGCCCAGCCGCGGAACTGGAGCGAGCTCGCAGCCTGGCACCAGATGTCCTGTTTGCCTCGGCCACCGATGGGCTGGGCCTGCAGCACCTGCGCCAAGAACTGCGGCACTGGCCCGCTGAGTCGGCGGCCAAATCACACGGCGCCAAAACAATGGCAGAGAAATACAGCGGCTGAGAAATACTACGGTACTGGGCCGGGGAATCCAGCCAAGCCCAGCTGAGCCGAGACTAGAAGCAAGCGCCCCAGGGGCCAGCGGCGAAAAACCATTCCCGACACGTTTACCGAGCTATGATCGGTAGCGGACGATTGGGCCCCCCAGCCCCTCTGTTCGCAACCCTGTTTTCCAACCCCTTGCTCTGAGACCCATGGCAGCCCTGCAGCTCGGTGACACGGTTCCCGATTTCACCCAGGAATCCCAATTGGGTCCGATCAACCTCTACGACTTCGCGGGTGACAGCTGGGTGGTGCTGTTTTCCCATCCCGCCGACTACACCCCTGTTTGCACCACCGAGCTGGGTGAAGTGGCGCGGCTGCGGGCCGAATGGGACAAGCGCAACGTCAAGACCATCGCCTTGAGTGTCGATTCCGCCGAGAGCCACAAGGGCTGGATCGGCGACATCAACGAAACCCAGGCCACCACGGTTGATTATCCAATTCTGGCCGATCAGGACAAGACCGTAGCCGAGCTCTACGGAATGATCCATCCGAATTCCCTCAACAACCTCACGGTGAGATCGGTGTTCGTGATCGATCCCAATAAGAAGCTGCGCCTGCAGATCACCTACCCCGCCAGCACAGGCCGCAACTTCGACGAGATCCTGCGGGTGATCGACTCCCTGCAGCTCACCGATTCCCACTCCGTAGCCACGCCTGTGAACTGGAAGGACGGCGAAGACTGTGTGGTGGTGCCCTCCATCCCCACCGATGCGGCCCGGGTCAAGTTCCCCAAGGGCGTCACTGAAATCAAGCCCTACCTGCGCCTCACTCCCCAGCCCAACAAGTGATCCGGACCCCTGGCCTGGAATCGCGGCCCCCGGGCCGATGGCCGCGATTCCAGGCCAGCTTGAGCGGCCCCCGCACGCTGGTGTTGGGGCTGATGAGCGGCACCAGCGCCGATGGCGTCGACGCGGTGCTCGCCGAGTTCTCCGGCCCAGTCCGCCGCCCCCGCTGGCGCATCCTCAATAGCGCCAGCCTGGCCTACCCGCCCCAGCTGCGCCAGGAGCTGGTGGCCATCGGCCAAGGCCGAGCCAGCAGTGCCGCCGCCCTGCTGGAGTTGGCCGAAGCGGTCACGGAAGCCCAGGCGGCCGCCGCCAGGGCCTGCGACCCCCGGGGCCAGGCCCAGCTGGTGGGCTGCCACGGCCAAACCCTCTGGCACCGCCCCCCCAGCGGCGACGGTAAGGCCGATGGCCAGGCCGGGGGGCAGGGACGCCGAGGCGCCAGTTGGCAGCTGTTGCAGGCTCCGCTGTTGGCCAACCTGCTGCAGACACCGGTGGTGTCCGATTTTCGAGCGGCCGATCTGGCCTTGGGGGGCCAGGGGGCGCCGCTGGTGCCCCCCTGCGACGAGGCCCTGGTGGGCCGCATCGGCGGCTGGCGGGCCCTGCTCAACCTGGGGGGCATCGCCAATCTCACCCTGCTGCCGCCGGCCCGGGGGCCGGAGCGGCACCAGGTGGTGCGGGGCTGGGACTGCGGCCCGGCCAACAGCCTGCTGGATCTGGCGGTGCACCGCTTCAGCGGCGGCAAATTGGCCTGGGACGCCGGGGGGGCCTGGGCCCGCCGCGGCCAGATCGATGAGCAGCTGATTCAGCACTGGCTGCAGTCCCCCTACTTTCAGCAGCCCCCCCCCAAGTCCACCGGCCGGGAACTGTTTGGGGCCAGCGACCTGGAAGCCCGCCTGGCCGATCTGGGCTGCAGGGCCGCCAGCCGAGGCCTGGAGCTCGAAGCTGCGGATGCCTTGGCCACGCTGACGGCCTTCAGCGCCGCCGTGGTGGCCCAGGACCTCGGTGGCGCTCCCAAGCCGCTGGAACTGTTGGTGGCCGGAGGGGGTGCCCGCAACCAACTGCTGATG
Organism: Prochlorococcaceae cyanobacterium; assembly: GCA_044356375.1. Taxonomy (GTDB): domain Bacteria; phylum Cyanobacteriota; class Cyanobacteriia; order PCC-6307; family Cyanobiaceae; genus UBA5018. The sequence goes on along the minus strand of JBIKWK010000057.1, from coordinate 13,784 downwards.
GAGCAGTTGCAAAGGCGCTGCCGCGGCATGGCCGTGCGCCCCCTGGCTGAACTGGGCATCGAGGATGAGCAGCGCGAGGCGCTGGCCTTCGCCCTGTTGGCCTGGTGGCACCTGCTGGGGCAGCCAGGTTCGGCCCCGGCGGTGACCGGAGCTTCCCGGGAGTCCCTGCTGGGGGTGTGGACGCCTCCATGAGTCCGCTGAAAAAGGCGACAGCGGTCCCCGCAACCCCATAGGTTCAAGCCAATCGGTTCGTTCACATGACCGTCATCAACCCAGGCCAGGGCTACAACTCAGGAGAGGGTGGCAACGCCCTGGCCCTCTACGGCCGCATCAGTGCCGAGCAGGAGCTGAGCCAATCCCTGTTTCGCCAGGCCCTGCAAGACCCCAAGGGCGCCCTGGAGCGCATCCTGCAGCTGGGCCGGGATTGGGAACTACCCGTGACGGCCGAGGAGGTCAAGGCCCACCTCGGCTCCCTCGGCGATGGCGCCAGCAAGCAATGGCTGCTCAAGGCCCGCGGCGGCCTGTGAGCGGCGCTGGGGCCCTGGGCGATTCAGGCCGCCGCCACCTGCCCAACTGAAGAACAGCCAGTAACTCACGATCGCCAGACCGGCAGCCACCACAAGGGCCGTCACCTGCTCAAGGCGTTTGATCATGGCGGCGGCAGAATGGCCAGGTAAGTCTGGCGGAGGCCCGGCGGGCAAGTCGGGTCGATGCTCGCCGTGCCGCAAGCTAGATAAGTCTGGCGGCGGCCCGCCGGGGATGATGCAAGGTGGCTAGCTTTTTGATCGCAGCCGCGCCGTCCTAACCACCCACTCCTACCTGTGCTCCGCCTCGAACGCATCGGCAAGATCTATCCCACCGGAGAGGTGCTGCGCGACGTCACCTGGGAGGTCAAGCCAGGCGATCGCGTCGGTTTGGTGGGCGTCAACGGTGCCGGCAAATCCACCCAAATGCGGCTGATTGCCGGCCTGGAGGAGCCCACCAGCGGCCAGGTGGTGACCCAGGGGAACCCCCGCATCGCCTACCTGCAGCAGGAGTTCGATGTCGATCCCAGCCGCAGCGTGCGCCAGGAACTGTTTCAAGCCTTTGGCGAAGCGGCGCTGGTATTGAATCGCCAACGCCAGGTGGAGGAGGAACTGTCGGGCGAAAAGGCCGCCAGCGACCCGGCCCATCTGGAAGTGCTGATTCACGAACTGGGGGGCCTCCATGAGCGATTCGAGGCCCTGCACGGCTATGAGCTCGATGCCCGCATCGACAAGCTGCTGCCCAGCATCGGCTTTAGCGCCGAGGGGGCCGAGCAACTGGTGGCGGACTATTCGGGCGGCTGGCAGATGCGCATCGCCTTGGGCAAAATTCTGCTGCAAGATCCGGACCTGTTACTACTAGACGAGCCCACCAACCACCTGGATCTAGAAACAATTCAATGGCTGGAAAGTTATCTGGTTGAACAGACCGCCGCCATAGTTGTTATCAGCCATGACCGCACTTTTCTAGATAGAGTCTGTACCCAAATCGTCGAAACAGAGAGGGGTATTTCTCGAACCTATTTGGGCAATTACAGCCAACACCTGGAACAAAAAATCCTGGAGCGCGAGGCCAGCCAAGCCGCCTTTGATCGCCAGCAAAAGGAATTATCCTCCCAGCAGGCCTACATCGACCGCTTCCGGGCCAGCGCCACCCGCTCCACCCAGGCCAAGAGCCGGGAGAAGCTACTGGAGAAGGTGGAGCGCATTGATGCGCCAATCGAAGGCCTCACGGGACCAAGATTCCGCTTCCCCGAAGCTCCCCGTTCTGGCCGCATCGCGGCCGAAATTCGCGATCTCAGCCATACCTACGGCGAAAAAATTCTATTTCTAGGCGCTAATCTAGAAGTAGAACGAGGCGAAAGGATTGCCTTTGTAGGCCCGAATGGAGCCGGCAAATCCACCCTACTACGCCTAATCATGGGAATCGAAGAGCCAGATGATGGTCATGCCATCATTGGCGAGCACAACGTGGTGGCCGGATACTTTGAGCAGAACCAGGCTGAAGCCCTCGATCTGGAAAAAACTGTTATCGACACGATATATGAAACTGTCCCCGACTGGACCCAAACCCAGGTGCGCTCCCTTTTGGGAAGCTTCTGCTTCTCCAATGACAGTGTGTTTAAACAGGCGGGCAAACTCTCTGGGGGAGAAAAAGCCCGACTCGCCCTGGCTTTGATGCTGCTGCAGCCCTGCAACCTGCTGGTGCTGGATGAACCCACCAACCACTTGGATATTCCAGCCAAGCAAATGTTGGAGGATGCGTTGATCGAATACGAAGGGGCCGCGCTACTGGTAAGTCACGACCGCACCTTTATCGCACGGGTAGCTAACCGCATCGTGGAACTGCGCGATGGCGAACTGGTGGTGTATCGGGGCGACTACGCCTATTACTTGGCCAAGAAACAAGAGGAAGCGGACCAGGCCCTGGCCGCAGCTGCACTCATGGCCCAGCAGCAAAAGCAGGCCAGCGCCAAGGCCAAAAACAACGAAAAGCTGGCTCAGAAACGCCAAGCCAAGGTCGAGGCTCGCCAGGCCAAGGACTGAACCCAGCTTCCAGCTGCCTCTTAACCCAGCCGCCTCTTAACCCAGCTGCCCCCAGCCCACCCCCTTATCCCCCAGGCAAGAGCCGCGCTTGCTGCCAGGCCAGGCCGGAATGCAGTTCCCGCCTGGGCTGCTGCCAGCCAAGGGCACGCCCCTGGACGCCTGCCCGCCAGGCTCCCGCCACACAACTTCATGGTGGCCTAGGCATACCCACTCATTTTTGAGTCCAAAACGATACAAGCAGCTCCGGTGTGCATAGGCTGACATGTACACCCCCTAACGGAGCTCGGTCATGGCAAGCGGCTTCCAACCGTTCAGCACCTCGTTCAACAGCGGTTCCCTCAATCGCGGCGGCTTCAACGGCGACTACTTCACCAGCGCCAGCGGCCTTACCACCACTGGCACCGACCACCAGCGCCAGTCCACCAGCGACGCGATGGAGACCTACTTCAGCTGCATCACCACCTGCTCCCTCGACGATGGGGAATGCGTGACCCGCTGCGTCGAAGAGCTGCGTGAGCAGCCCTAAACCCACCGGCTGGAACCGGCAAAACCACGAAACCAACACGAAATCAGGGCAAGCGTTGCAACCGCTACGCAAGCCCTTGAAACAGTTTGTAGCATCGAGACTGAACCAAGCCCCATCGCGACGCCTGACATGTCCGATCCGCTAACCCTCAGTCTCGGTCAAAAATTTGAGCTCGAGCGCATGAGCCGAGCCATCGATGCCACCGCTGACCTGCAAACCCTGCAAGGAATCGCCAAGCAACTACTGCAGGCGTGGCATAGCCAGAAAGCAGCAACCCAGTGGGTGATGCGCCAACAACTCGATTCCCCCTCTCGCTTCGCCTCTGGCTTCCCCCAGCAGTCCCCCAGCGAGGCCTGAATCAAGCGCCACTCAAGACCGTCTTTTTTTGACACCTCAGGCACCGACAAATTTACCGGCTAATTCGACATCAACCAATATAGCTAATGCGGCACCCAGGAAGATCAGTCCAAAAACCAGAAACCCCACCGGCTCCATGAGTCTGGCTGGATACAGGTTGGACCAAAAGCCTAGCTGCCGTATTTAATTAAATCAAGTGCATTTATTTTTTGGAATTAATATATCAACTAAGGCTAATAATGTATCGCTCACCCCATTAATAATCCAAAGCCTACACAAGATAAATCTTTTGCGAGTCAAGGTCTGCATGATCCAAGGTTAATTCGACCTCTGCAATTCCTCGCAATCTGGTATTCTGATGGTATTTGCAATAATTGTGCATGCTCTTTAGGGCATCTCGAAAAAAATTGGTTCGGCGAGCGGGTCGATCAGTCAGAACCATTGCGGCAACTCAAGTGTATGGAAGTAAATCCCACGGTAAGGGCAATCATTTGATGTGGCATTCAGTCTAATCTGTCAGTCTCTATGAACTGACCCAAGGAGAACCCTAAAAAACTATTTTTAGGCTAGCAACAGACCGGCGACAAGTTATAGCCAGCAATGGATCTCATGGCTCAAACTAGCTATTTGCTCAAAGCCAGCGATTAGCCCAAAGAAGCTCTGAAAAGCCAGGCCGCGGCCAGGCAGGTCATCGCCCCGCAGGGCTTTAAGGTGGCAAAATCGCAGCAGAATCGCAGCAGTCGTGGTTTTCCAGAGTATCCCTAAAGCTGGTTCTCCAGAGTATCCCTAAAGTTCGTAAATAGGCGTATCAGCTCGAGCGTCTTCAGGGCAGCGCCTGGTGCATCCTCGCCGATCATTAGCCATCATCACAAAAATTTAGCCATCCATTTGGCCTGGAATCACCTCCAACTGCAGGCGGCGCTGATCCCTTACAACGACAAGCGGCAGCGCCCGACCCACTCCATTGCGCTCCACTGCGGCCACCAAGTCTGATGGTGTCTGCACCGCTTGTCCCGCCGCCGAGACCACCACATCTCCTTGCCGCAGTCCGGCCCTGGCGGCTGGACCGCTTTGAACCACAGAAATTACCCGCGCCCCCAAGCCAGCGCCAACCCCGTCAGCGGAGCGAACCACATCTAGGGCCAGGCCGATGAACGGATGATTCACCCGGCCAGATGCTCTCAATTGGTCCGAGATCTCACGCGCACGATTGATGGGAATCGCAAAGCCAAGGCCAGCGCCAGGCCCAGATCTCACCAGCGTGTTGATGCCCACCACCTCACCGTCGGCATTGAGTAGCGGGCCCCCTGAATTTCCCGGATTAATTGCAGCGTCAGTCTGGATTAAATCTAGACGCTTATTCATTATCCCCAGTTTGCTGGCATTGCGATTGAGACTGCTAATTATTCCCAGGGTCACGGTGTTATCCAGGCCATAGGGATTTCCCACGGCAATGGCCCAGTCGCCCACGTGCACGGCGTCGGAATTGCCCAAGACCGCCACGGGCCATGGGCCAGATCCCGCCAACTTCACCAAAGCCAGGTCCGTGATGCGGTCGATACCGACCACCCGAGCGGCCACCCGTCGACCATCCGGCAAGCCCACGGTGACCCGCTCACTCTTATCAACCACATGGGCGTTGGTAAGGATCAGGCCATCGGCCTGGAAAATCACGCCACTGCCCTGACCTCGCTCCGTGCGCTGGGAGGGGGGTGCCACTTGGGGCAGTGCGAAGAATTGCCGGAAGAGGGGGTCCGCCAGCAGGCCCCGGGGCAGCGATCCCATGGCTGCTCCCGGCACCATCACCTTGCGCTCGGTATCGATGGTCACCACCGCAGGCCCGGCGCGACGGACGGCAGCGGCCACAAACGACTGGCTGGAGAGGACCCCCGCCACGGAAGCATGGGCCCGGGTAGGCAGGCAGGCGCCCAGCATCAATGTCCCAGACAGCAGGGCCCCACCCAGCAGGGCCCCACCCAGCAGGGGCCCAGTCAGCAGGGGCCCACTGGCGGCCGCAAGGCTGACCTTGAGCGCCGTCTTGACAAACCGCAGACGGGCAGAGAAGCCAGCCAGGACAGGGGCTGCGGCCACCATGACGGCCAATCCATGGAGATCAATCCTTGAACCGTAGCCATACCCAGACAGGCAGGGCGAGCATTTGACCGTCGATCGACCGTAAGCTAGATGAACTTTTCTTACAGATGATGGACACCAGCCGCCTGCTACTGGCATTTCTCGCCTTTGGCGCAGCCTGTACCACTCTCTGGGCCTGGCTGTTGGCTAGCGCCTCAGATCAACAGCAAGGCTCTCCGATTTCGCGGCAACCAGGGGCCCTGCCTCAGCCCCCGGGCCCCCAGGTGAGCAGGCCATGATGGATCCACCACGGACAGTGGCCTGAACCCCCTGTCCAGCGGCTTGGCCATGAACGCACTGATCTCTCAGATCTTCCCGCTGATCTACGGGCTGTGCTTCCTGCTGTTGCTATGGCAGGCATTCCAGGTGATGCGCCGCGGCTTCTCGGCCGTCCCCCGGCCCGGTGATGGGATTGCCGGGCCGGGGGACCGCACCGGACGTCCCACCATTCATCCTGAACTGCTCGACGAGGAAGGTCGCATCACCCGGGAAGACCTGCTCACGGTGCGCTTCGGCGACCACGCCAACGACCAAAGGGATTCGGAGCCGCCCGCTGAATAGGCTCGCCGATGTGACTCGTGAGATTGAAGGTGGAACAAAGGCCAGAACAGCGTGCGGTGGATCAGCGCACCAGGATTGTGGCCGCGGTCCTGCGCACGCTCAAACTGCCCCCCCGCTTTCGCCTCAAACTGGTGAAGGAAGATCCAGTGCGCCTGGAGCTAAGCCTCACCCCCGCTTATGGCAAGGCACCGATCCTGGTGGGTCTGGTGGAGTCCCAGGACCTGGTGGCACGCCGAGATCGGGAGGGCCGCATCCCCCGCGATCTGCCCGGCACCTGGGACTGGACCGTGCGCCACGGCAAGGTGAGCACCGGCGGCTGGAACCCTTTCCTAAAAGAAGCCCTGCAGACAATTTTTGAGACGGGTCTGCCCGCGATCGTCTACGAAGAGACCACCGGTGAGGCCTATCACCCGGTGGACGGCATGCGCCACGTGCGCTGATGCCCCCGGGCAGATGCCCCTGAGCTGATGGCCCTGAGCCGATGACCCTGACCAGGTAGCCCCTCACCTAATGGCCCTGCGCTGATGGCCCACCTGCCGAAACCGCGGCAGCCACTCCCCATCGACAGCCTGCTGGCAGGGATCGGCGACGCCCTGGCCTCGCCAGGAGCCACCCTGGTGTTGCACGCCCCGCCCGGAGCTGGCAAGACCAGCAGAGTTCCCCTCAGCCTGCTGGAGCGCCTGGATCCGGGGGATGGCGGCCAAATCTGGATGCTGGAGCCGCGCCGCATCGCCGCCAAATCGGCGGCGATGCGGCTAGCCGCTGAGCTGGACGAACCGGTGGGCCAGCGGGTGGGCTACAGCGTGCGGCTGGAATCGCGCAGTTCCAGCGCCACCCGCATCGAGGTGATCACCACCGGCGTGTTTTTGCGGCGCCTGCAGGCCGATCCAGCCCTGGAGAGGGTGCGCTACCTGCTCTTCGATGAATTCCACGAGCGCAGCGCCGATACCGATCTGGCCCTGGCCCTGGTGCGCCAGGCACGCCAGCTGCTGACACCGGAACTGCGCATCGCCCTGATGTCGGCCACCCTGGCGGCCGCCCCCCTGGCCGCTGCCATCGAAGGGGCCCAGGTGCTGAGCAGCCAGGGACGCAGCTATGCCGTGGCCATCAGCCATCAACCGGCGCGGCCCCTGGAGCGGCTGGAACGCCAGGTGCTCCGGGCCCTGGAGAGCCACTGGCTGGCCCGGCAGGAACACCAGGGCGGTGCAGCCGGGGACACCGCCCTGGTGTTCCTGCCGGGCCAGCGGGAGATACAGGCCTGTCTGAGGGCCATCCAAGCCACCAGCTGGGGTGAATCGATCGAATGCACCCCCCTGCATGGCAACCTGCCGCTGGCGGCCCAGGGCCGGGCGATCAGCCCAGCCCGCACTCCGGCCGGCAAGGTGGTTCTGGCCACCAACCTGGCCGAGAGTTCGCTGACGATTGCCGGGGTCACCCTGGTGATCGACAGTGGCTGGAGTCGCCGCAGCCGCTTCGACCCGGTCACCGGCATGGCAGGTCTGGTGACCCTGCCGGCCAGCCAGGCCAGCGCCGACCAGCGGGCCGGCCGGGCCGGGCGCCTGGCCCCAGGTCGCTGCGTAAGGCTCTGGAGCCCAGCGGAACAGCAGCGCCGCCCGGCCTTCGATCCGCCGGAGCTGTTGGAGGCCGATCCTTTACCACTCGCCCTGCAGCTGGCCCAATGGGGGGATCCCCTCGGCCAGCAGTTGCATTGGCTAGATCCGCCGCCAAGGCGGGCCCTGGAGGAAGCCCGCCAGCTGCTGGCGCAGCTCGATGCCCTGGATGCCGAGGGGAAGCTCCTGCCCCACGGCCGCCAACTGGCCCAACTGGGCCTGCACCCCCGCCTGGGGCACCTGCTACTGCTCGCCCACAGCCAGGGGCAATTGGAGCTGGGCTGTGAACTGGCCGCCCTGCTGAGTGAGCGAGATCCCCTGGAGAGCGAGAGCGAGCAGGTTGGCTGCGATCTGATGCGCCGTCTGGATTGGCTGAGGGGCAGGGGCCCAGACCCCAGGCGCCATCAAATCAAACAACTCCAGGAGCAGCTGCGACGCCAGGTGCTGACCAGCGCCAGCGCCAATGCCCGTGCCCGTGCCGGTGCTGATGGCAGCGCTAGTGGCAGTGGCAGTGGCACGGGCAGTGAAATCGATCCCCGCCCAGCCAGGGCGATCTCTAGCCGCAGTGCGGTCTCTGGCGGCAGTGCGGTCAAATTGGCCGATGCCCCCCCTGGGATTGGCGAGCAAAGCGAAGCACTGCTGGCGGCGCTACTGGTGGCCCAGGCCTATCCGGAGCGGTTGGCCCTGAATCGCGACGGCCAGCCCGGTCGCTTCTTGATGCGCGGCGGCCGCGGCGCGAAACTTCACCCCAGTGATCCCCTGGCCCACTGCGAAGCCCTGGCTGTGGCCAGCGCCGATGGGCAGGCAACGGAGGCCAGGATTCACCTGGCCCTGGCCCTGGGGCGCAGCGCTGTGCTGGAGCTGGCGACGGCGGGGGCGGGGCGGCGGGAGCGGCTGGCCAGCTGGGATGGCGGCGCCGGCCGGGTGCGCCGAGAAGAGCTGCTGCTGCTCGATGCCCTTGTTCTGGAGAGACGGGGGTGGAGTGGTCCTGGCCAGCCGGGAGATCGGCAGGCGGTGCTGGCCGCCCTGCTGGTGGGCCTGCGGGAGCGGGGCCTGAACGTACTCCCCTGGACACCGGAACGGCGCCAGCTCCTGGGCCGACTGCAACTGGCCCACCGGGCCATGGGAGCCCCCTGGCCTGCCAGTGAGGCGAGTGATCTGTTGGAGACATTGGACCAGTGGTTGGCTCCCCAACTGGAAGGGATCGGCAGCCTCGATGAGTTGCAGCGCCTGGATCTGGATGAGGCCCTCTGGCGCCAGGCCCCCTGGGAACGGCGCAGGGAGCTGGATCGCCTGCTGCCAATGCGCCTGACGGTGCCATCCGGCCGCCAGGTACCCCTGGACTACGGCGGCGAGCAGCCGGTGCTGGCGGTGAAACTGCAGGAGATGTTCGGCCTGCGGCACACCCCCACCCTGCTGGATGGCACCTTGGCGGTGACCGTGCACCTGCTCACCCCCGCTGGTCAACCGGCAGCCATCACCCGGGATCTGGGCGGTTTCTGGGATCACGGCTACGACCAGGTGCGCCGGGAACTGAGGGGCCGCTATCCAAAACACCCCTGGCCCCAGGACCCTCGTGAGGCAGTCGCGACCGCCTTCACCAAGGCTCGCCTGGCTCGCCAGGCACAAACCTGAAACCAAACTTAGCTACCAAATCTGGAAACCAAACTTGCAGCAGCTCAACCCTGGAGGTCTTCCTGCATATTGTCGAGCAGATCACCGAAGCCAAAGTGAACCAATCCCTCTACAATCCCCTCACAACCCTGGGCTTTAGCCAGGTAAGTGTGGGGCAAATCAGGTAATCGCCGCAGCAGGGCCGGTTCTGCGTTGCCCACCATCACGCCCGCCAAGCCAGTCTGAAACATGGCCAGATCGTTGAGGCTGTCACCGGCCGTCACCACCCGTTGACGATCCACCTGCAGCCAATCCAACAGGGCCAACAAGGTGGAGCCCTTGTTCACGCCAGCGGGCAGCACATCGAAATAGCGATCATCTGAGATCAGGCAATCGACGCCGTGGGCTTCTATGGAGGCAATCAGGGCCGAATCAAATGATTCGGGATCGTAGGAAAAGGCCAGTCGCCGATCCACACTGATCGGCTGGGGTGACAGCCCCGGCACATTCACTAATAATTGAGCCAGCAATTCCGACTTGCCAGCCCAACGGGCCTCAATGGGCTCCATGGCAGGTGGCACCAGCGCCAAGCTGATCCCGCAGGCCACGGTGCAGCCCACATCGCCAATCACCAGATGGGGGGCCGCCAGTCCATGGCTGTCATCTGTGGCCAGCAGCCTGGCGATGGATTGCAAGTCGCGTCCGGTACAGAACACGTGCAACACCCGCTGCCGCTCCCGTGCCAACCAGGCATAAAAACGCCGTCGCCAGGCCAGCGAGCCCCCCAGCAGGGTGCCATCGAGATCGGTCACCAACACCAGCTCGGGATCCCGGGGCAGCGGCGCCCCCAGGTGCTGTTCCAACTGCTGACGGGAGATGGGCGACAGCACAGGGTGAAACCTTGGGGACGACAGACAGATCAAAATTCAAAGCCACAGATGGGCTTTTGAGACAGCCCTGGGGCAAAGGAGAGCCCGAAAAACACAGACAGGCCCGCAGGGAGCCAGGGGCGGCAATGGACCGCAAAGTGAAAAGCTAGCAATTTTGCATCTATTCCTGGCATCTATCCGTTCGCAGCAATCGGTGGCGGCACGACTGCCAGCACGACTACCAAAATTAAGGCACCTCCAAAAATCCCACATCTCACCGATTTCATGATATGAAAACCATTGCGGCAAAGGGCTTGCCCCTGACCCGCAGGAACGGGATCGGCAATGTTTCGATGCATCCTTTAGGGAGACTATGCAAAATCTCGGCCACGGTCAAGGGTGTCAGGCCGCCGCAGGGGTTCTCAGGAGGCGGAAGCGCAGAAATCGTGGCTTTCCAGAGCTTCATTAGCCACCAATACCAATTAATTATCAATGCAAACCTCTCATCAATACCAGGGAAAGTCAACAAAAATGCAAACCACACGTAAATGCTAGGGAAATCCAGCAAAAAATCTTGAGCTCCCTCACTTCCTAAGCCCAACGGCAGCACTTCTGCCGCGCCTCTTGCCCACGCCAGTTGCCCACGCCTCTTGTCCACGCCTGTTGCCACAACCAGCCTGCGGCGGCAAGCCTGCCGCGGGAGCTGGGGAGCCCGATCCAGGCGCCGGGGGAGCCAAGCAGCAACCTGGGGAGAGGCTGCAAACCCCTAGACCAGCGATGCTCCAGGAAGCTGGCTGGATCGGCCCAGGAGCGTTCCAGCTGACAAACTAAACAAATTCGCCGCAAAGGCTTGGCTCGCTACTTTGTCCAAAATCGCCGAGACGGCGCCCGGCTGCTCAGTTCGGCCCTGGTGATCACCGGCTCCGCCCTGTTGCGCCTCGATCACCCGATCGGCCAACTGCTGAGCCTGATGGGCGCAATGGTGTGCCTTTACTGGTGGTATTGCTACCGGCAAATACCGCGCTGATGGCCAGCGGAGCGCTGGATGGACAGGTGGGCGCCATGCCCCTGAACAGTTCGCTGGCCGGACGGGAAGGCGGCTTGCCTCGCTACGACGTGACTGCCCTGAACCAGTCCATCGCCAATCTGCTGGAACGGGGCTTTGCGCCGCGATTTTTGTTGGATGCCACCGTTAGCCGGCCGCAACTGAAGAAGGGCCATCTCTGGCTCACCTTGGTGGATCAGCAATCCTCCGTCAATGCGGTGATCTGGTCTTCCCAGCTGGCCAAATTGAGTTATCTGCCTCAAGACGGTGACGGGGTGGTGGTGGTGGGAAAGCTCAACTTCTGGGCCAACCGCGCCAGCCTCAGCGTCCAGGTGCTGGACGTCCGCCCCAGCCTCAGCAGCGTGCTGCGGCAATTTGAGCGGGTGAGGGAAAGACTGGAACCAGAGGGGCTGTTCGAGCCGAGCCGCAAGCGCCCCCTGCCAGCGGCGGCCAGGGGGGTGGCGTTGCTCACCAGTGTGCCCAGCTCGGCCCTGGCCGACATGTTGCGCACCGCCGCTGAACGCTGGCCCAACACCCGTTTGCTGGTGGTGCCGATACCTGTGCAGGGCCAGGTGGAGCAGCGAATCTGCCAGGCCCTGGAGGCCAGCTGGCGCCGGGCCCCAGCCGAGGGGATCGAGGCGATAGTGCTGGCCCGAGGCGGCGGCAGCCGGGAAGACCTGGCGGTGTTCGACTCAGAAATCCTGGCTCGCCTCTTGGCCCGCTGCCCTTTGCCGGTGGTCACTGGCCTGGGCCATGAAGATGACATCACCATTGCCGATCTGGTGGCCGATTACCGCGCCGCCACGCCCACCGCGGCCATGGTGGCCCTACTGCCGGATCGCCGGGCGGCGCTGGCCAGCCTGAGACAGGAACGTCAACAGCTCGCCAGGCTGGTGTCGCTGCGACTGGGAGCCGAGCGCCATCAACTGCGCCAGCGGCAAGAGCGGCTGCTGGCTCTGCATCCCCGCGAACTGCTCGCCGCCAGGCGACGCGATTTACAGCAGGCCCAGCGCCTGCTACGGGCCCTTTCCCCCCAACACCTGCTGGAGCGCGGCTTCACCCTGGTGCGCAATGGCCAGGGCCAACTGGTGCGCTCGGTAATGCAGCTGCAGCCAGGAGAGATGCTGGAAGTGCAACTGGCAGATGGCCGAGTGGAGACAGAACTACGCCAGATTTACCCCACTCCGCCCAGTCCAGGCTGAGCCCATGGCCCCAAGGAACAACCCTGGTTTGAACAAGGATGGAGGCCCTGAAGAGCCAGCGGCCACCGACATCGACATCGACACCGTGACGCCAGCCACTGCAGCAGACACTGCAGCAGCTGCTGCTACCGCCCCTACTGCCAACGCCACTGCGGCTACTGCAGCTGCAGTCGAGCTGCCCGCAGCCAAGGCGAGCCGAAGTCGCTCCAAAGGCCAGGCCAAACCTGGCCAGTCCAGGTCTGCGCAGAGCAGGGCCAAAACCGACAGCAGGCCAGATCCACCAACATCAGATCTTGAGATTGAGCAATCGATCGCAGCCGATCTCAACTACAGCGAAGCCCGCACTGCCCTGGATCTGTCCCTGGCGCAGCTGCAGGCCAGCGATCTCGACGTGGAATCGATGGCTGGCCTGTTTCGGCGTGCCCAGAGCTACGCGGCCCGCTGCGAAGCTCTGTTGCTGCAGGTGGAACAGCAGGTGGCCCTATGGGACAGCGACAATCCCGAGCAAGCTCCCCAGCCCTACCGGCCGGAATGAAGTCAATCCTCCCTTGCCCCAACCGATGAGCACGGCCACTCCCCCCAGTTCGGCGCCCCACTCCGGCGCGGCAATACAGCGACGCCGACCGAGTTCGGCAGAGCTGATCTACCTAGCCCTGGCAGTCGCGGGGGCAATCCTGCCCTGGCTGGCCAATCTCGACTTCATCCGCCAATCGGATGGCTCCTTTGACATCGGTCGCTTTGTGGCCATGGCATCGGCCAATCCAGCGGCGGCCTCCTTGTCACGCGACCTGGCCATCGGAGCCACGGCTGTGGTGATCTGGATGGTGCGCGAATCCAGACGCCTACAGATGCGAGGCCTGGCCTGGGTATTGCTCAGTTGTATCACCATCGCCTTTGCCTGCGGCGCCCCCCTGTTTCTCTACCTGAGAGAACGGCGCCTAGCCGAACTGGATCGCGCCGCGGCACCGCAAGAGTCAACAGGGTCCCTGAATACATAAACCGGCACAGACTAGTTGTAATTGATACAAAAGTCGCAACAAGAAGTAAATGATGAGTATGCAACTTAAGGGTGCGCTGAAAAACCCGCTGACGCCCTGATGAGCGGTATCTGCAGCCGCGAACAACCAAGTCACCAGCTGCGTTCCAAGCACAACCCTTGCAGACAAAGCGGGGCTGGCGTCCCCTGAAGTGGTGTAATTCCCCCGGTCCCCCCACCCCGGTGTAGCCGGGGTGGGGGGACGCATCTCAGGCGACTGGCTCCGGCTGGTGTTGCAAGAGGTGGGCAGGTCCGTTTCCC
>JBIKWK010000056.1:0-18812 GCA_044356375.1 Prochlorococcaceae cyanobacterium | reverse complement strand
GGCCCGAGCCGCTGGCGGCAGGCCAGGGGCCGATTTTGTATCGGGTGAGCGAGGTGGGGCCCCTGGTGGCCACCCGCATGGCCTGCCCCGGCATGCCGCCCCGGGAGCGCTTTGTGCCCATGGCCGGCAAGCCGTTCGTGGTGCCTTACAACGTCAGTGCCCCGATCGTGGTGGATGCCCCAAGACCGCTACAGCTGCGATGGCGGCTGTGGAAGGCGGAGACCAACAGCCAGCCGGCCCTGGCGCAGCCTTGAAGTTGGGGCCAAGCTGGTGGGCTGGGATTTTTGGCTGGGGAAGGCGGGTCTGGAGCTTTGCTTTGCCTCGATCGGGCAGGCGGCCTGGATTTTCTTCCCGGTCCGCTGGCCAGAAATTTCTGCCAGTGGGGGGGGGGGCGGCCGACCATAGTTTCGGCTCATACCGGTTCAGCGGAATGTTTTTCATTCACTTAGCTGTTGAAGCTCAGCGCATTGGCTGAAATGGGGTCTAAAGATTCCTTGTGGCTCTAAACAAGGTGAGGGGCTTGTCCCCGCTGATTCACACTTTGCTTTCAACTTCCCATGCACGCTTTCCACGAAATCTCTGACAAGAATGCCGAATCGCTCAACGGCGGCTTCCTGAATACCACCTTCTCCCAGACCACCACAGGGGGCAGCGGTGGCGGATTCGGCGGTGTCGGCGGCGCCGCCGGGACCAATGTTCAGAACGTTGGTAACACCGGTATTGCTCTGTTCGGTATCGGCTACAAAGGCTGAGCGTAGAGCCGTCGAGGCGCGCTCTCCAAAGTTTGCATAATCGCCTGGCTTGCCAGGCGTTTTTTATATTTCGCTAGCTTTCTGTGGCATTTTTGCCGCATTTTCCGCTAGACCACAAATTGGTGACTAGAAAGCTTGAGTCAACATTCGCCCAGTTACTGACTGGTTCTTACGTGGCCTCAATCAGCTTGCTTTTGGATCAGGATTGCGAAGTGGCATCTGGGGGTGCCAGGCCTTCGTTCGGTTCCCTGGTCAGAGTTTTAGGAGGTGGCAATGGCTCTGGCTCCGGCAATTCCTTTTTCAATCAAATCTCAACGGGCGGCGGCTCCAATATCACCAATGTTGGCAATACGGGGCAATCACTTGTGAGCATTGGGGCAATTTATTTGTAGCCACTAGGGCTGGCGAGGTGTTGGTCGTGCGGAATGAAGTCCCTGCTGATTTTGCCTTTAATGGCTTTCTGCGGGCCCTATCTGCGCTGCCAACGACCTGCCTAGGGACAATTCAATAGGAAAAGACCGGCAAGTTCTCTCCGGATCTTGTCGCGTTTCTATTCCCTAAGGGCATTGCTAATCAAGTGAATCCGCATCCTGGGGCTCTTGGCCACCAGGCAACCACTTAGGGAGACTATGTAAAGCAGCTTTAATGGTGGCCCAGCCGGCGGTATTCCCGGCGGTGCTGCCAACTGAGAGCCCTTGCTGAGAGCCATGTCGGGCATCAGGGCATCAGGGCTCCACAGCTCAACGCAGGCCCAGCAGCTTGTGGCTCTGCAGGCTGAGACGCCAATCGGGATTGGCCTTCACGTAGTCGATCGCCAGTTGCTGGCCGGCGGCGCAGTCGGCCCCCGGCTGCAGCAGCAGCACCGGCCCCTGATCCCGCCCCTGGCGGGCGGCGATGGCCATGGCCGCCGCGAAGCTGAGGTCGTCGCCGCAGTGCACCACCAGCTTCAGTTCGTGGCAGGCGGCCAGCAGTGCTGGCCTGGGCGGCCGGTGGCGCTTGGGCGAGAGGGCAATCCAGTCAAATTGACCGCTGAGGGGATCCACGCCGCTGGTTTCCAGGTGTAAGGGCAGAGGTTGGCCGCCCAGGGCCGATAGCTGCCGCAGGGCGTTGCAAAGTGGATCGAGCTGGTGGTGCAGGGGTTCGCCGCCGGTGATCACCAGGAAGGCCGCCCCGGTATTGGCGGCGGCCTGGGCTTCCGCCACCAGCTCGGCCAGGGGCCGCTGCGGATGGGCCGCCAGGGGCCAGGAGTGCTTGGTGTCGCACCAGCTGCAACCCACCTGGCAGCCCGCCAGCCGGATGAAGAAGGCGCTGCGCCCGGCATGGACACCCTCCCCCTGCAGTGAATGGAAGGTTTCCACTACGGGCAGGCTGGGAACGGGGTCGGGACCCACGGGGCTGCTAACTGCTGCTGGGGAAGCGGGGGGGCCGGCTGGCACGCCTGCTGGCGGTGCCGGTGCCGGTGCTGGCGGTGGTGCGGGCGGTGGCGGTGGGCCAGGGGGAGACATGGGCAGAGAAGCTCATGCCCCTGGCGAGACGACGGCCGCCAGGGCGTCAGCAGCACTGGCCTCAGCCTTGGTGGCGCCATTGCCATTGCTATTGCTATTGCCATTGCCATTGGCGCTGGCCTGTTCGCTCCCTGGGGCGCCGGCAGCCAGGGCCTGCGCCTTGCCCGGACCGTGCCGCTGGGCCGCCTCGATCAGCCCCCGGAACAGGGGGTGGGGTTTGCCCGGCCGGGAGAGGAATTCGGGGTGGTATTGGCAGGCCGTGAAGAAGGGATGGCCCTTGAGCTCGATCAGTTCCACCAGCCGACCATCGGGGGAGCAGCCGCTCACCACATAGTCTGATTCCAGGAACAGGTTGCGGTAGGCATTGTTGAATTCATAGCGATGGCGGTGGCGCTCAAATATCACCGCGTCGCCATATAGCTGATGGCCCATGGTGCCCGGGGTGAGCCGACAGGGGTATATCCCCAGGCGCATGGTGCCGCCCAGGTCCACCACGTCCTGCTGTTCGGGTAGCAGGTGGATCACAGGATGGGGGCTGGCGGGGTCGAGTTCGGCGCTGGTGGCGCCGCTGAGCCCGGCCAGGTTGCGGGCCCACTCGATCACGGCGCACTGCATCCCCAGGCACAGGCCCAGGAAGGGCACCCGTTGCTCGCGGGCCCAGCGAATGGCGGCCACCTTGCCGTCCACGCCCCGGTGGCCAAAGCCACCTGGCACCACCACGGCGTCCATGCCCTCCAGCAGGGCGGCCGCCCCCTGGGATTCGATCTGTTCAGCGCAGATCCAGCGCAGATCCAGGGAGGCATCCCGATCCAGGCAGGCGTGGCGCAGGGCCTCCACCACCGATAGATAGGCATCATTCAATTGCACGTACTTGCCCACCAGGGCCACCTTCACCGCTGGGCCGGGGTTGCGCAGTTTGGTCACCAGATTGGCCCAATCGGTCATGTCGCTGTCGTGGTCTGCCAGTTGCAGCACCGCCAGCACCTCGCGACAGAGGCCCTCCTCCTCCATGGCCAGCGGCACGGCGTAGATGCTGTCGGCATCGAGGGACTGGATCACGGCGCGCTCGTGGACGCCGCAGAAGCCGCCAATCTTGCGTTTGAGCTCGTTGCTGATGCGGCGATCACTGCGGCAGACCAGCAGGTCGGGCTGGATGCCGATCGAGCGCAACTCCTTCACCGAGTGTTGGGTGGGCTTGGTCTTCAGTTCGCCGGAGGTGCCGATGTAGGGCAGCAGAGTTACGTGCACATAGGCCGTGTCATGGCGGCCCACATCGCCGCGAAACTCGCGTATCGCCTCCAGAAATGGCAGCGATTCGATGTCGCCCACGGTGCCGCCAATTTCGGTGATCACCACGTCGGCGCCGCTGTTGGCGGCCACCCGATGAATGCGCTCGCGGATTTCGCCGGTGATGTGGGGAATCACCTGCACCGTGCCGCCGTTGTAGTTACCGCGCCGCTCCTTGTTGATCACCGCCTGGTAGATCGAACCGGTGGTGACGCTGTTCAGCCGCGACATGGCCGTGTCGGTGAAGCGCTCGTAGTGGCCCAGATCCAGGTCGGTCTCGGCGCCGTCTTCCGTGACGAACACCTCCCCGTGCTGGTAGGGGCTCATCGTGCCCGGGTCGACGTTGAGGTATGGATCCAGCTTCAGGATCGAGACGCTGTAGCCGCGGCTTTTCAGCAGCCGGCCCAGGCTGGCGGCCACGATGCCCTTGCCGATGCTGGAAACCACCCCGCCGGTGACAAACACGAATTTGCTCATGGCGGTACGGCGGATCCTGCGCGGCTGATCCTTCAATGTACGCATTTACATCAACCCCCCAGTTCCCGCCGGCGGGATGGGGGCTTATGCAGGTGTTCTGGCTGCCAGCCAACCAACTAGGGATCATCCAGCCAGCTCGCGCTTCCAGCAGCCGGCTCAGGTTGCGAGCAGCCCGGTCGAGCTTCCCTACTCAGGCTTCCAGCAGGCTGCGCAGCATCCAGGCGGTTTTCTCGTGGATTTGCAGCCGCTGGGTGAGCAGGTCTGCGGTGGGTTGGTCGTTGGCCTCGTTGGCGACGGCGAAGCCGCTGCGGATCGTGCGGGCCACGGCCTCGTGGCCCTCCACCAGTTCGCGCACCATCGCCAGGGCGTTGGGGCTGCCTTCTGTTTCGGCGATCGAGGCCAGCTGGCCGATCGCCTGGCCGCCGTAGGGGGCGCGGCAGCCGAGGGCGCGGATCCTCTCGGCGATCAAGTCCAGGGAGTTCCAGAGCTCGGTGTACTGCTCCATGAACATCAAGTGGAGCGTGTTGAACATCGGCCCGGTGACATTCCAGTGGAAGCCATGGGTTTTGGCGTAGAGCACGGTGCTGTCGGCCAGCACCCGCGCCAGGCTCGCGGCGATCTGCTCCCTTTGGTCGGCGGCGATGCCGATATCGATGGGGGGGGCGCCGATGGTCATCGCAATATGCCGCGGTGATTTCTTTGTAGCTCCGATCCCAGCCTCGGTAGCCGGTTGGCGGCCAGATCGTGGGAGTTCGTATCTGCTCCGGCCAGCAGCGTTGCGGTTTGGCTTGCTGTGGAGCGCTTGCGCCCGGTAACCAGAGGGTTAAGCCAGGATGCGGCGTTCCTGGGGATTGGGGGCTGGTGGTGCGGCTATTCCTGGTGGTGCTCGGCGGCCGTGTCGACGGCTGCCACATCGAACTGCACGACGTGCGCTTTGTGGCCGGCGCCACGATCGACGACACCCTGCCCCAGCTGAGGGAGCAGTGGTTTGGCCGCCGCCGCGGCCTGCACATCGACAGTTGGCTGGCCCTGGATGGGGTGGCGGGCTGGCGGCTGCAGCTGCACCGCCAGCCCTATGCCGGCCCGGAGCGCCTCTGGTTCGTCAATGGCGGTGGCTATGACCCCGCCGCCCTGGCGGAGCTGCATAGCTTTTCGCTGCTGGTGGCCAGCTCCCGGCAGGCGGCCAGGGCCCAGGCCCGGGCCCAGCTGCTGCCCGGCGCCCGGCTGCGCCACGTAGACGACATCCATCCAATTGTGCAGGTGGACGGCTGGCAGCTGCATCTCAGCGCCGATGCAGAGGCTGGGGCGACACCGCTCCGCCCCGACTGGTTTGGTTATCGCCGCATCGACCAGGTTGACTGAGCCCAAAAATAGCCGCACTTAAGTGCCGCCGCATCAGTCCTCCTCCTCCACCCAGGTGCTGGCCACGTGCAGCTCTTCGAGTTGCTTGCTGGCCACATCGGCGGGGGCCTGGGTGAGCAGGCAGCGGGCCTGCTGGGTTTTTGGGAAGGCGATCGTGTCGCGGATCGATTCCTCGCCCGCCAGCAGCATCACCATCCGGTCGAGGCCAAAGGCGATGCCGCCATGGGGTGGGGCGCCCATGTCCAGGGCATCCATCAGGAAGCCGAACTGGCGATCGGCCTCCTCTGGCGGCAGACCGATTGTCTGCAGCACCTGGCGCTGCAGGGCTGAATCGTGGATGCGCAGGGAGCCGCCCCCCAGTTCCAGGCCGTTGAGCACCAGGTCGTAGGCCTGGGCGCGGGCGGTGGGCAGATTTGCCGCCCACTGGGCCGGATCGCTGCCCAGGTCGTCGGGGTTGGGGGCGCAGAAGGGGTGGTGCAGCGCTTCCAGGCGGTTTTCGTCCTTGTTGAATTCGAACATCGGAAAGTCCACCACCCAGAGGAAGTTCCAACGCGCCAATTCAGCTTTCTCGAGATCCCAGGTGTTGGCCATATTCAGCGCTTGCACAGGGTTCTTCGGATCTTTCGGCACTAACCCCAATTCCCGCGCCAGGTATTGGCGCACCCGATCCAGGGCCTTGTTCACCGTGGCGGTGTCGCCGGCGCCGAACAGCAGCAGGGTGCCGGGCTCAGCGCCGGTGCGCTCCAGCAACTCGGCTTTGCTGGCCTCGCTGAGGTTGTCCTTGATGGCGCCAATGCTGTCGATCTCGCCGCCTTCGCGCACCCGAATGAAGGCCAATCCACCCGCTCCAGCTTTCTGGGCCTCGCTGAACACATCGCCACCGGGCTTGATGCGCACATTGCTGATCGCCTCGTTGCCGCCGGGCACGGCGATCACCTTCACCGAGCCGCCGGCCTTCACCGCACCGCTGAACACCTTGAAGCCCATCTCGGCCACCAGATCGCTCACATTCACCAGCTCCAGGCCGTAGCGGGTGTCGGGCCGGTCGCTGCCGTAGCGCTCCATCGCCTCATGCCAGCTGAGCCGCGGGAAGGGCCGGGGCAGCTCGATGCCCTTCACCTCCTTCCAGATGGCGCAGATCAGCTTTTCGTTCAGCTCCAGGATCTGCTCCTGGTCCATGAAGCTCATCTCCATGTCCAGCTGGGTGAATTCCGGCTGGCGATCGGCTCTTAGGTCTTCGTCGCGGAAGCAGCGGGCCACCTGGTAGTAGCGCTCGATGCCGCCCACCATCAGCAGCTGCTTGAACAGCTGGGGCGACTGGGGCAGGGCGAACCACTCGCCGCCGCACACCCGGCTGGGCACCAGGTAATCGCGGGCGCCCTCGGGGGTGGAACGGGTGAGCACCGGCGTTTCCACCTCGATGAAACCCTCGGCCTCCAAGCTGGCGCGGGCGGTGCGGATCGTCAGCGCCCGCAGGCGCAGGTTTTCGTTCATGCGCTTGCGGCGCAGATCCAGATAGCGGTATTTGAGGCGCAGCTCCTCGCGGGTGTTCTCCTCGTCGTGCACCGACACCGGGAAGGGGAGGTTGCCCTTGACGGCATTGAGCAGGGTGATGCTGCTGGCCAGCACCTCGATCGCCCCGGTTTTGAGGTTGTCGTTGATCGATTCGTAGGGTCTGTTGCGCACCGCGCCGCTCACCTGGATCACGGTTTCGTGGCGCAGGTGGCCGGCGGCCTCGAAGGCGGCGCTGAAGTCGGCATCGCCGGCGCCGAGTTCTGGATCCACGGTGATCTGCACGGTGCCGCTGCGGTCGCGCAGGTCGATGAAGATCACCCCCCCGTGGTCGCGGCGCCGGTCCACCCAACCGCACAGCATCACCTGCTGGCCGGCCTGATCGGCGCGCAGATCGCCGCAACCGTGGCTGCGCATGGGGGAACCCGAAATCAATCGGCGATTTTCCCACGCCGTTCCGAGGCGCCTACCCGCCACTGCACTGGCCATGGCGGCGCCCTCCCCGGATCAGCGCCGATAAAAGGGCCGCTTCACCACCACCGCCGGCTCCGCTTTGCCGCGGATCTCCACCGCCAATTCAGTGCCCAACCTGGCGAGGCCGGCCGGCACATAGGCCAGGGCAATCGCCTCCTCCAGGCTGGGCGACCAGCTGCCGCTGGTAATCACCCCCACCGGTTGACCGTCGGCGAGCACCGGATAGCCGTGGCGGGCGATGGCGCGACCCCGCAGCTTCAGGCCCACCAGCCGCCGGCTGGGGCCCTCGGCGCTCTGGCGCTCCAGCACCTGGCGGCCGATGAAGGGCTTGGGCATCTCCAGGTGCACCAGCCAGCCAAGACCGGCCTCCAGGGGGGTGGTGCTGGCATCCAGTTCATGGCCGTAGAGGTGCATGGCCGCCTCCAGGCGCAGGCTGTCGCGGGCGCCGAGGCCACAGGGGGCCACTCCTTCGGCTACCAGCTGCTGCCAGAGGGCGATGCCGGCCTCTCGCTCCAGCAGCAGTTCAAAGCCGTCTTCCCCGGTGTAACCGGTGCGGGCCACGAACACCTGGGCTGCGGCGGCCGCCCCGCTCGCCCCGCCCGCCAGCCGCAGCTCCCGGTGGCCAAAGCGGGGCAGGTTAGCCAGGGAGACGCCCGCCAGGGCCTCCAGCCGGGCGGCCGCCCGGGGACCCTGCAGGGCCAACAACACGCCGTCGCCCTTGCGATCGGCCACCGTGACCCCCTGGGCCTCCAGCTGGCTGCGGATCCAGGCCGTGTCCTCCTCGGCACAGGCCGCATTGATCACCAGCAGCAGCTCATGGCTGTTATTTGCAGACTGGCTGTTATTTGCAGCTGGGCTGTCATTTACGGATGGGCTGTCACTTGCAGCTGGGCTAGTCCAGCCGCGGTCATAGACGATCAGGTCGTCGCGGACGCCGCCCCGCTCGTTGAGCAGCACCGTGTAGCAGGCCTCGCCGGGGCCGATGCGATGGAGGTCGGTGGGCACCAGTGCCTGCAGGGCATCCTTGACTGCGTCGCCCCGCAGGCTGATCACCCCCATGTGGGAGATGTCAAACAGGCCGCAGTCCTGGCGCACGGCCCTGTGTTCGGCCACCAGACCGGCGAATTGCAGGGCCATCTCCCAGCCCGCGAAGGGCACCATGCGCCCCCCGGCCGCCTGGGCTGCCCCGTGGAGGGGGGTGCGCCGCAAAAGGGCGTTGCTGGGCAGGTCGGCCATGGGAGCAGGGCGCCGCGGATCGGCGGATCCTATGGAGAGCGGTTCGGGCCCGGAAGTGTTGCTTTGCCCCAGGCCGGGGCCTTAGCAGCAAGACAGCTGCAGTATTCGGTTCGCCACCTGGTCAACAGCGGTTGACGTGCCTAGTGTTCTGCTTCCAAATGACCCTGCCGCATGGCCCATCGCCCCAGCTGCCGCAGTTGCCGCCACTGTGTGCTGGATGGCGGGTCACTGCCTAATGGGGTGCGGCCGGGCTGGTGCCGCATGCGCCAGTTGGCAATCCATCCAGAGCTCACCGCCGAGCTCTGGTGTCCCCATTGGACTGCCCGGCCGCCGCGGCTGCCCCTGACCAGCCAGGCCACGGCGCCCGGTGGTGCCGGCGGGTCGATCGACCGGCAACTCAGCTTGGCCGGGATGCTGGAGGCAGTGGAGCTGGCGCTACTCGACGAACTGCCGCCGGTCGACTAGGGCTCTCGTCGACTAGGTCCCCTAGGTCCACCAGGTCCACCAGGTTTCTTAGGTGGCGCCCGGTCAGTTTCCACGGGCGGCGTAGACGGAATCTCAGGCATTCAGGCCGGGGAAGCCAATTTGTTGCTGAAGCAGCTTCCCCTGGGGCCCTGTAGGCGCTCTAATAGCTGATCCACCAGTTCAGGGGAGGTGAGGGGATTGCTTAGAAAAGCCACTGTGGTGTCAGCCAGGGCTGCCCAGTCGATGGGAGGGCTCAGCCCGCTGGAATTGATGGCCTCCCAGGTGGATTGCGAGGTGTTGACCTTGCCCACCGGCGCCAGGGTTTTTAGTCGCGGCGGGGCCGCAGATGCCATCCATGCCGTGCGTCGCGGCATCGTCGAGGTGATTGGGGAGAGCTCTGAGCGGCTCTGTTACAGGCCCGGAGAGTTGTTCAGCTACCAGGACATCCTCTGGCGTGAGGATGTCTACCGCACCGAAGCGGTGGCCCGCACCCCGGTGGAAGTGGTGCGGCTGGACCGCCTGCGCTTCCTCAACCTGCTGCACAACCACCCCACCCTGGCCATCCTGTTGATCAGTCAGCAGCACGAGCGCCTGCGGGAGCAGCGCACCAGTGGCACCTGCTGTTACTGAGCAATTGGCTTCCTAGGCCTGGCATTTGTTGCCAGGCATTTGTTGCTTGGCAAGGCAGCCCGGGGCTTGGCGCCCTGAATGCTCAGCTGCCCAATAGCAGCAGCAGGCTGCGCACCACCTTGGCGGCCAGTACGCTGCTGACCCCGCTGGGGTCCAGTTGCGGGGCCAGCTCCACCACATCGGCGGCCACCAGCTGGTGGTGGCGCAGTTCCTCCACCAGGGCGGCGAAGTGGCTCCAGAGGAAGCCGCCCGGCTCTGGCGTGCCGGTGCCGGGCAGCACGGCCGGATCGAACCAGTCCAGGTCCACGGTGAGATAGAGCGGTTGGCCGCGATGGGGGGCCAGGGTTTCCGTGAGCCGCTCGATCGCCACCAGCCGTTGCTGGCTGCACAGCTCGGCGAATTCCTGGCGGGTGCCGCTGCGAATCGCCAGCTGCAGCAACTTGCCGCTGGGCAACACCTCCAGGCAGCGGCGCATGGCGCAGGCGTGGCTGTGCTGGTTGCCCAGCCATTCGTGCCGCAGGTCGGCGTGGGCATCGAGCTGCAGCAGCACCAGCTGCGGATGGCGGGCGGCCACGGCGGCCACGGCCCCGGAACTGATCGAGTGTTCACCGCCCAACATCAGCGGCTTGAGCCCCAGGGCCAGCACCTGGTTGGTGGCCTGGCGCACCGCCGCCACCACCGGCTCGGGGGCGCCGAAGGGAATGGCCACGGCCCCCAGATCGGCGAAGGCCAATTCCTCCAGGTCGGCATCGAGTTGGGGGCAGTAGGTCTCCAGCCCGCTGCTCACCTCCCGGATCGCCGCCGGCCCGAAGCGGGTGCCGGGCCGAAATGAGGTGGTGCCGTCGTAGGGCACCCCAAACAGGCCCACCCGGCAGCCGCTGGGATCGCGGCGACTGGCCATGTAGATGGCACCGTCGGTTTCAAAGCAGGAGAGATCGGCGGGGCTCAAGGGCTGGATCGGTAGGAGAAAGCGGGGCTGGCTGGCCAGCTGGAGCTGGGCTCAGTTGGCGAACTGGGTTCAGCTGGCGGGTTGGGGGCAGTTGGCGGCAGCGGGGCTCAGCTGGCGGAAGCAGGGGCTTGCAGCTCCCGCTCGATGGCGGCCGGCACCGCATCAAAGGCGCCCCGCTGCCAGCGGGGACTCCAAATTTGACAGCCAGCGGCCACGGCCGCGGCCCGCTCGGCCCGGGGCTGCAAATAGCGGGGGCCGTCCGTGGCCGCGAAGGTCCAGCTCCACCAGCCGCTCGGGTACATCGGCACCCAGCCGTAGAGGGGGTCGGCGTGACCAAACACCTCGCGCAGCAGGCGCACGGTGTCCAGGTGCACCTGGCGGAAGGCCTCGGGGGATTCGCTCTGGGTGGCAAATACGCCACCGGGCTTGAGAATGCGGCGGCAGTGCTCAAAGAAGGCCCGGTTGAACAGCCCTTCCGCCGGTCCGGCCGGGTCGGAGCCATCGACGATCACCACGTCGTAGCTGGCGGCGGCGGCGTCGCGGACCCAGGCGATGCCGTCGCCCACCGTGAGCTGCAGGCGCGGATCAGCCCAGGCCGCACCGCCGATCGCGGGCAGGTATCGCTGGCTCCACTCCACCACCAGCCCGTCGATCTCCACCAGGTCGAGCTGGCCTACGGCGGCATGGCGCAGGCACTCCCGCGCCGTGCCGCCATCGCCGCCGCCGATCACCAGCACCCGTTCGATGCCCTCGGCGCCGCAGAGGGCCGGATGCACGATCGCCTCGTGATAGTGGCGCTCCTGGCGCTCGGCGGTCATCCAGCAGCCATCGAGCAGCAGGCCCTTGCCATAGCGCTGGCTGTCGATGATCGTGACCCGCTGGAAGGGGGAGTTCTGTTCGGCGATCACCTGGCCGGCCAGGCCGTAGCGCACGCCATCAAACACCTCATCCACCCAGCCCGGGGTGGCGGGGGGCTCGGCGGCGGAAGAGTGGGCCATGGATTGCGTCTGCTGCCGGTGGATCGGATGCCGCCTGCCCGCCAGGTGTGTGGCTTGAGGACGGCTTGGTTACAGCTAAACCTTCAACAGCACCTCCTGTCACGAATCCTTGGCACCAAAGCCCGCCAATTTGTCGCCCACCGCTTTGTCCCCCACAGCTTTGACGCCCACAGCTTTGTCGCCGCGCCTGGGGCGACGGGCCTGGCTGCGGCTGGCGGCCCTGCTGGCGGGCGGGCTGGCCCTGGGCGCTGGCGGGGCGCCGGCCTGGGCGGAGAGCCCCAGCGAGTTGCTGCGGCGCCGCCTGGGGGCTTGTGCCCCCCTGGCCGATCCGCTGCAGGAATTGCTGCGGCGCAACCGCGAGTTCGCCGCCCTGTGGCAGCGGGCGGCGGCGAGCGGCGATCCGAGCCAGCGGGCGGCGCTGCTGCTGGCGCAATCGCCGCTGCGCTGTCAGCTGGGGCCCGAGGACCTGGCCCAGGGCCAGCAACCCTGGGCGGCGCTGCTCTGCTGCGCCGATTCGCGGCTGGCGCCGGAGTGGCTGTTTGCCGCCGGGGCCGGCGAGCTGTTCCAGGTGCGCAGCGCCGGCAACACCGCCTTCCCGGCCGGTGTGGCTTCATTGGAATACGCCGTGGCTGAGTTGCAGGTGCCGCTGATCCTGGTGCTGGGCCATAGCGGCTGCGGGGCGGTGCGGGCGGCCCTGGGCGATGGGCCGCTGACGCCCCTGTTGGAGCAGCTGGTGCTGCCAATCCGCCAGGCCCTGCCTGCGGGGGGAGGGTCTGGGGTGCAGGGGCTGGAGCGGGCGGTGCAGGCCAATGCCCGCGCCGCCGCCGCCGCCCTGCCGCAGAGCAGCCAGCTGCTGGCCCGGGCGCAGGCTGAGGGCCGGCTGCGCATTCAGCCCGCCTATCTGGATATCGCCAGCGGCCTGGTGAGCCTGCTCTAGAAGACCCCCATGGCCGTGCCGGACCTGCCGATCGACGAGCGCTGGTGGATTCCAGCCGGGGAGCTGGGCTGGCGCTTCTCGCGGGCCTCGGGCCCCGGCGGCCAGGGCGTGAACACCACCGATTCGCGGGTGGAACTGGTCTTCGATCTGAGCGCCACGGCGGCATTGCCCGAGCACCTGAGGCAGCGGGCCCTGGCGCGGCTGGCCGAACGGCTGGTGGATGGGGTGCTGGTGGTGGTGGCCGCCGAGCACCGCTCCCAGTGGTTGAACCGCCAGGCGGCGCAGCAGCGGCTGGCACAGCTACTGCGCGCCGCGATCAAACCGCCGCCGCCGCCCCGTCGCGCCACCAAGCCCACCAGGGGTTCGGTGGAGCGGCGGCTCACGGCCAAGCGGCGCCGCGGCGGCATCAAGGAGCAGCGGCGGCAGCGACCCGAGGAGGGCTGAGGAGGGGGGAGGCGGGCTATCGCTACGGATTCTGATTCGCGGTATTTGCGGCGGTTTTTTCCGCTCGAATCGCTGCCTTGGCCCGCTGCCAGTGAGCCTCCAGTTCTCGGATGCTCTTCCCCTGCAGATCGCCGCTGAGGGCTGCCTCCACCCGGGAGAAGCGCTGCAAAAAACGCTGGTTGGTGCCGGCCAGGCCCGCCTCCGGGTCGAGGCCGCACCAGCGGCCCACATTCACCAGGGTGAAGATCACATCCCCCAGTTCCTCCTGGGCATGGATTTGGGCGTGGATCAGGGCCTGGCTGGCCTGGTTGGCGCTGTTTTGGGTATCGCTGAATTGGGCATCGCTGGTTTGGCCTTGGTTGCTGTGCTGATGGAGTTCGGCCACGGCCTCCTTGAGCTCGTCGAGCTCCTCATGCACCTTTGCCCAGACGCCCTCGATGTGGTCCCATTCGAAGCCGGCCGCGGCGGCCTTGCGGGAGATGGCCATGGCGCCGGCCAGGGCGGGCTGACCGCGCACCTTGGCCCTGAGCAGATCGCTGAGGGGGCTGGCGCTGCCCCCCGTCTCTTGAGACTGGTTAGCTGAGGCCTGGTTAGCTGAGGCCTGTTCAGGTGCCAGCTGGTTATCTGAGATATGGCCAGGTGGGGAGGTGGCCAGCTGCTGCCTTTCCAGGGCCTTGATCTCCTGCCAGCGCAGCGCTACGGCCTCGCTGCTGCCGGTCTGGCCGCGATCCCCCCGGGCCGGATCGTCGTCGGCACCGAACACGTGGGGATGCCGCCGGATCAACTTGGCGCTGATGCCCGCCGCGATCTGGGCCAGATCAAAGCCGCCCCGCTCGCGGGCCAGTTGGGCGTGGAGCACCACCTGCAGCAGCAGATCCCCCAGTTCTTCCGCCAGTTGACGGTCGTCGCCGTGGCGGATGGCATCGGCCAGCTCATGGGCTTCCTCCAGCAAATACGGCACCAGGGAGCTGTGGGTCTGCTGCAGATCCCAGGGGCAGCCCCTTTCTGGATCGCGCAGCTGCGCCACCACCGCCACCAACTCGGCCAGGGCCGCCAGGTCGCCGCTGGCCTGGTCTCCTTCCCAGGGCCTGGCGGGCGGCTGTGGGGAGACCTGGATCGGGGCGTCCATCGCGGCGAGGGCTCACGGGGCCTCCACCCTGTCATCGCCCCTGGCGCTTGCGACCCCGGCGGCGCAGCAGCCTGGGGGTGCGCGGCATCGGATCGCCGTCCTGGATCAGGTGCAGCCAGGCGCTGGCCTCCACCCCCACCAGGGCCGCCAGCAGCAGGGGCCGCTGCTGCCGCCACAGTTCGGCCGCCATCTGCAGCAGCCGCGGCGGCGGCGGCCCCCCCAGGGGCGCCAGCACCAGGCTGAGCCCCAGGCAGAGCAGGGCCAGGTAGGCCAGCCTGACCGCCGTGCCCAGCAGCGGACTGTGGGAGAGCAGCGACCGGTGCCGCAGCAGCTTGCGGTAGGGCCACCACAGCCACCGCAGCGGCCCCCAGCGCTGGCTGGGGTTGGAGCGGGTGTCCAGATCCGGCGACAGCAGCAGGCCGCCCAGCAAAAAAGCCAGGCTGGCCACCCCCAGGCCGCCCAGGCCCAGGGCCGGCCACCACAGCCCCCCAAAGGGCAGGGCCAGCAGCCAGGTGGCCCTGTCGTGGTGGCGGCCGCTGGCCATTGTTGCGGGGGATCTCCAAGGGTGGGGGTGGTGCCAGGGGCGAGTGTGACGGCACAATGGCGAGACGCCCGGTTAGCTCAGCGGTAGAGCGCCTGCCTTACAAGCAGGATGTCGCTGGTTCGAAACCGGCACCGGGCATCTTCAGCATCCAGGCGAGATTTGAGGGCTGGGCCAGTGGTGGCTTGGATTTTGCCTTGATCGTCTCATCGGCTGAGATCCATCAGAACCCTTGTGGGAGCGTTGAAACCTGCCAGGCAGGATCAGGGATCAGGGTCGCCGCGGCCAGGCTGGGCCCTTATTGAGAATCCGAAGGGCCTATGGCATGGGCATGCGCACAACACGGTTACCTGAAAAAAGAGTGCCAGCGGTGCTCCTGGGCGCCGTCAACCCCTGCAATACCGGCAGGCCGTGCCGATGCCGAAAAGGCTGGTAAGCTTGCTAGAAGTTGCAACTGTTAAATGCCTGATTTTGAATGTAGATTTCTCGATAAAAATGGTGATCCTCTTGGACCCGTAACAGGCCCCTTAATTGACCCGGCCTTTCATGAGGGGGTGTATCAAACTAAAGCCGATAACTTGAATCAAGCCAAGCTGTTACTTGAGAAAAAGCTGGGAGAATCGACAATTCCCTGGGTAGAAGATATAGGCAAGCAAATATGGAAAGAAGTTGAACCAGACGCCTCCGACCCGGTGACCGCCAGCAAAGATGACGTCCCTGCCGCCGGTTAGTCGGCCATCTCTAAGTTAGCCGCCTGGATGGCAAAATCGACCGGTGGTGGCTATATAACAGCGCAGTCAATCGCGTGGTAAAAGCATAGCTAAAAATGTTAGGTGCTTGCTGCACGACGCGCCTTTCTAAGTCCTACAACTACGGCTGAGAACGCTGCACAGAGCCCCACTGCGGTTGCCAATTCTGGGACTGATGGCGGGAAAACAAGCACGAAGCCTTTGCCCTTGATGAGAGATGAAAAACTCGACACGCAGAAGGGCATGGCGAACAGCCGAAACGTTTGCCAGCGATCTCGCGTGGCTGATTTGAATCCACCAACGCTGAGAATCAGTGCCACGCCGATGACTGCGCTGATGCCAACTGAGTTCAACCAAATACTTGGCGATGGATCGAAGTGATGGAAGACGGTGGCTCCCCACCAAATTAAATAGCACCAGAGCACCAACTTGCCATTGGAGAGATTAGATAGGTAGTGCTTGAATGCTAAGATCATAGGTACTCTTGAAGCGCCTCACGCTGCTTGGGTGGTTTCCGTGGACCACGGGCCTCCACCCACCCGCATACTTCAGTGAACCACCTGTTGGCAAGCCAACAATAACCTGGTGTCGGCAAGGGCTTTCAGGGGATTCTGTTTAGCTTTGTCAGTGATTCATGGGTCCGCTATCCAAATGTAGTTGTTGCTACATATAAGCTGTCCACGTGGCTGATCACCTCCGGGCCGCAATTAAGCGCATAGGTATATATTATCGTGATGGCGATAGCGATAACAATAGCACTAGTAATAATAATAGCAATGGCGGTGGTGATGGTAATTGTCACCGTGCAGCCACGCTGGCGCTGGCTAAAGACTGCTCAATCTCCTGCCGCCACAAGCCTCCCGCCTGAATGCGGCTGTTGTCTCAACGCTCAAGGCCGTAGCGCTGCTCCAGGGGCCTGATGCAGCCATCAGACCTCCCAGATCCGCCCTAGATCGATCACCAGGCCCGGAAACTCGGGGCTCGCCTCCAGCAGTGACGGATCGGTGAGCACCAGAGGAGAGTTGGCTGTTTCGGCTGCCCCTGCCTTCCACACCTCCACCGTGCGGCTTTGCGGCAGCAGCAGCCAACCCAGACTGGCCCCATTGGCCATGTAGGCGGCCAGCTTGCGGCGCAGCACCTGCGGCTCATCTGAAGGGCTGGCCAGCTCCACCACCAGATCGGGGCAGAGGGGCGGGAATCCTTCCCGTTCGGCCTCGCTCAACGCCTGCCAGCGTTCCAGCCGCACGACGCTGGCGTCGGGGCTGCGTACGGAGCCATCGGGAAGCAGGAAGCCGGCGGAGCTGTCGAACACGATCCAGCCAAGACCGGAGGCCACTGCCCAGTTTTCGAGCCGAGTCAATAGCCGGCTGTTGCGCGCACCTGTGCTGCCGCCGGTGGGGGTCATCTCGATGAGGGTGCCATCGGCAGCGAGCTCCAGCACCGCCTCCGGGTTGGCCGCACACACCTCGGCAAACTGAGTAGGTGTGAGGGTGAGTGTGCGGGGCAGGGTGAGCATGGGAGCCCTGCGGCAAGAGCAACCTCAGGCTAAGGCGGTTCAGGGGAAAAGGAGCAATGCCGGCCCAAACGGCCTGGCGACCCCACCGGCGCTGGGCGGGTCTGGACCCATCAGGGGCTGGCGCTTAATGGCGGCGATCAACCGACTGGCGTGCTGGTAGCGGGGCAGAGCGTGGTGAGCTGAAACTGATGAGATCGCCGAAGCCGAACGCACAAGATCAGCGGCGGGCAGCAGCAAGACAATCCAACAGGTATACATGGCCCCGGCCGCTGGATCTTGACGCTAGAAAGCAGGTACATTGTGCCTTAATCCAAAAACATCATGCTCACTTAAGCAAAATGCTGTTTGCTTTTTGCATCACTTGCCGAATGCCGACCATTTCTGTGATATGATCAAGATTGAGTCAGGCATGAAAAAGGAAGTTAATGCCCTCTTTCAAACATGAATCAGCCCAAGCCACGCCGAGTTGTCCATTGCAATAAGTCCACTATTATCCAGGCGTGGACTGCATTGGTTGGAGCTCCTGGGCCCCATTCCCAAGATGATCGCTTCGCGACTGTTCTTGAGTGGCAAGCTAGCAAAGCCTTTGACAACCTACGACCCGTGCCGTCGATTGTCATTGTTCCCGCCGGGGAAGCCGTGATAGATCCTCACTGGGTTAGACAAGTGACCTGGGGGGAGCATGAGCAATACCTCGCTCGACTCGGCGAAAGATACTTGAGTGTCCACTTTCTCGCCAATCCAGCTTCATTTACCGAAGCCCGTTATCGTACATTTGGGGAAGACCTCGAGTCAACGATTAGGCAGTGGATAGAGTCCTTTAGCGAAGCATGTTTAGGCCAAGGGCCTGAATGCTCCAAGGTAATCTTCGGCTACATTAACTGCTTTTCATTTCCTATAGAGCACATTGACATCTCTCAATATTTTGCTATGGATATCGGACTATCTGAAAATGTTGCGACTAATGGGCTTTCTAGGCTTTCGGCAACTTTCGGCTTGCCTGAGGACGACTCCAAGATGCGCCTTGAAATTTCTATTGATGCGGACTCAAGCGGCGAATCCCTTTCGGTTGAAACCAGGGTGGAGGCATCGCTCACATTTACAGATGACTTGCCACTCATGACAGATGCGGCTACTATGTTACAGGAGATCAAGCAGGTAAAGGAGGCTGCAAAAAAAGCCTTCTTTAGGTTTGCAACCCCCAAGACTCATCTTCTTATGGAGGCTACCTATGACACCCCCTAACTCTCCCACCATCTTCCCGGCTACTCACAATACAGCTACTTATCCCAGAGCAAAGTTCACCCGAGATAAACCTAACTACTCTGACTTGCTATTGGACAGACGTTCTGACCAGTATGTGCCGGCCCGCAGTGCGATGGCTTCCAGTCAAACGGCTGCACCAAGTCAGCTTAGAGACGAGGACTTCATATCTCGCTATTCTGAACTTAAGTCAAGACTAGAGATGAAGAATCTAAGTGATGTCGAGCTATCATACATTGAGAGGCTAGTTCTAAGAAAGATTCAGGCCAGATTCCGGGAATATTATCGTAGATCTGAGCAAGTTGACACACTGCTAATTGCTCTTGCGGAGCATGGCCGCCTTTTTCTCGATGCTAAATGAATGGCGACAATATCATTATCTGAGCCACCAGAGCTTTCTGGCGCAAAATATGCTGACTA
The DNA here is from genome assembly GCA_044356375.1 of Prochlorococcaceae cyanobacterium. Lineage (GTDB taxonomy): Bacteria > Cyanobacteriota > Cyanobacteriia > PCC-6307 > Cyanobiaceae > UBA5018. The sequence continues at coordinate 166 of JBIKWK010000056.1, read as the reverse complement.
TCGAGATTGGCTTCATACCGAGTTCTTTAGACATGTTTGGGTAGCGCCCCTTCGAGTGGTGTAACTCAGGAGGTCCTGTGACCCTTTCTGGAGGGTGAACAGGAGCAGTCAGGGGTTGACTGCTTGGAAGCTGAATGCTCAGCTCCGTTTATCCATTATGCACCGT
>JBIKWK010000119.1:0-5598 GCA_044356375.1 Prochlorococcaceae cyanobacterium | reverse complement strand
TGCCAGCCGGGGGTGTGTGCATCACAGACAGATTCTGCCTGAGATGAAACCGGGATTCAAGCTGCTGTCAACTGCTCAGCAGAGCCGCAGTTCACGGCCGGCTGTCGCGACCCCTGAATGCGTACGCCTTGTTAGCCAAGGGCGGCCAGGGAAGCCGACCTTGGCCCTGGGGCTCAAACCCCCGCCAGCACCTGCGCCTCCGCCTCGGCGCTCACCACCCGGCCCTGCTCCTCAAAACCCTCGATCTGATCGAAGTTGAGGTAGCGATAGAGCTGTTCGCCGTTGGGATCGATCTTGGCGGCGGCGATCGCCAGGTATTGCTGCTTGGTGGGAATGTGCCCCAGCTGGGCGCAGACGGCCGCCAGTTCGGCGCTGCCCAGGTACACCTGGGCGCCATTACCGAGGCGATTATTAAAATTACGGGTGCTGGTGGAAAATACACTGGTGTTGTCCTCCACCCGCGCCTGGTTGCCCATGCACAGGGAACAGCCAGGCATCTCCATGCGACTGCCGGCCGCCTCAAAGATGGAGTAGTAGCCCTCCTCCTTGAGCTTCTCCTCATCCATGCGGGTGGGCGGGCACACCCACAGCCGCGCCTGATTGGCCCCCTGGCCCTCCAGCACGGTGGCGGCGGCGCGGTAGTGGCCGATGTTGGTCATGCAGGAGCCGATGAATACCTCATCGATCCGCTCACCGGCCACATCGCTTAGCAGCTTGACGTTGTCGGGATCGTTGGGGCAGGCCAGGATCGGCTCGGTGAGTTGATCGAGATCGATCTCGATCACGGCGGCGTATTCGGCATCGGCGTCAGCCTCCATCAGCACGGGGTTGTCGAGCCAGGCCTGCATCGCCTTGATGCGACGGGCCAGGGTGCGGGCATCGCTATAACCGCGGGCGATCATGTTTTTCATCAGCGCCACATTGCTGCGCAGGTATTCACTCACCGTTTCCACCGAGAGCTTGATCGTGCTGCCGGCGCAGCTGCGCTCGGCGGTGGCATCGGTGAGTTCAAAGGCCTGCTCAAGTTTGAGATCTGGCAAACCTTCTATCTCCATAATTCGACCAGAGAAGATATTTTTTTTATTCGCTTTTGCCACAGTGAGCAGCCCCTGCTGCATCGCCACATAGGGGATGGCATTCACCACATCCCGCAGGGTGACGCCGGGTTGCAGAGCACCGGAAAAGCGCACCAGCACCGATTCGGGCATGTCCAGGGGCATGGCGCCGATGGCCGCCGCGAAGGCCACCAGGCCGGAGCCGGCCGGGAAGGAGATGCCGAGCGGGAAGCGGGTGTGGCTGTCGCCGCCGGTGCCGACGGTATCGGGCAGCAGCAGACGATTCAGCCAGCTGTGGATGATGCCATCGCCGGGCCGCAGGGCTACACCACCGCGGGAGCTGATGAAATCGGGCAGTTCGGCGTGGGTTTTGAGATCCACCGGCTTGGGGTAGGCGGCGGTATGGCAGAAGCTCTGCATCACCAGATCGGCGGAGAAGCCGAGGCAGGCCAATTCCTTCATCTCATCGCGGGTCATCGGCCCGGTGGTGTCCTGGCTGCCGACGGTGGTCATCAGCGGCTCGCAGCTAGTGCCCGGGCGCACGCCGACCAGGCCGCAGGCCTTGCCCACCATCTTCTGGGCCAGGGTGTAACCCTTGCCGCTGTCGGCGGGGGCGACGGGGCGGATGAACAGCTCGCTGGCGGGTAGACCCAGCTGGGCGCGCACCTTGTCGGTGAGGGAGCGGCCAATCAGCAGGGGGATGCGGCCGCCGGCGCGCACCTCATCGGTGATGGTGCTGGGCTTGAGCTGGAACCGGGCCAGGATTTCTCCGGCGCCGGGCTGGCCGGCGGCGCGCTCAATCGTGCCTGCAAAGGGGCGAATGGTGATCACATCGCCGGAAACCAATGCCGATACATCGCATTCAATCGGCAGGGCGCCAGAATCTTCCGCCGTATTAAAAAAGATCGGTGCGATTTTGCCCCCGAGAATCACACCGCCGCTGCGCTTGTTGGGCACGTGGGGAATATCGCAACCGATGTGCCACAGCACTGAATTGATCGCCGATTTGCGCGAGCTGCCGGTACCCACCACATCGCCCACATAGGCCAGCGGATGGCCCTTTTGCTTCAGTTCACCGATCAGGGCCAGGCCCGCCGGCATGCGGGTTTCCAGCATGGCGTTGGCATGCAGGGGGATGTCGGGGCGGGTGGTGGCGTGGGTGGCGGGGGAGAGGTCGTCGGTGTTGGTTTCGCCCTCCACCTTGAACACCGTCACGGTGATCTCGGCGGGCAGTTCCGGTTTGGCGGTGAACCAGTCGGCGGCGGCCCAGCTGTCCACCACCTGCTGGGCGTAGGGGTTGGTGGCCGCCAGTTCGATCACATCGTGGAAGGCGTCGTAGACCAGCAGGGTGCGGCTGAGACCCGCCGCGGCCTGGCTGGCGATGGCGCCATCGCCGTGGGCCAACAGGCCGATCAGGGCGGAGACGTTGTAGCCGCCGATCATCGTGGCCAGCAGGTTTACGGCCTCCAATGGGCTCACCAGGGGGCTGCTGACGGTGCCCTGGGCGATGGCGCTCAACCAGCCGGCCTTCACATAGGCGGCCTCATCCACCCCCGGCGGGATGCGCTCGCTGAGCAACTCCAACAAAAAGGCCTCCTCCCCGGCGGGGGGCTGCTGCAACAGCTCGGTGAGGGCCTGGGCCTGGGGGGCGGAGAGGGGCAGAGGTGGCACCCCCAGGGCCAGGCGCTCGGCGGCGGCGGCCCGGTAGGCGGGCAGCAACTCAGCTGGGGCCAAGGGAGTGGCTAGGGGGGCGACGCTCATCTCGGGCTTGCCAGCGGTATTTGCACCCATTTTCAGGGCTGGGGGAGCCAACTCCCGTGTAGTTGGCAACGGTTGGGGCAAACAGCCAACCCTGAATGTTGGTGGCAGCTGGGGATGCCGGCGGCAGCAGGCTCAGGAACCCGCCTGCCGCCTGTAGATCCGCTCCACTTCAGCCACCGCCTTGAGGATGGGGGCATCGAGGGAATCGATCCAATCCGCCACTCCCCGGGTCAGCCCCAGGCTGGAGCCCCCCCGGGAAGCTTCCAGGGTGCCGGAGAGGGCCTGCTGACGCACGGCCAGCAGAGCCGCCAACAGGCGATCAACTTGACTTGCCCAGGGGCCGGAAGACATCGCCCGGGCGATGGCCAGGGCTTCGTCAATGCGCTGGATCAGCTCAACGGGGGGTGGCTGCATCTTGAGCGGCACAGACAAAGGGATTTACGGCCAGATCTGGGCCATCCACCCAGACAAAAGAGGTCTGGCTACGGATGTTGTCAATGTTCAGATAGCTCTGCTGACCACCACCCGGGTAACAGGAGACAGGCGCCTGGGGACCAGCGATTCCCTGGTAGACCACGGTGCCAGCCGGCAGGGTTACCGATAGCATTTTCTTGGCTTTGTTGCCCCAAATCTGATTTAGAGCCAATCGCCTAATTACCGTGGTATTGAGCTCGAACTGATCGGTGGTTAGGTAACGACCTTGATTATTCTTTGGATCGCTGTAATAGCGAAAGAATGTCTGGGGCATCCTCAGGGTTGTTTTTATGCACTTGGCATCGAGAAAGGTGGCGGCAATCTCTGGCGGGAGCGGGCAAGCCGCCGCCTCCTGAGCCCGCAGCGGCAAGGGCGCCAGAGCGCCATGGACCAGCGGCGCCAAGGCAAGACCTAGCCACAAAAACTGGGCGGCACCAAGGGCGCGAAAGTTCATGGCGACATTCAACCGAGCTGTGGTAAAAGCGACCTAAGGCACCGCGGCCCATCAGATCTTGGCCAGAGACTATTGACGAGGCCGCATATTTTTAAAATCCAAGACACAAACTGTTGCAGTGGCCAACGGCCTGATGCCAGCCTGCCCAGGATTCAGCTGCAAAGTGCAGGCAGACGCCGCAACGGCCTGATGCCACTAAACCGCTGGGACTTCTGCAACTGCTGCAACTGCTGCGACTGATGCAACTGCTGGGGCTGACAGCGCAGGATTCGCACCCGGTAGGCGCAGTGGACCGGCCCGAAATGCTCGATCAGGACCTCCCGGGCCTCGTGTTGCAGCTCCTCCAAGGTGGGAGCGGCGATATGGAGGGCAGGGACATCGGATCGGGCTTCCAGGTGGCCGGGGCGTTCAACCACAAAGCGGAACACGACCTCTCGCATGGCGGTACTTCTCCCTTTGCGACACCATCCTTGAGCCGCCGCGGCCGCCGCTGGCGTGCCGCCGAATACGGAGTACCGCCCCCCGGCATACCAAGCGGACGGGCTGGCGGCCAGCTGGTTATGGGCGACGACCGACAGACCGACCGACAGATTGATCCCGGTTCGAACGTTCCCCCACTCACCCCTGCCAGCCGCTCAATCTGCGGCTCCAGGCTTGGCGCCGCCACATTCCTGCCAGCTCTGCAATAGTCTAGCTAGCTCTATTTTCATGGCAACGAGCTCTTGGATGCGCTCATCAATGGAGCCAATTTTAGTGGCAATACTGTCTTTCAATGCGGAACAGTTGCAGACCCCTGCCCGGCGTACTTCCAGGATCCGAGCCAATTCAGAGATTGATACATCCATCGCCCTAAGCGCACGGATGATCCCCAGCTCTGCAAGGCTCTCTGCGCTAAACAAGCGGTAGCCGCCCTCGGAACGACCACTGGGCAGCAGCAGGCCCTGGTCGCAATAGAAGCGAATCGTTTTCACCGAAAGGCCAGTGAGCTTGGCGACCTCACCGATGCGAAAAACGGGAGCCTGGGCAGGCGAGCCGGATGGCCGGCGAGCCATCGTCAAACACTCCATTTGATAGACACTTGCCAACTATAGGCAGCGCCAGCCAAAAGCCGACAAACCCATGGGCAAGAACAATCCGCACAGCTAAAATTTCCTCACTCGATCGGGTTGACCCACTTGATCGGGTTGAGTAACTTGATTGGTGCCTTCTGCATGAGCGCCACCATGACAGCCGCCCTGGCCTGCGGTGGCTCCGGAAGCTAATGATTCTCGTGTCATGAGATCAGTGAGATCTGTGATTCATCGAGGCCGCCCAGTGGATGGATTCCAAAGGATGGATTCCAGTGGATGAATCCCATTGAATGGATCGGGGCCAAGCAACCGCCTAGCGATCACAGCCAATGCTGCGGGTAGGGCATCGCCCCCGGCACCCAGCGGCTGAAGGCCCAGGCCAGCAGCACCAGCAGCAACGAACCGCTGAGCACCGGGAAGAGCAGAAAATGCCACGACACCCCCAGAAATGTGACCAGAAACGCCATCCCTCCAGCGGGGGGATGCAGGCAGCGCAGCTGCTGCCCCAGCAGGATCGTGAGCGCTACGGCCAGCGCCAACACCAGCGGTCCCTGGCCCCACAGGCTGGCCAGGGCAATGCCAACCAAACCGCCCAGGGCGTTGCCGAGCACCACGTTGCGCGGCTGCGCCAGGGGGCTGCGCGGGTAGCCAAACAGCAGCACGCAGGAAGCCCCCAGCGGCGCCACGATCAGCACCTGGCCACTCCAGGCCGTGAGCAGGGCCATCAGGCCCACGGCCGTAAGGCCACCGAGGGAGGTGACGCCGATCTGGATCAGCTGGAAGC
>JBIKWK010000055.1:0-19156 GCA_044356375.1 Prochlorococcaceae cyanobacterium | reverse complement strand
CCATCGATCCCTGGTTCCTGGCCAAATTGCGCCTGATTCTGGAAGCCGAGCAGCGCCTTTTGCGGGGCCGCAGCCTCGAACAGTTGTCGGCTGAGGCCCTGCTGGAACTCAAGCAACTGGGCTTCTCAGATCGGCAGATCGCCTGGGCCACCGGCAGCGGGGAATTGGCTGTACGCCGCTGGCGCCAGGGCCTGGGGGTAACGGCCGTATTCAAGACAGTGGACACCTGCGCCGCTGAATTCGCCTCCCACACCCCCTATCACTACGCCACCTACGAGCGCCCCCTGGAACGCCTCGACGCCGATGGCGAGCTACGGCTGGTGCCAGCGGAAAACGAAGTGCAGCCCGAATCCCGAGCCAAGGTGATGATCCTGGGCGGCGGCCCCAACCGCATCGGCCAGGGGATCGAATTCGACTACTGCTGTTGCCACGCCTCTTTTGCCCTGCAAAAGGAGGGTTTTGCAACTGTGATGGTGAACAGCAACCCAGAGACGGTCTCCACCGACTACGACACCAGCGACCGTCTCTATTTCGAACCCCTCATCCTCGAAGACGTGCTCAATGTGATCGAGGCCGAGAAACCCACAGGGGTGATCGTGCAGTTCGGCGGTCAAACACCGCTCAAATTGGCCATCCCTTTGCTGCGCTGGCTGCAATCGCCCGAGGGGCTGGCCACAGGCACCCAGATCTGGGGCACATCCCCTGAATCGATCGACAGCGCCGAGGATCGCGAGCAATTCGAGGCGATCCTGCGCCGCCTGGAGATCCGCCAACCGCGCAACGGCTTGGCCCGCAGCCAGGCTGAGGCCCGGCGTGTGGCAGCCCAGGTGGGCTATCCGGTGGTGGTGCGTCCCAGCTATGTACTCGGCGGCAGAGCGATGGAGGTGGTGTTCGACGAAACCGAACTGAATCGCTACATGCTTGAGGCGGTGAACGTGGAGCCGGACCACCCCGTACTGATCGACCAGTACCTGGAAAACGCCACTGAGGTGGACGTGGATGCGCTCTGCGACTGCGATGGTGAGGTGGTGATCGGCGGGCTGATGGAACACATCGAGCCGGCGGGAGTGCACTCGGGCGACTCCGCCTGCTGCCTGCCATCGGTGAGCCTCGGCGCGGCTGCCCTGGCCACGATCCGCAGCTGGAGCCGTCAGCTGGCCCTGGCCCTGCAGGTGCGCGGGCTGATCAACCTGCAGTTCGCTGTACAGCGCAGCGAGGATGGCACCGAGACGGTGTTCATCATTGAAGCCAATCCACGGGCATCCCGCACCGTGCCCTTCGTGGCCAAGGCCACCGGCGTGCCGCTGGCCAAGTTGGCCAGCCAACTGATGGCCGGTCGCCGCCTGGCCGAACTGGGGCTCACCTCAGAACCGATCCCCCCCCTGCAGTCGGTGAAGGAAGCGGTGCTGCCGTTCAAGCGCTTCCCCGGCTCCGACACGCTGCTGGGACCAGAAATGCGCTCCACCGGCGAAGTGATGGGCACGGCAAAAAGCTTCGGCTATGCCTATGCCAAGGCTGAGCTGGCTGCCGGGGAAGCCCTGCCCACCGCGGGCCGGGTGTTCCTCTCCACCCATGATCGCGACAAGCCCTCCCTGGTGCCCGTGGCCCGGCGCCTGGCGGAGCTGGGATTTCAGTTGGTCGCCACCGAAGGGACGGCCGCGGCGCTGCGCCAGGCGGGGCTGACTGTGGAGGCGATCCTCAAGGTGCATGAGGGGCGCCCCAACATCGAGGATGCCATTCGCTCGCGCCGCATCCAGCTGGTGATCAATACGCCAGTGGGTCGTCAGGCCGCCCACGACGACGCCTACCTGCGCCGAGCCGCCCTCGACTACGCCGTACCCGCCGTCACCACCCTGGCCGGAGCGAGGGCGACCGTCGAGGCGATCGCCGCCCTGCAGGGCCAGCCCCTGGAAATCCATGCCCTCCAGGATCTGCATGCCCCGCTGGCCTGAGCTGGCGGCCCGTCGAGGTGCGCGCGGCACTCACTGCAGGCTTGAGGGTAATGATTAGGGTTGTCACAGCCTCTCTCCATTAACTTGACCACAGCCCCGAGCCCAACCCAGAGCCCAGCCCCCAGCCCAGCCCCGATCGCCCCCGGCAGCGACTGCGCCGCCGCCTTCCGGGCCGCCTATGAAAATCGCTACACCTGGGAACCCGGCTTCGGCGGCTACCAGGGCCGCTGTGTTTGGCGGCAGGGGGAGCGGCAACTGGAGGGCAGCTTCACCGTGGGGGCCGATCTCAAGGCCAGCGTGGAGGGCATTGACGATGCCGAGGTGCATAAGGCGATCGCAAGTCAACTGTGGGAGGTGGCCATCCACCGGGTGCGGCGCAGCTTTGAACAAACCCATGGCGAGAACAGCTTTACGGCCGGCGACATCGATTCCGTGGGCTTAGAAGTGATCGTGGGCGGGAAAAATACTGGGGATCGTTATCGCATTAAAGATAATGTGGTGACGATGGTTTACCGTCACATCCACGGCACGGTGGTGACGATCTTCACCGAGAGCACCACCGATACTGGCCATGGCTATCTCAGCCACAGCTACTCCAGCCAGTACACCGATCCAGCCACTGGGGCCCTGCGGGGAGGCAAAAGCCAATTTCGCGATAGCTTCGTGCCCCTGGGCGATGGGGGCCCCTGGGTGCTCAGGGAGAGGGTGGTGGACACCCTGGCCCAGGCGGACATTCCGGCCAGCCAACAAATTTTTAGCTTTGAAGATCTGAAGCCACTGGCTCACTGAACTGGATCGATCAATCAGCTCAACCAGGGGGATCCTGCCTGCGAATACTTCTGGTTGAGCCCAAAGACAAATTCAACTATTTGCCAAATAGCTAAAAAGCTATCGGCAACAGCATCCCGTAAACCCAATAATCAACCGTTTCGCCCTAGGGGCGCCCCAAGAAAATCCTGAAAATCGCCATTTCGACAACCATGCGAATTTAGGGCAATTGCGGCGTCAGAGCTCAATTGATCATGGTTCGATCGTGGCTCGGGTTTTCTTTCCATGGCTTCCCTGAAAATCACCCGTCCAGAACGGAACATTAAGCACCCAATCTGCACAATGTCTAGGTTTTAATCTCCAATTAAAGCAGCCAGTAAGAATTGGTCAACAACTGATTGGCCAATCTTTACTGGCTACTGCAAGGCTATTAGAGGCTAGAAGATTCAGTCGATGGGCGTGACGTTTGCCAGCTTTTCGTTTAGCTGAAACGCCATGGCCTGGCGGCCAAAGGCAAGTACTTTGAGGGTGTCTTCGTGGATACGCAGCTGGGCATCTGCCACTTGCATGCCGCGCACCAGCTCCTTGAGATCGTCGGGCAGGGCGTTGAGGTCGTAACGCTTGCCCTCAAAGGTCAGGACTGGAGCCTGGGTCTCGGTGGTCTTGTTGGCGTCGTCCATATTGCTGGTGTAGGGCCAAGGCCAACTTTAGTCCAAAGGGACAGCTCATGACTCTGATCCATCTTCTGACGGGGGCAGGGATTCCCGATCGGCTTCCGGCTCGACAGCTGGAGCAGGTGGTGAAAGGGGACGCTTGAAAAAGAACATCAATAGCGGCCCCACCTGGGCAACCTGCAGTAGTTCCCAGTTCTTTTCCCCCAGGGCGTTGAGGAAAAGTTGCAACTGGGCAGCCGGATGGCGTGGGAGGCGGGCACCACCAGCCTTGTACTGCGTGGGGAACTCCCGCTCCAGGAAGTCAGCGCTCAATACCCCGCCCAGCCGATCACTGTCGCTGGTGGGGCTGGGCGGCTCCGGGGGGTTGCCGCCCTCGATGTTGATGTTCACAACTCGGTACTCCCAGGCCATCGGCTCTTGCGCTGCAGGGTGAGGAGGGGCTGAAGCGGCGGTCGCCATGGCGCCCACCGCTCAGGTTGCCATGTGAATGAGCTGCCGCTCGCAGAGCTCTCGGTAGCGACCGCCGCGAGCCATCAGCTGCTGGTGGCTGCCGCACTCGACCACGCGCCCGCCGTCAAGTACCAAAATCTGATCGGCCTCCTGCACGGTGGCCAGCCGGTGGGCAATTACAAGCACGGTGCGGCCGGCCATGGCCTGGTTTAATCCCTGTTGAACCGCCGCCTCGGCTTCGGCGTCCAGGGCACTGGTGGCCTCATCCAGCAGCAGCACCGCCGGGTTTCCCAACACCGCCCGGGCAATCGCTAGGCGCTGCAGCTGCCCCCCGGAGAAGTTGCCGCCGCGCTCCTCCACCCGACTCCCGTAGCCCGCCGGCAGGGCCTCGATAAAGCCAGCGGCATTGGCCAACCTGGCCGCTTCGCGAATTTGCGCTGGGCTGGCAGGTCTACCGAAGGCAATCACTTCGGCCACGGTGCCAGAGAAAACACTGCTCTGCTGGGGCACCAGCGCCAGGGCCTGGCGGAGATCTCTGGCCCGCAGGTCGGCGAGATTGTGCCCATCCAGCAACACTCGACCCGACTGGGCGGTTTGGAACCTCAACAACAGGGAAAAGAGGGTGCTCTTGCCGGCACCTGAAGGACCCACCAGGGCCACCACCTGGCCTGGCTCCACCCTCAAGTTGAGATCGTGCAGCACTGGTTGGGCGGGGCTGTAACCAAAGCTGACCCCCTCCAGCACCAGTTCGCCGCGCAAGCTGCCCAGGGGCAGGGCTCCTGGGCGATCGGGGGGCTCTACCGGCTCCCGCTCAATCTGCTCAAGCCGGGCCAAGGAGGCCTTGCCCTGCTGAAATTCATTGAAATTGGTGGTGAGGTGGCCGATCGGATCGATCAGCATCAGCAGGGCAGCCACGTAGCTGCTGAATCCCTGGCTGTCGAGCCCACCGGCTTGTATGCGGGCGGCACCGATCAGCAATACGGCAAGGATGCCGGCCGCCTCGATGAAACCCACCACGGGATGTTGCAGCGCCAATAGCTGCAGAGTGCGATAGCGAGCGCGGCGGTGCAGGTCAATCTCCTGATCAAAGCGCTTTTGCAGCCAGGGTTCAGCGGCGAAGGCACGCACCAGCGGCAAGCCCCCAATCGCCTCGGCCAGCAGAGCTGCCAGATCGCTCACCTGTTTCTGGCTGCGCTCGGCAGCGGCCATCACCCTTGCCCCGAAAACGCTCACCATCAGCACGACCACTGGTGCCAGCAGCAGGGTGCCCAGGGCCAGCGGCCAGTCGAGCCAGACCATGTATCCAAGTACCACCACCAGCTGCAAAGCCGAGGGGGTGCTGTCCTGAATCGTCTTGTAAACAACTTCGCCGACTCGATCGGCGTCCTCGGTGAGGCGGTAGGTGAGATCGCCGGCGGAGAGTTTTTCCAGGGCCCCGAAATCCAGCCGCTGTAAGCGGGCGAACAGGAGGCGCCGCAACTCCTGACTCACCTGCAGGGCAGGCCCGGCCAGCAGGGTGTCCTGGCCGAACTGGGCCAGTTTCTGCAACAGGAACACCGCCAGGGAAGCGGCGATGATCCGGAGCACCTGGTTAAAAGCACCCGCACCGATGGCTGGAATCAGCTGGCCGGCCAGCCAAGCCAGCAGCGGCCAACAGCTCACAAACACCGCCATGCAAAGCCCACCTGCCAGCAGGCGACGGCGGTGGGGCCTCAGCAACGGCCACAGTCTGCGGAAGCCGGCCGAAGAAGGTGCGAGCATGGCAAGACCTTAATCGCCGCATGAAACTCGACCAGTTCCTCAAATTCCAAGGTCTGGTGGGGACCGGCGGTGAAGCCAAATTCCGCATCCAACGCGGCGATGTGCGCGTCAACGGCGCGATCGAGCTGCGGCGTGGTCGCCGCCTAGCCCCGGGTGATGCTGTGGCGATCGACGGCCAGGAGCTGATCCTCCAGGCCCTGAGGCCTGGGGGAGACCGTGGCCGACTAGCCTGAAAACTTATGAATCGGGGAGTTCTGAGGTGCGGAAGACGGTCATCGCCGGCAACTGGAAGATGCACATGTCCTGCGCAGAAACGCGCAGCTTCGCTGCCAGCTTTCGCCCCCTGATTGCCAATCTGCCGGACGACCGCCAGATCGTCCTGGCCCCCCCCTTCACCGCCATCCCCACCCTCTGCCGCCACCTGGAGGGTGCGGGGGTGGCCATCGCCGCCCAGAACGTGCATTGGGAAGACCAGGGGGCCTATACCGGCATGGTTTCCGCCCCGATGCTGGTGGAGCACGGGGTGAGCCACGCCATCGTGGGCCACAGCGAGCCCCGCAAATACTTCAGCGAAAGCGACGAACAGATAAATCTGAGGGCTCGCAATGCCCAACGTCATGGCCTGATTCCAATCCTGTGCGTGGGCGAGAGCCTCGATCAGCGAGAAGCCCAGGAAACAGAACGAGTAATCCACCGGCAAATCGAGCAGGGGCTGGATGGCGTGGACCCTCTGCAGCTAATCGTGGCCTATGAACCGATCTGGGCTATCGGCACCGGCAAAACATGCCCCGCCGACGAGGCCAATAGGATATGCGGCTTGATCCGCCGTTGGGTAGGCAAAGAAGATGTTGTTGTCCAGTATGGAGGCTCGGTGAATCCCGCCACCATCGATAGCTTGATGGCCCAAGAACAGATCGACGGCGTGCTCGTGGGCGGCGCCTCCCTGGATCCCATCAGCTTTGCCCGCATCGTCAACTACCAGTTGCCGGTGGCAGCCTGAGACTTAATCAGCCAAAAAACCCCAGATAATCACAAAATTATCAACTTTCAGCCTGGGATTTATTTGCCTAGGCTGCTATTCTTGGATTGATAGCTTTCAGCCTAGAGAGTCGTTTTTCCAGCATGCTATCCCTAGTTTGACCGGGTTTTTTGAGATGGAGACTGGCCGCACCCTGGTAATGGGCATCCTCAATGTGACGCCCGATTCCTTCAGCGATGGCGGCCTTTTCGAGCGCCCAGAAGCGGCCCTGGCCCAAGCGCAGCGCCTGCTGGCCCAGGGGGCCGACCTGCTGGACGTGGGCGGCCAAAGCAGCAGGCCGGGTGCGGAGAGGATCAGCGAAGAGGCAGAAATACAGAGGGTGGTGCCTGTGGTGCGGGCGATCCGCCACCGACATCCGCAAGCATTGCTGTCGGTGGACACCGATCGAGCACCCGTGGCGGCAGCGGCCCTGGCGGCGGGAGCCCAGTGGCTCAACGACGTGAGTGGTGGCAGACGAGATCCGGACATCCTGGCTGTGGCAGCGGCTGCGGATTGCCCCTACGTGCTGATGCATAGCCGTGGTGACAGCCTCTCGATGGATCGACTGGCCGTGTACGGGGATGTGGTGGCAGAGGTGCACCGGGAACTATTGGAGGCCACAGATCGGGCCCTGGCGGCCGGCATCTCCCCCCAGCGAATCATCTGGGATCCCGGCCTCGGCTTTGCCAAGACCACGGCCCAAAACCTGGCGCTACTCAAGGGCCTGGGCCAATTGCGGCGGGAGGGCTTCCCGCTGCTGGTGGGGCCATCCCGCAAGCGCTTCATCGGTGAGGTGCTGCAGCAGCCCAGACCCCGGGCCAGGCTGTGGGGTACGGCTGCGGTATGCGCCCAGGCGATCGCCGCTGGAGCCCAGATCCTGCGGGTGCACGATGTGGGGGCGATCGTGCAAGTGGCCCGCATGGCCGAGGCGCTGAGGGCCTGAACCAAGCTGCATAAACCCCTATTGAAAAGAGGCCACGGCGGCATAGCCGCGGGTAACGATGGGCTGGGAATTGGCGCCGGAATTATCAAAGGCCTGGCTGATCTCAATGCTCAATATTCCAGGGGACGGCTGACTGATCGCCACCCCGGCTCCAGCCAGGCCATCCAGTACCACGCTGCTGGTCAGTTGGCCATTGGTGACCGTAGTGAGCGATCCATTCAAGTCGTAGCTGGGCCCACAGCGCATTAAGACAGTTTTTCGCCAGATACTACCAGGGGAATCATCTAAAGAATAAGCGATCTCTCCCTGGGGCGTCTGCATAAAGAGCACCACTTGGCGACCACTCAAGCCACAGCCCTGGGGAGCGCTGCCAATCAGGCTGCCGCTGGCCTGCTGGGCCTGGGCCAATTCTCCGCGCATCAACTCCAGTGCCCGCAGGCTGGCGGCCCGTTCACGCCCCACTCGCGAGAGTTTAATGCTGCTGCCCAGCTCCCCCACCAGGGCATCGAGTATCACGCCACTCACCAGCAGTCCCAGGCTGAGGGCGATCAACAACTCCACCAGGGTGAAGCCCCTCTCTCCAACAGGTGGGGCCGAATGTCGTTGCCAGCGCCTTTGCAAGGCCGGCCAAGAACAGATAGACATGCCTCTCAAAGTTTGGCATCCGGTAGACAGCTCGCGGCATCCGGAGACTGGGTGAAGGCAGCGTTGTAACGGCCAGCGCGCATCACCCCCATCACGGCCGACACCACCACACAGCGCACTAAATCAGTACCAGGCATGGCCAGCACGGCAGTGCCACCGCTGTTCACCAGGCCATTGGCGGTGAAGATCACCGGACCTGAAAAGTTATCGGCCAACTGCAACTGCGCCTCGCCGGGCCAGCCCAGCCCCTCTATCAGGGGCAGGTTGGGCACCGGGCAAGCTGCCGTGCTGCCGCTGCTGGGTGCCCCCCAGCCCGCCGCCGTGAGTTGCAAGGCACAGGGTGCCCCTAGGCGGCGGGCCCCATCGCGGCCCTGCTCCAGCCCCACGATCAGGCGACGGGTCGCCGCTTCCAGCTGCACCCTGGCCAGATAGCTGTTGCCGCTGCCCATGGCCAAGGCCGCCAACAGCCCCAGAATCAATACCGCCAACAGCAGCTCCGGCAGGGTGAATCCCCTCCCCTGGCGCCGGCGAGCGAGACAATACTCTAAGCCAATCTGTCGGGAATTCCCATCCGATCGCCGAATAATTTTTGCGTTAACTACGCCAATCATAGCTAGATTCACAGGCCTAATTTGAAACGCTTTTTTGGCGGGGATCCAGATGTTCACGGCATTAGCAAGCCAGCAGGCCGATGACGGAAAGGTAATGAAGGTAATCAAAGGCAATCAGAGCAAACCCAATACAGCCGCTGCTAGGGGGGCGTTGAGCTGCCGCCGCAGAGCCCGTAGGCCGCTGGACTGAGCCAGCGCCGGCGCGGGGCCAGGTTTCCCGCCGTAACCGTGACGTCCACGAGATCGCCGGTGATGACACTCGCCTCGCGCTGCACCGGAACGTCGCCAATGGTGCCCACCGAGGCAGCATTGATGTTCTGGGCCAAGGTGACAGCGGCTTGATTACAAGTCGGCGTGGCAATCCCCGAGCCAGAGGCTTGAGCCAACTGGTTGGCAGATGCTTGAGCCTGAGCCAACTTGCTGGCAATCGCCTGGCTGGCCAGCAGGGAGGCATCGGCGGCTGAGCGCGACTCCTGGCGACTGGTCTGGCCAAGGCTCCATTGGGAGTTGCTGGCAGTGATCTGCAATGAAGAAACCAGGGCAATAAACAAAATCACCCCAGCGACCAGGGGCTCCAGCAAATTCATGGCGACACCCCCCGAAGCTGGGGAGGATTGACACTTAAGTCGAGATCCAGACGAAAAGTTTTCTGGATTGGCCCAGCAGATGATTCCGACTGCCAACTGAGATCGAGATCAGCAGTGGATAGATCAGGAGCAGGACCATTTTTGGTGAAGCTATAGCCAGTGACCCGATAGGAGCCACCGGCCATCGAGCCATTGAGTGACGGAGCAAGGGCCCCATAGCAGCCCTGCTTGTTCCATTGTTGCCAATTTTTTTCCAGTAGACAGGCACCCTTTTGCTGTAGAGCCCCGGCCACCACCTGAGCCGAGGAGGCAATGGCATCCTCCTGGACACGGCTCGTTAGTAATATCGAGTCACTCATTTGCCGTTGAAGCATAACTCCCTGCACAGACAAGCTGCCCAGGAGTAAGATCATTGTTACCAGTACGACCATTGGCAAAATGAAGCCAGCCTCCCTGCAGGTATCAATATATAGTCTCCTGAGGCACAATCCATGGAGAGGCCGCCCAGCCAGACGCAGCCTGGATAAGCGCCGCGCTGGAAAACTAGACTGAGCTATCGGGAGCCGGCAAGATCGAGGCGAGAGCAAACTGTCTGTCAAGGATCTGTATGGCAAATACTGGAGGGCAACCGACCAGCGCTTACAATATGATCCAGAATGACGATACGAACTAAATTTTCTCATCAAAACTGCCGCAAGATAGTGCCAAACAGCATCAAAATGGAGCAAAGTGAACCAATTAGCCCAGGGGGTAGCCAGTAGGGGAGCAGGTGCGGGCAGCCAGTGAAAGCAGCCAGTCGGAACCGCTGCGGGAGCCGCCGATCTAGCTGGACTGATTCAGCTTCAACACAGCCATGAAGGCCTCCTGGGGAACGTCAACCTTGCCCATGGCCTTCATGCGCTTTTTGCCCTTGGCCTGCTTCTGGAGCAGTTTCTTTTTACGCGATATATCACCACCATAACACTTTGCCAGCACATCTTTGCGAATGGCACTGATACTTTCGCTGGCAATAATACGGCTGCCAATAGAGGCTTGGATCGGGATTTTGAACTGTTGCCTGGGGATCAGCTCCTTGAGTTTTTCCACCAACCCCTTGCCCACGCTATAGGATTTATCCCGGTGTACAATTGTAGTGAGAGGATCAGCCTTTTCGCTATTAATCAATACATCTAGCCTGACTAGATCATTTTTGCGATAGCCGATAAGCTGGTATTCCATGGAGGCATAACCTTTGGTGCGGCTCTTCATCTGATCAAAAAAGTCGGTCACCACTTCGGCCAAGGGCATTTCGTAATGGAGGGTGACGCGATCAGTAGTGATGTATTTCATGTCAATGAACTCGCCGCGACGCTCCTGACAGAGCTCCATCAAAGCCCCGTTATAGGTATTTGGCGTATATATTTCAAGCTTTACATAGGGCTCTTCGATTGATTCTCTCTTTTGTGGCTCGGGAAGAGTTGCCGGATTATCCACCATCATCGTGGAGCCATCGATCATATTGACTTGATAGATAACCGATGGAGCGGTAACGATCAAATCTAGATTGTACTCGCGCTCCAGCCTCTCCTGCACGATCTCCATGTGCAGTAGCCCCAGGAAGCCGCAGCGGAAGCCAAAGCCCATGGCACTGCTGGTCTCCGGCTCATACTTAAGTGCCGCGTCAGATAGTTGCAGCTTGTCCAAGGCATCCCGCAAATCGGGATACTGGTCGGCGTCGGTGGGGAACAGGCCACAAAACACCATCGGCTTGGCCTCGGTATACCCCGGCAAGGGCTCGCTGGCTGGGTTGTTGACCAGGGTGATCGTGTCGCCCACCCGGGCATCGGCAACCGCCTTGATCGAAGCCGCGAGATAGCCCACCTCACCGGCATGGAGAGAATCCACCTGCCTCTGATCTGGGGCCATTACGCCAACCTCATCGAGTTCGTAGCTCTTGCCACTGGCCATCAGCAGCACCCGGTCCTTGCGGCCAAGCGATCCGCTCATCAGCCGGAAGTACACGATTACACCCCTATAGGGATCGTAATAGGAGTCAAAAATCAGCGCCTTGAGCGGCTCTTTAATTCGATCGGCTGGAGCTGGAACCCGATCCACCACCGCCTGCAGGATGGCGGACACGCCCAGGCCCGTCTTGGCAGAACAGGCAATCGATTGGGAGCAATCGAGACCAATAATTGACTCAATTTCCTCCTTAATTCGCTCAGGATCCGCCCCGGGCAGATCAATTTTATTCAGTACAGGAATGATTTCCAGATCACTGGCCAGGGCCAGATAGACATTGGCCAGGGTCTGGGCTTCCACGCCTTGACTGGCATCGACCACCAGCAGAGCCCCTTCACAGGCCTGCAGAGAGCGACTCACCTCGTAGGAAAAATCGACATGTCCGGGGGTGTCGATTAGATTGAGAATGTAGATCTCTCCGTCAGCAGCTTTATATTCCATCCGGGCCGCCTGGAGCTTAATTGTGATGCCGCGCTCCCGCTCCAGCTCCATATTATCTAGAAACTGTTCCTGCATATCGCGTGCCGCCACGGTGCCCGTCTCCTGCAACAGACGGTCGGCCAGGGTAGATTTGCCATGGTCGATGTGGGCGATAATGCAGAAATTGCGGATCCGCGAAACGGGAACGTCGGTCATTGCGCAGGTACTGGGCCGGCTTCCGCAGGATTTAGCGGGCGCTCGGGAGGTTCTATGGATCCTAGGCAGTCAGGTCCAGGCCGCTGCAGATCGAGCCCTTGCCGGTCAGGGCCTCTCCCCAAGGCCATGGGCGCACCTGCCCTACCTAAGCTCAAGGCACGCCAGCCCCTGAGCCATGACTACCGAAACCGAACCGCTAACCGCCAACAGCGCCACCGCGAGCCTGGATGCCGCCGGTCAGGCTGCCGCCAACCCTGACGCCGCTAAGCCAGCTGAGCAAGACGATCCGCGGGCCCTCACCCTGGCCAACGTGGAAAGGGCCCTCGATGAGGTGCGCCCCTATCTGATGGCCGATGGCGGCAACGTCGAGGTGGTGGAGATCGATGGCCCGATCGTGAAGGTGCGCCTCCAAGGGGCCTGCGGCTCCTGCCCCAGCAGCACCATGACTCTCAAGATGGGGCTGGAGCGCAAGCTGCGGGAAGCGATTCCCGAAGTGTCTGAAGTGGTGCAGGTGCTCTGAGCGCCGCTGCGGGCCAGATTGGCGTCATCGCACCTGATTGGCGCCAGCGCACCGCATTGGCTCCAGCTCCCAGGTGGAGACGGCTGGACGGCCTGTCCGTAGGCTCGGGCAAGTTGCCCGATGGCCGTGCTGGATCAGCGCCTGCTGCGCACCAATCCCGAGCTGATCGCCACTCAGCTGGGCCGGCGCGGCATGCAGCTCGATATCCAAGGGCTGCAGCGGCTCGCCAGCCAAGAGAGGGATCTCGAACAACAGCGCAGCGAGCTCCAGGCGGAAGGCAATCGCATCGGCAAGGAAGTGGGCCAATGCATCCGAGCCGGTGCCGCCGCCGATTCCCCTGCCGTGCTGCAGCTGCGCGCCCAGGGCAACCAGATCAAACAGCAGGTTGCCTCGCTAGAGGAGCAGGAAAAGGCCCTGTCCGGCCAACTCCAAGCCGAGATCGCCGCCCTGCCCAATCTTCCCTCCCCCCAAACCCCCGATGGCCGCCACGAGGCCGACAACGTGGAGGTGAAGCGCTGGGGCACCCCCCGGGTGGAAGAGGGCTTGGAGGAGCATTGGCAGATCGGCGAGCGCCTGGGCCTGTTTGAAAGCGAGCGTTCCGTGCGCATTGCCCAGAGCCGCTTCATCACCCTGCTGGGCCAGGGGGCTCGGCTCGAGCGCTGCCTGATCCAGTTCATGCTCGACCTGCACAGCCGCAAGGGCTATCGGGAGGTGTTGCCCCCGATTCTGGTGAACAGCGCCAGCCTCACCGGTTCCGGTCAGCTGCCGAAGTTCGCCGAGGAGAGCTTTCGCTGTGCCGACGACGATCTCTGGCTCACCCCCACCGCCGAGGTGCCGATCACCTCATTTCACCGCGACGAGGTGTTGCCTGGCGATCAACTGCCGCTGCGCTATGTGGCCTACACCCCCTGCTTCCGGCGGGAAGCAGGTAGCTATGGCCGCGATACCCGCGGACTGATCCGCCTACACCAATTCAACAAGGTGGAGCTGTACTGGTTTGTGCATCCCCAGAACTCGGACCAGGCCCACGCAGCCCTCACCGCCGATGCCGAGGCAGTACTGGAAGCCCTGGAGCTGCCCTACCGCAGGGTGGAGCTCTGCACTGGAGACCTGGGCTTTTCGGCGGCCCGGACCTTCGACCTGGAGGTGTGGCTGCCCGGGGCCGGCACCTACCGGGAAATATCCAGCTGCAGTACCTGCGCCGACTTTCAGGCCAGGCGCTCTTCCATTCGCTGCAAAGACGCTAACGGCACCCAACTGGTGCACACCCTCAATGGCAGCGGCCTGGCCATAGGCCGCACGATGGCCGCCCTGCTGGAAACCGGCCAACAAGCCGATGGCAGCGTCAGCTTACCTGCCGCGCTGTGGCCCTATTTCGGAGCCGATCGCATTACGGCTGATTAATTCAGGGCTGGTGAAATCAGAGCTGGTGAACTCAGGGCTGATGAAATCAAAGCTGACGGACAGGCGGCTCGAACATTGCCCATCCCGCCTGGGCGCACTCCCGGCCGGATCCCCTCCACAATGGAAGAAGTGCCGGGACGGTGTGGATGGGTGTTTTGACCGCGCTGGCGATTTTGGCCCTGCTGATCGTGGTGCATGAGGCGGGCCACTTCTTTGCCGCCACCTTGCAGGGCATCCGGGTAAGTGGATTTTCGATCGGTTTCGGGCCGGTACTGCTGCAACGCCAGCGCCGCGGTGTGCAATTTGCACTGAGGGCCATTCCCCTTGGCGGCTTCGTGGCTTTCCCAGACGAAGACGACGAGAGCACCATTGCCAAGGACGATCCCAACCTGCTGTCCAATCGCTCCCTGCACCAGCGGGCCCTGGTCATCGCGGCTGGGGTACTGGCCAACCTCGCCCTGGCCTGGCTGGTGTTGGTGGGCCAGGGAGTGGTGGTGGGTATCCCTTCCGGCATCAGCACCCAGCCGGGCGTGCTGGTGGCCGGAGTGCAACCCGGCCTGGCCGCCGCCCAGGCCGGCCTGGAGCTGGGAGATCGGATTACGGAGCTCAACGGTCTCGATATCGGCGGCGGCACGAACGCGGTGGCCCAGCTGGTGGAGGCGATCAAGACCAGCCCCAACAGCAGCCTCAGCCTGCGGGCCGATCGTCAGGGCCAGTCCATTCAGCTGCAGCTCACCCCGGCAGACGTGGGCGGTCTCGGGCGGATAGGTGCCCAGCTCCAACCGAACGGCAGCGAGAGCTTCCGCCGCCCCAACGGCCCCCTGGAGCCGATCCAGCGGGCCAATCGCGATCTTTGGCTGCTCACCCAGCGCACCGCCGCAGGCTTCTGGGCCCTGATCACCAACTTCGGCGAGACCGCCAGCCAGGTGTCTGGCCCGATCAAGATCGTGGAGATGGGCGCCTCCCTGGCCCACCAGGGCGGCGGCAGCCTGTTCATGTTCACGGCCCTGATCTCCATCAACCTGGCGGTGCTGAACTCGCTACCGCTGCCCCTCCTCGATGGCGGTCAACTGGCGCTGCTGCTGCTGGAAGGGCTGCGGGGCCGACCCCTGCCCGAGAGGCTGCAACTGGCGTTCATGCAGTCGGGCTTCGTGTTTCTGGTGGGATTGAGCCTGGTGTTGATCGTCAAGGACACCTCCCAGCTGCCCGCGGTGCAGCAACTACTGGCCCGTTGAGCGACCCAGGCGCCCCCACTCCGCCGCCCAAAGCCGGCGTCAGCGTCGACACCCATGTGGCGCGCCTCAGCGGCCGAGCGGCCTGCAAGGCTCGCATACCCCAGTGCAGCCAATGTGCGATCGCCGACATCTGGCCGCTGGGCTGAGCGGCCGCCAGGCCTGAGGGGCTGGCTGGCCTGTGTGGGCTGTCTGGCCTGTGGGGAAATGGCCGCAGGCTATGGTTGATCGTTACTGACTCTATGCACTCCAGGCCGCATGGCGAAGAAGTCGATGATTGCGCGCGATGTGAAGCGCAAAAAAATTGTGGATCGCTTCGCCGCCAAGCGTGCCGCTCTCAAGGCCTCCTTTGAGGCCGCAGCAGATCCCATGGAGCGTCTAGAGATCCACCGCAAGATCCAGGAGCTTCCCCGCAATAGCTCCATGACCCGGCTGCGCAACCGCTGCTGGGCCACCGGCAAACCCCGCGGCTTTTACCGCGACTTTGGTCTCTGCCGCAACCAACTGCGCGAGCGGGCGCACAAGGGCGAACTGCCCGGCGTAGTCAAGTCTTCCTGGTAAACCAGGCCCCTGGGGCACTTCTGGCTGGTCAACAAAACCGAAAGCGCCCCGAGGGGCGCTTTTTTGTTGACCAGCCCAGACCAGCCCTGAGCTGGTCTTACCTGGTCTGGCGGTGGCACCTAGGCAGGCTGACAGGTCCGGATGTAAGAATCGTCAGGGACAACAAAACGGACATAAGCCCACGTGCAAGGACAATCTCAGTCGATCTCCTTTGATGGTCGGGAGATCCGGCTGACCACTGGTCGCTACGCCCCCCAGGCAGGGGGTTCGGTGATGATCGAATGCGGTGACACCGCCGTCCTGGTGACGGCCACCCGCGCCAATGCTCGCGAGGGCATCGACTTCCTTCCATTAACTTGCGACTACGAGGAGCGGCTGTATGCCGCCGGTCGCATTCCAGGCAGCTTCATGCGCCGCGAGAGCCGTCCGCCCGAGCGGGCCACCTTGATTGCGCGGTTGATAGATCGGCCCATCCGGCCCCTGTTTCCCAGCTGGATGCGCGACGACCTCCAGATCGTGGCCACCTGCATGTCGCTGGATGAGCGGGTGCCGCCCGACGTGCTGGCGGTGACCGGTGCCTCGGTGGCCACCCTGCTGGCCCGGATTCCCTTCTACGGCCCCATGGCCGCCGTGAGGGTTGCACTGCTGGGCGATGACTTCGTGCTCAACCCCAGCTACCGCGAAATCGATCGCTCCGACCTCGATCTGATCGTGGCGGGCACCCCCGATGGCGTGGTGATGGTGGAGGCCGGCGCCAGTCAGCTGCCGGAACAGGACGTGATCGAGGCCATTGACTTTGGCTACGAGGCGATCGGCGAACTGATCAAGGCGCAGCAGACCCTGCTCCAAGACCTGGGCATCGAGCAAGTGCTGCCCGAGAACCACCAGGAGGATTCGATCCTGCCCGCTTTCCTGGAACAAGAATGCGCCAAGGGCATTGGCCAGATCCTCAAGCAGTTCGACCAAACCAAGGCGGAGCGGGATGCCAAGCTCGACCAGATCAAGGCTTCCGTAAGCCAGGCGATCGCCACTCTCAAGGACGACGACGCCGTGAAGCTGGCGGCCAGTGCCAATTCCAAGGCCCTGACGAACAGCTACAAGAGCCTCACCAAGAAGCTGATGCGCCTGCAGATCCTCCAGGACGGCAAGCGCGTCGATGGCCGCTCCCTCGATGAGGTGCGGCCGATCAGTGCCGCCGTGGGCGTGCTGCCCAAGCGCGTGCATGGATCGGGCCTGTTCCAGCGCGGTCTCACCCAGGTGCTCTCCACCGCCACCCTCGGCACACCAAGCGATGCCCAGGAGATGGACGATCTCAACCCGTCCAACGAGAAAACCTATCTGCACCACTACAACTTCCCCCCCTATTCGGTGGGGGAAACGCGACCGATGCGCAGTCCTGGTCGCCGTGAAATCGGCCACGGCGCCTTGGCCGAACGGGCTCTGCTGCCCGTGCTGCCGCCGAAGGAATCCTTCCCCTACGTGCTGAGGGTGGTGAGCGAAGTGCTCAGCTCCAACGGTTCCACCTCGATGGGGTCCGTCTGTGGCAGCACCCTGGCCTTGATGGATGCGGGGGTGCCGCTCAAGGCACCGGTGAGCGGCGCCGCCATGGGCTTGATCAAGGAGGGCGATGACATTCGCATCCTCACCGATATCCAGGGCATCGAGGATTTCCTGGGCGATATGGATTTCAAGGTGGCCGGCACCGAAAAGGGCATCACAGCCCTGCAGATGGATATGAAGATCACCGGTCTGGCCATGAAGACCATCGGTGAAGCAATCAATCAGGCTCGCCCGGCCCGTCTGCACATCCTCGAAAAGATGCTGGAGGCCATCGACCAACCCCGCAATAGCCTGAGCCCCCACGCTCCTCGCCTGCTCAGTTTCCGCATTGATCCGGAACTTATCGGCACGGTAATTGGTCCAGGAGGCCGCACTATCAAGGGGATCACAGAACGCACCAACACCAAGATCGACATCGAAGATGGTGGCGTGGTGACCATTGCCAGCCACGACGGTGCCGCCGCGGAGGAAGCCCAGCGCATTATTGAGGGTCTCACCCGCCGCGTCAGCGAGGGCGAGGTGTTCACCGGTGCGGTGACCAGGGTGATTCCCATCGGCGCCTTCGTGGAGATCCTGCCGGGCAAAGAGGGCATGATCCACATCTCCCAGTTGAGTGAATCACGGGTGGAGCGAGTGGAGGACGTGGTGAACGTGGGCGATCAGGTGACCGTGCGGGTGCGCGAAATCGACAACCGCGGTCGCATCAATCTCACCCTGCGCGGAGTGCCCCAAGGAGAGCTACCTGCCTAAGGCTTAACCCCACAATTCCCCCCTAGGCAGTCAACTATATCTGCCAACGCTTTGCCAGCAAATCAAGCTAGCTAGCTAACAAAGCCCAGGAAACTGGGCTCTTTTTTTGATCAACCAGCTAAGCTCAGCCCACCGGACAGGGAGCATCTTAAACATCACTTGATTACCCATAAGCCTCCGCGACCCTGAGATCCCGTTCTGTGAACGGCATGCAACAGCAGACCGCATTGGCGATGCGCTCGGTCATCCCAGCCATCGAGAAGCGACGGTTGAAGCGGAAGCAGTAGCCGCCCAGGTAGCGCCTGGCGTACTTGCCAAAGTTGAAGGCGTGGAAGGTACCGCTGAAGCTGGTCTTGAGGTTGCCCAGCAGGGTGTTGATCCAGCGGAACTGCGGTATGCCCGGTGTCAACTACATAGGCGGGCGCGTTGACTCATGCGAATTGTTACCCATCTAGTTGACGCCTGGTCGCGGCTGAGCTCCAGCGAAGAGATCCCGGTTTTGGCCTGGCCGATTAGATAGAAGGCCAGGAACCAGGTTGTCAGCGGCAGCTACTGCTTCTCTTAGAGAAGGCTTCGCCAACTTAGAAGCCTAGGGGCTAGGTGGATGCATGATCGTGCCGGCCGTGAGGGTGGCCTGATGGCCGCAGCTACGGCACTGATAGCGCTTAAGCCGCCGGCCATAGACAAGCCCATGCTCTTTCCCTTGGCAACTCGGACACCGGAACCCATCGGGCCAGCGGGCCTTCTCCAGAGCAGCTACTGCTAAGCAGAAGCCCAAGGGCTACACATTGCTCCTCGGTGCCATGTAGCCGCTGGAACTCAGGCAGGGAGAGGCCTTTCTGGAAATGGATGGCACTGCGCGACATGGCCCGCCTGGTATATGCGTACATATCTATACGCCCAGTCGGCCATGCGCGGAGCGAGCTGGTGTCAGCCGACAGCGAAAACTGAGCCAGCGCTTTGCATCATTAAGTGTTACCTTCAATTGGTGTCGCGACAGGATTGGTCATTTCCTCTGTCTGCGTCCCCTTTCCGGCTGATCGCATCGACCCCAGCAGCCGCTCTGCTCGGGCTGTTCGCCAT
>JBIKWK010000118.1:0-5713 GCA_044356375.1 Prochlorococcaceae cyanobacterium | reverse complement strand
AGTAATGCCATCGCTGCTGCCAGATCCCTGAACTGCTCAGCTCAAGCCGCCAATTCCTTGACCCCTCAGCGTTAAGCGATCAGGGGTGGATTGCTGCGGTGGGCGCCTCGCCCTCTGAACGGGTACTGAAAATGAATGGCTGTGCAGCAGGATCCTGCACGCCTTTGGCTTGCCGGTGGCGACCAGCGAGATGGCCAGTTTTGACGGTGAGCGCTGTTTGATTGTGGAGCGTTTTGATCGTCGCCTGCATCCCAGCGGCGCCTATTGGTTGCGCCTGCCAACGGAAGAGTTCTGCCAGGCCACCTCAACGCCAGCCACCAACAAGTACGAAAATAATGGCGGGCCTGGAATGGTGGCCATTGCCGCGTTGCTGGCTCAATCCACAGAGCGCCGCGACCTCACCAGCTTCTTCAAGGCACAGGTGTTGTTCTGGATGCTGAGGGCAATTGATGGCCATGCCAAAAACTTCAGCCTCTTTCTCAACCCTGGCGGCCGCTTCCAGCTCACGCCGCTCTACGACGTGCTCTCAGCCTGGCCAGTGATCGGCCGCCGCAGTGGCCAGTGGCCCCAGCAAAAGCTCAGGATGGCCTGGTATGGCGAAAAAAGTAAGTATTACAAACCTACGGATATCACGGTTAGCCGCATGCTGATCACCGCACAACGGCTGGGGCTTGGTGATCATGCTCAAGCCATCCTCACCGAATTGATCGCCCAGACTCCAGGGGTGGTTACAACTGTGCGCGCCCAATTGCCATCTGGATTTCCAGAGGGCGTCGCCGATCCGGTGCTTAAGGGCCTGGAAGCTTCTGCAAGCCAGCTTGCGGGCCAGCTGTGATGTCCGTCTCCGCTGCCATCAGCTGCATCCGCCAAAGGCTTGACGCGGACCTGAGCCCATAGGCCTGGTTCATCGGGGCCGGCGGCCTAACCGGCGGTAGAGGCGTCATCTTTGCTGGCAGTCGCCGTAAATGGGCGTGGCCAAAGAATGACGACATCGTGATTACCGAGGGTGAGTTGGATGCCCTGGCTGTCTGGTTTCCAATCAATAGGCGTCACCAAAGAATGGCGACCCCATCCTTTCCCTTTCTCTCATCATCATCATGGCTACGCGTTTCCAATCAATAGGCGTCACCAAAGAATGGCGACTCAGGCTGCGAGAGCCGTTGCGGCGCAAGGGGGCCCGAGGGCTTTTGCGCGCAGCCCAATTTTGGGTCATCTAGCGGCGATTGTCTACCCTGTGGAAAACCTTGAGATCCGTTGCGGAGCAGTGGAGCGCGCAGCCGCACGAAAAATCGGGGTTTCATGCCTCCGCCAGATCTGCGCGCTTAGATCAGGCGGTCCTCCCATTCAGGTGAGGGTGCTGTTCTGCCCAGGTGCAGCCGCTGCGCGCAGCCAGTCATGCTTGGTTTCACTTCACTTCACCTCAACTCACCTGCTGATCGTCCCAACAGGAAGTGGCAAGAGCGCCGTTGCCTTGGCTCATTTCCCGCAGGTAAATAGTGAGCCACGATCTGCTGAGATCCATTTACTTGCAGGTGAAAAGCTAGTCCAAGCGACTTAATGGGAATGGAGGCCATTCCCATCACAGCATTAACCCATCCGCCTGTTCAGTTGCTATCAGCCGATTCAGGGCTTGCTCATCAATTCCCCCAGGCGGTGTCAATTTCCTCGGCACTACTGTTCAACTTCCGCAGCAGCAGCAAGCAGCAATAAGCGGCGTCAACTGCGGTTCGCGTCGCGGGAATAGCTAGCGGGCCCGGAGTTGGCTGGGCTAGCCTGGGTTGGGTGGGCTCCTAGCCCAGGGCCTGTTTCAAAAAAGTGATCAGCTCATCGCGGCGCAGGTGAGACCAGCGGCGCAGCTGCTACTCACGTTCCACTTGCTGGCGGTAGGAGAGCAACTCATTGCGTTCACCCTCCAGCTGCTGCAGCTGTGTTTCCAGCTCGGCGATCTTCTTCTTCGCAATCCTTACCAGGCTCTTCCCTGTGGCGAGGTCGCCGGAGTGGGGGTTTGCTGCGACTTTGTCGCTTTGCAGTCTGCTCGGACCAGGCTGATGGCGTGGGCTTAAAGCACGAGGCAGGCAGCTTGGACCATCGCAGGGCTGGGCCCCCCTCAGCCCGCCCAGATCTGCTCCAGATCCAGCGCCAGCCCAGGGAAGTGGGGAGCTGCATCAAGGTGGGTGGCCGCTTCTAGCCGCCGGGGCTGGGCCGGGGAATCCGCCAGCGGTTCCCAGATCTCCACGGCTTGCTCCGCCGGAATCAAGAGCCAGCCGAGGCGGGCACCGTTGCGCTGGTAGGCCGCCAGCTTGCGGCGCAGGGCGGTGAGGCCGCGGGGGCCTTCATCGCTGGGACTCGCCAGCTCCACCACCAGATCGGGGCAGAGGGGGGCGAAACCGCGGCGCTGCTCGGCTGTGAGGGCCTGCCAGCGATCAAGGGCCACCAGAGCGGCATCGGGGCTGAGCACGGAGTTGTCGGCGAGGCGGAAGCCGGTGGAGCTGTCGAACAGCTTCAGGGGCAGTCCGCTGCGCTTGAGGGCCTGCCAGAGAAGGGCATTGAGGGCACTGTTGCGGGCACCCGTTTCGCTGCCAGTAGGGGTCATCAGGATCAGGGAACCATCGGCGGCCAGCTCCAGCACCGCCTCGGGATTGGCCTGGCACAGCTCAGCAAATTGCTCGGGGCTGAAACGCAGACCAGCGCAGAGAGAAGCCGGCAAGCTGAGCGACTCCGGCAGCCCGGCACCCCATTCCTGGCCGGACGTGCTCTCCAGGGGGCGGGGCGGAGCGAGCATGGGCCCGACGGGTGTGCAAGCTTTCAGGCTAAGGGCGATGCCGACAGGTGGTCGCGGTTGATGGGCGCGGATGCCGAGGTCATGGCCCCGCTGCATGCCCATCAAGCCCTTGATCTGCAGCTGCGACGGCATCAGCTGGGCGGAGCTGAAGCCCAACCCTCGCTGCAGACGCTCGCCATGGCCAATGGGGTAGCGGTCTGGTCCGCCCACAAGGGACCGACCGATTGCATCTACCTGGCCCAGGTGCATGAGCGCACCAGCAACAGTAAAGACATAACACCACTACAAGCTACAAACCGCCGATTCAGAAGTTACTGAATTTACTCATACCCCCAGGCGGCATCAATTTCCTCATCGCTGCTGTTCAACTTCCGCAGCAGCAGCAATAGGAGGCGTTCGCTGCGGTTCGCGTCGGGAGGATAGCTAGCGGGCCCGGAGTTGGCTTGGCTGACTTGGGTTGGGGAGGACTCTTGGCCCAGGGCCTGTTTCAAAAAAGTGATCAGCTCATCGCGGCGCAGGTGAGACCAGCGCCGGAGCTGTTGCTCCCGGCAAATATTTTTTAATTCATCCACCGACATCGACTCCAGGTGGTAATCGGCGGGCAATAGAACGCCAGGCGTCAGGGCGTTTGCCGTCTCGGCCAGGAGCTGTTGCTGGCGTTCATCTAGCCGCTGGGCCTGGCGCTGCAGGTAATTGTCCAGGCCGCGGGTGTGGCTGGCGAGGATTGTGCCGAGGCTGTGCAGATCGGCGCCCAGGCCATCGCTGATTGGCGTTCGCCTCGATCTCATGCCGCCGGATCTCGGTCCAGTGGCTTTAGGGCTAATGGGTTCAGGGCTAATTGGCTCAGAGTTACTGGATTCAGGGCTGTTGGCCATCAGCCCCCTCCTCGTCAATTTCCGGCAGCGCTTCATCGATGAAGGCCACGGCGTCGGCCCGCTCCAGTAGTCGCTCCACTGCCCGCTTTAGATCGCCGCTGGATTGGCTGGTGGGGCCGCCATTGGCGCGGTCTTGTTGGTCTACCGCTTCTTTGATATCGGCCAAATTATCCAGGGCTTGCTCGATTTGCTGCACCTGCAGCAGTCGCCCCTTCAGCCGGGGCAGCAGTACCGAAATTTGTTGATTCTCCCGTTCCGCTTGCTGGCGATAGGCGAGCAACTCGTTGCGTTCACCCTCCAGCTGCTGCAACTGCGTTTCCAGCTCGGCGATCTTCTTCTTCGCTTTGGTTACCAGCCCCTGCTGGGCACCGGCGCGGCGGTTGGCGGTGATCAGGGCATCGCGCATATCCCGGTAGAAATTGCGCAGATCCGCGAAGTGAATCAGCTTGTGCACCAGCGGAAACCGCTGGGAGGAGGTCTGGTCGATCTCCGCTGGGGGCTTATTGGAACGCTTGCGGGCGGTGGCCATACTGAAGGACGAAGCGGGAGAGCGGCAAATCCTCCCCGGCCAGGAAGGCACATTAAAACAACTGGGCTCAGGGATTCAGAGCAAGCACCAACCGCGAGAGCATCAATCTACGGCCAGATCACGGGTTTAAGGCCTTATCACCCATCGCCAGCCAGATCAAACACCAACGGCTGATGAACCCTGACTGGCAACACCACTGCCAGCAACTCCACCACTAGCCATGCCACCGCCAGAGATGCCTGCCGCCTCGACCGAACCGAAGAGGGTGGCGACGGCATGGGAGCGCAGCGTCACCCTGCATTGCATGCCCAATTCACAAGGATGGTCTAGGGGCAGCTTCAGCCGCAGCCGCTGGCCCCGGCCCTCCAGCAGGGCCATCCAGGCGGGGCCGAGAAACTCGCGGCCCATCAGCTGCCAATCGCCGTGGGGATCGCTTTGCAACTGCAGATCCTCCTGGCTAAACATCACCTCCAGTGGCTGATCAGCTCGATGCAAACAATCGCCTGGCTGGCTATCCCCAGCCCAGTGCCATTGGCCTGTGGGAATGAGGCCCAGCGGCGTCACTAATTCACCTGCCTGCAGGCTGGCGGGCAGCAGGTTGGCCTGCAGCACGAAACGGCCCACGAAGGCGGTGGCCGGCTGTTGCACCAGCTGCCTTGGTGGCGCGCATTGATGCAATACCCCGTCTCGCAGCACAGCCACCCGGTGGCAGATGGCCAGCGCCTCCTCCGGGTCGTGGGTCACGATCAGGCCACTGGCGCCAACGCTGCTGAGCACCCGGGGCAGTTCGCTGCGCAGCCGCAGCCGCACCTCCACATCCAGGTTGGAGAAGGGTTCATCCAGCAGCAGCACCTTGGGTTGTGGCGCCAGGGCCCTGGCAAGGGCCAGCCGCTGCCGTTGGCCGCCCGAAAGTTGGTGAGGATAACGGCGCTCCAGGCCCTCCAGCCCCAGCAGTTCCAGCAGCCAGCGTACCCGGCTCAAGTCTTGGCCGCGCCGCAAACCAAAGCAGGCGTTTTGCCAGGCATCCAGGTGGGGAAACAGGGCGTAGTCCTGAAACACCATGCCCACCCCCCGCCGTTCCGCCGGCAGCCAGTGCTGGGGCCCGGCCACCTGGCGGCCCTCTATCCAAACCGACCCCCGCGCCGGTCGCTCAAAGCCCGCCACCAGCCGCAGCAGGGTGGTCTTACCGCAACCCGATGGCCCCAGCAGGCCCATCAACTCGCCCCGCTGCAGCGATAGATCGATCTGGCGCAGGGTCCAGCCCCCAGGGTCGCCACTGCTAGTGCCAGTTCCAGTGCCCGTGCCAGTGCCGCTGCCATTGGCAGTGCCATTGCCATGGCCATTGGCGTAGCGGTGCCAGACGCCCCGCAGCTGCAGATGGGCTGCGCTCAAATCGCCGTTCATGTTCAACTCCGCTCCTCCAATGAGGGGATCAAGGCGATCGCCGCCAATAAACCAAAGC
Organism: Prochlorococcaceae cyanobacterium; assembly: GCA_044356375.1. Lineage (GTDB taxonomy): Bacteria > Cyanobacteriota > Cyanobacteriia > PCC-6307 > Cyanobiaceae > UBA5018. The sequence goes on along the minus strand of JBIKWK010000118.1, from coordinate 65 downwards.
CCATGATCACCAGGGCCGGCGCCATGGCATAGCCCACCCTTTCATCACTAGCGTACTGAAACACC
>JBIKWK010000054.1:0-19491 GCA_044356375.1 Prochlorococcaceae cyanobacterium | reverse complement strand
AACTGGGAGCCGGGGGCTTGGAGCTGGGGAAGTCAGGAGGACAGTGAAACCGACGCAGTGGATGTAAGGGGGAAAAGCGCACAAACTGCCGCTGTTACAAATAGACACGCACAAAGGCAGCGGCAGCCTGGGAGGGCTCTGGGGATTGGGGGCTGGCAGCTGGCAACTGGCAACTGGTAGCTGGCAGCTGGGAGAACACAAGCTTGAGAAGCTGGCAAAGCTGGGGAAGTACGGGAGGAAACTTCCGCCCACAGAAACTCAGGGACTGGAGCAAAAACCTCTCAGCGCCCTCTACCAGAAAAGTTGTCCCCCTAGCGGAAATCGAGTTACTGACTCCTCTGGCTTGACGACCTAGAAACCACCCGGCGCCGCCAGGTTGCGGAAGCGGGTGAACTGGGGCTCAAACAGCAGCTTCACTGGGCCCACCGGGCCGTTGCGGTGCTTGGTTACGATTACTTCGGTGATGCCTCGATCGGTGGTATCGGGGTTGTAGTACTCATCGCGATAGATCATCAGCACCAGATCGGCATCCTGTTCGATTGAGCCGGATTCGCGCAGATCGCTGAGCATTGGCCGCTTGTTGGTGCGCGATTCGACGCTGCGGCTGAGCTGGGAAAGGGCTACCACAGGCACGTTCAATTCCCGCGCCATGCCCTTGAGCCCCCGGGTGATTCGAGACAGTTCCTGCACTCGATTATCGGAACCATTGCCCTCCATCAGTTGTAGATAGTCGATGATGATCAAACCCAGCTCTCTACCGGTTTCGGCCATCAAGCGCCGGCATAGGGACCGCATTTCCAGCACGCTGGCATTCGGCTTGTCGTCGATGTAGATCGGCATCTGGCCCAGGCGGTCGATGCCCTGGCCCAGCAACGGCCATTCTTCCTGCTGCAGCCTGCCGGTGCGCAAGCGACCGCTTTCAATGCCTGTTTCCATCGCCAGCAGCCGGTAGGTGAGCTGCTCCTTGCTCATCTCCAAGCTGAAGACGCACACCGGCAGGCTGTGCAACTGGGCCACGTTCTTGGCGATGTTCATCGTCAGGGCCGTTTTGCCCATGGCGGGGCGACCGGCCACGATGATCAGGTCGCTGCGCTGCAGGCCCTGGGTCATTGCGTCGAGGTCGTAGAAGTTCACCGGGATGCCCGCCACGGCGGTTCCCACCGAGCGGCTCTCGATTTCCTCGAAGGTGCGGGTGAGAATTTCAGCGGTGGGGGTGAGGCCCAGGCTGGGCTTCTCCTGGCTGATCGCGAAGATCTTTTGCTCCGCCTCATCGAGCACCTGATCCATCGGCTTGCCCTGGTCAAAGCCCAGGGCAATCACCTCATTGCCGGAGCGGATCAGCTGGCGCCGCAGGAATTTGTCCATCACCAGGCGCGCCACCTGGTCGATGGAGGCGGTGGAGGTAACCCGCTCCACCAGTTCCACCAGGCGTCCGCTGCCGCCCACCTTCTCCAACTGGCTGGTGTCCGCCAGCCAGGCGGTCATGGCCGTCAGGTCGGTGGGCTTGCCCTGGCTGTGCAGCATCAGCGCAGTGCGGTAAATCTCCCGATGGGCTGATAGGTAAAAGGCCTCCGGACGCAGCAGATCAGCCACCCGGCCAATGGCGTCGGGGTCGAGCAGCAGGCCGCCCAGCACCGCCTCCTCCGCCTCCAGATTCTGGGGCGGCACCGAATCGGGCAGGGCCTCAAAACTGGCTTCCTGTCGCCTTCGGCTGCCGCCTGCGGCCTCGCCGGAATTGGAGTTCGCCTGGGGGGTAGACGCCATCGGCGGAGGTGGGGATACCAGCTAAAAGAGAACGCCGCCAGCCCCCTGGGGAGCTGACGGCGCGGAGGAAATCAGAAAAATTGCCACTGGCCCAAAACATGGGCCAGCAAGGCCTTCAATAGCTGGCAACTTCCAGGTTTACCTCGGCCGTCACCTCTGGGTGCAGCTTGATTTGCACCTTGTAGCTGCCGGTGCGGTGGATTTCGGGCACCAGGATGTCGCGTCGATCCAGCTCCTTCTTGGTGGCGGCCTCGATCACCTCGGCCACGTCGCCATTGGTAACGGTGCCGAACAGGACGTCGTCGCCGCCGGTCTGCTTCTTAACGGTGAAGCGGCCAATGGTGATCAATGCGGTGCGGAAAGCTTCCGCCTCCGCCTTGAGGGCGGCCTGGCGAGCGGCCTCCTTGGCGCGGCGGGCCTCCACCTGACGCATCACCGCCGGGGTGACGGGCACCGCCTTGCGCTGGGGCAACAGGTAGTTGCGGGCATAGCCGGGGGCCACTTCCACCAGGTCCCCGTCCTTGCCCAGGCTGAGGACGTCAGCGTTGAGAACGACTTGTACGCGCTTAGCCATGGGTTCGAAACCGGTTCTGATCGCTGACCGATCGATCAGCTTACGCGACGACCCACTCTCTGACCAGTGGCAGAGCCCTGCTGGCCAGTGGCAGAGCCCTGCTGGGCGGCGGGCAGGCGCACCTGGCGGGCCAGGCCGAGGGAGCGCAGCAGCCGGATGTGCTGCCAGGTGAGGTCTATCTGGGGGCCAAAGCCATGGCGGGCGCTATGGGGGTAGGCGTGGTGGTTGTTGTGCCAGCCCTCGCCGAAGGTGAGCGCCGCCACCCAGGAATTGTTCTTGGATTGGTCGCCGCTGTCATGGCTCGCCTCACCCCAGAGGTGGGTGGCCGAATTCACCAGCCAGGTGAAGTGGTACACGACCACCAGGCGCAGGGGGATGCCCCACAGCACCAGGGCCCAGCCACCGACACCGCTGACACTGCCGATCCAGTACAGCAGCACACCAAGGGGTAGTTGCAGGGCCAGAAACCAGTTGTTCAGCCAGCGGTAGTAGGGATCGCGGGCCAGGTCGCCGGTGAGCCGGGGTACGGCGGCCATGGCCGGGATGGGGGCGAACATCCAGCCCATGTGGCTCCACCAGAAGCCCTTGAGGCTGCTGTGGTGGTCGACCTCGGTGTCGGAAAACTTGTGGTGGTGGCGGTGCAGGCCCACCCAGTCGATCGGACCGTGCTGGCAGCTGAGGGCGCCGCAGGTGGCGAAGAAGCGCTCAAGCCACTGGGGCACCCGGAAAGCTCGGTGGCTCAGCATCCGGTGGTAGCCGATGGTCACCCCGAGGCAGGCGGTGACCCAATAGAGCACCAGCAGGCTGAGCACGGCGGGCAGGCTCCAGAACCTGGGCAGCAGGGCCACCACGGCGAGCAGGTGGATGGCCAGCATGAACAGGATGGTGACCCAGGGGGTGCCCCGCTTCACGTGGGGCATCGGTTCGCCGGCCCGGGGCTGGTGCAGGGCCTCGGCCCGACGGCTGACGCGATCGCCGGCAGTGATGGTGGCGGGCTGGCGGGTGCCGCGGGCGGCGATGCCCTGTCTCGGGCGGACTGCTGGTGTCGCGGTCATGCTGGACCGACTCCTGATCGTTCGATAGAATGATAGCAATACGAATTCGCATCGTGCCTGGGGATGCGATGCGAAAAGTGTTTTGGGAGCTTCGATCGCTTGGGTTATCCGGATGAGCTCGCCGCTGGCCGCATTGCCTTTGCCCACCTGATCCGGGTGTGGCACGAGCGCAATGGCTGGAGTCACAAGGTGCTGCCGGCCCTGGCGGAACACCTGGGCCTGGGCAGGGTGCACAGCTCCCAGCTCTCGAAGCTGCGCAACGGCAAGCTGCCCTCACCGGGCCCTGAGCTGTTTTTGACTCTAGGTCGCCTCAACCAGCTGCTGGCCGCCGAGGCCGGACCGGCGGGCCTCTCCGAGCGGCTGCAGCAGCGCCTGCAGGGCGAACTGGAGCTGCTGGCGGCGCTACAGACCTCCGCCCTGGCGGTGCTGGGGGAAGGGGGGGCGGTGCTGGGGCCCGGTGAGCTGCTGGAGGTTTTCGTGGGCCTGCGGCTGCCGCCAGCCCCCTTTTATCTGCGCATCGCCGATGCGGAGGCAGCCGATCTCAGCGCCGCCCTGGCCCTGCTGTTCACCGCTGGCAAACCCTGGCGCCTCTGCCGAGAGGCGCTGCTGGCGGCCTACCCGGCCCGGCGGCACCAGCTGCAGGAGCGCTTTGCCGAGGTGATGGCCGGCCTGCGCGACTACTCCGCCACCGAGCTGGAGGCGGAGCTCCCCGATCTAGTAGCCACCGCCAGAGCCCTGGGGATAGGCGAGGGCAAAGCCCTAGATGCAAATGGTCTGCTGGAATTGCTGCGCCGCTAAACATTCAAACCAAATTAAGCCCAGCAATCTCCCGATTCAAAATCCGCCGATCTATAATTTACAAAGGGAATTTCTCTGAAATTTTTTCCTGCAACCAACAGCCCCTGGGGATTGTTATTTGCAGGGAGTTCGAGAGATTTCTATTCGCAAAGAGCTCCCGGAAACAACTGCAAGGGAGGCATTGCAAAGTGGCAATTGGATTAAAATATGCCTACGCTCAAAAACGAGATAATAAAAAGTTAATTATCTCGCCCCCTGCCCAGGCCCCGGATTCTCCAGGGGGCTTGGGGCCGGCTTCAGGCCGGGTAGCGGGCCTCGCGCACCCGCCGCGCCCAGCCCATGGCCTTCAGCAGCCGCACATGCTGCCAGGTGATGTCCAGCTCAAACCAGCGCAGCCCGTGCCGGGCGCTGGAGGGATAGGCGTGGTGGTTGTTATGCCAACCCTCGCCAAAACTGAGGATCGCCACCCACCAACAGTTGCGGGAGAGGTCGGGGCTGTCGAAGTTGCGGTAGCCCCAGGCGTGGGTGGCCGAGTTCACCAGCCAGGTGACGTGATACACGACCACCAGGCGCAGGGGGATGGCCCACAGCACCAGCCCCAGGCCACCGCCATGCACCCCAGCCCACTGGCCATAGACATACAGACCAGCGCCCAGGGGCCATTGCAGCAGCAGGAACCAGCGATCCAGCCAGCGATAAAAGGGATCGCGCTGCAGGTCGCCGGTGAGCCGCGGCACGTGGGCCAGCGCTGGGATCTCGTGCAGCATCCAGGCACTGTGGGCCCACCACAGGCCGCGGGCGGCGTCGTGGTGATCGTTGGGCTGATCGGAAAAGCGGTGGTGGTGGCGGTGCAGCCCCACCCACTCGATCGGACCGCTCTGGCAGGCCAGGGCCCCCATCAGCACCAGGAACCGCTCCAGCCACCGGGGCGCCACAAAGCTGCGATGGGCCAGCATGCGATGCAGCCCCAAGGTGACGCCGAGCACGGTGACCCAGTAAAGAATCGCCAGGGCCACCAGTGCCTGCCAGCTCCAAAAACGCGGCAGAAGGGCGAATACGGCACCCACGTGCATGATCAGCATGAAGCTGGTGGTGCCGAACTTGTATCGGCGCTGCTTCGGGGGCAGGGGCTCTCGCCTCAGGGCTACCGCCTGACGCATGCGGACCTGCTGCCGGGCGCTGGGGCTGTTGGGAACAAGGGTGTCTGAAGCGTCGCCATCAGAAGAGTTGTCCTCAGGGAAACCGTCTTCAACAAAGTCTTCAGGGATGCCGTCTTGAACAAAACTGTCTTCAGGCGCCCCAGGTTGGTCTGGGCGTTGCACCCGCAGGATGTTGGCCGACGACACCGCTGGCGGAAGTGAGCTGTGACCCAAGGTGCTCTCCGGTAGAAGGGGAATTTAGGCGCCAACCCATGAGCCACTCCGCCGACCCCTCCGCCCGGGCGGTGGAATCAGCCTGGGCGGCAGAACGGTTGGCGGCAGCCGCGGCCCGCATCGCCCCCCTGGCGGAGCGCCATACCGAGGCCGTTGCCCCACGGCTGCAGCGGGTGCTCGATGCCTTCGCGGCCGAGCGGCTGGGGGTGCACCACTTCGCCTCAGTGAGTGGCTACGGCCACGGCGATCTGGGTCGCGAGGTGCTCGACCGGGTGGTCGCCCGGGTGCTGCAGGCGGAGGCGGCTGCCGTGCGGTTGCAATTTGTGAGCGGCACCCATGCCATTGCCGCCGCCCTGTTTGGCGTACTGCGACCGGGGGATCGCCTGCTGGCCCTCACCGGCCGCCCCTACGACACCCTCGAGGAGGTAATCGGCATCCGCGGCCAGGGCCAGGGCTCATTGGTGGAATTCGGCATCCGCTACGACGAGCTGGCGCTGAATGCCGCGGGGCAGGTGGACGTGGAGCGGCTCGACGATGCCCTGGCCCTGCCGACCCGCATGGTGCTGATCCAGCGGAGCTGTGGCTACAGCTGGCGGCCATCGCTGCCGGTGGCGGAGATCGGTGCCCTGGTGGAGCGGGTGAAAGCGATCCAGCCTGGCTGTCTGGTGTTCGTGGACAACTGCTATGGCGAACTGGTGGAGGAGCTGGAGCCCCCAGCCGTGGGCGTCGATCTGATCGCGGGCTCTCTGATCAAGAATCTGGGCGGCACGCTGGCCACCACCGGCGGCTATGTGGCCGGCCGGGCCGAGTTGGTGGAGCGGGCCTGTTGCCGCCTCACCGCCCCGGGAATTGGCCGGGATGGGGGCACCAGCTTCGATTTAAACCGCCTGCTTTTCCAGGGACTTTTTCTCGCTCCCCAGATGGTGGCGGAAGCGCTGATATGTGCGGAGTTGGTGGCCGCTGTTTTCGCCGATCTGGGCTTCCCGGTGCATCCCAGCGCCGGAGCCCCCCGCAGCGATCTGATCCAGGCGGTGAAACTGGGTTCAAAGGAGGCGCTAATCGCCGTCTGCCGCGCCTTCCAAGCCGCTTCCCCGGTGGGCTCCTATCTCGATCCAGTGCCGGCGCCGATGCCGGGCTATGCCAGCGAGCTGGTGATGGCCGGTGGCACCTTCATCGATGGCAGCACCAGCGAGTTCTCCGCCGATGGTCCCCTGCGCGAACCCTATGTGCTCTATGCCCAAGGAGGCACCCACCGGGCCCATGGCCAAATTGCCCTGCGGCGGGCCCTGGTGGCCCTGGCCCAGGCGGGGCTGGATAAGGGCTCGTTCGGAGGACAGACTACAGAGCACAATTTCCGCTGACCACTGGCCCGATGGCTTTCCGCTTCCCCGACGATTGCCGCTATGCCGACAGCCACGAATACCTGCGGGCCGCCCCTGGGGGCTCGAGCGATGGTGGGAGTGGGAGCTCCAGCGATCGTTGGCAGCTGGGCCTGAGCGCCTTTGCGATCGATCAACTCGGCGACATCGTGTTCGTGGAGTTGCCAGCCGTGGGCACTGCGCTCACCAAGGGCGAGAGCTTTGGCAGCGTCGAATCGGTGAAGGCGGTGGAAGACCTGATCGCCCCAGTGACTGGAGTGGTGACGGCGTGCAACGAGATCCTGTTGGACAGCCCAGAGATCCTCCAGAACGACCCCTATGGCGATGGCTGGCTACTGGTGATCGCCCCCAGCGATCCGACCGAGCTGGACGGGCTGCTGGATGCCGCCAGCTATGGGGCTCAGGTGCAAGGCCACTGAACACAGCCACTGAACCCAGCCACTGGGCTCGGCAACTCAGCTCGGTTGGCTTCCCCTGGCGAGGTGTAACTCCCCCGGCACCCCACCACGGCATAGCTTCGTTGGGCCGCGCACCTCTGGCGATCAGCCTGAGAGGCAACCGGGATTCAAGCTGATGTGGGTGGGGGTTTCAAGCTGGCCGCCACGGTTCACCTGAGCGGCGGACAACATTGCTGGTATGGGGGCCTTGCAAAACCCCTGAACGCTTAGAGAGCTACTTAGCTGCCGGCTGGCCCAGGCCCGCGACGGGCACCGCCGGGTGTTAGTGATCGGCCTCTGGCTGGACTGCAGCCTGGTAATAGCGCAAGGCAGATAGCAAGGCAGGGAGCAAGTTTGCAGATTCAGTGACCCAGCCCACGATGCCACCCTGGGCTACAATCATCTCCAGTGTGGCTGTCTTGAATTCCGGGAAATAACTCTCGGTTGCATCCTCAATTAGCAGGCATTCATAACCTCTATCGTTGGCCTCGCGCATCGTGCTTTGAACGCAAACCTCTGTGGTGACGCCTGTGAATAACAAATGAGAAATGCCGCGCTGTTGCAAGCTGTCCTGCAATGAGGTTTGGTAAAATGCCCCCTTGCCCGGCTTTGTAATCACGATCTCACCGGGCTGGGGCTGTAGCGGCTCAATGATGGCATTGCCCGCTTCTCCCAACACTAAAATTCGACCCATGGGGCCGAGATCGCCAATGCGTTGCGGCAGCTGGCCCCGCTGACGCTTGGCCGCAGGACAGTCACTCAGATCGCTCCGATGTCCCTCCTGGGTGTGAATAATGGTGATGCCCATCTGGCGACAGGTTTCCAGCAGCAGTTTTATTATCGGCACTATCTGCTGGAGCCGCTCAACAGGATTGCCCAGCATCGCCCCAAATCCTCCCGGTTCAAGGAAATCCCGTTGCATATCGATCACGATTAGGGCGGTTTGCGCCAGGCTGGGGAGCGTGTATGCGTAGGGGCGGGCAGGAATGCTAAGCATGGTGAAAGGGGCTCAAAGCAGGAGTTACCAGGGGGATTTCAGGCCAGGGGGATTTGTGATTTTTCGAGCTGACTAAAATGAGAATTCAGCAACGGATAACTGGTTTCTCCCAAATCAGCAAAACGATGCAACCTGTTTTGCTGATAACGCTGTGACGACTGCCGGGAGGATTGATCACTAATGCGCCAGCGGCATAGGTGCCATTTTCGTCGCTCTGCTCACCGCTAAGTACGAGGATATGCTCAAAGCCCGGATGCTCATGCAGTGGAACAGATGCCCCGGGTAAATACCTCAGCAGGGCGGCCTGGCTGCCGTCTTGTTGCGGTTCGTAGAGCCTGTAGATCTCTATGCCCGGATGGAAGGGCTTCCAATCGAGCTGATCTTGCCAGCTCTCGATGCTGGTTAGGTTCGCTAGTTCCATTGCCTGTTTTGCAATCATGAGTTAAGGGGTTCTGGGGTTCCATGGCCGGCCATATATCTGCCGAGCACTAGCAGATCGGCTGCGGCTGGGGTTGTTTCGTAGACTATACGCCCCTCGCTAATTACCAGCAGGCGATCGCTCAGGGTGATCAGTTCGTCGAGATCTTCGCTAATCAGCAGCACCGCTGTACCCCGGTTGCGGGCCGAGAGCAGTTGGCCATGGATGAAGTGGGTGGCATCAAAATCCAGGCCAAAGCAGGGATTGGCCGCAATCAGCAGATCGACCCGAGGGGGCGAGAGCTCCCGCGCTAAAACCGCTCGCTGGATATTGCCGCCGGATAGGGTGGAGAGAATTGCCGTGGGTTGGGGCGGGCGAATATTGAAACGCTCGATCAGGCTCTGGGCGTGACGGCGTAGGGCTCTAGGCCTTAGCCACCATGGTCCGATGCTGAAGGGTGATCGCTCAAAACTGCGCAGGGCGAGATTCTCAGCAATCGACAGATTGCCCACACTGGCGTTGCGTAAGGGCTCCTCCGGCAGGATCGATACGTGTAGCCGGCGCATCTGTTCTCGGCTGGCGCGGTAGGGGCGATTAGCCACCCGAATGCTGCCCTGACTGGCCTGGCGTTGGCCGGCCATTACCTCCACCAATTCCCGCTGGCCATTGCCCGATACCCCGGCAATACCGACAATTTCCCCCTGGCGGACGGTTAGATCAAAATCGATCACGGCAGGTAAGCCACTATCCCGTTCTGCCTGTAATCCCCGAATCTCTAGCACCACCGCAGGATCGATGGTCGGCTGACGTTCCCAAGCCTGGCTCTCGGGTTTGTGGCCCAGCATTTGCTCGGCCAAGGTATCAATACTGATGGCTGAAACGGCCTCATCCGCCACCAGTTTCCCCCGCCGCAATACTGAAACCCGTTCGGCATAGGCGGTTACTTCGCGAAATTTGTGGGTAATCATCAGCACGCTGAGGCGACTTGCCCGGACGGCCGCCTGCAATTGGCCCAGCACCTCGTCTGCTTCTGTGGGCGTTAAGACGGAGGTGGGCTCGTCGAGGATAAGGATGCGGCAACCTAGATATAACTGTCGTAATATCTCCAACTTTTGCTTCTGACCCGCGGCCAGCTCACTAACTTGCGCATCCAGGTTTAGCTGGAAGGGAGCGCTATCTAAAAATTCCCGCAGCCGGTGGCGTTCCACTCGCCAGTTGATTACTCTCGGTAATTGGGCTCGAGACAACACCAGGTTTTCAGCCACACTTAGGGCGGGGATCGCCGTGAAGTGCTGGTAGACCATGCCCAGGCCGAGGCGCTGGGCATCGCGGGGCGACTGGATTGCCTGGGGCTGTTCATCGATATATATCTCCCCCGCACTGGGCTGATAAAAACCCATGATGCACTTGACCAGGGTTGACTTACCCGCTCCGTTTTCCCCCAGCAGAGCATGAAAAGTCCCCGGTTCCAGGCTGAGACTGACATCATCAATCGCCTGGAAATCACCGAAACTTTTGCTGAGGTTCTGCACCCTGAGCCTGGGGGGCGCACTAGGGCAAGCGGCGACGGCAGTCGGCTGGATTGCACTCATGGTGATGTCATATCTGAGGCAATAGAATGAGGTTAAAGTGCTTCCAGGGCCTTGAGGAAAGCAGCCGAGTCAGCCACGGCACCGAATACCCCTCCCTGCATCTGGATCATGGTCAGGGCCGCGAGATAATTGCTGTAGTCAGTGGCGCCGGTGCAGTCGGAGAGCACCAGACATTCATAGCCTCGATCGTTGGCCTCTCGCATCGTTGTGTGCACACAGACATCGGTGGTAATACCGGTGAGGATCAGATTTTGGACTCCTAGATTACGTAGTAACAGGTCTAGATCCGTGGCATAGAAAGCTCCTTTGCCCGGCTTGTCGATAATTGGTTCTTTTGCTAGAGGAGCCAGCTCCGGGATGATCTGCCAGCCGGCTTCGCCCCGCACCAGAATGCGTCCACAGGGACCGGGATCACCAATCCCAGCCCCGATCTGGCGCGATCGCCAGCGCTTATTGGCGGGCAGATCGGAAAGATCCGCACGATGGCCCTCCCGGGTATGCAGGATGTGAAACCCCTTCGAGCGCGCCGCCTCCAGCACCCGCTGCAGGGGCTCAATCGGAGCACGGGTGAGAGATAGGTCGTAGCCCATCCGATCGACGTAGCCGCCTAAACCACAAAAATCGATTTGCATATCGATCAGGATTAGGGCGGTGTTCTGGGGGCGTAGATCGCCGTTATAGGGATAGGCGTAGGGCTTGGCTTGGATGTAGTGGTTCATTGATTTCACTGATGGTTTGGCTGATGGTTTTGCTAGATGGCTTTAGCTGGTGGTTTTGCTAGATGTATTTAACCGATGGCTTTAGCTGATGGCTTTAATGATGATTTTACTGGATGGTTTTAATCAACGGTTTCCGGCGGATTGTTTTACTCGTTAGTTTTGCTCGATGGTTTTACTCGATAGTCTTACTCGGTAGTTTTTCTGCAATTTAAGCAGCAATGATTTGATTGGCGTATTCATCGGCAATGCTTTATGGGCTTGCACTTCTTAGGGTTTGCCCTTGGCGGCCTAGCTTTGGTCTATGGGATCTGCCATGATTTTTGGCGTTTTAGCTATGGCTGCCTGGTAGCTTCGCCAACCGCCGTAGGCGGTGATTTCCCGTTGTCCGTCACAGAGAATCGCCTCTCCCAAAACCCCCAGCAGGGTGGTGCCATCCGCCAGGACAATGCGTCCGATCGCCAAGCCCTCAGGTTCTCCCAGTAGCAAGCTGGCTAAACCAACGCTCGGCACAAGCCAAATCTCCAGGGCAATGGAGCTGCCGTCGCTGGTAACTCGCTGCATGGCGGGATGACGATCATCGATGCTCCAGATGCGGTAACAGGGAGCGGTGCAGGCTTCTCGATCGAATTGGGCACCGATGGCCAGCAGGTTTTGGTTGAGCTCAAGGCCCCGCATCAGGGTGCCATTCACCGCCAGAGGAATCAAATTTGACTGGCTCATGGCTCCACCTGCGCCGCTTGGCCCAGGGCACCGGGCATACCACCCAGGGTTCGTGTTGGTGAGCAGGTAAATACCATAATTACCAGGGTGAGGATGTAGGGAGCAGCATTGAATAAATAATAGAATGAACTAACGCCAACCGCCTGCATGGCAGGGCCAATGGCCTGGGCTCCGCCAAATAACAGTGAGGCGAATAGGCAGTTGAGGGGCTGCCAGCGAGCGAAGATGACCAGCGCGACGGCCACCAATCCCTGGCCGCTGGAAATCCGCTCTGTCCAACTGCCTGGATAGAAGAGGGAGAGATTGGCTCCACCGATGGCCGCCAGGCCGCTGCCACAAACAATGCACCAAAAGCGTATCGTGCGCAAGGGAATACCCAGGGCTCGGGTGCCTTCTGGGTTGTCGCCCACCGCTCGAATCAGCAGGCCCCAGGCAGTGGCCTGAAAGAACCAGTTCATGGCAAAGGCTAGGGCAACGCCCAGCAGCAGTAGGGGCGATAGGGCCAGGGCCGCTTTGAGTTGAGGGCTATTGCTCCAGGCGGCAAAATCAATCGCGGGTAATTGCGCTGCTTTTGGCTGGATGTAGGGCTTGCCAAGGAAGAAGGCCACGCCGCTGCCAAAGATGATCATGGCAATGCCAACGGCGATGTCATTGACCCGAGGCTGCAATACCAGTACCGCGTGCAGACTTCCCGCCAGCATGCCAACGGCAGCGGCGGCGATCACGCCGAGGGCCGCGGATCCGCTTTGGTAGGAAATGGCATAGGCGGCCACCGCACCGAGCAACATGCTGCCTTCAAGGCCCAGGTTGATTTTGCCGCTTTTTTCAGTTAGGCATTCGCCCAGGCTGACGAACAGGAAGGGGACACTGCCGCGAAAGATACCCGCCAAAATGGCGGTAGGTACGCCCAGCCAACCAATTGCTTCTGCCGCAGTTGCTTCAGTCACAAGTTTTCAGTTGCAAGTGTTCTGGCTGTAAGTGTTCTGACTGCAAGTGCTTTGGTCGCATGTTTTTTGGCTGTAGGTTTTTGGGCTATAATTGCCTTGATCACGGTGTCAATCTCCTTGGGCTGAGAGTTGAGTTGGAACGGCCGGCGATCCACGGCCCTGGATCAGCTGCTGTAAGAGCGGCTGCAGGCGACCGTAGAAGCTATCGCTCCAAAGTACGCAGAGGAAGACAAGGCCTTGAAAAATGAGTACCGTGGCATCGGGCAGTTGATGCGCCCGCTGTAATATGCCACCACTGGCAAGAATGCCGCCCAACAAAACAGAAACTACAATTGCTCCAAGGGGATTTTGACGGGCCACAAAGGCAACCAATACACCGCCATAGCCATAGCCCGCAATCAGAGCATCGTTGGCGCGACCATGCACCGCTGCCACCTCCAGCATGCCGGCAAGGCCGGCTGCCGCTCCACCCAGCAGACAGAAGACCAGTAGCAAGCGATCGACCGGCAGGCCCACAATCTGGGCCGCCCGCAAATTACCGCCAGTAATCCGGGCTGAAAAACCCATGGGAGTGCGGTAAATAAACCAGGCTGAGATTAGGCAGGCGATCAGGCCATAAATAATGCCCCCATGAACCCGCATTCCGGGAAGGTCAGCGAGCAGGTGACTATCAATAATCGGATAGGATGCCGGATGATTCAGCGAGGCAGGATCGCGCAGCGGTCCTTCCACCAGGAAGTTAAGCAGGGCGATCGCCACGTAGTTGAGCAATAACCCAGCGATGGTTTCGTTGACACCTCGTTTGGTTTTCATTAGCCCTAGTAGCCCAATCCAGATCCCTCCGCCCACCATTCCGGCTAGGGCCATGCCGAATTGGGCTCCACCGGCCGAAATGCCATTAAGGGACAAGCCGATGATGGTGGCGCTCAGGGCCCCCACAATTAATGCCCCCTCGTTGCCAATTACAATCAGGCCAACTTGGGCGGGCAGGATTGTGCATAGGCTGCAGAGCATCAGCGGTGCTGCTCTCAGCAATGAGTTTTGAAGGCTGGCCCAGCGCCCAAAGCCCGCCTTGTAAATAGAACCATAAACTTCCAATGGATTTATGCCCTGCAGGGCACAAAACAGTCCAAACAGCACCAGCGCAAAGGCGATCGCCCCAAGGGGCAATAGAATTTGCTCCAAGCGGGCGGCAGTGTCTCTAGATAGCCTCTGATTCATCACTTAACTCTTGGTGCTGCCCTTCACTCCATCCACCAGCCAGTCCATTTTTTCCAGGGCAATATCCCGTTGCTTTAGTGCCTGGCCCTGGGGTATAATCACTTTGCCTTGATTATCCTTAAGCTCGCCGGAGTAGATCACCAGTTCTCCCTTGCGGAGCTTTTCCTGCGCCGCATCGGCATCCTTTTTGGCGGCCGCGCTCACCGCTGGTCCGTAGGCTGAAACCTTAATGAATCCGTCGGCTAACCCCCCGCGATAGAGGTGCGGAATGCTTCCGCTGGCCAGTGTTTTACCCGCCTGCACCTCCTTCACGTAGTTTTCATATACCGTCGGCCAGTCCCACTCGGCCCCAGTTAGGTAGCTCTTGGGGGCCAGGGCTGCCTGATTTGTGTGGTAGCCACTGCAATAAATCCCCCGCTTCTCAGCCGTTTCCATAATAATTTTCGGACTATCCACATGGCAGGTGAGTACTTCAATGCCCTGATCTGCCAAACTGTTGGCCGCCTCTGCCTCCTTGACCGGCTCGGCCCAGTTACCGGTAAACACAACTTGAGTGGTGGCATCAGGCCGAATGCTGCGGGCCCCTAGGGTAAAGCTATTGATATTGCGCAATACCTGAGGAATTGGCTTGGCGGCTATGAAGCCGAGTTTTCCAGTCTTGCTGGTGTGGGCAGCCACAATACCCGCCACATATTGGGCCTCATCTATATAGCCAAAGTAGCTGCCCGCATTCTTGGGATGGTTGGCCTGGTAAAGACCGCCGCAGTGCAGGAACTGCACATTGGGATACTCCTTAGCCAACTTAATGATGTGGGGATCAAAATAACCAAAGGAGGTGGGAAAGAGCAGCGTTGCGCCATCCATTTCAATCATGTTGCGCATGGTTTCCGCCACCGCCGTGGTTTCAGGAACGTTGGCTTCCTCCACCACCTTGACAACGGCCATTTTTGCAATCGCCGCAGCCCCTTCTGCATGGGCTTGGTTATAGCCATAGTCATCCTTTGGGCCCACATAGATGAAGCCCACGGTCAAATTCTTGCCATCCTTGCCCCCCGAACCCTGCTGATTGGTGGAGGAGCAACCCGTCGTTAACTTGACGAGGCTGAGGGTGCTTGCCGCCAACATCCCACGAATGACTAGACGGCGGGAAAGAGTAAAGGAGCGAGGCATCGGAAGTTCGTTAATTGCAGAGTGGGCTCTAGAGTTTTGGCGTTGCAGAAGGTGTTGCAGAGACAGGGATGAGCGATTTTCGTTATTATCGTTGCCTAAAGCCGCTACATGTTAATTGAGAAATCCTGCCATGCGGTAGCCACGGTCACACTCTGTTGCGATATTGATCACTGTAAAGTATTGCAAAACAGGCTGGGCAGCAGCTGCGGCCAGGCGAGCCCTGGATAATCGCAAAAATGCCTACTTTTCGCCTTGGGATTGATCGCCTCCCATCGTGTCTCATTGGCTTGGCGAAGCTTCTCTGGTGTTTCTCCGGCGCCTTGCGCTCAGTCGGCTCCGGCCACTGGATAATCGGCGTCTGCTTGACCTCCAGCTGTGCTGCTCGAATAGCAGTCTGCTTCTCGCTGGTCCTGTGCTTAGCGAGCAGTTGGATAGAGGCGAGTGCTGTCGGAAAGGAGAGGACCGCCGCGACTAGCTGGTCGTACCAGCGTGCGTCTTTTGAAAAGACGGTAGTGAACAAGAGGTAGTTATGCGCCTTCTGCAAGCAGAAAGTAGGGCAGATTATTTGGATGTACATCCTCTGAACTAGTCGCTTCAGAAGAGGTCCACCACCTGTAGTTCGAGTGCTCCAGTTGAGGAATTTGATCGAAATCAAGCGCTAGCTCTAGCTCTAGCTCATAGGCCAAGACCACGTAGTGCGTGCCTATCTCTGGAATGCCAGCAAAATTCGTGTCGTATTGATGGGTAAACGCACCAAGAAGTCTTGCGTTTGCGAGTGAGCTGTGCACGCCTAGTTCTTTTACCGAAATGCGCGAGAACGCTTCATCCAATGTCTCGCCCTTCATGATGCGGCCACCAGGTACAAACCAGAATCCGCGCGCCGGTTCATTAACTCGAATGCCGAGAAGAACACGGCGCTGCTGGTCGCGCACAACCAAATCCATCGAAACCAACGGAGTCTTGTCGACTACGGCGAGAAACTCTTCTGGGGTGAGTGTTTGTTGCATGATGCATGTGCCGGCTTATAGAACTTTAAACGGATCCGCCCATAACAGTGTTCATTATGTTACAAAGAGTTGGCGAGACTGGTGATGTCATAGCGGCCTCGGCTCAGCGCATAGCAATAATTGATAGCAGTTCTCCCATCGGTTCTGCCCAGTAATTCCTTATTGGCTTCGTTCGTCATTGCAGCCGTGGACAAATCGGCCCGAAGGCGCTAGGAATGGTCTTGTTAATGTTGCCAAGCCCTTTTGTCTGGAGAAGTTGAGCGTCTTGAGCTGCGTGATGTGATAGTGGTGCTGCCAGGCATTTTGGGCAGTACCCTTATTCGTGATGGCCAAGAGATTTGGGCACCCTCAGCTGGTGCTGTGTGGAAGGCGATCCGGAGCTTCGGCGCCAGTATTCAGTGCCTCACTCTCCCCGTTGACCTGGGCGATGACCATCCTGGCGATGGGGTGGAAGCGTTGGCGTTGATGCCCGATCTGCACGTTCTGCCGGGCATCTTGAGCGCCAACATCGGCTACGACCGCCTGCTGGCCTGGCTCATGCAGCGGTTCAAGCTGGTGCTGGCCGATCCCAAGGATTTTGCTACGCCCGGCAATTTGCTGCCGTTTGCCTACGACTGGCGTCTGAGCTGTCGCTACAACGCCCGCCGCCTTAAGCAGGTAGTGGAACCGGCCCTAGAACGCTGGCGTGCCCTCGACAATGCCAACCGCGATGCGCGGCTGATTTTCATCTGCCATTCGATGGGTGGCCTGGTGGCCCGTTGGTATCTGGAGCAAGAGGGCGGCGCGGCCCACACCTGCAAACTGATCACCATTGGTACGCCCCACCGGGGTGCGGTTGCAGCCCTGCAGCAGCTGGTGAATGGGGTAGAGAAAACGGTCGGGCCGCTGCGCTTAGAGCTCACCCGTTTCGCGCGCAGCCTGCCTTCTGCCCACCAGCTGCTTCCCCAGTACGCCTGTCTGGAGACTGACGCTGGTCTGACGCCAATCACGGCGCGGCTGCGCCAACAGCCTCAGGACACGGCCGTGCCGAACTGGCAGCGCCAGCTGGCAGGCAGCGTGGCCGAGGCACTGGATCAGGAGCTGGAGACCCTACCGGCTCTGATGCGCGGCCAGCAGCGGCTGCCCCAGGCGGCCCAGGAGCTGTTGGCGGCCCTGGTCTGGGCCTATGGCCAGGGGTTTCCGGTGCAGGAATGGGCGCTAGCGGCTACGGCCCTCTCGCCCATCGGCACGGCCTATGGCCGCCAGAGGAGCAGCCCTATCTCTGGACCCATTTCTGGGCTCACGCGGTGGATGGGGGCGCAGCGGGGATCTATCGCCTGCGGGAGCTGTCGCAGAGCAACCCGGCGTTCCTGTCGAAGCTGGCCAACAGCCTCGGTGCCTATGGATCGGTGCAGCGCCAAGCTGGAGAGCTCCCAGCCGCCAGGGAGAGCTTTCGAGAAGGCTTGGCCGTACTGCTGCCCTTGTTGCAAATCAACCGTGATAGCTTCTTTCCCCTGGCCCAAAACCTGGCGGGTGTCTATTTCGAGACGCTGCGGCAGCTCGGGCAGGAGCCGGATCCCGAGCTGATGGCGGCCTATGCCGCCGCGTTTGCCGATGATCAGGATGCGGGGGCGACTTGAGTGTTCAGACCAGCACGCGAGACAACTTGATCGACTGCAATCGAGCTATTTGAGGTCAAGCTTCAATATCGGAGGATACTGGATTGATAATCATTTTGGTTAAATGTTAGAGCCGTCAGTTAAACATCAAGCCCAAGAGAAAGAGGTGAACTTTGACTTGATCTATCCTGCACAGGATTTGTAGCATGTTATAGAAACTGTTATCCGGCTGTTGAGCCTACTGCAATGCCAAAGGTAACGCATGAGCTCAGGTGCGCCTTGAGGCGTCACCTGCAGCGATTTGTTCGGCGTGCCTGAGAATTTTCATTATATCCCCGTCTGATATACTTAAGTTGGCCTGTTGAGCCGGCTTCTCGACTTCCTCATCTTCACAGATAATTCCGTGATAATCAAGGTCGGCTAATGCCGATAGCCTTTCATACAGCTTTGGCTTGTATTGATCGGAAAAAAGCTCATAGACCACTGTTCCTCTTGAAGCAAAAGCCAGATTTGCAAAGCCGGCACCATGAACACCTACAATCATTCTTGCTTCAGAAAACAGTACAACTTGATCCTGAAATGTCAGTTCAGACAAGTGATAGATGCCGAATCCAATGGATTCAAGGATTTTGCTGAAGTGGGATTCGTTTAAAAGCCTCCGTGAATTCACGCTATCGCCTCGACTAATATAGACGAAGTCTGATTTAGTAGTAGCGAGTGAAGATGTCACCAAAAACGACTCTCGAAGAAACCTCATAATCCAAGCCGGGATTGCTGTAGGATCGGGATTTGGATGTGATAGCACAAGCAGCAGGTTTGCCCGAAGATGTCTATATTCTTTGCTTGATATCCGAGATGTGACGGGAATTCCAAGCGCTTCCATCGTCTCCCGCTGAAATGGAAGGGTATCTTCTGGGATCAAATATTTTGTGGTCGCATTTACGTTGATAAAGGGTTTAGCGATATAAAGCCGAGGCAGGCAGTCAAACAACCAATGATAGTAATTATAATTTCCTCCCCCGCCGGTAAGCAGGCTCACCACTTCGCAATTGAAATGCTTTGGAATGTGGTGAATTGGGAGTTTCCCTTGGAGAAGAAAGTTATCGGCGTCGGCAAGGACTCTTCCATCCTGCCACTGCCATGAGACTGTCGGAACAAGTTTATTTCCAGAAATGACAGAGATATTTGTAACTCGATTCGTAAAGAGCCGGCCTTGGCGAATACGCGCAAGGGAATACGAGCAATCGTCAATTCTAACGCGTGTAACATCGCAGCGACTGCTAGAGTCTTCTTTCAGCACCTGTCTTGGTGCGTAGATCATGGCCAAGGGCAATCCTGTCAAGTGGCTTACAAATCGCTTGACGATCCGAATCGTATGTTTGAGTTGTTTTAGCATCCAGAGCTCAGGTCTCTCTAGGCAAGTATAAGGAAGTTCTCTCCGGGGTGTGGGTAAGACGCCTAACGGCTTGGATAGATCGTGCGAAGCCACGATCTATCCTGTGTTGGACAAGCCCCCACCACCGGGGCTTGTCACTACTGAAGAAAGATATGGCCATTTTTCAGGTTTGCTTCATAATCTGTGTAGGTAGTAGTACAACGGCTTGGATAGATCGTGCGAAGCCACGATCTATCCTGTGTTGGACAAGCCCCCACCACCGGGGCTTGTCACTACTGAAGAAAGATATGGCCATTTTTCAGGTTTGCTTCATAATCTGTGTAGGT